>NZ_JBALDN010000064.1:0-3222 GCF_036917375.1 Nostoc sp.
TCTGCTTAATATTAAAGATTTCCATGTTTAAAGCTTGTATTTTATCAACTCAGTGCTGCTGGGTCATTTTTTCCTACTTAGTCTAAACTCCAGTTAAAACACAAAGACGCAAAAGCACTCTCTGCGCCTTTGCGTCTCTGCGTAATATATTCCCTACTACACCATCTCAGACGAAGCCTGCACTACCGGTTGCGGCTGTGGCTGGAACATGAACAATGAGTAAACAACGTCTCGGCGGATGTTAACCATCATATCTAAGAACAATTCATAGCCCTCGCTCTTATACTCAATGAGCGGGTCTTTTTGCCCATAACCACGTAATCCCACCGATTCGCGCAAGGCATCCATTTGTTGCAGGTGTTCCCGCCAGAGAGTATCAATGCGTTGCAAGATAAAGAAACGTTCCGCTTGGCGCATCAATCCGGGTTGAACTTGGTCAATCTGCGCTTCTTTGAGATCGTAAGCAATTCTTACCTGTTCGTGGAGAAAGGCTTTAATCTCGCTGACCGTGATATCTTCTAATTGACTAGCTTGCAAATCCGCTAGCAGATAGACGAATTCTTTGACTTTCTCAACCAACTTCTCTAACTCCCACTCTTCCGAGGGTAAGTCTACGTTAATGTAAAAGTCAACGATGTCATCCATCGTTTTTTCAGCGTATTTAATCACCTGTTCTTTCAAGTCTTGACCTTCTAAGACTCGGCGGCGTTCAGCATAAATAGCACGACGTTGATTATTCATCACCTCGTCATACTCAAATACCTGCTTCCGAATGTCATAGTAGTAAGTTTCAACTTTTTTCTGTGCGCCTTCCAAACTGCGGGTAAGCATCCCAGATTCGATGGGCATATCTTCTTCCACTTGGAAGGCATTCATTAACCCAGCAACGCGATCGCCACCAAAAATCCGCAGTAGGTTATCCTCTAAACTGAGGAAAAATCTTGTGGTTCCGGGGTCGCCTTGTCTTCCTGCACGTCCGCGCAACTGGTTATCAATCCGTCGGGATTCGTGGCGTTCTGTACCAATTACGTGCAAACCGCCGATACCCACTACTTCCTCATGTTCGCGGGTAGTAAATTGTTCGTATTCCTGCTTAACGCGGTTGTAGGCTTCTCGCAATTTCTGAATTACAGGGTCATCAATAGGCGCTTTCTCTGCGGCTACAGCTACCTTTTCTTCAGCTTCTAATTCCGGTAAACTGCGTTCACCATACTCACGCACTGCAATTTCTACTGCATCTTTGAGCAGTTTTTCGGTTTCTTTTGTCAACTGGGTGGGGAAAATTTCTGGCGAAGCCCGCCAAGTTTTGACTTTCTTTCCAGGGACAAAGCCTTGACCACCACCATGTCCTGTAGGCAATCCAGCTGCTCTTTGCACGCTAAAGGCATCTTCATCTTCTGGCATGACGATCCGGGGCATAAAGTATTCTCGCAGCTTTAGACGTGCCATATATTCGGAATTACCACCCAGGATGATGTCTGTACCTCTACCAGCCATGTTGGTAGCAATAGTAACAGCACCTTTTCGTCCAGCTTGGGCGACGATTTCCGCTTCACGTTCAACGTTTTCCGGTCGAGCGTTAAGTAATTCGTGAGGAATTGCCAATTCCTTCAGCAGCCTACTTAGAAGTTCAGATTTTTCTACACTAGTGGTTCCTACTAATACAGGTCTGCCGAGTTGGTGCATTTCAGCACATTCTCTAGCGATCGCCCCCCACTTACCTGCTTCTGTCTTGAACACCATATCAGATAAATCTTCGCGTCTGCGATCGCGGTTGGTGGGAATTACCGCAACTTCAAGTTTGTAAATTTTTTCAAATTCTGGTTCTTCGGTTTTTGCCGTTCCTGTCATTCCACCGAGTTTTGGATACAGCAAGAACATATTTTGGTAAGTAATTGTCGCGAGAGTTTGAGTTTCTGGCTGAATCTCTACGCGTTCTTTCGCTTCAATCGCCTGGTGCAATCCATCACTCCAACGCCGTCCGGCTAGCACCCGACCAGTAAATTCATCTACAATTACTACTTCACCATTGCGGACGATGTAATTTACATCTTTGAGAAAAAGTTCCTTGGCTTTAATTGCATTGAAAATGAAGTGCGCCCAAGGATCTTCTGGGTCAAATAAATCTGTGACTCCTAAAAGATTTTCCGATTCCGCAAACCCTTCATCTGTCAATAGCACGTTGCGAGCTTTTTCATCCACATCGTAATGCTCGTCTTTTTTGAGTGTGAATGCTATTTCAGCGGCTTGCAGATATTTTTCTGTAGGTCTTTCCACCTGCCCAGAAATAATCAGTGGTGTCCGCGCTTCATCAACTAAAATCGAGTCCACCTCGTCAATTACGCAATAATTAAACGGGCGTTGTACCACATCTGCCATTGATGTCGCCATGTTATCCCGCAGATAGTCGAAGCCGACCTCGCTGTTGGTAACATAAGTGATATCGCAGTCGTAGTTTTTCTGGCGTTCGTTAGGAGTCATGCTTGACTGAATTAGCCCCACACTCAGCCCCAAGAACCGATGCACCTGTCCCATCCATTCAGCATCCCGACGAGCTAGGTAATCGTTTACGGTGATGACGTGTACACCTTTACCAGTAAGAGCATTTAAGTAACTTGGCAAGGTGGCGACTAGTGTTTTACCTTCACCAGTTTTCATCTCGGCAATTTGCCCCACGTGCAAAATAATACCACCAAGGAGTTGGACATCAAAATGCCGCAAGCCTAATACTCGCCGTGCTGCTTCCCGAACAACGGCGTAAGCTTCTGGCAATATGTCATCTAGGGTTTCGCCTTTAGCGAGCCGTTGTTTAAATTCGACGGTTTTCCCTTTTAACTCATCATCGGAAAGAACCTTAATTTCTTCCTCTAAAAGGTTAATTTCAGTAACAGAAGGTTGGTATTTTTTAAGCTTACGAGCGTTGGGGTCGCCCAACAAAAGTTTTAGCATGGCAGGTTATAGAACTGAATCAAGGGGGATGGGAATTAAAGGGTCGGCATTGATTATAAACATTCAACCCAGCCCAAACCTCTTGGTCGTGGATGGGTGTGAAATGAGAATTACCTCAAAAGCAGGATAAAAACTAGCCAATCATTTCATAAACTGATTGGTTTTAACTCTTATCTTATATTGTCGGGTAGGGCAGGGGCATTTCTGCCCCTTTCCCCCCTAAGAACCGTGCTTACAAGTTTCCAAGTACACGGCTCAAGCAAGTCATTTGCT
>NZ_JBALDN010000065.1:0-98720 GCF_036917375.1 Nostoc sp.
CCGCCTACCAAAAAGCGATTCAACTCAACCCTAACGATGCTTATGCTTACAACAATCTCGGCAATGCCCTAAAAGAGCAGAAGAAATTAGATGCAGCAGTTGCCGCCTTCCAAAAAGCAATTCAACTCAACCCTAACTATGCTAATGCTTACTACAATCTTGGCAATGCCCTAAAAGAGCAGAAGAAATTAGATGCAGCAGTTGCCGCCTTCCAAAAAGCAATTCAACTCAACCCCAACGATGCTGATGCTTATTACAATCTTGGCAATGCCCTAAAAGAGCAGAAGAAATTAGATGCAGCAGTTGCCGTCTTCCAAAAAGCGATTCAACTCAACCCCAACTATACTGATGCTTACACCAATCTCGGTATTGCCCTGAGTGACCAGAATAAGTTAGATGCAGCAGTTGCCGCCTTCCAAAAAGCAATTCAACTCAACCCCAGCTATGCCTCTGTTTACAACAATCTGGGTATTGTACTGAGACTCCAGAGAAAATTAGATGCCGCTATCGTTGCTTACCAAAAAGCCCTAACATTACCAGAAGATAATTCTGGAACTCCAGCCAGCGCTCACACTCTCGCTCACAATAATTTAGGTTTTACATTCCAAGAGCAAGGAAAACTTAAAGAAGCCATAAAACACTTTGACAAGTCAGAAGAACTTGACCCCAATTTTATATATGCCAGTAACAACAATAGAGAAGCAAGGCGCTTATTGAAAGAACAAGAGAATAACCTAGCCAAAGGCATAGAAGACGATCGCCAATGGCTGCCTAAGAATGATCCAACTGTATCCATAAAACGTTCTGTAGTTCTCATCACTGCGGAGTTTTTGAACAGCGATCGCCAAGGAACAGAGATCGGCACTGGTGTAATAATTAAACGAGAAGGCGATCGCACATTAATCCTTACTAATCGTCATGTAATTTTTGATGGCAATGAACAAGGTAAAAATATCCAAGTAGAATTTTTCAGTTCACCGCCATCCAACCGAGTGCGAATGCGGCGAGATGCCAAGCTGTTCAAAATGACCTCTGAAGAACAACTCGATTTAGCCGTTTTGGAAGTTATTGGTAAACTGCCAGAAGATATCCAGCCTTTATCTATCTCCTCAACTGCGATCGCCCCGAAAATGCCCATTCGGATTATCGGTCATTCTGCCCAAAGAGGTGAAGATAAATCTTGGTCTATGCAATCAGGACAAATCAACTATCAAAACCAGCGATTAGAAATATCTCAAGCTGCACTCAAACCTGGTTATTCTGGCAGTCCGGTAATTAATTCACAAAATCAACTTTTAGGTATCGTCTTTGCAAAAAAAGGCGAAGACCGGGATTTGGCTTATCCTATGTCTGAGATTCAAAAACAACTGCTTACCTGGAGCATTCCTTAAACAAACTATGAATTATAAAATTATTCTTACCAGCCTATTAATTCTCAGCATCAGCCATCTTCCTGCTGCTGCTTGCCCAGAAGGGAACCCTAAATCTACCGATTATATCCAGCGCAAACCACCCAATCGATGTGAAGGCATCAAAGAAGAACAATTAAGCGGCAATAGCTTGAGCCTGATTTCCATTGCTACCAGAAACTTAACCAGTTTTGGCAAAACCCTCACGGTGCAAATTCCCCGCATCAGTGGTGGTAAAAATCCTCAAGTAATAGTGAAATCTTTGGGAGATAATTATCACTATCAAATGGATGACTTGTTATTGTCTAATAATGGTTCGCGTTTCAGCTTTAGCTGGGATACTTACGTTCTCAGGCAAGCAAAAATACCAGCTAACAGCCTTCGCGCTGTGGCATCCTATAACCTTGATTCCCAGCCTGTGTATGTTCCAGTCATTCTAGGGCAAACTTCGGGTAAGTATGAATTTGTCTTTTATTCCCAAGACAGAGTGAGATTTACCAACTTTGAAATCCTCTCCAAAGGTCAACCAGCAATCTATAGCACTTCCCGTCCCAACCCGAAAAAGGGCGAAACTATTTTTACCTGGGATGGTCGCAATGCCCCATCTGGGCGCTATGAACTGCACTATGTTGCTAATATTGACCGAAGAGATGAACCTAGCGAGCGCATCGAAAGGCGAATTGTATTTGAACATAACCCAAATTGGTTAAAATAAATCATGGCATCTCGGCAAAAAGCCAAACAAAATTTTCCCAACTTTATCAAGATTCGCCAATGGTTAAATTTTCTAAAAAGAAATTTAACTGCTTTGTTTGTAATCAGTATTTCCGGGCTAAAGCGCTTACTACGGGCAATTTCAAACCATCAAAATTCATTTTTGGTACTACTGTTACTTTTATTTTTTACTTTCCTCACCTTTGCCGCTATTGTACCAGGCACTCATATATTTGAAGGTAATATCATTGCTCAAGAAATGAGTTTTGTCTATAACGGAGAAGATTCCAAACTCTTTCTTCAAAATATTGGCGGCATCAATAAACTTGAAAATCAAGGCAGACAAACCATAACTTTCACAGGAAATTTTCAAAGTGAAACTTGGCCAGAAATTAATAAATTAAACTCTTTAAAAATTCAACTTAAAGACGGCGAGAGTAGATGGATTATGGCGTCGGCTAATCCTCAAGATACCAGTGAAATCAGCCTTGATGAACTACGGCTACAACCAAATACAAAAGTAACTGGACTCAGTTATGACTTTTATCGTAATCAACTAGCTTTTTCTCTGCAACCTAACTCTAATTTAAACCAAAAAATTAACCCAAATACGTTAGACCTAGATTTAGGTGAACAACCAATCAAAGTTATACTAGAAGGTTACGAATTACTAGATTTTAAATTACCAAATCAGCCAGACACCCAAGTACCATTAGAGTTTATTGTCAACCCAAATAATAAAAAAATTAACTTAGAGATAATGCAAAAAACCAGTATTGATATTACTGTAGCTAAAACTCCCAAATATGAATCAGAACAATGGTTTAGAGGAAAGATAAAAACCGAAAATCTACAATTTATAGATGTAGATAGAACTGGTAAAGATGTCAGAGACGATTTAAAAATTTCTACTATTGTGGAAGGTAAAATCCGCATGGCAGAACAGGAACGAGATATTAAACAAAATCAGTTTCTTATGGGAGAAGACCCTAAGATTCCTCTAAACATTCAAGAAATACGCCATCTGCAAATTGTCCCTAAAAAAGGTATAGAAGCCCGCTTTTTTGGGAAAACTAAAGAGATTCAAATCGGTCTAGATCCAGATTTTCCAGTTTCCAGAATACAGGGTAGCTGGTTGGATGGCGTTTTACCTCGTGATGCAATTATTGCGCTGTTCTCTTTTGGGGCTGCTACAGTTGCAAATCTTTTATCTTGGTTATTTAGTAACGCTTCTAAATCATCGTCAAAAGCATAGCGATCGCGTTGATGAATAATGTGGGGTGAAGCGATCGTCAAAAATAGAATTTTGCGGTAATTCCTTAGGTGTTGGTAAGCGTAGGCGCAGCCCGCCGTAGGCATCGCATTCTCGCTCAATTAGCCAGAGAATATGGTTTGGAGCTATATTTACTAGTTGCTAGCAGTGCTACATCTGATAAATGGACTTTTGACTCAATTACTTCTTAAAAGTCCCATTTGCACAAACTCCTCCTTTTGGAAGACTTACCAAGATAGTTTGCAGCGGCGAAAGACGAATCTCGCAAATCTCATTTCCAAAGAGCAACTGGGACTTCGGGAGTTTTTGTTTCTCTACCTCTACTTTTACAGACTTGTTGATCCCCAAAGACGGACTTCCTCCAGACTCCTGTAGGCTGGGATAGCGGCTTGCCTTTACTGGCTCATTTCCAGAGGAGAATCCTAAATCCCCAATATTTGCTTCTTTGTTTGGAACAGCTAACAGCGAGATATCAATCAAAGGTAAGGTAATTTTTAGTGTCGTACCTTGATGAAGCCCCGCACTCTCAAGAGTAATGCTACCTCCCATGAGTTCAATTAAGTTTCGTGAAATCGCTAGTCCCAGTCCAGTACCTTCAAACTGACGTGTTGTAGTGCCATTCACCATTACAAAGGGGCGAAATAGTTTGTGCTGTTGAGTCGGATCAATGCCTATACCTGTATCTTTGACAGCTACTACCACCTGAGATTTACCATTACTAGATTGAATTTCTGTAGCAATGGTGATGCTTCCGGTGTCGGTGAACTTGGTGGCGTTGCCGATAACATTAATCAGCACTTGCTTCAGTTTTCCCGCGTCTGCCTTAATTGGTATCACTTTGGAAGCTAATTCACATTTCAATTGCAAGCCCTTTTGTTGGACATTAACTGATTGTAAATTAATCACTTCTAATAATAGTTGTCGAAGGTCAATAGGCGTGGAAACAACTGAAAGCTTACCTGCTTCGATTTTAGAAATGTCGAGTAAATCATTAATAATACCTAACAAGTGAATCGTTGTTTCATCGGCACGTTTAAGAAACTCCATTTCTTCTTCTCGGTCATCACATAAGCCTTCTTCAACCAGGCGAATACAGTTAATAATAATATTTAATGGGTTTCTCAATTCATGGGAAGTCGTAGCCAAAAACTGGCTTTTAATTTGGTTAGCGCTTTTTGCTTCTTTCCAAGCTATTTCTAATTCTTCCGATCCAGCTTTCAGCCGTTCTACCATTTGGTCTAATGCTTGGGCCAGTTGATTGAATTCTCGAATTTGAAAATTGTGCGGAACTGGTTGTGCGGCATGGTGAGAGTGAATATTGAGAGCATAGTCTCGCAATTCTTCTACAGGACGGGCCAAGTAAGGGGCTAAATATAGGGATGCTAACAAACTTGCGCCAATCAAACCAACTGTCAGAACGATAAGAATTAATTTGATTTCTTCTAAACCAAACAGCGCATTATCGACACTACTAACAGCTAAAACTATCCATTTTTGCTGTTGCTGTTGAGTAAGTGGATTTGCAATAACTGTATAGCCAGCGACTAATTCTTCTCCCTGTCTAAAAGACAAACTTATCGAATCGTTTTTTCCCGTAATTGCATTTTCAATTATGCTTTTGATTTGGGAAGCATGAGGGTGCTGATTAATATTAGTTCCTACCCAATCGGTGAACGGGTGTGCCAAAATTGTGCCATCTTCAGCAATCACTACCATAGCGCCCGTGAGCGATCCCGGCGGATTTCTGGTTTGTTGGTACAGTGCAGACTGAATACTTAAACTGTAAACTGAATTTTTTCGGCTATCGGAAACTGGTGCAGATAAAACTACTTGCAGTTGATTTTGTGGATTTCTTTTTCCAGTCGTTCCTGCCTTTGGTGGAAAGATTGCTTTAACATCAATTCCATCACTAGGCAAAGGTAATCTTAATTCTCCAATTTCTCGATCCCCGCAGCTACTGGCAATTATCTTGTGGTTTTGGAGATTTGTTAGTTGGATGCACTCAATACTGGCTGGAAGTTGATGCCTTAACTGCGTGAGAAATTCTTGCTCTTGTATAGGCGAACCCGACGGAATCACCGTTGTTTTGCTTACACTCTGCAAATTAGCTTTTAAGATTGCGATCGCATCACCAATTCTCTCCCCTTTGCTGATGGCGCTTTCGGTTAAATTTTGCCGTGCAGTTCTCAATATACTAGTACGTGCCTTATTCAAGGCAACAATTTCCCCTACAAGTAAAACTGGAACAAACAGCAGCAATATTCTCGTTACTAAAATTCGACGGAAGGAAGATTGGCGGGAATTAGTCATCAAGTGTCTCACTTTGCACCTGCAATCTACAACACCAAAGATATGCAATTAAACCAGCTAGATGAGACATTTTATTAAATTATCAGAATTTTATTTTCAATGTTTAAAAATAACAAATTGCTATAATTCAAAAAGAAACGTGGTATACCAAAACTCGTATATGCTAGATGTAGAAGCGATTTGTGTTGCATATCAATACAGTGGTTAAATGATAAAACAGTAGCTTGCAGGTATGGTTTTTTGGAAAATCTACACACGACTAAAGTAAATATTAAAACTATCAAATCAATTTAATGTTGCAACATCGTCCTCATACTACAGTTGTTTTAGCAATGAGTGCAGATGGCAAGATAGCAGATTTTAAGCGATCGCCTGCTCGGTTTGGTTCAAGGGTTGATAAAGCGCACTTAGAAAAACAAATTGCTGCCTCTGATGCCGTTTTGTTCGGTGCTAGGACTCTGGATGCTTATGGAACAACACTTACTGTAACCGATCCAACTCTAGTGCAACTCCGGGCGCAAGGAGGGAAGCCTCAGCAACCAGTTCATATAGTGATTACAAACTCTGCAAACCTTAATCCGGAAATTCACTTTTTTAAGCAACCAGTAAGACGCTGGCTACTCACTACAACAGCAGGAGAATTTTTGTGGAAAGAACGCTTACAGACGCTTCACTCAACTCTGGGAATCGGAGTACAAGAGTACCCTCCAGAATTTGAGAAGATTCTGGTTTTTGAAACACCAACACGAGAAATTGACATTCTCGCAGCCTTAAAGCAACTAGCCACTCTACATATAACACGCTTGGCGGTCTTGGGTGGAGGAGAATTAGTAGCTTCCTTGCTGGAACTAGATTTAATTGATGAATTATGGCTAACTGTCTGTCCGCTGATTTTAGGTGGTAATACTGCACCCACACCCGTCGAAGGGAAAGGATTTTTACCCAATTTGGCTCCCAAGTTACAACTTATAGAAGTTCAGACAGTTGAGCAAGAAGTGTTTTTACACTATCGCCTGCAACGACCAGCAGATTAGATTACGCTAAGTTAAGTTATTTATTGGGCATTGGGCATTGGGCATTGGGCATGGAGAAGAGACAAGGTAGACAAGGAAGAGGGGGGAGACAAGGGAGAGACTTGTTCAATAATTCCCCCTTGTCCCCCTTGTCCCCCTTGTCCCCCTTGTCCCCCTTGTCCCCCTTGTCCCCCGCTCCCTACTCCCTACTCCTCTAAGATGGTGGAACAACTTAAGCCTCGCTATTCTGTCGTTTGGACGAACAAAATTGCTGAAGTACCCCAAAATGCTTGGAATGCTTTGGCAATGCCACTCAAAACGCCATTTTTAGAATGGGAATGGCTGAATAATCTCGAAACTTCCCAGAGTGTTACGGCTAAAACTGGTTGGTTGCCAAATCACTTGACACTGTGGCGAGATAAAACGCTGATTGC
The DNA here is from genome assembly GCF_036917375.1 of Nostoc sp. Lineage (GTDB taxonomy): Bacteria > Cyanobacteriota > Cyanobacteriia > Cyanobacteriales > Nostocaceae > Nostoc. The sequence goes on from NZ_JBALDN010000065.1 coordinate 7,154, forward strand.
TGCTGCGCCACTTTATCTTAAAGGACATAGTTCTGGTGAATTTGTTTTCGATCACCAATGGGCAGAGTTAGCCGATCGCATCGGAGTTCAATATTACCCAAAATTGCTGGGAATGACACCATTTACCCCAGCGGAGGGTTATCGCTTCTTAATCGCCCCAGGAGAAGATGAGGATGAAATCACAGGGCTGATGGTGCATGAAATTGACACTTTTTGCTCCAAAAATCGGATTTCTGGGTGTCATTTTCTCTACGTCGATCCCCAATGGCGTCCGATGCTGGAACGGCATGGCTTTACAACTTGGCTGCACCACAGCTATATCTGGGAAAATGCTGGCTTTAAAACTTTTGATGATTACTTGAAGGTGTTTAACGCTAATCAACGGCGCAATATCAAGCGGGAACGCAAAGCTGTGGAGAAAGCAGGTTTACGATTGCAACCACTAAGTGGCGATGAAATTCCTCAGTCTTTGTTTCCCTTGATGCACCAATTCTATGCTGACACCTGTGATAAGTTTGGCTGGTGGGGTAGCAAGTATCTTACACGGAGATTTTTTGAGCAGCTACACACCGATTATCGCCATCGAGTCTTGTTTGTTGCTGCATATAGCGAGGAAGATAATTCTCATCCTTTAGGAATGTCTTTTTGTTTATTTAAAGATGACAAACTCTATGGACGCTATTGGGGAAGTTTTCAAGAAATAGATTGCTTACATTTTGATGCTTGCTATTATGCGCCGATTGAGTGGGCGATCGCTAACAATATCCAAATTTTTGATCCTGGCGCGGGCGGGCGACACAAAAAACGGCGCGGTTTCCCCGCTATGCCTAATCACAGTCTGCACCGATTTTACAATAATCGTTTAGGACAAATTATCCGTCCCTATATTAAGGAAGTGAATCAACTCGAACAGCAGCAGATTGAGGCAATTAATGCAGAGTTGCCATTTAGTGAGAAAAATGCTTGAGGAAAAGGAAGTACTTTTATAGCAAAATTTGCCGAATAATTAAGCTTTATTCGGCAAATAGATCCAAATTTTCCTTATTTTCAAAATTGTGAAATTATAGTGTTGGCGATCGAGACGATATTTTTGCTACCATTCGTCAAAATTCACCGTCTTGAATGCCTTCTTGAATAATTTCTTCTTGTTGTCGCATTGCCGCCGCCCATTCTAATTGTCCTCTAGATTCTAAAATCGCAGCAGCTTTCTGTAAATCCTCAATCCCCTTTTGTGGTTGCCCTTCTAGAGCCAACGCATTACCCCGATAAAAATAAGCCTCAACGTAATTAGGATCGAGCTCAATTGCTCGCGTGTATTCAACAAGAGCCTCTTGATGCTGACCTTTGACATCAAACTCGCGTCCCCTTTGGAAAAATTCTTGTGCATTTGCCATAGATTCTGACTCTTGTCCTTGACTGGTTGAAATACACAAACCATTTAAATCTCTGATTTGCCCCGATGGACAAGCTGATTGTTCCTGAGCTTTTGCTACAGAGTCAAGAATTGCAGGGCAGACAATAATCGCAGAACATAAGCCAAATATAAGCGACAGACGTTTTATTCGTGATTTCATTGAATATTACTCTTCATCTTAATAGTTTATAGTTTATTGTTGTGCTAAGTAATCCATCCGTTCCACTTCATTAAGCATCAAATCCTCAATGCGTAAAGTTGTGCGTTGACCTGCACTTAAACCTTCCACCTCAATTAGACAGGGGATATAAGCATCCTGCTCGCGGATGAAGTTCATTGTAAATGCGTATGCACTTTGAATATCCTTGGCTTCAACTTGGCGAAGCTGAGACTGAAATTCAATTACGACTTCCTCTTCATAGGACAATTTTTCTACAGAGATACCATTACTGTAAAGCTGGTATTCAATAGTGCCACAAGTATCGCTAGCTGCGTAGTAAATAGCAGAAGTACCTAGTGATTCTGAAATACTGCGAGCATCTTCTTCTGTCAAGTAAATTCGTATCGACGATATATGAGGCTTATAAATTAAGCTCCAAGGATGCCCTCGTAACTGAAAAACAAAGATGCTTTCATTCTGAATGTCTATTTCGCGGTCATAGGCATTGTGTACCCAGATATTCATCTGCTTTAAGTTGCTAAACGTTTGTGCAACTGGTTCAACAGATGATCGAACAAGGACAAACAGAATATTCGCATCAATTGTTTCTACTCCTCTACGCTGTTCTAGAGAGATACCTTCGTCTCTGACAAAATATATCAACATTGCTTAAGATTCTTCTAAATTCTTCCAAAGGTTCCAGGACCACCATAACCTCTTGGGAACCTAAAACTTCTGAAATAAACACCTGGATTTATTAATGCTGCTTCGCCAAGTTGAAGATTACCAGACAGTGGAGCTACTTCGCAGGCTATAGAATGCCAAACTCCTATATCTCTGCTAGTAGCTTCAGCAATTGTTTTTCTACTAATTTTACGTACATCAGATGTAGTCATGAAAACAATTGCTGGGTTTTCACCAGCAGCACGTGCAGGATTTCCACCAAGAACATCTAGGAAACCAAGAATTTGATAATCTTGATAGCTTGGAGGCAATAACGTGCCCTTTACTGCCTTTGCCTCATAAAAGATAGCATCGGCGAAATTTTGGAAAAATGGAGGAAATGTCGTAATAACTGGAAGTGGAACTACCCCATCTGGTTGTACATTACCTATGCCTACTTTGTTTTCCCTTAGCGAGGATTTAAATTTTCTTCCGTTTTGAGGAATTGGATTACCTGGTTTAAGTGTACTCAGTGCAAACCGTTCAAATTTTACTCCAACTTCAGATAGTGGTATACCTTGATTGGTAGCAATTTGATCGAGTCTGCTTTTAGTCAATGGTGTTTGGCTGGAATTAGCGCAGGTTTGAGCTTGAACAGCAAATGGAGTCATAGTAACTGTAGCTCCTACCCCGATGAATAGCGCTATTTTTGGGATGTAATTCATGATTATAAGCTGAAGTAAGTAAGCCTTTAACAGGGCTTTTTAATTTCATTCAAAGGCAAGTATATAGTTTTTTTTTATAACAATTTACACAGCAAAATTACGCAATAAGCTTATTGCGTACTTGTAGATTTTCAGTATAATTTATGGCATTTTTAAGTAAAAGTATTCACAGAAATATTAAAGATATGAAGAAGACTAAGGAAGATAGGAATTACACTTGATATAGAGTGTAATAACCCTGAAGAAAGAAAATTTCTTTTTATAATGCTTATGGATTTAATAGTTGAAGATTTAGCCGCGATTGATGATAAACTTTCCCAGCGTCATATTGACCTCGATCCCGGTGGATATTTCATTATTTACTTGGATCGAGACGCGGGGTTAATTTATGCCAAGCATTTTACAAATGTGATTGACGATCGCGGTTTAGCTGTCGATCCCGAAACGGGAAAGGTAATTCCAGCACGAGAAAAGGTAGAACGAACTCATACAACAGTTTTTAGCGCCAGAACGGCAAAAGAACTTTGCGTGAAAATTTTTGAAGAAACTCAGCCTTCTCCTGTAACTCTATTAGATCATGCAGCTTATTTAGGTCGAGAATTTGTCCGGGCTGAGGTAGCTTTAGTTACAGGACAAGAGTATGTTCAAGATTAAAGTTAGGAGTGAGGAGTTAAAAGTTAAGAGTTAAAAATTCATAACTCCTAACTCCCAACTCCCAACTCCCAACTCCCAACTCTGCATTACCCATTAGAAGAGGGCTGATTAATCTGATAGATATAGTAAGTTGCCATTGGGATAACGGTGGCAGCAATTAACAACCCTACTACCCAAGCAGTAGCGTTACCTTGGTTGGTTTCTTCTGCTTTCTTGAAAGTGCCTCCAACCTGCACATTGTCAGTTATTTGGGGTGGCCCTGGATCGGCTTTGCCAGAGAGTACGGCGACAAGGCGATCGCTGGCATCGAGAAATGCCTGATTATATTTGTCACCATTGCGTAACGGCACACTTACTGTTTCAGTCGCTACACTCTCGGCAATAGAGTCAGTAAGCATTGGCTTGACTTCATCCCCAGTAATAATGGCGGTACCATTGGTAACTGTATCAAGAACCAATAAAGTTTGATTAGCTTGGGCTGCTTTTGTCGGAAACCATTTTTCAAACAGTTCTTTAGTAAAGCTTTCTGGTGTTTCACCGTAGTCAAGGCGGCGAACAGTAACAATTCTGACTTCCTTATCTGTTTGCTTTGCCAAATCCTTAAAAGCGCTGCTAATCTTGCCTTCATTCAGACGGCTGATGACTTCACCTTGATCCAAAACCCAGGTGTCATTCCCTGCTGTCAGGCTGGGTATTTGATACACACCTGTGGCTGAAGCAGGTGTGGCAAACAGCGAGGCTGCGAAAATAACTGTCACCAAAGGTAGAATTAGCCAAATGAGGTGTTTTTGACTGCTAAAAACTTGTTTGAGGAGCTGTTTCATCGTGTGATCCCTAAGACAGACTTGCACCAAAAATACTACAGAACCACTGCAAAAATCACCTCGTTCCCGATTTTCTTCAGTGTAAAATTTCTGATATTCCCAGCAAATATGTATATTGTACGGGATTTTTGATTACACAAACTTGTTCTGAGGGCGGTTGCAAGCATTAACCTGACGCTAAACCCCTTACTAGTCACAAGAAATACCGCCCATTTTGGGAATTAACCCAAATGCTGAGGGCGGAATTTGCAAACCATCTAGGAATCATATCGCATGATTCATATTTTGGTTCAACAACGCCATATTTTTTCATATCTGCAAGTAACTTTTTTTGACGTACTCATTAGATATCTGAGTGAAAAAGAATGCCAAGACGTTATCCTGCTACCTCTCTACAGGGGTTCTAGACAATGCATATTTAGTTTATATAGATGTCTATATGATGGTTGATATCTGCATTTTTCTGATATTTTTAGCTAAATCAATATCATATATACATGACTATACTTTTAACTAACGACGATGGCATTGATGCCCCTGGTATCCAAGCGCTGCTCAAAGCTGTAAACGGCAAAAATTCTATTATTGCTGCTCCTGCCGATCATCAGTCTGGCTGTGGACATCAAGTTACTACCACTCGTGCTATCAACCTCCAGCGGCGTTCTGAGACTGAGTATGCGATCGCAGGTACTCCCGCTGATTGTGTGAGAATTGCATTAACACAAATTCCCGCAGATGTCAATTTTGTACTTTCGGGTATCAACGCTGGGGGAAATTTGGGAGTCGATGCCTATATTTCTGGCACAGTTGCCGCCGTGCGAGAAGCCGCGATGCACGGTATTCCCGGAATTGCCATATCTCAGTATCGCAAAGCCAAGCAGAATTTTGATTGGGATCTGGCTGCCAAATTCACAGCTGAAGTTTTAGCGGATTTACTCAAGCGTCCCTTAGAACCAGGAAGCTTCTGGAATGTGAATCTACCGCATCTGCAACCAGGAGAACCACATCCTGAGATGGTATTTTGCCAAGCCTGTACCAAACCTTTGCCCGTGAACTATCGAATTGAAGGCGATAACTTTTATTATGTAGGAGAATATGGCAAACGCGATCGCACTCCTGGCAGCGATGTAGATGTATGCTTTTCTGGTAATATCGCCGTCACCCAGTTAAGAGTTTGACATCAGCCATCAGTTACTAGTTAGCTGTTACCAACTTTTAATGGATATTGAGAAGAGCTTGTAGGGCTATCAATTAATCTTATGGGTATGTGGTGCGATCGCGATCGAAATTTTCAAGGATTTGAAATCTGGTAAAGTTTCAGTGGTACTGAATACTAATTTCAAACAAAGGAGAAATAGATGCAGTTTCTCAAAATTGTTCTTGTCGCTCTCGTATTGATGGTGAACCTGCTAATTGCTCAACCCTCTTGGGCAGGCAAGGATTTCACTAAAGGGGCTGACTATGCTGAGGTAACTCAGGCGCTCAATCAACTTCTAACTGTAAAAAATACACCTGAGCAAGCTGGTTATACACCTGAGCAGTTCCAGCAGCGACTGGCACAATTGCAGCTTCAAAAATATGTCATAGAAACAGCTAGAAAGCGGGCACAGTGTCGCAATGAAACTGGAAAGACTTTGGCAGTCTATGCCAATAAACCAAAAAAAATTCCAACCCAACTCTACTTTCTGGGCGCAGGAACAATCACCGATGATGATTGGGATTGCGATGGCATTTACTTACCCGCAGGTTCTCAAGTGGTTTTAGGCCCAAATGCTCAACTACAACAACTGACTGAACCCATCGCCGTTAAGTTTGTCGATGGTACACAGTCTCTTGCTAGAACCAATCCAGCCACTGGTGCAATTGAATTGAATGTTGAACCTGCCAAAGTATTCAAGGCGGGTGAGAGTACCTGGTTACTCCCTAATTTTTCCCAAGCAGATATCGATACGCAAATTCCCACCCCACAACTCATTGACTAATCTCATCTAAATAATTCAACTTTTATGCGGTAAGGTATTAAGCCTTACGCCTTTCTTGCCAATCAACATAGAAAAAGAGAATTGCTTGGGAGAGGGGAGCCAAAACCCTAATTTCTCGTTGCTCCTCCCTTTCCCTGTGGGAGAGGGAGGTTCATCGAACTTACTTTAAATTAAGTACCTCCGGGCAAAGGCAGAGGTTTATGACGCTATGCTATACCGCCCAAGGCGGTTATTATTTCATACTTTCATCTAATCTATCCGAATATCTTCTTTTTTCTGATTTCAGATAGATATACTCTCGAATTTTTCCTTCCTCACTTCCGAGGGTGAATACAAAGTATCCTTCAGCCCAGAAACTTTCTTTGACGAAGTTCTCCAACCCCTACCATCTTCGATGGTGACCCCATCCGTGAAACCCTCCTCCAAATCCGAAGTGGAAGCCTCTTCCAAATCCGAAGTTGATGCCATAAGTAGGATAGGGCGACACATAGATGGGATAAGGGTTGTAGATGTAAACAGGAGAAGGCGCTACGGTGTAATCATCATCATCACAAATCTGAGTAGTATGTTGCACAATTGTTCTAGGTACAACATTCTCTTGCCCAGCATAAGGTAGATTCAAATAACCATCCTGAAAACCACGAGCGAATTCGCCTCCCGCACTCCGAGGTTTATAAGCTTCTCTGTTCCGAGCGCTTTGTTGTCCTTCTCGAAAACCATTTGTATAAGCATTGGGGTGGTTAGCCGCCGATTTGAGTACCCTATTATCAATAACAGGATGACAGTAAACAACCCTATCAGCTTTAGCGGCTTGGGGAAAAAGTAAAGACGTTGAGCCAGCTATTAAGCTGAATAAAGTAGCAACAACTATTTTCTTCACAGCTTTTAACCTCATCTATGCTTAATACTCTAAGCCCTTTAACTTTAATTATAAAACCTGAATTATCAGGTGAGATGAGCCAAAAATCATAAATCCTTTGTCAACACCCCTGCCTTTATGCTAGGGGATTCTAGCCTAAAGTCTTAGGAATACCACGGCGCAATAGAGCTTGGATATTGTTGTTTTGGAAATATAAGCGATCGCCTGACTGCATATCTCCTTCAACAGCAGGTTAAGTGTTGATTATTATTAGTCTTAATAGTTATTATTCTGGTTTACCGAACAGAGAAATTAGAGTAAACCGTAATTTTATTTTAAGTCTAATTAAGTGCGGTAATCATCCTTTTGTTAGGTGATAATAACCGAATTTACACAAGTTGGAACCATATTTATCATAAATACATAAGCACAAAGGCAAGTGCAAAAACGATTAAACAATAGCTGAATTTTTCCGAAAAAGAATTATGGTACTAGTTCGTTACAACCCCTGGCAAGAATTGAACGCTTTAGAACGTCACATCAACGGTTTATTGGGAGATACCAAAGTCCCATCTGCACGATTGGAAAAAGGCTTTATCAGAGTTCCGGCTGCTGAGTTGTATGAAACTGATGATGCGATTCATCTCAAGCTAGAGCTGCCAGGACTAGAAGCTAAAGACTTAGATATTCAAGTCACCCAAGACGCTGTTCATATTAGCGGTGAGCGTAAATCTGAAACTCAAACCCAAGACAAGGGTATTACCAAAAGTGAATTTTACTATGGCAAGTTCCAACGTGTAATTCCTCTATCTGCTAGAGTTCAAAATACCAATGTTACCGCAGATTATAAAGACGGTATCTTGAATTTGACACTGCCTAAAACCGAGCAAGAAACAAACAAAGTTGTCAAGGTTAATTTAGAACAACCTGCTGCATAAGTGCGAAACTACTCACCTTCAATAATTGATTGAGATAGCTAAAAGCCCAGTCATTTCTAACTAGGCTTTTAGCTATCTCTACTTTAAGGGGCTGCTCGGTGTCGCTTTGAGAGTTTCATCAAGACGATCCTTGATTTTTGATTTGTTTAGATGTAGCTTCCATAAAATCAATAAAAACTTTTATGAGCTTATGAATTCCCTCACTACCTCCTGCAATTAAACCTCCTGTCAGCAGTGCATCTAAACAACGGAAAATAATTACTTGTATGGGATTATCTAAATCAATAACTACAAGTGGTTCGATTGAGCGAATACCTATTGCGCTCATTAAAAGACCGAATAAAAGAGATGTCCATAGAGCAATTGTTCGTGTATCAGATTTATAGGCTGTTCTTTGACGCTCTTTTTCATTTATATCATCCATTTGTGGCTGGAAAATTTTTAATGAATTTTGTTGATTTTGTGTAAAATTTTGGATGATTTGCTGTTCTAAACTCATTCCTTCAGGTGGGAGTCCACTGATTTGATTTGATCCCAAATAAGGAAACTGTTGCTGTTGTCCTTCCATAAGTCTTATCTTCTCAGATATTAGAGCCTTTTCTTGCTGAATACTAATATCTAATTGTTCGACGAATGGCCCACGCCAAGTAGTTATAAAAACTTCTAAAGAACGCTCTAACAACAAAGAAATAAATAATTGTAATGTGAGTAACTGGACAATATCATTAACTCCAAATGGTTTTAAAACGAATGGTTTAGATGATAACCAAGTTGACAAAGTTACTACTAAAAAACTAATAATGATTAATACAATAAATAGAGGAGATTCGGGAGAAAGCTTTAGCAACGTATCTATACTCCTGTTTCGCGTCACAATATCTAACACAGCCTGGAGGTGAAAACTACACCTGCTGAGTAACTTAACAACGTTAATTTGATAGAACAGTAAATAATTTATGTTTTCTAAAAGTGTGATGAGTCACGCCGTTGTGAGAGCAGAAAGCATTCTAGTGCTACTGTGCATGGAAGACGCTAAACCAAGTAGCAACCGTAGCACCAACTAAAAACCCCTCCAAGGTGTTGGAGGGGTTAAAGTTATTTTTGCGAATGAGATGGTAATTGGGGGGAGACAGCAGTTTTTCCTGCTCGGTTACGCATTTTCTTGTCAAAGCAACCAGATGATAGTACAGCATTTTATAAATCCATTACGAACCTCTGCAAGTCTGTACTTAGTAAGATAAATCGTTAGTGCTGTCGTCTGATGTCAGCTGCGACTCGACAGCGTTTAGATAACCTTTATCATTTAAAGCTTTTTGTACTGGTAACTTTTTAGCGTTGACAGCAGTCTTAACCACATTTAATGCAGTCAGGTTTCCTGTTTGGTATTGAGATACCAAAGCGTTACTGCTAAGACTATCCTGTGCTTTCAGATTAATTTGATAAGCTACAAATGCAGCATCAAAGGGTTTGAGGTAGCTGACGTTAGATGAATTGTTAGAACTGATAGCTATAGGTTCGCCACTATTGGTAGTAGCTATTTGAGTGCCACCCATTCGAGGCAATAAAGCAATAGAAGTAACAATGAGTACAGAATCAATCAAGATAGAGAGTTTCATAGGATTATCCTTTGTTATAGGAAAGTGCAATTAGTGTTGTTGAGTAATAGAGTCTTATTTTTTAGCTGTCTTAACTTCCTGCACCCAGTTCACCTGAACGGTTGATTTGCTCCTCACCCATTCGGGTGATTTAATTGAGCGCATCCTGCGGTTCATTCAAAGTTGCTAAGACCCATCATGTGATAAGCAAGAACAGCAGTATCAAAGGTTTTGAGGCAATTGCTATCTGTAGAATCTTTGCATAAAGTATCATATTTGACAGATGGGTTGATTGATGTGCCACTTTTGCGAGAAGTAGCTATTTGGGTTCTAGCAATACTAGGTAGGATACTAGAATCAAGAAGGTGTGCAAAATTGAGCAGGGAGAGGAGTTTCATTATTGATGCTGTGTTGGTTAATAAATCGGGAGTAAAGTTCAGGACAAACTTGAACAGATATATATTTAACTGAGGTTATCTAAAAATTTATGCAACGCTGTTACTCAGTTGTAGATATAGCCTAACTTAGGCATCGTATTTCTACGCTATTCCTTCAACAGCAGATTTTTTGATTTAGTATGATTGAATCTAATTTGTCTATTCGGGTTTACCGAACAGACAAATTAGAGTAAACCGGAAAACCTTTCTATCTAATTTAGTACGGTAATCATCAATTAACTGGTGTAAAAAACCGAATTTGCAGCAGCTTTAACTATACATAATATGAATATGTAAGCACAAGATTAAGTGCAAAACTTATTAAACAATACTAACTGATGCGAGGAAGGGTTATGACACTAGTTCGTTGGAATCCTTGGAGAGAAATTGACACTCTACAACACCAAATAAATAGTTTATTTGAAGATACCAGACTACCATCTACATTGTTTGACAAAGGCTTAAGCAAAGTTCCTGCTGCTGAAATTCAAGAAACTGAAGATGCGATTCATCTAAAGCTAGAACTGCCAGGAATAGAAGCTAAAGACCTGGATGTGCAAGTCACAGAAAATGCTGTTTACGTTAGCAGTGAGCGGAAGTCTGAAACTAAAACAGAGGAAAAAGGTGTTACCAGAAGTGAGTTTCATTACGGTAAATTTCAACGCGTAATTCCTCTATCGGCTCGGATTCAAAATACTAACGTTACAGCAGATTATAAAGATGGTATCTTGAATCTGACACTGCCTAAAACTGAGCAAGAAAAGAACAAAGTTGTCAAGGTGAATTTGGAACAATCTGCTAACTAATAGTTTGCTTGCGATGTCTACGACGGGCTATGCCTACGCACTACTTTACCTGTAATAATTGATTGAAATAGTTAAGAGCTTGGTCATTTACATGACCAAGCTTTTTTATTAGATTTTAGAATAAAAAAAAGTACTAAAGACTTTCGAGATTTTTAAGCACCTCTGCGGCTGACTGACATCGTTGAGTGAAGTCGAAATGTACCATTTTATTTAAAATCATCACTAACTCGTCTGTAGCCTCAGTGAATTCGCGCCAATGTAGCCAAATCTGTTGATTAGCATCAGCTTGGCTTTGGATAATTATTTCACCAGTATTTGTATCTCTACGAAACTCTCTGGGTTCTACCCCAGTTAAGCCTTGTATTCCCATAATTCCCAAGGCATAAATATCGCTGTTGAGTTTTGGCAACCCACTCATTTGTTCAGAAGGTGCATAATTAGGAGTGCCAATTGAAATTGTTTGAGCTTCTTGCTGCTGAGGTTGAATCTGTTTAACAGCGCCAAAGTCAATTAAAACAATGTGCCCATCTGATTCTCGCCTAATTAAGTTACTAGGTTTGATATCTCGATGGATTACGCCATAGCTGTGAACAAAAACCAGCACATTTAAAACTTCTTTCAGTATCTCCACAACTTCAGCTTGTTTTAGTCGCTTACCAGCAGTTAACTCTTTATCCATAGCGTGCCCTCGAACGAATTCTTGCACTAAAGAAAATTGCCGATTTTCTTCAAAAAAAGCTAACAGTTGGGGAATTTGTGGGTGCTTACCTAAAGTTTCTAAAATTTCTGCTTCAGCGTCAAATAGGCGTCTGACAACATTTAAATATTCTGCATCTTGGCGAGGAGGTCGCAACTGTTTAACCACACACTGCGGATTACCAGGGCGCTGGATATCGTCAGCTAAATAAGTATTGCTAAATCCTCCAGAACCCAAGGGTTGAGTAATTTTGTAGCGGTTGTTTAGTAGCGTCCCTACTGCAATTTCCTGACCGATGGAATCAACAATTACCGTTGGCGCTTCATTTGAGGCATTGCCACGCTGCCGTAAAAGACCTTGCAATTCTAGAATTAATTGTTGGTGTTCTTGAACCCGTTGGGTAATTTCTTTTTGCTCTTGTTTGGTTTGATAAGCACTATAGGCAAGGACACTGCCGGCAGTAAATACTAACCCCAACGCCGGAGGTATGACTGGGAACCATCCAGCTTGGGTAAAAATGACAAAATTGGCTCCAAATAATACTGCCAGGGCTGTTGCTGCTGCCAATCCTAAGCCTAGCGGATGTTGAATCCGCCATACCAGCAAACCACCAACTACAGTCCATCCCCATATCCAAAGGACTTTACCCCACTCAGGCAAAAACCAAAATAGAGGCTGTTTGTTCAGAACAGCACTGAGAATTTGACTAACGCTTTGGGCATGAATTTCAATTCCGGCCATTTTGCCAGAATTATCTGACTTACCGCTAGCAAAGGGCGTATTAAAAATATCATTTAAACTATTGGCTGTTGAACCAATCAAAACGATACGGTCTTTAACTAAATCTGGTTTAACTTGATTTGCAAGTACTTCTGTAATAGTTACCTGCTGGGCAACCTGATGACCAGAACGGTAATTAAGCAGGATTTGGTAGCCATTGGTATCTGCTTTTTCATAGCCGCCAGCGTTACTTTGCAGGGGTTTAAATACAGTATTACGTAGTTGTAGTTCCTTTTTGGGGGTAAATTCTAGTTGGATGCCTCCAACTTCTAAATATTTGAGTGCTAGTTGTAAGCTAAAAGAATAGGTACTTTGACAAGAATCGGATTCTTCTGCACTTACTAATAAGAGGTTGCGGCGAATTGTGGCATCAGTATCTTCTACGACATCATTAAATCCCACTCGCTCTGCTTCAACACCCTTTGGAGGTGCTACTCCCGGATTGTTAGAACCAGAATGTTTGCAAATAGGAATGATGATATCGCTCTGTTGGAGGCGTTGTAGTAGCTTGTCATGACCAGGCGGTACTGGTAAGTCACGAAAAATATCTAGACCAATCACTCGCGGTTGATATTCTTCAAGTTTGCCTAATAGTCGGTCTAGAAGTTCGCTAGACAGGGGCCAATTCCATTTTTGGATATCTTTTTCACTTAAAGCAACAATCAATAAACGAGTGTCTGGGCCTGGGTCGGCACGTAATTGCATCATTTGGTCGTAGACCTTCATTTCTAGAGGCTCGAAAACCCCCAGTTTTTGAATTCCTACTAATAGAAGTGTTGCGATCGCACTTGCAAGAATAACTGGCTGTCTAAATAAACTTTTAAAAGTTACAACCATTTTTTTAAATAGGTTTTACTTTAAAATATACGTATGTTTTCAGATGAATTTTTCATATTGAAATTATTCTACGCAATTTGCAACTTTTCAAAAAATATAGTAATTATATTTTACTTGTAAACACCAAAATGCTCAAATCCCCGACTTCTTAAAAAAGTCGGGGATATTTTTGTTCATAACTCATTTAGAATTGTTATATGTGTTTCAGATAATGCACAATCGCCTCTGCTGTTGACAAATTAGTAGCCAATAAAACTTGATTAATAGTGCATAATCTTAACAGTGCTTCTTCATTTGCTTGACCAGGCTGAGGTTGCAGCAAATCTCGCAGGAAAATAACTGCTACAATTTCTCCGGCTCCAACCAATGAAGCAATTGTTTGATATCCTCCAGAAGTTGGTGCAGGGGTTTGTTGACTAATCGTTATCCCTGCTTGCTGATGTAAAACTTCACTAACCGATGGCCAGGTAATTGTAAAGCTCTGCGAGAAAAATTCTTGATGCTCAGAAACCAATTCAGCAAGTTCTGATTTCTTGCTTTCATGAGCAATCAGTACTATGTTTCTTTCAATGATTGCTTGAGGAGACTCACTAACATTTGTTTCTGCTGGAGTTTCATCAAAACGATCTTCTTCTACTTGCGGAAATTCTTCAATAGTTTGACTGATGCTATCAGTAGTGCCACTTTCTGTTGTTTCCAAAAATGGAATATCAGCTGAGTCAGAAATTTCACTGACTTGAGGAGAAACATCATCAACATCTGCACTGACTTCTTCAGTACTTCTATTACTCAAATCAATGTATTGATTGCTTAAAACTTCCGCAACGGCATCATCAGGTGCAGTTGATGCTTCAGAAACTTCGCTTATTGTTTCATCCACCGCAGAAGTAGGTTCTAATTCGTCAACATCTGCGGTGTCTGCTGCGGTAACTGAACTATCCCAATCTATTGCTTCATCAATAATTCCCCGTGTAACTTGGCTCTCTTCCTCTGCTTCTTGTGGCTGAATCTCTTCGTTTTCAACAACTCCACTGGTTTCTTCTGCAACTGGTGTATCCAAATTCACTACTTCATCGTGAGTAGTTTCGGGAATGTTACTCTCCTCCTCAGATACATGGTGGAAAATATCGCGCGGCTGGACGGAGGTAACTTCTGCTGCTAGTGCTGCCTCCAATGCATTCTCGTCGTAGCTAGTTTCTGGAGTAGCACTTTGTGTAGGAACTTCGTTGAAAATATCGCGTGGCTGTACGAAGGTAACTTCTGCTGCTAATGCTGCCTCTAACTCTGCATTCTCGTCGTAGCTAGTTTCTGGAATAGCACTTATATCACGCTGTTGTACGAAAGTAGATTCTGTTGCCAGTGCTGCTTCAAAATCTACAGCCTCATCGTGGTTAGCTTCTGGAAGGACACTTTCCTCTTCAGGTGTTTCAATGATGTTTTCAGGTGCAGCTATAGCGTTATCAGGTTCAGTTAAAGAAACTTCTGAGGCTTCGCTGACTTCTGGAGCCTTTACTTCCTCACTATCGGTGCTGACTTCTGGTGTAACTAATGTCCGCAAATCCACAATTTCATTACGAACATCGTGTGGAACTTCGCTGACTGCTTCTGGTGGCTGAATGATGTTTTCAGGGATGACATCATCAGTTTGAGTCGAAACAACTTCTGAGATTTCGCTGATTTCTGGGGAAGGGGGTGCTTCTACTTCGGAACTAATTGGTTCGGAACTAATTGGCGGTGGAACTTCGCTAACTACCTCTGGGACTGGATTAACGACATTGGCAGCGCTGACATTTTCAGGCGATCGCGGCCGAGAAAACAGTGAAGGATCTATAATTCTAAAGACTGTCTCTGGTTGCTCATAAACGGGAGCAACTGCTTCCAAAATCAAAACATAATCTGCAATCCGAATAACATCTCCATCGCTCAAAGAATATGGTCGATCTTTTTCAGCCTGTTTCCCATTAAATATTGAGCCATTTCTACTGCCAAGGTCAGAAAAGTAGTAATTTCCATTTTTAACAAAAAACTTAGCATGTACCCGACTGATATCAGGGCTGTCTAAGAGTAAATCAGAATCAGGAGAACGACCTATTAGCCATTCTCCTCTCGTTGGAGTTTCTGTGGTAAGGTCAACTTCATTGACTTCACTTAGATTTGGTGAGTAGCTAACTTTAACTTTCATATTAATTTTTGGTTAATTTTATTGATTTCTGCCACCCAGCGCTGACGGGTAGTATGTTCTAAATTTAAAATATCATCTTGTGACCAGTGGAAATGATAAGCAATAAAAGCTACCTCCTCATATAAAGTATCAGAGGGGTAGCTTACGACTCCCCCGCTAGTTCTAGCTCCACTGAAAATTGAGTATTGCAGTGGGGACATTGTGTCGGAATGTGTACATTGCCTTGTTGATTGATTCGATTGTAAAATTCTCGGAGATAGGCAATGTCATGTAAGAGCAGTCCTTCGAGTAAATCAGGACTAACAGAGTTGAAACTGCCCAAACGAGTGATGACCCGTGCTAACATCACCAATACACCGTAAGCCGGATTTTCTTGAACTTTGCGCTCTTGTTGCACCAAAATTTCATCTTTGGCGGTGGCTAAACGCATCACCCCATGACGATGTACTCGTTGTTCGCCATCACTCAATCCTCTAGGAAGAGTGAAAGCAAATTCTGTGCAGAGAGTATCCTTTTTACGGCGCATAGGTTATTGGGGAGTGCTGAGTTAAGAGTGCTGAGTGCTGAGTGCTAAGTGCTGAGTTAGGAGTTAGGAGTTAAGAAGAAATATTATTGTTTTAAGCTTAAAACTCGGAAGTTGAGCCTTTTTGCTTGAACGTTGAGCCTTTGAACTCGGAAGTTGAGCCTTTTTGCTTGAACGTTGAGCCTTTGAACTCGGAAGTTGCATCTTTTTACTTGAACGTTAAGCCTTTGAACTCGGAAGTTGCACCTTTTTGCTTGAACGTTGAGCCTTTGAACTCGGAAGTTGAGCCTTTTTGCTTGAACGTTGAGCCTTTGAACTCGGAAGTTGCACCTTTTTGCTTGAATGTTGAGCCTTTGAACTCAGCACTCAGCACTCAGCACTCAACACTCAGCACTCCCCAATTCAATTATGAAGAAGTGCTTCGGGAGAATTTACTGTATCTTCCGGTATGGAAGTTTCGCCTTCCAAGCCATTGATGCGACGGTAAAAATCTTGGAGATAATTTAAATCTTGGGAAAAAAAGTTTTCCACGATTGCAGGAGTAACTTCTGATAAAGCACCCAAATGGGTAATCACTCGCGACAAGATAATAATTGTGGCATAAACGGGATTCGCTTTAACACGTGGGTCACGCAAGGGTGCAATCTCGTCTATCGCCGTTGATAACCGCATTACACCTTTGCGATGGAGGTTGCCTTCAGAGTCTAGATACCCCTTTGGCAGTGTAAATTCAAACTCTGTGGGAAACATAATTCTCCTAATTATTTCACGCGTTTAAATTCCTCAAAAGCAACCTCCACCTCCTCAATTTCGATGTCATGGCTGCGGGCGTTGACATCGGCAATCTTGTAACTTGCGGGCCAAGCACCGGCTAACTCAAATCTAGCTACTTCTTGATTTGCCTGATTGTAAATAGACAAAGCAACAAGTCTACGTTGCTCAGACCAATTACCCTGTTGGACTTTTTCAAACCACTTCCAAAAATCCATAGAGTTAGTGGTACCTCTACGCAGAATGAGATTACCACTCTTGGGATTGCTAGGAAGCTTGGTTCTTACTACCTGACCTTTTGATTGCCCTTTTGTACCCCAGGTTTGAGAAGTGACTTCAGTAATTTCAATAACCTCTTGTGTTCTTTTAAAGCCTTGACACTCCAAAAAGAAACAATTGGCATCGTTTTGACCTTCTAATGTCAGTTCTAAATAGAACCGATGGGCTGTCAAAACTTCTGGAATTCGGCTTGCGGATTGTACCACTGTTAATTACTGCAAATGCTAATTATTTGATTCGTTTAATTCCTTCGTGAACCAATTCAACTGTTTCATTTGCCATATCACCACCAGAAGCAGTTAAGGTAGGCCCGGTGTATTTACAGGGATAACAATTGACAATGTTCCACCGTGCTTTTTCAGAGCCTTGTTGGTCGTAAGCAACCACTGAACCAGTCTTACGATTCTGTGCCCACTTCCGAGGGTCTCCCATGTCTTCGTTACAATCTTGATACCATTTATAAAGGTCTATATCATCAGTGGCGATGACTTTAACTGTAATGTTGGTAAATTTAACAACAGTTGGTGTAGCTTGACGCATTAGTTTAGCGCCTTTGGATGAACCGTGAACTTCTTGCGCTGGTGTATTTTCAACGCCTAGTCCGCTAATTTCTTTGATGAATTTATCTGTAATTCCGTCAGCCTCGAAGTAAAACTTACAAGAGGTTAAAAATTCGCCTGCCATACTTTTAGACTCCTTTGTGTGTGATTAATTTTGAAATTGGGAATGAGGAGAGACGCGATTTATCGCGTCTCTACAAGAGGAGGATTCTTGGTCTATTCGCTATCTTCAATGCCATTCCATTGGCTGATGCGGAAAACAACAAATTCCGCCGGTCTGACTGGACAAACTCCGACTTCAATATATAAACGTCCTAAAATTCTGGTTTCTGGTGGGTTCAATTCTTCGTCGCACTTGACATAAAATGCTTGGGCTGGAGATGCCCCAAATAAAGCACCTTCACGCCAGATGCGCTCTAAAAAATTACTGACGGTGCGGGTGACACGCGCCCATAAATCTTGGTCGTTTGGTTCAAAAACTACCCACTGAGTCCCCAGTTCTAGGGATTTTTCGATATAGCTAATTAATCTACGCACACTAATGTAACGCCACTCTGTTTTATCTGGCTCAACTAGAGTGCGTGCGCCCCAAATGCGGATACCTCGATTGGGGAAGCTGCGAATGCAATTTATTCCCAAGGGATTTAATAGTTCTTGTTCGCGGAAGTTGGTGTCATAGCCCAAACCAATTACGCCTCTGGGAACTTCATTTGCTGGGGCTTTGTAAACTCCTCTGGTTTCGTCGGTGCGGGCCCAAACACCCATCACATGGCCACAAGGAGGTACTAAAATTGGATTACCGCGATCGCGTGGATTCGGTACTTTGATCCAAGGATAATAAAGGGCCGCAAACATGGAACGACGGTTAAATCTATTCAACCATTCCACTACTTGTTGCGGTTTGACGGCTTCCGGTGGCGAATCAAGTACAACCATGCGGTTGGGCGGATTGGGAATATCGCCACTGGCAGACCCCTCGCACATACTAATCATCAACTCGATGATGCCGTGAACTTGATCTAAATTCAGTACTTGCTCTTGATAAGCCCGCATCACATCAGGACAAGCCAGCATTGTGATTTCATCAACTTCAAAGATACCGCGTACCCCGGTGCGATCGTCTCGAACCCCTTCTAAATTTTGTGAAAATCTATCGGGTGGAGCAGCGACAATGGGCGGCGCTAGTTCATATTGACCATTAACCGGACGACGAGCTAAAGGCTGTCCGCTTTGAGTTATGTCTTCTACAGTGACATACATGGAATTTCTCAATGCCGTCAGCGCATAAGTTGCAACTTGAGCATTAGGTTCGCGGTTCATGCTCAAGTTTTCGTATTCTTCTAGAAGCTCATCTCCCCGACGGATTTGGATGGTGAAATATTCACCCGTATTTGGAGGCGCTTCTCCTTCAGTACCTTCAGGTAAGGCGCGGGGCGAACCATCAATGATTACAATATTTACTAATCCACCTGATGCTTGCTCAGGACGCAAAGTAAAACGGAGGGCTGGACGATTACCTCTAGAGTTGATTCTGAGGGTAGCCGGTTCTGGAGTTGCAGGTCTAGGTGCGCCTGGTAGCTGAGTTCCAATGCTTGTTACCCAGCAACGACCGCCACCATTCATAAAATAGCCGTAGACTGAAAAGGGTAAATAGGCGTTGAAGTCGGTGAAGCCGTCAGAGTTGGGACGGGCAAAGTAGTTTAAAAATTGCGTCCAAGTGGTTACTAGCATGGGCTTGTATAACTCAGCCCCACCGCGAACGTCTTCTGTAAAACCTACAAATCCGGCAACTGCTGTGCTAACACCTTCAATTGGTCGGCTACCCCGGTCAATTTCTTCGATGTAAACACCAGGAGCAAAGTAATCAAGTCTAGCCATGAAAGTTTCTCCAAGTCAGTAAAAATCTAATTATTCAGGAGTTAGAAATATTTCTTTGAAAGTATTACTTTGGTTATCTACCAATGCATTGACGTTTTGGGGTAAATAGCCAGGATGATTCAGAGTCAAAACATAATTACCTAAATGAAGGTCTTCAAAGAAGAACAGCCCTTCTTTAGTAGTTGATATGGACTTGTCAGTTCCTCTCACAGCCACTTCTGTTGCTACCAACGGCAAATTTGTCACCGCACTTTTGACAATACCCGCGATCGCAACTCGTCTGGTTAATACTAGACTGTCACTATCGCGAGACAATTGATTTCGCAAATTGAAAATTCGCTCCCAAACCAAAGGCACTGGAGTCGGTTGTGGCTCGAAGGGTATTGTAACTGTCAAATATAAGGCTGAACGCAATGGCACACTGAGAGCGCTCCATAAAGAGCCAATCTCAATTGGTGGCTCTAAGGCAACTGTCATGTTCAAATTACCATAGCCCCGTAATTCAGGAACCAAAAACTCCTCTTCCAAGGTGCGATGGCGCAACAGCACAGTCAATGCCTCACTAATAAAGTGATGCTCACCTAAAGCTGTTCTATCCCAGGCTGTTAATAGCAGGGAAACATCAAACCAAGCTGGTGCCCAATTTACAGTGGCAGGTTGTAGAGCGCGTGTTAGCTTGCGTTCTACTTGCCTGCCAGAATGTTGTACCTGCTTACTCTCACGTATATCAAAAATATATAAATTGAGAGTCGGGCCTGCTCCCTCTTCCCTACGATTACCAGGATGGCTAAAGTCAATTTGCTCTGTACTGGTAAGTGAGGTTCCTCCAGCGAGAATTTCGGCTAAAGTTTGAAGAACGAAGATAAGCATGAAGGTGTTCTGCTGGTAGCTAATCCAGATGCCTCTACAGTATATGTATCGGGCTTCTAAAGTTAATTAGACTTTTGTCGATATTTTTAAAATCGGGTATTGGGTCAACAATCCGTAAAGTAGCGACTTCAGTTTGTAGATTAATCTGAAGCAGTTATTAATTGGACGCACTAGATTCTTTTCTTGTGGGGTGGGCTGAAAAACCGACCCAAGTAGTCCATTAAACTAACGAAAGCTTGGGTACGTAGTAAGTATTTCAGTGCTTAACATCAGGGCTAAAGTCCTTACTACAAACTTGTTTACACAGCGAAGGTAGCTTGATACACATTTGAATACAAACCTTAATGATTATTTGTATGAATTATCCCAAAAGATAACTTAATAAAAAAATAAACATTCCTGAGACGGCATAATTTTATACTGGTCAGCAGAAGAGTAAAAACATTTGGTTGCAAAAAGCGAGTGAAGCTATGACACTAGGCTTTTCTGTACAGAAACTAGACAATGACTCTAATTATTTGAGTTCCTCAGACATCCAAAGCTTTTGTCAGCTTGAGTCTGAGCAGTTAACTAGTAAGTATCCAATTTTTTTCGCTCGAATTGTCTATCATGATTCATTATTAAGAGCTAATCAAGAGGTGATAAATTATGGTCAAGACCAAGTTCCTTTCTCTCAAAAAACTTTAGCTTATTTGCGCTCGGAAGCATGGCTTACAGATTTTCCACCTGTTTTGAATTTACAAGAATTTAAGCTTAAGGACTTTTCATCCATTTCTTACATTTGCCCCATATCCTATAGAAATCAAAAAACTGAATATATTCAAATCATTACTCATGAACCTCTCTCGTCGAGTTTACAACTATATGTAAAACGCTCTGCTATGTTGCTGAGTAAGTATGTAGATATTTCCTTGGACTATGGCAGACAAAAAACTGAAATTAAACTCCTAGAAGATATCTTGCATCGAGTCGGTCATCAATTGCGTAACTCTCTAGGACTTATAGGATTATATGCACATAATTTATGCTTAGGTTTAGAGAATAGCCCTTGGCAAGAGCAAGCAACAATCATCGGCGAAAGTATACAAGATTTAGATACTAATTTAAATGAACTTATTGATTGCGGTCAAAGTGCAAAATTAAGGGTAACACTTCAAGATTTAAGAAGCTTAGTGATTGAAAGTCTCACAAATTTACAACCTTTAATTAATCAGAAGAAACTTGAAATATTGATTCCCGATACCTCGACAATACTGAAGATAGACAAATTACAAATGAAACAAGTTTTTGATAATATCTTCAGTAATGCCGCTCATTTCAGTCCTAATTCAGGAACTATTACCTGTAGCTGGCAAATTTTTCAAGATGAAGTTTTAATTAAAATCTCCGATCGAGGACCAGGATTGTCTCAAGAAGACTTACAAAAAATATTTACCCCATTTTATTCCCAGCGTAAAGGAGGCACAGGACTCGGTTTAACTATTGCTAAAAAAATTATTCTAGATCATCAAGGAAGTATCTGGGCGCAAGTTTTATCAGAAGGTGGGGCACAATTTTCGATTATTTTACCTCGACCAAGGAGTGTGAATTAATTGATAATAAAGTTCTCTAGGAGACGCGCGTGAAATCTAACATCATAAAAATATGACTTATGACTGATGATAATAAAAAACTTTCAGTTTTACTCGTAGATGACGAAGAACGCTTTCGTCAAGGGTTACGTACTCTCCTAAATTTTTATAGTATTAATTCTGCGTTACCTGTAGAAGTTATTGGTGATGCTGATTCTGTTGAGCAGGTTTTAAAGTTTACAACCCAGAAGTGTCCAGATTTAATTTTGCTGGATATGCAATTGAAAGGATGTGATGGAATTACAGTTTTGGCACGTCTTAAAGAAGCTGGTTACAGTGGCAAAGTTTTAGTATTGTCGGCTCATCAAGAAGACGACTGGATTTTTAGAGCGATGCAGGGAGGAGCCGCAGGTTATGTGTTTAAAAATCGTGTAGCAACCCAATTATGTGAAGCTATTGACACTGTAACTAGATCGGAAATTTATCTACCTTCAGAAGTTGCTAGTCGATTTTTCCGGTTTTTTCAGGCTTATTCAGATTCTTGTGTAAAAGCATGTCATGAGGTGCATTTAACTGAAAGAGAGCAAGAAGTTTTATACTGGTTAACTCAAGGTGCTTCTAATGAAGAAATTGCTAAACATTTGTATGTAACAGTTGCTACTGTTAAGGCGCATCTCACCAGTATTTTTGAAAAATTGAAGGTTACTAGCCGGACTCAAGCGATTGTGACTGCCCTCAAGTTAGGATTAGTTCATGCTTGAGCGCGACGGAAGTAGTCGGCGCAATTCACGAAACTTTTTGTATATGGCTTCATTTGAATCTTTTTATCAAGAATACCCCTGCTCGTACAATTCTCCCTTAAGTTGCGATCGCCCCTTCCAAACGGCGCAGCAAATCAAGGGTGCTAAGTTTTGCTTGGAATGTGGTTTTCCAGCGACTTTACCACAGGAGGCTGAGATTAAAGGAAGTCAGGGAACTTATCAAATAACTAGTTTTGTCGGTGTGCGCGGTTTAGGCCGTTTATATTCAGGTGTTCAACTTAAAGACAAACAACCTGTAATCATCAAAGAATACTTGCTCCCCAATCGTTCTTTTAATGAAAGCGAGACTCAAAAGCGGAAAGAGACTTTTAAACGGGTGGGTGGGGTAAGTTTAGCCGATAGTCGAATTCAAAATTTTCGTCTGGTGGAAACTAAAGAAGCGATCGCAGATGAAAAAGGAGAACGCTGCTATCTTATTACTCAAGGCATAGAGTCATCCCAAACTTTAGGTAAATATCTCATAGAAAAGGGAGCAATGACATCTCTTGAGGTGCGTGAGGTACTAAATCAAGGTTTACAAACTCTCCAGTTTCTCCACACTCAAAAGCTGCGTTTTCCCTCCAATCAAACACAACTGGGCATCACTCACGGCAATATCAATTTAGATAGTACTTTAATTAAAGTAGAAAATAATCAAAAGTTTTCTATATATTTTTGTGATTTAGCTATCTGGGAAAACTTATTTATTCCCCCGATTATTCCTCAACCTGCTGCCGCTAGACCTGAGCAAGATTTAGAATCATTAGGATTATTAGCCTTTTATTTATGGGTAGGGCGGACAACTAATTTTTCATCTAACCAGCCTCTCGATCCTAGAGATAATCAACAATGGCCGGATACTGATAGCTATTTAAAGCAATTTATTTATCGTTTAATTGGGCTGGAAACTCCTTTTGAGAGTGCAGAAGCGGCTCGTAAAGCACTACTAGAACTTCCCAAAGAAGATCGTGGCAAAAGTTCAGCACGTTCTACAGCTTCTCAAGAAATAAAAAAGCCTTTGCCAATGCCCTTAATTTTGTTATTAATCCTATTTTTATTACTACTTGGCGGGGGAATTTGGTATTGGCTTTGGGGTAGGAAAACAGATAATCTTAATCAATATATCCAATGGTCTAGACTTGTGCGGAATTTTTCCGAAGTCCCCAACGTTCCTTCTGGACAATTTACTTACACAGGAGAAAAAGATAGTACATGGAGTTTTGTTTTAACGCAATTAGTGGACAACAGTCGTTTAGGAGATTTATTGACCAGACCAAAGCCAGATGCAACCGCAACATTTGACTATAAATCTGTTTTATCAACAAATATAAATAATCCGATTAAAAGTCTCGAAGAAGTTCAAACAAACAAGAAAGATTTTGCAATTACTAGTTTGGCAGACAACATTACAGATAAACTTGCGAAAAAACCAGTAGCCTATGATGGTTTACTTGTTTTTGTCGCATTTAATAAAAGAGACTCAAATCTTGCCAATGCTCTTGGGGGGCAAATCAATCTTGAGCAATTACGTCAAATTTACACAGGTAAAATTACTAATTGGCAGCAGATTAGTCCCAAACTTCCAAATCTGCCTGTGAAACCTTTTGCTCCAACCGAACCGGAAGCAATCAGTAAATTTCAACAAATAGTTTTGCAAAATGCCCCTCAAGACGAAGCTTTATTTGCAGCGAAAGTTACTAAACTTGATACAACAAAAACCCAAAATCTAATACGCAGTGAAACTTTAGATGGGCGAACTACTGGTATTATCAGTTTTGGGATTATCAGTAAAACTTCGAGTCAGTGTACTGGCTATCCTCTAGCGATCGCAGATGGTAAAAAGTCCTCTATTCAACCTCTGTTTCAAAAGCGCGATCGGCGCTCAATTAATCCCTCAGATGATTTGTGTCAACATGATGATTATTATGTTGATGTCACAACTTTCCAAAGCTACCCCTTGGGATACCCTATTTTTGTAGTGTACCCTAAAGACAGCAACCGCCTACCTGGTGGTTCTACATTTGCCCAGATGCTAACAACTCGTCAGGGTCAGTGTTTACTTAGTAAAGTAGGTCTTGTAGCTTTACAACCTATGCCTGATGATATAAAGTCTTATGCCTGCAAATCGGTGCCCTAATCCTAGTTGCGAATATTTTAACCGCGCCCTGCCTAACAATGCTAAGGTTTGTCCCTGGTGTTCCACTCCTGTGGGTAATGTAGTTTCTCCTACACCACAACCACCTAGTCAACCTCCACCTATTCAACAACAACCTAGTCAACCACCTGTTCAGTATCAGCGACCGCCTACAGACCAACCTAACTACCAAGCTCCCCAACAAGCCCCCATTGATTATTCAACAGTCTATCAGCCACGAGTTTCCTATCAACCAACACCACCTGTTTATACCCCTCCTCCGCAAAGAGCGCCAGCCTTAAAGCTGATTCATAGCACCGGCAGAGAATTTCACCTCATTGGGGAAGGAGGTTATATTGGTCGCCGCAGTCAGAGTCCAGGAATAGCACCGCCAGAAATTGACTTGACCGGCATTCCCAGTGAGGGAATAGTCTCTCGTCGTCATGCGCGAGTCGATTGGGACTGGTCGCAAAATTCTTACATGATTGTTGATATGAGTACAAATGGTATTTATTTAAACAATAATCCTCTGACTCCTGGTATGCAGTATCGCCTGCTTAACGGCGATTTGCTACGATTTGGTCAGGATAACCTAGTTAATTTCACTGTATATATTGTGTAGTAAAAAGCTGATTTTGTAATCAGCATTCTCTGCTTTGGAAAGAGATGCGATTTATCGCGTCTTTGTGATGATTAGACTTCTTGCATAAGTCGGGAAAAGGGGAAAGGGGAAGGGGAAAAGGTTCTGCAAAAGTCCCTTTCCCCTTTAACCTTTACCCTTTTCCCCAAGAGTGCAAAAAGCACTTTTGCAAGAGGTCTATTTATCTGGGAGCGAGAAAAATATTAAGCTAATGTGAGTTCGACTATTGATAAAGCCTGAAAAATTTGACAGGTATAGGTTTGAAGAATTAACGTACTTGAAAGAGTCTTGAGTTTATTAAGAATCAAGTCAATAAAGTGCTATACATCTTACAGCGATTTTCAATCGGGCACTTGGCTTCTATTGTTTCGCAACACTGACCTTAATTTTAATACCGTCCTCTTCTTGCAGTGCTTGGCGTAGACGATCGCGAACCTCTGTAAAATCTGGCTTTAGTCCGATCGCTCGCTGATAGTATTTAATTGCAGCCTTGATATCTCCTGATTGGTAGCAAACCTTGCCCAAATCGTAATTGAGTGCAGCATAGCGATCTCGATCTGCTGCGGACAGTTTGTCTTGTGCATAGAGGACGGTTGCGATTCCTACCTCGGCTTCAAGGTAGTTGGGTCGCAGGGCTTGGGCGCTTTGGTAATGTGCGATCGCGTCGTCCAAGTTTCCTTGTTCTTGTAGGACAAATCCTAGATGATAGTGAACTTCTGGTTGGTTTGGATTGAGGACGAGAGATTGCCGATAGTATTCTGTTGCAGTTTCTAAATCATCTGCCTGTTTGCAGTGGTTGCCTAATTTATAATTGAGGGCAGCATAATGCGCTTGTTTTTCTAAGGGCAGCTTTCCCTGAGCATAAAGAGCATTCGCTAAACTCACTTCGGCTTCAAGATAGTCTGGTTGCAGGTCTTGGGCGCTTTGGTAATGTGCGATCGCCTCATCTAAGTTTCCTAGTTTTTGGAATGTGATGCCGAGGTGATAGTGAGCATCTGCTAGAGTGGGCTGCATTGCGATCGATTGGCGATAGTATTCGATCGCAACCTTGAAATCACCTACCTGTTTTCGTTTGCTACCCAATTCATAGTTGAGGGTGGCGTAATGCAGCTGCTTTTCTGGGGGTAATGTACCTTGAGCATAGCGGGCATTTGCCAAAATTACTTCTGCTTCGATGGAGTTGGGCTGGAGTTCTTGGGATTTTTGGTAATGGGCGATCGCGGCTTCCCATTGATTCTGTTGTTGCAACGTATAGCCAAGATTATGATGGATTGCTGATGAGAGCATTGAGGATTCGGAGGGTAGCACTAAAGCTTGCTGATAGGCTGCTTCTGCTTCTGGTAATTGATTTTGAGCTTGATGCAAGTTGCCTAAACTAAACCAGGCTTTCACATATTGAGGTTGCACTTGAAGAACATTTCTGAACAACTCTTCAGCGATTGAGTAATTTCCTTTCTGGTGCATCAAGACTCCTAACCGATAGAGTGCGTCTGGGTGTTGAGGTTGCACGTTGAGAATTTGACGATAGCCTTGCTCTGCTAGATCGAGTCGGTTGGTTTGTTGGTAATGGGTAAAACGGTGGAGCGCTTCCGGAATTGTTCTTAAATTTAGCGCTTGATTTTGGTGCGATCGCTTGGGCTGGATCAGCATGGTTTTGATCTGACGAGCTTTAGCGCCAAACGAAAACTTGTATGCCTCGTTGCCCATCAGGAAATCATAGACTTTAAATTCATTCTCTATCGCATATTTAATCCCATAGGCATGAAGAACCAGACCAGAAGAAAACTCTTTTACTGTGTCGTCACGACCTGCAATGAAGAAGAGAACCGTTTTGCGATCGAAATCCATTAGGTTAGCGATCGCGCCCAACGGTTGTTTCCCTTGCCAGAGAACTGGTAAGTATAAGCTTTGGTGCTCAAAGCTATGACGCAAAACCAACCTGATACTCTCTGTGGCTTTTTTGCAGTAGTCCGCGCCTTTTCTGCCTTCCCAATTGGTTTGCCAAAATCCTAAGAGGATCTCTAGATGAATATCTAAATTCTCTGCGTTAACCTGAGTCAGGTGGAACTCGTTGGAGCTTTCAACTTTTCTCAAGAGGCGTCTAATTTTCTGTCGAGTGTTGGAGCTAACGACGGTTTGCAGGTACTCTTCCCAGTCGTCTGGCAAAGCGATGTACGGAACAATGCTATTGTCGATTTGATCTACGAAATCGCTCAACCGTTCCTGTTGTGCCAATTCAAAGGCTTCTGTGGAGAACTGATCCAGGAATCGGCTCATTCGACATTTGCTCGTTTGAATATTGTCGACTTCAAAAATAGACCAAGTTTCCTGCTGTTGCTGAAAGAATTGGGCAAAGGCAGAAGTGACTGCTGCTTCGTATTCTGGCAAGCAAATAAACCCAAGACGCTCTGAATCTGCAACTCCCATCATCAACAGACGACTCTGGAGCCAGCCTTCGGGATGTTCTGCGATCCCAATTTCTAGCGGAAAAAATGCCACATACTTTGAAGTTGGGGCAGTTGATTTTGCCGCTAATATAAACCACGCGGCACGGGAATGGCTGCACAATCTTTTCACCACACCAGATAGCCAAGTCCAAGACAAAAAGAATTGAGCTTCCGGATCGGTTTTGTATACGGAGTCCCAATGGTTTCTGATCGTTTGAAACGTTTCAAAATTATCAATGATCTCAATTTCGATGTCTTTCATATTGACTCTCTAGCAGATGGAAGGTGACGCAGTTGCCAAAAATCTCCTAGCTGAAAGCAGCCAAGTTTCGCTTTCAAGAGCCAGGAGATTTGTGAACTATCAAAAGCTAAAGTGGAAGAACCCAGGTTTGCAAGTATGAGGTTGCGGCGATTCCGAAATGCTAGAAAACGTAATCCGGCACGCTGGGAAGGTTATACAACCATTTGGGTTCCACAACACTCACTCAATTTCTAGTCTTTGCTGTAGTATTTGCCGTGGTCTTTACCGTGGTCTTTGCCTCAGTATTTGCCTCAGTATTTGCCTATTAAAGTGTTTGCGGATTCAGCTTGCTCTAAGTAGGTCAAGTCGTTAATAATCATTTAGATTTCTCTCCTGAATCAAAAGTGATTTTTGTTAACTGTTTTAGTCTTGACGCGTCAACTTTACTTGGACTTAGGACAAAAAATTTCTTTTCTTAAAGTGTAGAAAAAACCTGGATTGTTGCGGCGGCGACCGCGCTTACACAAATGATGTGCTAAAATCCCTTGCCCTCAGGCGCCTGTTCTTTTACAACTACAGTAATAAAACATGTAATACAATCTATCTAAAGAGGTAGAAAAATTTTGGTTCTTCAGTAGATAGTATGCGAAAAGGTTTGCAAATAGCCTGAAACCTTTGCTTGATAATGAAATTAATGCTAAAACTGCCTATAAGTCCTGATTATCAATGTATTTTACGGACTTTAGACATCGTAATGCTTTCAATTTTATCGTCAAGTTAATTGCAGGTTTTACTGCTTATACTTATACCAATTTGAAAAATAATTGCGACAGATGGGAAACTGAAACACTTATCCAATGGATGTTTCACAATCCAAAATCTAAAATCCAAAATGGTATTATTTGCCTTAACAACAATTTCTTGATATCTACCCCCAAGACTTACCTGCTCAACATCCTACTATTTTTAGTTAGTCGAACTCATATTTATTAAATCCAAAATCCAATATTCGGCCATTAGTCATTTTCAGTTATCCCGAAAGACAAAGGACAATAGACAAATGACGCTGGACAGAGGACAAAGGAAAAATGAGCAATGTATTTCGGGAATTTCTGCAAAAAGTAGGCAGCGGAAATCACACATCTAAGAATTTAACTCGTGTTGAAGCAGCCACCGCTACTAAAATGATGCTGCTGGGTGAAGCGACACCAGCCCAAATTGGAGCCTTTTTGATTGCTCACCGAATCAAGCGTCCTACGGGAGAAGAGTTAGCCGGAATGTTGGATGCTTATGAGGAACTGGGGCCAAAACTGCAACCCATAGCCTCTGGGCGACCTGCGATCGCTCTTGGCATTCCTTATGATGGTAGGACACGCACAGCACCGATTAGTCCCGTCACAGCTTTATTACTCGCCGCAGTGGGACAACCAGTGGTGATGCATGGTGGCGATCGCCTACCAACGAAGTACGGCTTACCGCTAATAGATATTTGGCAGGGTTTAGGAGTCGATTGGACTACCTTACCCTTAGCACAAACTCAACAAGTGTTTGAGCAAACGGGAATCGGCTTTATTTATCTACCTCAGCATTTTCCCTTAACTACAAGTATTTGGGAGTACCGCGAGCAAATCGGCAAACGTCCGCCGTTGGCGACAATGGAGCTAATTTGGTGTCCTTATGCTGGGGATGCTCACGTAATTGCTGGATTTGTCCATCCGCCAACAGAAGGGATGTTTCACACAGCTCTAGGACTGCGGGGAGTGACAAAATTTACATTAGTCAAAGGATTGGAAGGTAGTTGCGACTTACCGCGCGATCGCACTGCAATCATCAGCTTATCTTCATCCGTAGCACCCCAAGAGGTAGAACGATTGCACCTCGTACCGCGCGATTACGGTTTTATTACCAAGAACGTACCCCTTGGAACTACTGAAGAACTGGTGGCGGATATTCAAGAGGTTTTGGCAGGTAAACCAGGTGAATTGATGCAAACAGCCTTGTGGAATGGCGGATTTTATCTATGGCGGAGTGGTATTTGTTCAGATATGGCAGAGGGTTTAGTGAAAGCAGAAGAATTATTAACCAATGGTGTAGTAGCAGCTAAACTCCAAGAACTAAGCCAGGTCGTAAATTCAGTGTCAGCAGATATACCCTTTAAGGTGTCAACGACTTCTCCAAAATAGATTTTTGTTCCAACCAATCTTTACCTACCTGGATACTGATATCTGAGCCAAGATTGCCAGTGCTTTCCACCCGCACTTCTCCAAATCCCAAAGTACCGCGAATTGATTCTGCACTGTCACCATCTCCCTGTTGGGCGACAATATGAGTTACATCTAGTGGTTCACCCCATGCCTTAGCCACATAGATATTGCGATATCCAGATTTTTCCAACGCTCTAATTAACGGTTGCAGGTTAGAGCGATCGCCACCTGTACTATCTTGAATTGCTACACGCAAAGAGCGGGGGTTAGTTGTAGTTGCCAGCTGTTCTTGTTCTGACTCCAAACCAAAGTGTTGAGCCATCAGTTTTGCAATCCCATCTTTGTTGGGCAACCAATAGCTAGCATCAAACTCGCCTTTCTCGCTAAAGCGACCTGGCAGCATTAACATTTGCATATTAGAGCGATTTGTCCGCACTCCAAAACCCATTAGTGCCACTAACTCTTCAACCGTCAAGTTAGTATCAATGTGGTCTTTCACAACATCAAGAACTTTAGGTAATTGAGCAACAGTAGCCGGGTTGAGTGTTTGATCCATTAAAGCGCGGATGACCATTTGCTGGCGCTGAATCCGACCAATATCACCGAGTTCGTCATGGCGAAAACGCAGCAATTGTAATGCCTGATCGCCATTGAGATGCTGCTTACCAGCCTTCAAATTGATGTACAAATGTTGAGAATCATCTTGATATTTCATATTTTTAGGGACGTAGACAGTCACGCCACCCAAAGCATCAATTAGCTTGGCAACTCCCAAAACATTAATTCGGATATAGCGATCGATTCCCACCCCACCCAAGAGATTACTGACAGTTCTGGCAGTCAAAGCTGGGCCACCGTCAACATTGGCAGCATTAATTTTTTTCACTCCATACCCCTCTATTTGCGTGCGGGTATCTCTGGGAATGGAGAGCATATTTATTTTTTTCGTCTCTGGATCGAATTTGACCAAGAGCATCACATCGGAAAGACCATCAAAAGAGTTGACTTGGGGCAGGTATTTGAGATTTTTGGTATCTTCAGGAGGGTTTTGGATATCTGGCGGAAGTACGCTCATTCCCATCACCAAAAGATTCACTGGACGAGTTAATTCTGAAAATCGCAGCACACCTCCAGAAATGCGATCGCTATCAAAGGCCGCCTCATCCTTTGGAGTTAGCTGCGCTTGTTGCAAAGGCGTACTGGTCAAAGACACTGCTAAAAGCGCCCCCGCAGTTGCAGATACCATCGCAATACCACCCATACCTACCCAAAACCACAGCCACCGTCCTGATGTCGAGCTTTGGGGAATTTTTTTATTGGACTTTGAGGCTTTTCCCGACTGGTTTTCTTCCGCCGAACTTCTTTGAATGGTCACAGACTTCCTCACACTTACTCACTAATCAAATTCAGTAATTTTGCAGACTAAAAACACCCAAACAAATCAACCCATAATAGCTAACTCTTAATTATCGGTGCTAACTTTTTTAATGTAGTGTCAACCACAACACTTATAGCAGCATTTATTCTTTTTTTGGGACAACCTGGAGATGTTTTACTGAAGTATGGCAATAATAAACTGGATTTGACTAGATATATAAATAAATCTGCCAGAAATTTTCCAAAATTCAGTAAAAACACCGACAATTTATCGCTTTAAAAAATTAAGATAAATACTTGCCAAGCACTCGTTCAGCTAAACTACTAAACCCTGGTAAACGACTAGATTTGCCTTGCATTAGGCGCAAAATCAACCAAATACTTACTAAAAAGTAACCTGACGTAAGAAAGCTATTGAGAATAAATAGACGTAGCGGAAAAAAATCTGAAGTTG
This sequence comes from Nostoc sp., assembly GCF_036917375.1. Taxonomy (GTDB): domain Bacteria; phylum Cyanobacteriota; class Cyanobacteriia; order Cyanobacteriales; family Nostocaceae; genus Nostoc. Next base: position 39,456 of record NZ_JBALDN010000065.1, read on the forward strand.
CTGCCCCGGTGGCTAATAATAGATAACTCAACAGCCAAGTAAGTGCCAAAGTAATAGACAGACGACTAATAGCAAGTTGTTCCCGATTACCCTGGCCTCGATAGAGCGTCCACAAAGATGGAAAAAAGCCGACGATCGGAACTAAATGTAAAAGCAACTGTGTTTTGGACATTGGGGATGGAGCATTTGGGAACGGGGCATAATTATTCTCCCCCTGCTCCCCTGCTTCCCTGCTCCCTTGCTCCCCTGCTCCCCACTCCCCATTCTCTTTTGGTTCAAAATTTTCCATTGGGGTTAGTCTAACTCCTAAACTAGAAGGATGAATAAGACTCATATAGTTAGAGATAATAAGCTGTAAAGAAAAATTTCATTTAGTTCTATTCCGCAATCAGCTCAAAATGCAGACACGTAAGCTACTCGACTGGTGGCAAACATTTACTCCAATAGCGCGAATCGGGGCGATCGCGTTATTCCTGCCGCTGCTAGTTCTCAATGGTTGGGCACTTTCGGTATTCTTTAATTATTTCCATTCTCTCATAGTCATTTTAGTGGGAGCCTCAGTGCTAGCATTTCTGCTCAACTACCCCGTGAGCTGGATGGAGCATCATGGTGCGAAGCGAGAGCAAGTTGCTATTTTAGTATTTCTCTTGGCTTTATCGATTTTATTGGCGTTGGGTGTGACACTTTTCCCCCTGGCCCTTACCCAAGCTCAACAATTGGTGGCTCGTTTACCGGAGTTGATCGACTCTGGACGCTCTCAATTAATGATCTTAAATGAAAAAGCTGAGACTTATGGTTTACCGATTAACCTCGATGCTCTGGTAGTGCAAATCAACGATCGCGTCAAAGGACAATTACAAGCGATCGCTGGACAAGTTTTAAATCTAGCTGTACTGACAGTCACTAGTCTGCTAGATATTCTCTTGACGATGGTTTTGACTTTTTATCTTTTACAGCACGGGGGTGAACTCTGGGAAAGTTTAGTCGAATGGCTACCGAATAAATTTCGCGATCCTTTCTCTAAAACAGTCCGCCTAAGCTTCCAAAATTTCTTCATCACCCAGTTGATTTTATCTACCTGTATGGCTTCAGCCCTTATTCCTACCTTTTTGTGGCTGAAAGTGCCGTTTGGATTGCTATTCGGACTAACTATTGGTCTGATGGCTCTTGTCCCCTTTGGTGGTTCTGTAGGCATCGCCCTGACTACACTGTTGGTAGCGTTGCAAGATTTTTCAATGGGTGTGAGAGTGTTGATCGCAGCGGTAATTGTACAGCAAATTCTCGAAAACTTAATTGCCCCCCGAATTTTAGGCAGTTTTACTGGTTTAAATCCAGTTTGGATTTTAATTTCAGTCTTAACAGGGGCAAGAATTGGCGGACTGTTGGGTGTAATTGTGGCAGTACCTACAGCTGTTGTAATTAAGACTGCTTTAAGTGCCTTGCGTCCTGGTAGCGGGACAAACGACAGCGCCATTGGAGAGATAACTGCATCCGTCCCAGGAAATGAGTCCTCGAAAGCCGACGCCAACAAAACTTTGAGCATTTCTGAAGCAACATTGCCTTAATACAAGAAGGCAGGAGCAAGAAGTGTATCATCAGTTATTTATCAGGAACGGTAAGGGGCAAGGGAAAGGGTAAAAAACTATTGCTTCTATGGTGGGAGAATATTATCAACCTTTTTCCCTTTACCCCTGTTATTTCTTAAATTCTGTTGCAACCGATTGCTTAATATAAAAATTTTCCAAATACTGTGAAAAGTCAGTCATTGCCACAATAAATGAATGCCAATTGCTGTTTTGCTTCAATATTCTAAATAGCTTTTAAGCTTTTAAATAAATCTAATTTTCATAATCATTATCTAATTTAGAATTTAGGAAAGGAAACTACTTTGCAAGAAGTGCTTTTAAATTGCAGCAGGGGTGAAATTGCTAGGTTCTGCACTTGCCGATCGATACCATCTCCCTGAATAATCACCTGGGAACGTGACTGAATTAATTCCCGAATTTGTGGACAACCTAGAACAGAATTCAGTTCTGTTAAGGCAAAGAGAAGTTCTATATTTAATTTATCTAACGATGGTCGCAATGTCTGGTTTAAGTCTGGCACGTTAGGAAAAGATTTAATGCCTTGCTTTTGCCAGTTTTGAAAATCAGTGGTTTGGATGAGTTTTCCTGCTTTTATTTGTGCTTGAAAAAAAGCTGTAACTGTATCAGGATCTAAACTATGGTTTTTTGCTTGCTGCCGAACTTTTAATAGTAACTCTTGTTCGCGCTTTAGATCCTCAATAGGACGTTTTTGATTCCATTTCCATCGGGCTACATCATGTGCAATTAACAATCGCTGCTGGATCAATTTTAGTAATTTATCTACAGGCAGTTGTTGTTCAGCTACCCTAATAGCTTGGATATTTACTAATTTTACTGGCTTAGAGTTTTGAGCAACGAAATATAATTTTAACTTTGCAGCAACTACTGTAGTACTGAAAAAAATCCCAAAGAAAATTATGATGAAAAACAACAGTGGATGCTTTCTAAAAAAACTTAAATTCATAGAAAAAAGTTTATACACTCTGCTAACTAGCACAAATTATCAGTAAATCGATAAAAATACAGTATTTCCAATTTCAAACAAAATATCTCATAGTTACTGACAAAAAGCAAATTCAGGCTTATGGGGGTATTCCCGCATTTCTCACAAGCTTGAGGTGCTGAGGTGCTTCAGAGGCAGAGGGGAAAGAACTTGGTATTTGAACTCTCCCCTGCTCCCCTGCACAAGGTTTTGAGAGATATGGGTGGTGGGAAATCCCGGTATTGTCTCCCTCAGCAGGGATTACCTGCTGCTCAAAGAGATGCTAAACGCGGTCGTAAATTGTTCCAAGCAGAAATTCAGCGGATTTGGGCATTGATAATGTAGGTAGATGTAGAGGCGATTTCTTTGTTAAAGATGACTTTTCTCAGCACTGACATAATTCACGCCTTGAGATTACAGCTTGAAATGAACTCTGCAAGAATTGCTATTTGCTGAGTAAATTGGGATATAGATGCGGAAAATTTTTCTGGGTAAACTTGACCAGCAAATGGTAATGAAAAACTATTATCAAGATTTTTTAATTCGTGATTGGGTGAAAAGCGATCGCACAAGAGCCGCTGAAGTCATCAGTTATGTATTATCAGAATACGGTCTGGCTTGGGAACCCAAGGGTGCTGACCAAGATGTGCTGCGTGTAGAGGAATGTTATTTAGCTACTGGGGGAGAGTTTTGGGTAATCGAACACCAAAGTCAGTTAGTAGGTACTGGAGCATACTACCCCATACACCGAGGCGAAAAAGCTGTAGAAATCCGCAAAATGTATCTTTTGCCCAGCATCAGGGGTTTAGGATTAGGGAAATATTTGTTACAACAGCTAGAAGCAGCGATCGCAAAGCGTGGTTTTCAACAAATTTGGATTGAAACCGCCAGTGTTTTGGTGGAGGCAGTCAAGCTGTATGAAAGCAATGGCTACACTCCAGCAACAGGAGTGGAAACAACAAGATGCGATCGCGTGTATGTTAAGTCATTGGTCAAAGACTAATGACTAATGACTAATGACAAAGGACAATTTTAAATGCACGCTTGGATTAAAAACCTCACAGGCTTACTCAATCTTTTTCTCCAATCCCATTGCCCTCTATGTCAACGCGCAACTTCCCAAGAATTCTGTCATAACTGCACCAGACAACTGCAAAAATGTCAACGTAAAGACCCGATTTCTCTATGGCAAGAGCCTATACCAGTGTTTGGCTGGGGGGAATATGGTGGCCCAGTGAAACGAGCGATCGCAGCGATGAAATATGAAAATCAACCCCAAATAGCTCGTCCTTTGGGTCAATGGTTAGGGGAAGCATGGTTGTTAAATTCACCGAAGCGAGATAGCCAGCCTGTAGTAGTTCCTATCCCACTTCACGCTAGCAAACAAAAACAACGTAAATACAATCAAGCCGCACTGATAGCACAAAGTTTCTGCGAAATAACTGGATTAAAATTGAAACTAAACGGTTTAGCAAGAGTGCGAGAAACGGAAGCGCAGTTTGGTTTGTCGGTATCTAAACGAGAAAAAAACTTGAACCAAGCTTTTGCTATTGGGCAAGAATTTCGCCATCGTCCTCCAAATGTCCCAGTGCTGTTAGTGGACGACATTTATACTACTGGTGCTACTGCCAGGTCTGCTGTGCAAACACTTCGTCAGTATGGAATTGTGGTCTTAGGATTAGTAGCTGTAGCCACTGCTGTCAAAGACGGATAAATCAAAAGTTAATAAGCTAACTTTGGCATATAAGTGCATAAATTGACCTAATTACCCTATTTTTGTAGAAAAATTGCTTGAAATGTATGAATAAAGTTTTTGCGGCAGGTTTAAAACAACTCATCATCATTCCTGCCACATTGCTGGCAATAAGCATAAGTACAAGTGCAGCTTTTGCTCAAAATAAGTTGTATAGTCCAATTCCTTTATCTAACAGTACTGAAATTGACGATCGCCTTTCAGACAAAGATATTCCCACAGGTCAAGGTGGGTTTGCCCGTGATTACACTGTGAAGTTGCAGAAGGGCGATAATTTAGCAGTTGACCTGTCATCGGAAAACTTTGACAGCATCATCACACTGCTGGCACCTGATGGTTCGACTCTGGCAGAAAATGATGATGGCCCTGATGGTAGTAGCAATTCCTTACTCTTTACTCGCATCGTAGAGACAGGGAATTATGTTATTCGTGTCCGGTCTTTTGGGGAAACTGGAATTGGGGCTTTTAAACTCAAAGTGACAAAGTTGCAACCGATTAAATGAGTGCTGAGTGCTGAGTGCTGAGTTAGGAGTTAGGAGTTAGGAGTTTGGAGTTTGGAGTTTGGAGTTTGGAGTTTGGATTTTTAACTCCTCACTTTTCACTCTAACTTCCCAGAGCGGTCAATGCGCAGAGAAATAAGGCTTCAGTCCACTCAACGACTGCACCGTAGGTATCTCCGGTGTGTCCACCTAGTTTGTAGTTGAACCATGCACCAGTTAAAGTGGCGATCGCACTTCCAGCAATTATCATTGCCAGTGCAAGAAATAGCTGCTGGTTATCTATTAGCCAAAGTAAACCACTCAAACTAAACAACAACAACAATCCCGGTAACAAATCTTTGTAAGAACGAATGGCTTGTTTGTGAAATGCGCCTTTACCAGTTGCTTTCAGATAAGGATATCGGGCGATCGCTAGTTGTTGTCCCCAACGTCCCCAGCCACAAGCAGCCATCAGCAATAACCAACGGTTTTCTGGCATATCCGTCAAAGCTGTTATTTTCAGTATCACCAAGGCGATCGCAGCCATTGCTCCAAAGGCTCCTGTAGCACTATCTGCCATCACCTCCAATCGCCGATCTGGGTCGCCCACTGCTAAACCATCGGCAGTATCCATTGCCCCATCTAAGTGCAATCCTCCAGTTATGGCAATCCAAACACTTACTACCAAAGCACTACGAGTTAACACGGGCATACCAATATAATCCATCCCCGTATCTAGCAACCCTAAAATTCCCCCAATCATAACCCCGACAAGCGAAGCAAGAAGTGCCACTCCCTGAAAATCCAATCCGTTCAAATACGGTAGTGGAATACTTGTGTAAAATATAATACTAGCTGCCAGCTTTAACAGCAGCTTTTTCCACCACTGTTGCTGTTTCGTCATCTGAATTACATTAATTTTTGGTAAATTGCTGGATAATAGTCATAATTTCGGTACAACCGATATCAGTAGACTTTAAAACTTTAAATAAGATTTACTTCTATTAAACATTCTCGTTGAAAATTTTGTTATGCTGGTCTAAGTGGTAAATAAATAACTTTGGGTAGTTTTTTATACAAAAACGAGTAACTTAGGAAGTCAAAATTCCATCAGGGAGCAAAATTTGTGTTTTGTATTCGTTAACTAAAAACTTACTCCAAATTATTAGACGATTGCCCCATAAAATTGATATTTTTTTAAATGTAGGGAGTAAACAAGCTATTCAATTATGACAGTTTAGCTATGTTGTTGCTCTCCTTAGCTCAATCGCAATTTTCCTATGAGTCATCATCTACCCGACACCAGGATACCAGCTCCGTGCATTATTAACACGGGCATCATTGTGAATAAGCTCGACATCCGGCGATTGCTGGCAGATTTAGGTCGAGTCCACTACATCTACACCCAAGAAGATAAGGTACTGAGCGAGGGTGAAGGGGATGTGATGGAAGTTTTTTCCAATCCGCAAAGGTCTACCTTAGTGGCTAACCGCGCGCTATATCTGAATGTTTATAGTTTTGATTACTTGGAACTAAAACAGTCGTCGCAACAAGAAACCTACTTCGATTTGATGCAAGAAGGAGTGTGTCTGCGGTTAATTCCCCGATCGACACCTTTACAAGAGCGACGAGAGCGAAGCTTCAATATCAGCGCCATAGAAGCGATGATGGAACAAGTACTCTCAGCCAGGTGGGATGCAGAAATTGACGATGACTGTTCTGATTCTTTCTAAATAACAATTATTTAGAGTATATACTCGTAAAGTTGGTAAATAGGTTAGTAATGAATGCTTAAGTGTTCGCTAAAACTCAACTACCAATCTTGATGTTTGTCCATAATTTAGCCAAATAATATTAATTTTGCCCTAATACCATTTGGTTTTATGGCTGCTAGTACCGCAAGGCGGAAGCCAAAAGTCAAAAAGCTTTCATTTTGGGCTTTCTGGCTGTAATGAAATGATACGTTTATTTCTGCTGCGTTGTACTAGTTATGGATTTTTGAAACTTTTTAGCGATTAGTGTTTCACAATCCAAAATCGTTCGACTGAGCGCAGCCGAAGTCTAAAATCTAAAATTCCAAATGGCATGAGTGCGAATTTTTCTTTTCAATGTCTTGCTTGCTGTAGTCAGACAAAAGCTAGAGCAGGAGTGTTTTTCACTCCTCACGGTCTTGTAGAAACCCCCAGATTTATGCCAGTAGGAACGCTGGCCAATGTCAAAACTATTACCCCATCTCAGCTACGAGATACTGGGGCACAAATGATCTTATCCAATACTTATCATCTTCACCTACAACCAGGGGAAGCGATCGTGGCTGGGGGTGGTGGGTTGCATAAATTTATGGGTTGGAACGGCCCAATGCTCACAGATTCGGGTGGGTTTCAGGTCTTTAGCTTAAGCGAGATGCGAAAAATTACTGAAGAAGGCGTAACTTTTCGCTCGCCCCATGATGGACGAATTATTAACTTAACACCTGAGCGCTCCATTGAGATTCAAAATACTTTGGGGGCCGATGTGATTATGGCCTTTGATGAGTGTCCGCCTTACCCAGCGACTCGCCAAGAGGTAGAAACTGCAACTGAGCGCACTTACCGCTGGTTAGAACGCTGTATAACAGCTCATCAACGCAGCGATCAGGCATTGTTTGGAATTGTGCAAGGGGGCGTATATTTGGATTTGCGTTGCCGTGCGGCGGAAGCTTTGGCTAAGTTAGATTTGCCCGGATATGCCATTGGTGGCGTGAGTGTGGGAGAACCGCCCGAATTGATGGCTGAGATTGTCAAAGTGACAGCACCGCTTCTACCTCCCGATAAGCCGCGTTACTTGATGGGTGTGGGTACTTATCGGGAAATGGCGATCGCGATCGCATCTGGTATAGATTTATTTGATTGCGTCATTCCCACCCGTTGGGCAAGACATGGTACGGCAATAGTCCAAGGCGGTCGCTGGAATTTAAAAAATGCTAAGTTTCGTGAAGATTTTACGCCATTAGATGAAACTTGTCCCTGTTACACTTGTCAAAATTTTAGCCGTGCTTATATATCTCATTTAGTGCGATCGCAGGAAATTTTGGCTTATACCTTGTTGAGCATTCACAACATTACCGAACTAATTCGCTTTACACAAAAAATTAGAGAAGCAATATTGAGCGATCGCTTTGTCGCAGAATTTGGTCACTGGCTCAACTCATCTGAATCAGCATCAGATGAGAGTGAAATTACAAATGACTATTGACCAATAATCGGGACTCAAACCATGTTAAGATACTTCTCAATTATGAAAGCTGTGTTGGATAGGTGGATTTAAACAAACATGGAAGCAGCACTTTTATTAGCAAAACTGCCAGAAGCTTACCAAATCTTCGATCCTTTGGTAGACGTTCTCCCAGTTATCCCGGTATTCTTCTTGTTGCTTGCTTTCGTTTGGCAAGCAGCTGTGGGATTTAGGTAAGTTAATCTATTTTTCAATTTATAGGACAGGTAGAGTACCTGTCCTATTTTTTTGTAGCTTCATGTTTTATAAAGTTAATATTTATTAATATTTTGTAATGAATTATTATAAGAAATAAGATGTTAATGAGTCCATGTCAATATAAAGCCTTGAAAGCCAAGCTTACAGTCAAGGAGGAATCAGTTATGGGTAATATCAAATTCGTTAAAGAAAATAAAGAAGTAGTGGCGGCAGATGGTGCTAATCTTCGGCTCAAGGCGATACAAAATGGCATTGACATATATACATTGATTGGTAAGCTGACCAATTGTGGTGGTAATGGTCAGTGTGGTACTTGTATTGTGGAGATAGTCGAAGGACTAGAAAATCTTTCTCCTCGCACAGACGTAGAAAACCGGAAATTCAAAAAAAAGCCGGAAAATTACCGCCTTGCCTGTCAAACTTTAGTCAATGGCTCAGTCAGTGTAATCACGAAACCTTAAGTTATCAAATCTGTCATTGCTTCAATTTATATCCAGTCAGTAGTCAAAATACTTAGCAAAATTGACTAAACTCATTTTGAATTTTGAATTTTGAATTTTGAATTGGTATAACTCGGTCATCGATGATGCTATCCTAATGTTGTTGACTGGAAATTAAAGAGAGGTTTTCTTGCCATGCAAGTTAATGACCTGGGGTTCATAGCGAGTATTTTGTTCGTACTAGTCCCCGCTGTGTTTTTACTAATTCTTTACATCCAAACTGCTAGCCGCGAAGGTGGAAAAGATAGTTAAGAGTTTGTGCATAAAATAAATAACCCCTGCACCAATAGTGTAGGGGTTTTTATTTATCAACCAGCAACTTAACGCTGAATAGTAAAGACAACACAAGTTTTACTTTACTATTAGACTTCTTGCAAAAGTCAGGGTAAAGGGGAAGGGGAAAAGGGTAAAGAAACTCAAAATCCTTTCCCTTTAACCTTTTCCCTTTTCCCTCTCTTGCAAAAATATATTTTTGCAAGAGGTCTATTCTATGACAACAATTATTATACTCAGCACTGTTTACTTTAAGCGATTGTCCGCGCCAACAAAACCGGACAAGTAGCATTGACTCGAACATAGTCAGACAAGGAAGATCCGATGAGCCGATCTATATCAACAAAACTCTTAGCGATCGATGGACGACGATCTGGAGAACCGAGCAATAATAAGTCTATATTCAACTCTTCTGCCAATCGACAAATTTCTTCGCCAGGTTTGCCACTGCTGATATAAGAACGAGATTGAATGCCTTGTTTTTCAGCTTCTGCAACAGCAGCTGCTAAAACTGGATTTTGATCTGGATTAACCTTGGTTATTTCCGATTTTTTACCGCCGAAATCTGTACTAATATTTGCCAAAATTAACTCACCACCTGGAATATCTCGCAGTAAAAACAGTGCCAATTTCAAGCAATTTTTTGCTGAATCAGAGTTGTCTATTGCCACCATAATGCGCTTAATTCTTTTAACATAAATGTCATCTTTTACCAGCAACATGGGGCGAGAAGATAGCTGGAAAACATACTGACTGACTGAGTTCGATAAAATCGATTGCAGCCGCTTCAGTCCGCGTGAACCCATAATAATCAAGTCAGCGTCGATTTCATCAGCGACTTGGCAAACCACATCTTTAGGGTCGCCTTCACGCAAAATTGAAGAAACTTGGCTAGGATCTAAGTTCAAGGTTTGAATGGCATTCGCCAGAATTTTACCACCATTTTCCCATTTACTTGTCATGGTAGCAGCAGCGTTTTGTGCTTGAACAACATGCAAAATTGTAACTTTTGCAGATTGAATAGAAGGGATTTCTTTCAGGGTTTTGAGCATTTCCTCTGCGTGTCCCAATCCCGATACAGCCAGCAAAATTCTTCTGATCATTTTACGTAATTTTTGTGAAGTTTACTTTTGTTTTCGCTGTTGGTACTTGGCTCTGGTCGGATTTTCACCACCTTGCTTGACAACCTAATTAGTAAGTTGGCATAAATAAACTTTGTTTTTTAGTATTTAACACTCAAACAAATGACAAAGGATAAAAAACTAAACAAATATTTAATTTTATTTGCACTTAGTTACTTAAACTTTCAACTGGATTTCAATTATTAAGCATACTCTCAATTTAGCCTGGATAACTTAATAAATTATGATGTTAGTTATCATTTTTAATCTATGTTTACTTTTTTTATTAGAAGTTAGTTAAGTATTGCAAAGAAATGCCAAAATAACTCTTCAGAAAGATTTATTGACTGTAAAACTTACCAGGCGATCGCTTCTGGCTTTCATAGTCATTTTCCCTATTCTGTGCCTTTTTTAAATTTCTTGCAGTTTTTGTAACTCAGATAGGATTTACTATATCCGCAAATATTAACAGATATAAATCACTTACTTACTACTGCCCCTTTGATGGCAGCACAGGATAATATTGACAACCTATCACACCCAGTCAGCAATATAGACAGGTCCAGTTTCGATACTTCCATCGGGCATGATGGTATTCCAGAAAAAAGTACCAATGTCGCTATATCTGTCTTGACGAAGTTCCAACCCATTCTTGTGCATAAAACCAACAGTGTTTCTGAGGTCAGCTTCAGCCAGGTTGGTATGATTGAGGATGGCTGGACCAATAGCTCCAGCCAAATTAGCCCTAGTCAAGTTGGCGTAACTCAAGTCAGCACTTCGCAAATCACCATGCAACCCAGTCTTGATCAATCAGATTGGCACCTCGCAAATCAGCCCTACTCAAGTTACATTCATAAACAGAGCCTTCCGAAAAGTCAATTCCAACCAAATAAGCACCATTGAAATTAATCCCAGTCAGGTTGAATTGGGCCAGGTTAGCCCCAGCCAAATTAATTCCACTGAGATCGGCTCCTTCCAACAAAGAGAAATTACCATCAATAGAATCAAAACTCAGTCCAGAGAAATCCCTTCTTCCAGCAGCATAAAGCTCAAGGAACTCTTCAATAAAACAAATTTCGGATCTCCTGTTTCCATCCATACCTTAACTCCAGAATCAATTAGTACCATCAACGGTCAATACTGCGTAGGTTTTGCCTAAAAATAAAAATATGTAGCTTGGGTTGAGGAACGAAACCCAACAAACCCCGCTAAATGTTGGGTAACGCATTGCTTTAACCCAACCTACAATATTCTTAACCGAGCAGTATTGCATCAACAGTACAGCACAAACCCTCTGGAACACCTTCTTAAGGGAATCAGTAGAAATTAAGATTTTGTTAAGTTTAAAATTGAATTAGGGGATTGGGCATTGGGACTAGGAGAATTTTGTGGGTAATTTAGACCCCCCACTAATATAGTAAAGAATTTATGACAGTTGACAATACAGTTTTGGGAGGGATTGAAAGAGTTAAGCAATTGCTAGCTTATGGAAAATTTGAACAAAAAATTGATGCCCTTCTAGATGCTTTTGAGTATGGAGAAGCTGCCTTAGACTTGATTATTCAAGCTTTACATAACTCAGAGGTTGATGTTCAAGAAGCAGCTTATTGGCTACTTCAGGAAAGTACAGGCCCAAGAGCTAAACTGGCATTACAGGCATACAACCCCTATTTATTTTTTAAGTATCTTTTTACTATTGAAAGATATACAGATGAAGTTCGTAGGATAGCTTGTGTAGATATAAGCCAAGAGTTGCAAACCTTAGTTACTTGTAATTATGACAACATAATTCAAGTGTGGAATATGCAAACAAAACGAGTAATATGCACATTTCAGCCAGAAGCAACGAAGGAATTCGATCAAATCGCGATCGCACCCAATAATCGCGTTTTAGGACTTTGGAATTGTAATGATTATGCTGAAGTGTGGGATCTAAAAACAAAAGAAAAAATCTTCGCTACATATCGGTGCTCAGATTGGTTTTGGGATATTGCCTTTAGCCCAGATGGTCAATCATTTTTAAATGCTGTTGACGGAGAAATTTTTGAATTGTGGGATATACAATTAAAAGGAATAATTTCCTATATTTATATGTCCGATCGGGGTCATAATTTTATCTATTCAAATTCGCAAGTTTTAGTAACTGAAGAACAAGGCTTTGACCAAAACTATGAAATATGAAATTGGCAAACACAACAAGTAATTTGCACCTTAAGTTTTTCAGGGTATATGCCTGTAATTACTGTCAGCTGCGATCGACGCTTTTTATTTAGTGGTAGTCGAGAAAATGGACTTATTAAAGTGTGGAATATTCTTACAGGACATGAACTTTGTAGTCTCACAAGTCATTCATCGTCAATTACTCGCCTTACAATTAGCTCAGATGGACAGAGACTATTTGTTTGGAGTGGAGACAGCACCGTTGAGGTGTGGGGAATTTAATTTTTCATGGTGATTGAGATAGTTTTACTTCAAAATTCAGGATTATATTATATAAATTACGAATTATTTAAAATCTGCCATTTCCCTGAACAATGTGCTTAACGGTGGTCAATGTTTCTAGGCTGATAAATCCTCGGCGATGACCTTTTTGGTTAGACATACCGAGAAATACTGAATCTCCCCGCGAAGGATTGCGGGAAAAACGCGGGGAAGTGTTGATGTATGTAGAGGCACTGTTAACTCCCAACGCAAACTGCCGACTTTCCTGGTAGGATTCAGTCACGATGGAGTCAGCATGACCACTGCTGTATTCATTAATCCAGGCGATCGCAGCCTCTAAGCTATCCACCAGTTTAAAAGCTACTGTCCTCGTTAAATAAGGGTTTCCCCATTCGCCTTCCTTTACTAGCTGCAACTGGGGAAAGGCTTGTACTAGTTCTGCATCCCCTTTAATTTCAAAGCCTTTTTCCATTAAGCTGTTCCACAAAACGGCTAAAGATGATGGCAAGGCTTGACGATGAATTAGTACTTTTTCAATGGCGTTAACTTGATCCGGTTCGCTTTGATGACTATTAAGAATCATCAAGCGCACCATTTCTAAGCTACTATTCAGCGACCAGTAGAGGTAACAGTTACCCATCGCCGACTTTAAAACTGGGCAAGTTGCCTGTCGGACTACCTGCTGCACTAAGCTAGAACGTCCGTAGGGAATAACTAAATTCACGTACTGGTCTTGGGTAACTAGATCCCGAACTGAAGCCCCATGTTCTGCTGTAATCAGTTCTAGACAGCCTGGAGCTAGACCAACTTCTGCGATCGCATTTTGCAATGCCTCAGCGATAGCGGCGTTGGTATGGCTGGCTTCGGTGCTGCCTTTGAGAATTATACAATTGCCAGTTTTGATACAAAAACCCGCTGCGATCGCCCCTAAATCGGGAAACGCCTCATAAATAAATCCAATCACTCCCAAAGGCATTAACTGGGTGTAACTTTGAGAATCTTCCAGTTGATAATCAGCGGTTCTGACGCGTCGCAGTGGATCTGATAATTCCCCCAACCGTTCTAAAATGTCTACTGTCATCTCCAACCTTGTGGGAGTCAGCTTCAGCCAGTCCAATATCAACTCAGGCACTGCCATTTCCCGACTTGCTTCTAAATCCAAGGTATTGGCTTCTAGAATGTCGTCAAATGAGCGCTCAATCGCCTTTGCCATTGCCAATACTGCACGACTTCGGTCTGCTCCCTTTGTGAGCGCCAACTTTAGGGAAGCTTGATACGCTCGTTGGGCACTAGTAATTGGTTCGGGGTGGTCATACAATTCAACAGTCATTGAGTTAACGTCTGTAGGTAAGCCAGACCATTAGTGCTGGTAAGATAGCCAATAGCACCGCCACCATTGCCCAAGCAATAATGCTGGAACCATTTGCCAATCGCAGTGCTAATGGCAGCCATATAATCACTAGCACGAAAATAATCCCCAGCGCTATAGGCAAATAGCTTTCTCCCAAGCGGGGATGGACAACATGCCAACTATTTCCCATCCAACGCCAAGCCCTTTTGTAGGGATAGGTGGTGGAAAGCTGTTCTAGGACATGACCATTATCTTCTACAACAAAGATTTGCTGACAGCGATCGCAACCAAATGCTTCTGTTAGCGTAATCGGAATTAGCTGACCCCGGCGACGACAGGGACAGGGGTATTCGGTATTGAAATCGATTTTTTCGGGTTTTTGAGATTGCACAAGCGTTCTAATAACTTGAGCGTGTTTTACACGAACTACGAGAATATAATGCCTTGGTAAACACCTTAGAGGCTTCTGTCTTTATATACATAGAAAGGCGATACAAACATTGCCCTGATTAAAAATAGTAGATGCCGCTAACTTTAAGTATACTATTTGCCAAATTAGTACAGAGTTATCTATTTGTAATCTTTCCCCATAGCTGGCGATCTTGTTTAAAAATGTCCTTCTCTTCATCTGTTGTTTTCAAGGTAATGTGGTTGCGTTTTTGGGGATTTATTATGCTGACACACCTGGTACAATTTTAAGCATAGGTGGCGATTCGCTTCTAAAGCAAATTCTTTGGGAAGGCTACACTCGTAAACAACACACATCAATAAACCCGCTAATTTTCCTTTGGGTCACTATATATTACTATCAGTTCTCAAGGTTAGATCGGCATTATGTCCAATCTCTATTCCTTGGGGTTCGCAATCGTTTGCAAAGCGGGAATTGCTAAAACATCTATATACAGTGTGTAAATCTTTATCCAAATGATATAGATTCTGACTAATTTTGACCTATCTGCCCACATTTGGAGGAGTTTACAAGAGTGCAGAGCTAATCTACGTACACTTCAACGCACCCTAAAAACACTAAACCTCTTGGAATTTTTAAATTCAAGAGGTTTTAGTTGGAAGCGGGTAACGCGATTCGAACGCGCGACATTCACCTTGGCAAGGTGACGCTCTACCACTGAGCTATACCCGCGATCATCACCCGAATATCAATATCTCAGATTTATCTGTAATTGTCAACCCCCTAATTTAGTCATTAGTCATTGGTCATTCGTCATTGGTGAATAACAAAGGACAAATGACTAATGACAGACTAGCCGAGTTCTTCTGACTCCAAAGTTAAATTGCCAACGCTGGCACTTGGAAAAGAAGGTGGCAGAGACTGGCTATTACGAGAATATGGCTCTGCCAGGTTAGAACGCAGTTGCCGCATCAGGCTAGCCATTTCTAAGGCATTCAGGGCGTAATCCCAGCCATGATTACCTTTTATGCCTGCCCGTTCTAGGGCTTGCTGCATAGTATCTACTGTCAAAATGCCAAAAATTACTGGCACTCCAGTTTGAAAGCTAGCGGCGGCAATGCCTTTAGAAACCTCTGAGGATACGTAATCAAAATGGGGTGTTTGTCCTCGAATGACTGCGCCAAGACAAATTACAGCATCATAACGATGGGAAAGTGCTAATTGGCGAGCTACTAAAGGTACCTCAAAACTTCCCGGAACCCAAACATAGTCCACTTGATTACCTTGGGGATTAGGGTCTACACCGTGGCGTTTTAAACAATCTTGACATCCCTCTAGCAGCTTTCCGGTAACGAGGTCATTGAATCGACCAATCACCACTGCAAACCGCAAAGGCTCCGTTTGGGTAAAAGTTCCCTCGAAAACTGCCATGATTGCCTCTTTATCAACTATACTTCTGGCCAATATACATTTCTTATTTAAATGTAGAGGAGCAGGAAAGCGCGGTCAAAATTAAGTTAGTAGGAAAAAGAAAAAATCCTTTGTTTCCCTTAACCTTTGACCTTGGCTTTTCTGCCCCTCTAGTTCTTATATTATGTGCCTGCGCCAGAGCGAAGCCGTCGCCTAAACGACAAAAAAGTTTAACAAACCAACTAAAAACACCAAACCAATCCAGACCCCAGAACCAACCCAGAGCAGTTTTTTAGATTCATTCCAGTTTTGGGGAGTGGCGTAAGCAACCGGAACGCCTACAACGAGGACAAAAGACAACAGTACTAGACCTATCAAGGCAAATTGGAATATTATGGTCATTTTTACTTCTCCCAATACAGCGAAATACTAAGGATAGAATATCCTAAAGGGCGACACTGACACTTTCTTATTATTTTTAAGCTAGCAGAAATTGCAACATTTTTGTCATTTGTCCTTTGTCTAAGTACATGTGACTAATGACTCTTAACTATGGATTTAATTCTTTGCCACACAACAGCAGATTTTGACGCATTAGGAGCAGCAGTAGGCTTGACGCGCCTACTATCGGGAAGCAAGATTGTGCTAACTGGCGGTTCTCATCCTCCTGTACGGGATTTTTTAGCATTGCACCGGGATGAATATCCACTGATTGAACGCCGTTCGGTGAATCCAGAAAAAATTCGCTCTTTAACTGTGGTGGATGCACAACTGCGCGATCGCTTGGGTAAAGCTGCTGAGTGGTTAGATTTACCTACTGTAAGAGAGATTATAGTTTATGACCATCACTTAGGACAAGAATCAGATATTCCCGCCACGCGATCGCATATTGACTCAGTAGGAGCCACCACAACTTTAATCGTTGAGCAATTGCAACAACAGGAAATTTCCTTGACTTCTGCCGAAGCAACTGTTATGGCTTTGGGTATCCACGTCGACACTGGCTCTTTGACATATGACCAGTCCACAGCACGGGATGCCCTAGCTTTGGCTTGGTTGATGCAACAAGGGGCTAGTTTATCAGTAATTTCCACCTACCGTGACCCCGGATTATCTCCGCAATTGCAGCAGCTATTAACTGAATCTCTGGAAAGTTTAGAATATCTTTGTCTACATGGATATACGGTTGCTTGGGTAACTCTGAAAACAGATGGTTTTGTGCCGGGGCTGTCGAGTCTAGCTTCGGAACTTGTAGAATTAACTGAAATTGATGCTCTACTGCTGGCTAATGAGTATCCTTTAGGTGAAGAGGATTCACGCTTAACTGTAATTGGGCGATCGCAAATTCCCAAAACAAATCTTAACCTATTATTCCAACTGTTGGGTGGCGGCGGTCATTCGCAAGCCGCATCCTTAAATCTAAGAGGAGTTGATTCGCAAGCAATATTAAAACAACTCCTTGACGGGGTAAAAGCACAAATTCCCCATCCCCTCACTGCTAGGGATTTGATGTCTTCTCCTGTCCGCACGATTCTGCCTGAAACCACAATTGCCGAAGCCCAGCGCATTTTATTACGCTATGGACACTCTGGTTTATTCGTAGTTGATACTCAAGGGCAACTAGTAGGTATTATTTCGCGGCGGGATATTGATATCGCCTTACACCACGGGTTTAGTCATGCCCCAGTCAAGGGCTACATGACCAAGAATCTCAAAACGATTACACCAGATACGACATTGCCACAAATTGAGTCGGTGATGGTGACTTATGATATCGGACGCTTACCAGTATTGGAAAATGAGCAGTTAATGGGCATTGTCACCCGTACTGATGTCTTACGGGAATTACATCAAGAATGGGATGAAGACCAAGAGGGACAAAAATTCAAAATTCAAAATTCAAAATTTAAAATTCCTCTCAGGACTGAATTGCAAAATCGCCTTGCGACGCAACTGTGGCAATTACTCACTACAGCATCGCAAGAGGCAGAAAAACGGGGTTGGCATCTTTATCTAGTGGGCGGTGCGGTGCGGGATTTGCTATTAACAGAAGCAGTCGCAGGCACTTTGATGATTAAAGATATTGACCTTGTGGTTGATGGCTTTCATAAATCAGCAGATGTCGGTGCTGGTGTGGAATTAGCCAAGGCACTCCAACAACTTTACCCTATGGCTCGCTTAGAAATCCACGGGGCTTTTCAAACTGCGGCTTTGTTGTGGCACAAAGACCCAGAATTAGATTCTCTATGGGTAGATATTGCCACTGCTAGAACAGAATTCTATCCTTATCCAGCCGCAAATCCAGAAGTTGAGGCGAGTTCCATTCGTCAAGATTTGTATCGCCGAGATTTTACCATCAATGCCCTCGCCTTGCGCCTGACTTCGCCTCGGACTGGTGAGTTACTCGATTTTTTTGGTGGATTACTAGATTTACAAGCTAAACAAATTCGGGTTTTACACGCCAATAGCTTTATCGAAGACCCCACCCGCATTTTTCGTGGCGTGCGCTTTGCCGTGCGCTTCGGATTTGAGATAGAACCGCAAACTGAAGAGTTTATCCGCTATGCAATCAACAGTGGTGTTTACGATCGCACTGCTCAAGAGAATAGCAAAACTCCAGCCCTGCAAACTCGGCTGAAAACAGAATTAAAACACATCCTAGAAGCCCCCTACTGGAAATCAGCTTTGCAGTTACTAGATAACTTAGGGGCATTGCAATGCATCCATCCTACCCTAAAGCTAGACGCAGAACTCCTGCGAAAATTACGTTTGTTAGAAAGCTGTTTGCGGCGATTTGACTCGCACCCAACCCTGATTAATTGGGAAATGCGTTTAGAAGCGTTAATTGCCCATCTAGCACCACAATATCGGGCGAAAGTAGCAAAAAATCTACAATTGCAAGAAGATGGTATTAAACGCTTACAAAACTTGGCTTCTGACCAAACTGAAGTAATAGAATCTTTGCCTAAGTGTCAAAGTCCTAGTCAAGTAGTACAGTTGTTGCGACAGTATGATTTACCAATGCTGATTTTAATTGCTGTGCAAAGTCCGCGATCGCTTAGACATCAGATTTGGGAATATTTAACTGTTTGGGCTAATGTGCAGCCACTATTGAATGGTAATGATTTAAAGAGATTTGGTTACAAACCAGGGCCTCAATATCGGCAGATATTAGATGATATGCTTGCTGCTACCTTGGATGGAGTAATTAAAGACAAGACTGAAGCTGAGGAATTTTTAGCGCAACACTATCCTAAATGAAACAGCTCTGGTCTAAATTGTATCTGGATTGATATTTAACTCCCGCAGTTTTGCTGCTAAACGTTCAGCCTTTTGTTCAGCTTGTTTAGCTTTTTGTTCGGCTTGTTCAGCTTTGTGTTCGGCTTGTTCAGCTTGTTGTTGTATCTGATCTGCCGTTTCTTCCGGTGTTGGTACTAGTTGCCCATCTCGTGTAAAAAACCGCAATAAACCTTCATAAACTCCCAAATATAAACCTAACTGATGACTCCACAAATATCCTTGTTCACTCACTTGTAGAGGTTGATATTCTCCATCTACTAAATGAAATCCCGCAAATTCTTGTGTGTAAGGGTCAAACCAAAAATAATCAGGCGTGCGGAAGGTGTCTTGATAAATTGTTTTCTTTAAACCTTTATCAGTATTAGCTGTTGAGTTAGACAAAATTTCTAGAATTACATTCGGATATTTGCCATCTTCTTCCCAGACTACCCAGCTTTTACGGGTTTTACGTTCAGTTCCTAGTACAACAAAAAAGTCTGGCCCTCGGAAGTATTCTGATTTGCGTTGGTGCGGACTGTAGTAGATAGTCAGATTTCCCGCCGCATAGAAATCATTTCTATCTCGCCATAACCATTCCAGACAGGTTAAAAGTAGGATTATTTGCCGTAAATGCAGTTCGCTTTCCAAGGGAGGTTCGTCACTATATAAATCACCAGGGGGAAATATAACATCTTGGCAGATGCCTTCTTGAGAATCTAATTCTTGAGCAATGGTCATAGAATGAATAGGGCATCAAGTAGTTATTAATTTATTTTACCACTGTGGTAGTTAGCGATCGGTCTGATGGTATAGCTATCGCTTGCCGCGCTATATTAGCGCTTGGCAAAAACAGGCGATCGCATCCTCCCTTTCCGAAATACCTTAGTGCTACACTGTAGTCAATATCAAACCTCATCACAACTCCAATGAGATAGCACAAATGAAGTAGTACCAAACACCTGTTGCACTAAAGCAACAAATGTCAACGAAGAATAAACGCAACTAGTTTGACAGGGTTACTTCACATAGTCATGTACTAAAAATATTGTCATTAATCATATCTATATAGAACCGTTTAACAAGTCTCTACGGCTGAGTTTTTTTGTGTCTAATCTACCCGTAACTTTAGGAAAAACACGGGTGGAATTTTGCGGATTGAGGTTTGAGAAGAATGCCGAAAAAATCAATATTGTTAGCTGGGAATTTAGCATATAAACTCAGCATAGATAGAACTTTGTTTCAAGGAGTTCATCTGAATATCGACGCAGGCGATCGCATTGCTTTAGTCGGCCGCAACGGGGTAGGGAAATCAACCCTTTTCAAGATACTTGCAGGTCAAATTAACCCATGTACAGGTTCAGTTTGGTGTAATGGGATGGTCTATTATTTACCACAAATCAGTACTATCAGACAAGAAATTACGGTAGATACAATACTTGATTTTTTGATTTCTATCTCTGATGATTGGTGGAAGATTGAGGATATTTTGCAAACACAATTCAATACCAAAGTCGACTTGTATTTACCAATTGCTAACTTGAGTGGTGGAGAACTTACTAAATTGTTTTTAGCAATCGGTTTAGCTCAAGAGCCAAACTTGTTATTGCTCGATGAGCCAACTAATCACATGGATTTGCAAGCATTAGAAAGCTTAAGACACTTTCTTTTGAATTTCACAGGTGCGTATGTAATTGTCTCTCATAAACCTTTTTTCTTAGACCAAGTAACAGAAGTTACCTGGGAATTTACACCTGTTGGCTTGAAAATATATGGCGGTAATTTCTCGTACTATCGAGAACAGAAAGAAATAGAGTTAGAAGCAGCATTGCGATCGCACGAAACCGCCAGAAAAGAACTCAAACGTACTCAAGCCACAGCGATGCAAGAACAGCAACGCGCAGCCCAATCTAGTCGCAACGGTCGCGCCAAGTTTCTCAATGGTAGTATTGATAGAATGGCAGCGGGACTGATGAAAACTAAAGCTGAGGTGTCTAGCGGAACTGCGAAAAAGAAACATGAAGCAGCAGTAGCAAAGGCTAATCAAAAGGTTGCAGAGACGAAGGTCAAAACTACCAAAGTAACCAGTATTCAGCTAGAAGAAAAAAATCACAAGCGCCGAAATTTAATCAATATCCAGGGTGCAAATCTGAGGATATCAGAGCGTCTATTGATTCAAAATATTCAACTGCATATATCATCTGGCGATCGCATAGCTATTATCGGCGCAAACGGTTCTGGTAAATCGAGTCTGGTAAAGGCAATTTTGGGAAGGGAAAACCAAACAGCGTTTTTAGAATCAGGTGAGGTTTTGCTCACACCAGCCATGAAAGCTGTATATCTCGATCAAACCTACGAATTGGTAAATCGCCAATACACAATTCTGGAAAATATGCAAGCTGCCAATCCCGATCTCAGCTATCAGCTTTTGCGTCAACAGTTGGGACACTTTCTCTTTAAATATGATGACGTTCACAAAAGCGCTTCTGTATTGAGTGGAGGTGAATTAGCAAGATTAGCGATCGCAATGATCAGTATCTCAGAAATCGATCTACTGATTCTCGATGAGCCAACTAATAACCTGGATATTGAAACTGTTGAAAAAATGGTAGTAGGTATCAATAATTACCAAGGAGCGCTTTGGGTAATATCCCACGATATCGATTTCCTCAGCCGGATTAACATTACCCAAGGTTTCAAGTTGAGGGAACAAACTTTGCAAATGACAACTTATTTACCAAGTACACCAGAGCAATATTATCGAGAGTTGCTGGAATGCGATCGATAAAGCGATCGCCTCATGTAAATTTCTACCTCAACAACAGAAGCCGCAAAGCATACAGGCAAGTTATAATTCTCTTGCGGTGCAACGTAACAAAAATTTATGAGTAATCCCCTTGTGCAAGCCTTTTTCGTAGGCAGAGCGGTAGCAGAAGTAGTTAATGAGCGTTTAGAGGTCGCCTTGACCGATGCTTTGAGCGATCTGGGCAAATTTGATGCAGAAGCTAGAGAGCAGCTGCGCCAGTTTACAGAAGAAGTCCTAGAGCGGGCACGGGCAGCAGAATCAGCTAATGCAGGTCAAGCTACTGCAAGTACTGGGCAACCCAGTTCTGATTCCGGTGACTTGCAAGCAGATATTGACGAATTACGAGCAGAAATTGCCCTGTTACGAACAGAATTGCAACATTATCGTAGAACTTCTGCATAAATTTTAGTCATTAGTCATTAGTCATTGGTCATTGGTCAAAAATTATGCACAAATGACAAATGACAAAGGACACTTAAGAAAAACAGTTTAGGAATCAGAGTGTCTTTTCTTCCAAGTGATTCGGTTGCAAACCAACGGTACACAAAGTATATGGAACAAGGTTATTCAGAGAAGGCATACCGTTGGAATCGGGAAAAATACTCTAGCAAACGGCGTTTTGTGGACATTTGGTCTTTTGTCTTGACCTTATTGTTCAAACTTTGGCTATACAACAAATCTTGGAGTTATCCGGGTGGTGTCACTGATGTAAAGCAAGCTACAAGACGCAAAACCCAAGCAGTGTGGATTCGCAATACCCTACTGGATTTAGGACCAACCTTTATTAAAGTTGGGCAATTGTTTTCTACCCGTGCTGATATATTCCCTAGTGAATATGTAGAAGAACTAGCCAAGTTACAAGACAAAGTGCCGGCATTTAGCTATGAGCAAGTAGAAGCGATCGTTGAGAAAGAACTAGGCAAGAAAATTCCTGAACTCTTCCATAATTTTGAACCTATTCCCTTAGCTGCTGCGAGCTTAGGGCAAGTACACAAAGCTGTACTACATACTGGAGAATCAGTTGTTGTCAAGGTGCAACGTCCTGGACTAAAGAAGTTATTTGAAATAGATTTACAGATTCTCAAAGGAATTACCCGCTACTTTCAAAGCCATCCCAAATGGGGACGGGGAAGAGATTGGTTGGGTATTTATGAAGAATGTTGTCGCATTCTTTGGGAAGAAATTGATTATCTTAACGAAGGTCGTAACGCCGATACTTTTCGCCGGAACTTTCGCGGCTACGATTGGGTGAATGTCCCCAGAATATACTGGCGTTACGCCACTTCTAGAGTGCTGACTTTAGAATATCTCCCTGGAATTAAAATTAGTCAATACGAAGCTTTAGAAGCAGCAGGTTTAGATCGAAAGGCGATCGCTCGTCAAGGCGCTCAAGCCTACTTACTACAATTACTCAATAATGGCTTTTTCCACGCCGATCCTCACCCAGGCAATATTGCCGTTAGTGCGAATGGTGCTTTGATATTCTACGATTTCGGCATGATGGGGCAGATTAAGTCCAACATCCGCGAAGGATTGATGCAAACACTATTTGGTATTGCCCAAAAAGATGGCGATCGCGTTGTGCAATCTCTGATCGATTTAGGTGCGATCGCCCCAACCGACGATATGGGCCCAGTGCGGCGTTCCGTCCAGTATATGCTGGATCATTTTATGGACAAGCCCTTTGAAAATCAATCAGTCGCGGCAATCAGTGACGACCTTTACGAAATAGCTTATAATCAGCCATTTAGATTTCCAGCAACTTTCACTTTCGTGATGCGAGCCTTTTCTACCCTAGAAGGGGTAGGCAAAGGCTTAGATCCAGAGTTTAACTTTATGGAAGTTGCCAAACCGTATGCAATGCAACTTATGACCGATATGAATGGTTCAGAGGGGAATAGCTTTCTTAACGAATTAAGTCGCCAAGCAGCTCAGGTAAGTAGTACCGCCTTTGGTCTACCACGTAGATTAGAGGATACATTAGAGAAGCTAGAGCAGGGAGATATGCGCTTGCGCGTTCGGTCTATAGAAACCGAACGCCTGCTGCGGCGACAGAGCAGTATTCAGCTCTCAATAAGCTATGCTCTGTTAATCAGCGGTTTCACGCTTTCAGCTACTATTTTAGTGGTTAAGGATTATGTATGGTTGGCACTGCTGCCTGG
This sequence comes from Nostoc sp., assembly GCF_036917375.1. Taxonomy (GTDB): domain Bacteria; phylum Cyanobacteriota; class Cyanobacteriia; order Cyanobacteriales; family Nostocaceae; genus Nostoc. The sequence continues at coordinate 63,477 of NZ_JBALDN010000065.1, forward strand.
TTTAATTGCAGCGGCACTTTCAGCGATCATGATCCGATTACTTTTACGCCTCGACCGTTACGATCGCACGTATTAATTGTTGCAAAAAAATTATGAAACTTAATTTCACGGGTTTTAGCGATCCGGGACTTATTCGTTCTAATAATCAGGATGCTTACTATATGGACCCAGAAGGACGATTTTTCGTTGTTGCTGATGGTATGGGTGGTCATGCCGGCGGTGAAGAGGCAAGTCGGATTGCCACTGGAGAAATTCAGGCGTATTTGGTAGCCAATTGGGAAAGTTCTAAATCTTCTCAAGAGTTGCTAGAGCAAGCTTTGTGGGTTGCTAATGAAGCAATTTTGCAAGATCAGCAAAATCATCCCGAACGCGCCGACATGGGGACAACTGTTGTAGCAGTGATTTTTCGCTCTCCAGAGTCGCCTTGGTGCGCTCATGTTGGCGATTCACGGCTGTATCGCTTCCGCGAGTCGCACTTAGAACAGGTGACGGAAGACCACACTTGGGTAGCACGAGCTATCAAAATTGGTGACATCACCTTAGATGAAGCACGATTACATCCTTTTCGCCATGTATTATCGCGCTGTTTGGGGCGCGAAGACTTGCATCAAATTGATGTGCAACCACTAGATGTAAAAGTTGGCGATCGCTTGCTGTTATGTAGTGATGGTCTTACAGAAGAACTTGTCGAGCAGAAGATTGCTAACTGCCTCCAAGATAGTCCTTGGCTTGATAAAGCCGCCATCTCTCTTGTTGAGGCTGCCAAAGAGCATGGAGGGCACGATAACATCACAGTTGTCATCGTCTCGCTTGAAGAAAATAGTCATTAATCATTAGTCATTAGTCGATGCTTAGTAACTTTAAACAAATGACTAAGGACATAGACCCGCCAGCGGCTACTCTATGAGTTCTCCGTTCGCGCTAGCGTCTCCCCTTGGGAGAAGGAGTACCCGCAGGGTAGGACAAAGGACAGATTTGGTAAATATACTCAGTAATTTGTTCAGCGTGAGCATTTTTCCTTTTTACAATTTGATACAAATATTTTTAGCCTCTAAAATGACCCAAAGAGGCTAAATTTGTATAAATTGGTAAATTGACATCTTGCACGTAATAAGGTAAAGCGATTATAATTCACGCTTATTACCATTAATTCCCCAACCTCCTTAAAATTTCCGTCCTCCGAAGCTTCTTCCACGCTTAGGGAGACAACATCTTAGGCTTTTTAAACACAAAGACTAAGACGGGTTTTGCATAGCACCAAATATTCTCTTTAAAGAAGATTTGTGCAAAGCATAAAGGAATTAGGGAGGTAGTTATACCTATCTAAGACCAAATAGGGCTTATTTTCCGGAATATGGTTCAGCTAACTTGGGTGGTATATCAGTAGGATTAGGTGCAAGATATCAGAGCAGAAAAAGTCCACTCTTTGGATGTGGGCAATCTGTCAAACAATTGTTATCTTTCGTAATACGGAGGAACAAATGTTGGACAGATATGAGTCCAAATATTATCCCATTTGGACTTCTGTGAGCGATATCACCTTTACGCGTTGTTTTTTCGGAGTAATTTATGAATCAACCAATGAAACTATCCTTGGAACAGCAATTTAGCATCTGCTCATTTGCTACTCAAGTGCAGAATATGAGCCACGATCAAGCTAAAGATTTTTTAGTCAAGCTCTATGAGCAAATGGTCGTGCGCGAGGCAACTTATCAAGAGCTTCTTAAGCATCAGTGGGGCTTAGATTCCGGTTCCACTATGGCATAGAGTCGTTCTAATGTCGCAGTGGGCGACCTCCTTCTCTTGCTTGGTTCCAAGGAGGAAAAGAGCTGGGGATGCCGGGGCGTCAACTTCGATAAGTAATTCCACAAGATGGCCCAAAAGTTCAATTCACGAAATTAACTAAGAATGAGTAAACATTGTCTACGGCATATCTGATGGAGTCTAGACTAACTTTAGCATTGCAGGCTAAATCCGTTGTTTGCTTTAGCCAAACTTTTTGTTGTTTTGTCTAGTGAGGGAATCACACCTGCATAAATTGACAATCCACTGCAATATTTGCACAGGAAGATTCAGAGATAATTTAGATACCACTGCTTTAGCAGCTAGTGATTTCACTCTTTATACATATAACTAGAAGTTACATCTTTATATATATTTTGTTTATAAAACGTTACATTCTGAGAGCGACCACCTATGAAACACGTAACATTAAGAAATTATGCCTAGCTGGAAAGATCGTATGGAGAATCTGTATCTATACTTTCCAGTTTTGTTATAATCTGAGGCTTAATCTTTTCGTACTCGTTTTTGAGCAAACTTTTACTAATTTGCGGGTCGGCAGAGGACATTAACGTATTGCTCATTGCGATCCACTCTTGCAGTCGTTGCCGCTGGGCAGAAGCGACGCTGGAAAGTAAGATGTGGGTACAGGGATTTGGTGCTTCTCGTGCAAAGAATAAGAGGCGATAGTAACCTGTGTGCTGTAGTAACCGAGCAATTTCTTGACCAAGGCTGGTTTTGAGATCGAGATAATAAGGCAACCATTTAGCGCCATGCTTGCGATTGTAGATGACAGTAATCCATAGGAGCATGGGATGGGGGATAGAAATGAACAGAAATTGGTTATAGCGTGTACAGAGTAAGCGTTTTTGAATTTCCTCTTGCGGTAGCATCACCCACAAAGCTGGTAAAACCTCCCCATTGATATGAATGGGCTGGGGAAAGACGATATCAGCAATTGGTTTATTTTTGGGCCAGGAAATGGCACGAGTGATTTCATCGTTTGACCAGGATACCCGCAAATCGGCTTTGGTCTTTTGTTCAAGGTCAGTGCTAGCTGTAGTAGTAGGAACGAGGGAATGGCTGGCTTGCTGACTTTTGCGTGAATGCTCAGGCTTTTCTAAAGATGCTAAAACTCTGAGGATTTCAGTAATACTTTGGGGGCGATCGCATGCTCTTTTAGCTAGGCAACTCATCACCAAATTTTCAATTTCTTTTGGTAACTCTAATCCAGGCGCAGCCTCAGCAAAAGAACGCGGTTTTTGATAGTGATGTGTTTTATACCACGCACCAAAAGAGTGAGTTGGTGCCACCAGTGGCATTTTGCCTGTGAGCATCTCAAACATCATGACGCCCAAACTATAAATATCAGCACGGTTGTCTAATTCCTTACCCTCCATCTGTTCGGGAGAAGAATAAGCCAATGTACCCAAATAAAATTTTGTATGGTCGCCATCTGACTGTAATAACTTAGCAATACCAAAATCTAGAACTTTGACCAATTCTCCAAAACTGGGATCTTGAATCACCAGCATATTGCTTGGCTTAACATCGCGATGGATAATTGGGCAAATAGTGCCATCAACCGGGATGCCATCATGGGCGCATTGTAACCCCAGGCTGAGTTGACGTGCCATACTGAGGAATCTTGGTAAAGGTAATCGTTGCTTGCGAATAATATTGTTCAGGCTTTGTCCTTGTAAATATTCCATAACGTAGAACGGGGTGTTATTGTCATCTACGCCATAGTCCATAACTCGGACAATATGGATACTTTTTTGCCCTAGTAAAGCACAGGTTTTGGCTTCTCGCTCAAAGCGGTCTTGCAATCGCATCTTTTCATTTTGGATTGAGAGAGCCAGAAACTTAACCGCAACAGGTACACCTCCCAACAATGTATCTTTAGCACGATAAACCCGACCCATTGCTCCAGTACCGATTAACTCTTGGAGTTGGTAGCGTTTGCTGAGTAAGCGACCAATGTTGGGGTCTGACATAGAAAATTCGACTCCAAAAGCAGGTTGTAAATGTTTGGGAGGACAAGTGCATTCAAAAATTGTGGTGTAGTTTTAGTTTGCCCAATTTTGACTAATGCGCTATCACTATTGGCATCTCCTCTTCTCTACAAGACGTTGCTTTGTATTGGCAGAAGACAGCACTAGTTTGGCTACACTAAACCTTACCTGCCTTTGTAGGTTAACAAACCCTTAAATTCGCATTAGTCCACGGAGGTAAGCTTTGTTTGTGTAATAGCTAATTATATTCGCCCAATACTTTTAAAACATTTTCTTATTACCTAACAATCTTTTTCACATTCAAGCTAATTATTACTATGTAAGGATGCATTGTTTATTGATAAAACTGTAAGATCCTAAATGTTAATTTTTCGCTTTTTCTGTTGATTAGGATATATATCAAAACTTGATTTATTATTCATCACATAGTATTGAATTCGACGTTCGACAATACTATTAAATCGGGACATAAAATCATAAAAGAAACCCGGATATTTCCTAAATTCTGTGAATGCCGTTAACCATTTTCCTTGTTTTATAGGTTCTACAACTTGAAGATAAGCTAGATTTTTCTTATAGACTGAAAGATTGTAAGATAGAGCACGCATTAGAGCAGGATTCTTTTTCACAATGTCTTGTTGCATGAAAGAATTAGTAGCTTTGCAGTATTGATGTAGACGTAGTAATTGGCTTTGATATACAAGAGAACCAGGGCGGGAACGGTAGAAATAATAGGGTTTTGGTTCAATAAAAAATTTAGCTCCTTTAATTAAGCATTTCATATCAAGCCAAAAATCTTGACCCATCCTGATTTCATCATCGTACTCAATGCCGTGCTTAACTAGGAATTCTCGTTTGAATAGAGGCTTGCTTAAACCAAGATGCAACCCTGGTTTACCATAGACATCAGTTTCTACAAAATCAACGATATCAATTTGAAAGATTTTATCTATACGTTCTCCACTTTCTTGAATCAATGTACTCCAAGGAGATGTTGTACCGTCTTCGATCAAATAAACATCATCAGCAATCATGTCTGCATTTGTTTTATTTGCCAGAGACACAAGCTTCTCTAATCTTTCGGGAGCATACCAATCATCTGAATCAAGTACAGCAATCCATTCTCCTTGGGCTGCTCTGAAGGCGCGATTACGTGCCGCCGCCGCTCCAACATTTTGCTGATTAACTATCACTTTGAGACGTAGATCGGTGAAACTTTTAGCGACTTCTACAGTTTTATCACTTGAGCCATCATCGACCATGATAACTTCAATGTCAGTGAGTGTTTGCTTTAAGGCTGACTCTATTGCCTTCTCAATATAAGTTTCAGTATTGTAAGCAGGGATAATAACAGAGACTTTAGGATTCACGCAACTGAACTCCTGACTACATGGTTAGGTAAAATGCTAAAACCCTGACCATAATTTGGTCGTTTCTTTTTTACTATACAACTCAGTAGGTCGGTAAGAATAAACGATGAGTGGTTAAAGTTGGGCAGGAAATATTATACCAATTCTCTAAAATGAGGCAACAGATGTAAATCAGAAAAGTCTTGCTGTATCTAAGTTTCTGAATTGCGAATGGGCGAAAAAGTGAACTTGTACTGAGCGACTTGCCTTGAGCGAAGTCGAAAGGAGCCGAAGTATTGCGAATTGGTATTAGGCGTTGGTAAACCAGTACGTTGCTAGAGTTCTTTGAACGGCAGTTTTGGCTGAGAAGAACAGCAAACGGTGAGGCGTGCTGCCTTTAAGTTGACTGACGCTCTAGGCTAGCTTCCATTGTGTTAGTTAAAAAATGACCAGCCAAGATACCACTACTGAGGTAATATGTATCTTGCGAAATCCGGTGTAGGGTTTCAAAGCCACTACGACGCTGACGATCGCCTAGTACCCAGTAACGCTGTACGATAGTATCCAGACCAATCCAGCCTTCGCCTTCAACCTGCCCCAAAATATTATGTTGTAGTAAAAAAGTATACTGACGCTCTCCATCATGCAACCGTCCCTTATATTGCAGAGAGATTTCAGAGCGATCGCTACCTGGGAAAATCAGTTTTGTGGCCATAGTGAACCAGTTATCTCGATTCCAAGCGACCAAGGTCATACCCTTGACGCTAATTGGCATACCATTACGTTCCAGCCAATTTCCTTCCATTGCCCAGCGTCCTGGTTCCAATAAAAAAGTATGAGCCACCTTTTATTCCCTGTCTTGTTCGAGTGCCGCCAAAACTACAGTTATAGCAGTGCTAAGTTGCCAGTGATGAGTTGCGAGAAAAGAATGAAGAAATTTTTTATCTTGTTTATTGTTCTTGACTCAGGACTGACCTTGGTGAATTTCTCCCAAAAGTACTTCTTGAGGTGCACCTGTGGCTGTAGGTAAGTTGCCAGGAATACCCAAATGTCGCCAGTAGGCTAAAACTGCGAAAGCGATCGCTTCTTTAAAATCTGCACTCAAGCCGACTTCATCTGTCGTCGAGACTGGTATCGATCCCAACAACAACTGTAACCTTTGTTTCAAATAAAGATTGCGACTACCACCACCACATAATAGTACTCGTTGTGACATTTCTGGCAAAAAAGTGCGGTAACTATGAAAAATTGAAGCAGCTGTCAGTTCTGTGAGAGTTGCCAGTACGTCAGCAGGATTGAGTTGGTATGCTTGAGCATCTTTTAAGCACTGATGCAAGTAAGTCACACCAAATAATTCGCGTCCAGTGGATTTGGGTGGCGGTAGATGAAAGTAATCTTGGTTGAGCCATTGTTCTACTAATTGATGGCAAGGAGTACCACTTGCCGCCCAATTGCCATCTTCATCATAAGTTTTAGCACCACCGCTTAAATGCTCCACCGCTAGATCCAACAGACTATTTCCTGGGCCAGTATCCCAACCACGAATTTTTGAGAGCCAGTCTCCATACCGAGGCGGAATATAAGCAACATTGCCAATACCACCAATATTTTGAATACAACGCCCCTCCTGAGGATGACTGAGTAAATAAGCATCGACTCTGGGAACAAGAGGCGCACCATGACCACCAATAGCAATATCTGCAACGCGGAAGTTGCTCACAGTCGCAATGTTCGTAAGATAGGCAATTAATGCACCTCGCCCTAGTTGAAGACTGTAACCCAAGGGACTGCCCAGTGCTGTTAGCGGATAGCTAGATTTTAGCCCGTGGGTAGCAATCATTTCTCTCCCCCTGCTCCCCTGCTCCTCTGCTCCCCCTTTAGGTGGTCGATGATAAACCGTTTGACCGTGGGAACCAATGAGAGTGGCGCGCTGATGGCCAATTTGAATATTTTGGGCGGCTTGGGCAAAGACCTGGGCGATCGCATCATCTATTTCTGCTAATTCTGCCATTGAGATGGCAGCGCCTGCACCAACTGCTAATATTCTTTCTCTGAGTTGGGCTGGATAAGGATATGTTGCCCCGGCTAGCAACTCAACTTTGAGATCCAATTCTGTGCCGGAAATCTCTACCAACGCAGCGTCTATGCCATCTACGGATGTGCCACTAATTAAACCAATAACGCGAGTAGGGACAATAGCTTTTTCAGTTGGATGCATCGATCGAGATTCTTTTGTTGATTGCAAGAGTTTAGTTTAATTCATGTTAATAACTATGTCAAAACACTCAGGTTGCATAGTTGACTACAGAAGAAAAAGTAAATAGAGCGCAGGAAGAATCTCAAAAGCAATAGCAATGACCACGAATCTATTTATATTTACCAACAAACAAAGAATTTAAAACAATTTTGTTTGTTATCTTGATTTATCCTTAATCAGGACAACATCCGAAGATACATATTCTTAATATATGCAGGCTAACTTTACAGTTTTTTTACCTTCAGATAAATAACAGATATACTATCCACTTTTTCGGCAAGTGAAACTACTGATTTCTGTTCAAAAATCGGGCAAATTCTTGGCTAAATCTAGGAATTTTTCAATAAATACAAATCCAGTAGTTTCATCCTATTGTTTCTTCTAGAAGACCCTACATAATAAATCCAAGTTGCACAACGAACTTTTCAACAATTAAAAATACAGAACTTCAAGATTATGTCTCTTACAAAAATTGCTTGTATCGCTGCTCTATCTTTATCTGCAATCTCCTCATTTATCTATGCAGGTTCTGCCCAGGCTATTTCCTTCCAAATAACCACTGGCATTGCAGGCCCTAATGGAGAAACTGACCAAGGTGCTTTTTCTGAGTTTACTCAACTTCCTGGTACGACAACTGTTAACTTCAATAATGGTCAAGCACCAACCACTGGTTTTGCTAAATACTCATTTGAGAATAACAGTGGAACCAGCAGTGTAAGGTCAGATGTATGGGCACCTGCTGGGGCAAATGGTGAGGTCAATAATGGGAAGTATTTGGCAGTTTTCAACGGCGATAAAGTCACAATTAACCTTGCAAGTTCCCTCAATTATTTCGGTATTGACTGGGGAGCTATTAGTTCTGGTAACGTTTTTTCCTTCTACAATGGCGATAATCTAATCAAATCATTTTCAACTGAGGATGTGAATCCAGTTGCTCCAATTCGTGCATCACAGCATGGCGGTGAAGGAAATGGCTACCTTCACTTCTACTCAGATAGTAGCAACGATATTTTCAACAAGATTGTCATTACCCAAACAGGTGGTGGTGGATTTGAAAGCGACAACCATTCTTTCCATCTAGGAACTGACAAATTTACAGGTTTTGACCCTAAATCTGTTCCTGAGCCTAGTATTACATTAGGTATGCTGGCTGTCGGTGGTATGTTTCTACGCAAGCGCAAGAACGAAAAGTTGCAAACTGTAAGACAATCTCATTAAATATACCAATCTGAGCTAAGTAAGATTTTCTCTATAATCTAACCTTAGCCTGTACAAGCATTTCAAGACTTAGTTAATATTAAATACCAATCAGGGTGAGTTTACTTAGTTAAACTCGCCCTAATCCTTTTACCATTTATAATCGAGGCTTCTTCTACGCTCAATGCTACAATTTTGGCTCCTAGTAGTCTGCCAACCCAAAATTATTAGGTGAGGGCTGGGGAAAGGGGACTGGGTTTGGGATTTAAAACCTTTCCCCCTTACCCCTTACCCTTTACCCCGCCAAGTTACGAAAGCGAACTACTAGCTTCTAAATCCTCCCATAGGTTATTGCATGAATAAAATATACGTGGATTAGTTTAGATATAATAATGACTCATTCTTTGTTGTCCTAACTGGAGAAATTAATGGGTCGCGCCAAAAAGGTTGTCCTGGCATATTCTGGTGGAGTGGATACCTCTGTTTGCATCCCCTACCTCAAGCAGGAGTGGGGTGTGGAAGAGGTGATTACCCTAGCAGCAGATTTAGGTCAGGGAGATGAATTAGAGCCAATCAGAGAAAAAGCTCTGAAATCGGGTGCAAGTGAATCCCTAGTGGCGGATGTCAAAGACAGCTTCGTTAAAGATTACGCCTTTGGAGCGATTCAAGCCAATGCCCTTTATGAAAATCGTTATCCTCTAGGAACCGCTCTTGCTCGTCCACTGATTGCCAAAGTATTAGTAGAAACAGCCGAAAAATATGGTGCTGATGCGATCGCTCACGGTTGCACTGGCAAAGGCAACGATCAGGTGCGCTTTGATGTCTCTGTCACTGCCTTAAACCCCAACCTGAAGATCCTCGCACCAGCCAGAGAATGGGGGATGAGTCGTGAGGAAACGATCGCTTATGGGGAAAAGTTTGGTATTCCCTCACCAGTTAAAAAATCTTCTCCCTATAGTATTGACAAGAATTTGCTTGGTCGTAGTATTGAAGCTGGTTTACTCGAAGATCCTTCATTTGAGCCACCAGAAGAAATTTATGAAATGACCAAAGCGATCGCTCACACTCCCAACGAGCCAGAGTACATCGAAATTGGTTTCCACGGTGGTATTCCCACAACCCTCAACGGCATACCCAAAAAGCCAGTTGAGCTAATTGAAGAACTCAATCAGGCGGTAGGAAATCACGGCATCGGACGAATCGATATGATTGAAAACCGTCTGGTGGGGATCAAATCGCGGGAAATCTACGAATCACCCGCGATGTTGGTGCTAATTCAAGCACATAGGGATTTAGAAAGCTTGACTCTAACGGCAGACGTTACCCATTACAAGCGTGGGATTGAAGAAACTTACAGCCAAATTGTTTATAACGGTTTGTGGTACAGTCCACTCAAAGTTGCACTCGATGCCTTTATTCAAAAGACACAAGAGCGAGTCTCTGGAACTGTGCGAGTGAAGTTGTTCAAGGGCAACTCTAGGATAGTTGGGCGTTCGAGTGATAATTCCCTCTATACTCCCGATTTGGCAACCTACGGAGCCGAAGACAAATTTGACCACAAAGCCGCTGAAGGCTTTATCTACGTTTGGGGACTACCGACTCGCATTTGGTCAAAGCAGATTAGGGGTTAAGAGTTAGGAGTTAGGAGTTAGAAGTTAAAAAAGCAAAATACAAAAGTAAAAATTAAAAAAATTCACTTTTTACTTTACTCTTCACTCCTCACTCCTTACTTAGTTTATGCTTGACTTACTCTTCTGCTGCACCTTTAACCTGGCGAGATTCCAGCCACAGGGGCACAACAATTAAGGCAACAAGGATTAGTAACGCTGCGATCGCAAATTGACCCACCCAAGCAACCAATTGTTCTAAAGAAACTATTTTGCCAGCAAAAAAAGCTAATGTCACCATCAAACTAGCCCAAGCAACTGCTCCTAAAAAGTTGTATAAAAAGAATTTTCCAAAGGGCATTTCAGCTATACCAGCTAGTGGTGCAGCAAAAACTCGTAATAATGCCAAAAAACGTCCAAAAAACACTGCTTTAGCAGCATTTTGACTAAATTGTTCTTTAATACTCAGCAGCCGCACTTCAGAAATCCGAAATATGCTGCCAACTTTTACCAGAAAACCCCAACCGCTAACTCTACCAATCCAATAGCCACAAGTGCCACCAATGGCAGCACCCATGATTGCGTCACCGAGAACCAGCCAGAAATTTAGTTCATCGCTGCCAGCTAAAAACCCGCCCACTAAGGTCACGGTTTCACCAGGAAGGGGAATGCCTAAATTTTCTAGCAAAATTCCGAAAAAAATTGCCCAATACCCGTAATTATGAGCAACTTCCTGGATATTTTCTAGTGAAATAAACTCTAAAGACATTCCGCACCGCCGTCTTTACAAATTTTTACTTTTATTATATCTTTGCTTGTTTTTGGGCGGGGTGTCAATCAAACTAATACATAGAGTCATTAAGTCATTAGTTTTATACCGAATAATCCATAGATTATAGTCTATGGTAACTTTTGATTTTTGAATATTTTTGGAATCGCTACCACATGTTTATAATTTATTAACAAAATATTAAAAACTTTATACAAAATTTATAACTAGCTGTTTAAATTGTGAAAATCTTGTAAAAGATACGGTTGATACCGAAATTGTTAGGCGCTTATGCCTATATTGATGAAAGTTATCACAAATTATACGACATGAATACTGAAACAATCTCCCTCAACTGTAGGACTGCAATTGCCCAAATATCTGGGTAAGACAGTTATTTCGCCGTTGAAAGAGAAGAAGTATTGATGTCTTTTTCAATTTTTTATCAAGTGTCCCAATTACCCTGTTAAATTTATGGCTCTCACACAAGAACTTCAAGTAATTTTGTTTAAACCCCAAGGAAGCATAGATTTGGAAGGCGGTAAGGCTTTGAGCGAACAGATGGCTGGAGTAGTCCCTCAAGCTTATCAACTCTGGGTTATCGACCTAGCAGAAGTTAACTTCATGGACAGCTCTGGGTTAGTTCCTTTAGTAAAAGGATTAAAAGCTGCACGTCAGAGTGGTTGCCGCTTGGTTCTATGTAACGTACAAGCTCCTGTACGGTTGATTTTGGAACTTACCCAACTCGATACAGTGTTTGAAATTTTTCACACTTACCAAGATATTTTTACCACCATCAAAGATAACAGTCTGGTGCTAGCAGACTAACTAATAAATCTACCTATAGAAGGATGGCGGAGTCAAGCAATATTTGCATTTTTTCACATTCTCTTAAGATCACAGTCTGGTGCTAGCAGGCTGATTTTCTTTCTTGTCTAGAGAAGAGTGTTGCCGGAAACTCATGTCTTTGAGCTAGGCAGTATAAATTACAGATAAATGAATCTGCTTATTGGAACTCCTCTATCTAAAGCAGTAAAGTCAGAAATGGCCAAAATTGCTCAAAGCAAATGCAACTGTTTGTGACACTCCCCAGCCTTTTAAGTATAGGGTTGTACAAATTACTCTAAGCTAATTGCTTTATATGGGATGTAACTAGAAAGGAAGCAGGAGGTAAGAATGGTTAAAATATCAGCGTTTACGTTACTTTCTAACTCTATAGTTATGTTTGCCTCAATCTACTACTTGGATGCCTCCAAGACGCTTTGATGCAACACTTTCTTACCTCTTAGATTCGACCATAATGGTAATTTTAGGCATTCTGGGGAGTCGAAATATTAGTTTGTTCAGATGCTGGGCGGGGAAAATTTGGTAAATCAATACCGCTGTGACTAGCATTGCGAGTTTTGAGCGCTAAACGGTAGCTCACACTTTGCAGTTCTGCTTGCAGTTGGCGATTTTCCCGTTGTAGCGTTGCTACCTTTTCTCTCACTGGCGTCATCCGCTCCTCAAACTTCCGACGGTAAATTTGAGGTAACTCTTGTACTACTTGCTCCAACATCCGAGTGCGATCGGTAAGTTCTTGAACTGACTGTCGCAATTGGTAAATTTCGGAGTCACGAGTTGTAATTTGCTCTTGGTAGAACGCCACCTGCTGTTCTACAGCTTGGAGTTGTTCTTGTAAAGCGTGTAACTGGGTCAGATCGCGCTCAAATTCCGGCTGCTGAGGCATAAAACTAGTGTTACCCTTTACCAGCCGGAAGAGTTCTTGAGAAAGTTGTTGCACTAGTTGATCGCGAAGTTGCAACTCCTGGCGTAGCTGCGATACTTCCGTCGAGAGAACTTGAATATTAGGTGTATCAGATTGGCTCACAGTAGCTTAAAGCTCCCATTCAGAATCTTGTCCACTCTTAGGTATAACTGCGGGAGTACTACCTTTGGCAAGTATTTGTTAATTTAGCATTCCCAAACAAGTCACGAAAAAAGAAAAAGACAAAATTTTATTGAATGGGAGTGGGGATTGGACATTTAGTTTTATTTCCTAGCTACTAGTCCCCAGTCCTCAGTCCCTAGCCCCTTAAACTGTTGCAGGTGTTGCAGCTACTTTAGTGGGCTTTTCTTTTTCCTCTTTAGGGGGTTTTTCTTCTTCAATGTCCTGCTTAATTGTTAAATAGCGAATCACTTCTTCACTCAAACGCATGGCGCGTTCAAAGGGAGCGATCGCAGTTGCAGGCGCACTGTAGTTTAACTGGATGTAGATGCCATCCCGGTGTTTTTTGATTTCGTAAGCCAGACGACGCTTACCACGATTTTGAATTTGGATCTCTTGGGCGCCTTGATCGCGAAGCAAATTCTGATATTTTGTAACTGCTTGCTCTACCTGTTCCTCTCCAAGGTCAGGACGGAGAATGTACATTGTTTCGTAATTTGTAGTCATATTTTTCAGTTTCCTCATGGACAAAAGTGGCTGCTGATGTTAATTTATACCTAATTTTTATTGAAAATGCCAGTATTAATCAACATCTGAAGCAACAAGGAACTATAATCTTACCAGTTTTCAATTTGAATCATTAGCCAAATCGCCGAAGTTTAGATTTTTTGGATGTCCCTAATGAAAACTAGGTTGGGAGGCAACCCTGATATTTCTTTCACAAGATCGATCGAGCTATCAGCTTCGCTAAGGGGTATCTTTCTTTAAGGGCATCTTATAGCGATCGCTTTTTTGCTCATGGCTCAATCGGTTTGCTAAACAGCTAACTGACGATTGCTACCTGCTCACAGCTTCTAATCGCAGAAAAAAGGTATTTATCAAGGTTATGGCGCAGCGCTACGTGCGAATTCAAAATCCAGAAGGACAGATTTACTATGGGTTACTACAGCTATCCCTGAATGTACAGGTGCTAGATGCTCCACCCTGGTTACAAGGACAACCCACTGATTTAACTTTGACACCAGAAAATTACCAAATTCTGGCTCCCTGCGCTCCCTCAAAAATTGTGGCGGTGGGTAAGAATTATGCAGATCATGCAGCCGAAATGGGAACTCCAGTACCATCTGAGCCATTAATCTTTCTTAAGCCACCTACGTCGATTATTCCATCTGAGAGGGAAATTAAGTATCCTCCCCAGTCACATAGAGTTGACTATGAAGGAGAGTTAGCTTTAGTGATTGGCGATTATGCTTTTGAATGTACGCCAGAGGTAGCCCAAACCAAAATTTGGGGCTACACCATTGCCAATGACGTAACAGCGCGGGATTTACAAAAACAGGATGGTCAATGGACGCGAGCTAAAGGTTTTGATACTTTCTGTCCCTTGGGGCCTTGGATTGTCCGAGAATTAAATCCAGGAGCAAGATTGCAGACTTTTGTAAATGACGACGCTAATCCAGTCCAATCTACCTGTATCGATCGGATGGTGTTTTCCCCCGATGTTTTAGTTTCCTATATCAGTCAGGTGATGACGCTACTCCCTGGTGATTTAGTGCTTACAGGTACGCCAGAGGGTGTAAGTGCTTTGCATCCAGGCGATCGCGTCCGCGTAGAAATTGAAGGTATCGGTCGCCTGGAAAACACCGTAGCGGCCCGTTAACTTCTAACGCACTTGCATATACACTGCATCGGAAATCGCCGGAATTTCTGCATAACGTCCGCTCACAGACTGGATGACTGAATATGCGACTGCTCCCACTATGCCAATAAAAATGGTTGTGGATAGGGTTTGGATGGCAAAACCACCAGAGGGAACTAGTCCTACAACATCAGTTAGGATGCTAAACAAAAAGATAATGATGTCCAAAAGGATTGCTTGCATGGTGTTGAAACGAATAAAGTGACTAATTTTTTCGTTTCTTACTACCAGCAAAAATAAAGCAAAGAAAATAATCATTCCTGCATAACGCACGCCGTAGTAAATTCTCAACAATGGCAGAAGGGGCAGAAACAGTAGTTGTAATGGTGGAAACTCTGTGAGCAAATATCTACCAAATACAAAAACTTCAATTAGAGGAAGCAAATAAGGCAAGGAAGCAAAAATCCGATCTGAAACTGTTGTAGACCCGCGCCAAGACATTATGCGTTCTCCTGTGGTTAAATTTTTAATAGTTACTTGAGCTTAGGATAACGCAGTTGCTAGGTCTTGCTGAGAAATTCAACTATTCTATATGGGCGATGCGAAAGCCCATCATGCACTCATACTGGTCTGGCTGCTGTTGAGTAAGTTTGCGAATCGCTTGACCACAGCGCAGTTGACCCCCACGCCAGCGGGGTTGACCGCTCCCGTCAGCGAGTAAACAAGACTGGCAAACTTGCTCAGGGGCAAGGATTTGCTCGTCCATTAAAATGACTAGCATCGAATCCCTCCTGTAAATCTTCATTGTCAACCCACATTTCACTTAGGGGAAGACGTGTTTTGTAGCGCTTCAAAGAGCCACTTCAGATAGATTGGATGCGTTTTGCGTGGTTAAGTGTTGTGATTTGCGATAAGCTTTGCGCCTAACTTGGGCGATCGCAGAGGACACTTAAGAACCACATCCTACCTCTTTGCAGCAAAAATGTGGGCAATTACAATTCAATAACAATTCTCAAGTGAATTTAAATTTATTGTACGTTGTGTCTATTGGAAAGTGGAAATTCTAGTAAAAAATAATACAAAAGTTTTTGCATTAAGTTGAGCAAAGACAACTAACAGTATCCATTGCATCCCTGTTAATTTAGCACTAGGATATGTCAAACTTAATATTCAGAAAGCAACAAAAGCTTTACGCACAAGCAACACGGCGACTTATTGAAATTCCCTTGAGGTGAGTAGTTAAAGTGTGTGAAGTCAAGCCAGTAAAACTGAGTTAACTTGATAAGCATTTAAGTGAGGCATTTCTAAAATACTGAGGTAAACTTGCAAGCAAGTTAATACACAATATTACTCAGCGGCTCGTCGGTCTGGGCATCACTTACAATGGAACACTGGCAATTTCTGATACAGAAACAAGGCGCTCGCTCGTGGCATATCCTAGAATCGCCAAATTTGGAAATTTTGGAAGGACAGTATAGAGTTTTGGCTCGTTCTAACCTTCTTAATACAGACGTGGAAGTGCGGGTAACTCACTCTTCAACTGAGGAAGTTCAACCAACGCGGCGAATTTTCAAGCGATCGCGTCGCACTAATTCAGAAGGCATAATGGCGGTAATTCCTTTTACCTACTTCCAACCGGGAGTTTGGGAGTTGCGGTGTTCCGGCGATTTGATGTCGGATTTGCTCGGTAAATCTTGGCAATACAGCGTGCAAGTGCAAGTCTTCTCGCTGTTAGCAGAGAGAGAACCGAGGAAAAACTTAGGATCGAGTTCACCCGACGATCGCCCAGATACTTTTTCTGAAAACTTGGAATCTCATGCCCCAGCAGAAACTGCAATTACGTTATTTACGTTTGAGAAAGCGATCGCAGTTTCTGAAGAACCGGCAATTACTACAAATGGCAACCTCACTGTTGCGCCAGATGAAGAGAACTTGGAATCTAATGCCCCAGCAGAAACTGCAATTGAGCTAGATAAAGCGATCGCAGTTTCTGAAGAATTGACAATTACTACAGATGGCAACCTTGCTACTACTGTTGCCTCAGATGAAGAGAACTTGGAATCTAATACCCCAGCAGAAACTGCAATTGAACTAGATAAAGCGATCGCAGTTTCTGAAGAATTGGCAATTACTTCAGATGGCAACCTTGTTACCACTGTTGCGTCAGATGAAGAGAACTTGGAATCTAATGTCCCAGCAGAAACTGCAATTGAGCTAGATAAAGCGATCGCAGTTTCTGAAGGACTGGCAATTACTACAAATGGCAACCTTGTTACCACTGTTGCGTCAGATGAAGAGAACTTGGAATCTAATGCCCCAGCAGAAACTGCAATTGAGCTAGATCGAGCGATCGCAGTTTCTGAAGGATTGGCAATTACTTCAGATGGCAACCTCACTGTTGCGCCAGATGCAGAGAACTTGGAATCTAATGCTCCAGCAGAAACTGCAATTGAGCTAGATAAAGCGATCGCAGTTTCTGAAGGATTGGCAATTACTTCAGATGGCAACCTCACTGTTGCGCCAGATGAAACGGAAGAAGATGAAGATATAGTTATCGATCAGCCTGTGAGTCCTGTGTGGCTCAAAGGAGAGACGGCAGAGCAGATTTTACAAAATTTAATAGATTTAGCTTTACCCGCCTCTGAACTGTTGCCCAAAGATGAAAAGGTTACAGACTCTTCGGCAACACAACTACCGCCACCATTACTGCTAACTTTAAGTCAGGATAATTATATTGCTCGTTGGGGACAAGCTCTTATAATCAACGGGTACATAGAATTCCAAGAAAAGACAAATCTAGATTGGGATGAAACATCATCTTCAAAAAGCTTGCGGGCGCTTGAAGTAGAAATTGAACTGCGATCGCCCAAAAACCTGAAAATCTTGACTAAAGTACGGCAACCCTTATCAGATAAGGAGTTGCCCTTTACCATCAATACCTCAATTGATATTCCTGCTGATTGTGAATCTAAGCTAATTTTGGCAGATATCAGTTTGTATGGTAAATTCGCCGATGCTGGTGAAGTCATGCCGTTAGCCACCCAGTCCTTCACGATTACAGCAGATGTAACAGAATTACTGGCAATCACAGCCGCAGCAAAATCTAGTACATCTTTAAATGACCTCATAGGAACATCAGACTCATCTGCTGCTTTCACAGAAACAGAGACACCTGTTAGGCTTGATTTGAAACTATTAAATCTAGTCAAAACTCCAAAAACAGACCAGTCTCAGATAGTTAATCCATCCCCAAGCACACCTTTACCACCGCAAATTAACCTGCAAGTTCTGCGAGAAGCTAACCTGCGGACATCTAAGCTCAAGAATTCAAGTATTTCTTTGCCTCAATTACCGAAACTGCCTCCTATTCAAAGTGATGCCAACATTCCCTCAGATGTTGTTGCAGAACCACAGACACCGGAGGAGCTTGTAGAAAAGGATGCTAATATAGCCACCATCAATTTAGAGCAGTTGGTCATCAAGCAACGTCGAATGCCAATAATCGAGACTACTTTGCCATACTTGAAACGGCTACAAGCTTCACCAGATGATGCCGAAGAAAAAGTAGAAAATAATGTTTCTCCAGATGCATTGGAAGTTAAAGCGGCTGAAGACTTACCAAAATTGGACGCAACTGTGGCTGAAGATGAAAATATACCTGAATTAGTAGTAGGTGACGCACAATTCCAGGAAGAATCTGTTTCTGAAGTCGAAGCCCCGCAAAACGCACAATTCCAGGAAGAATCTGTTGCTGAAGTCGAAGCCCCGCAAAATTCGCAATTCCAGGAAGAATCTGTTGCTGAAGTGATAGCTCCGCAAAACGCACAATTCCAGGAAGAATCTATTGCTGAAGTAGTAGCTCCGCAAAATGCACAATTAATTACAACCGGAAACCTTTATTCATCTCCCCTGCTCAGGAAGTGGATGCAGAGCCAAGGATACTCTTTGCCTGAATCTATCAACGATCTGCAACCTCAAGATTACAATAACTATGTTCCACCGCAGCAGATACCCCTTCCTCCTAGTGCAGAAAATGCGAATTTTGATGTTAATTTGCCGTTAGACCTAGATGCTAACACTGGGAATAATCTGAGCGAAGGTTGGAGTAGTTCACAACTTCTGTTGGCTGAAATGCGCAAGGGACAAGAGACATGGGAAGAAGTCGAAGGATTGGCTCCTGAACTGGAGAACTTTGGGGAAGATATAGACACAGCGCAGGAAATGGAACTAGGGATTGGAGAAAATACGGAAATAGAAAAATTACTAGAAGAACCAACAATCTCATCAGCTCTGTTAACACAAGTACCGCCCCCTCCTCCTCCGATAAAAATGAATATAGCGTCAGCTTGGTTGGCGCAAGAAATCGTTGTAGATGATACAGATACCGAACTGGAAGGCGATGCAAAGGAGAGTGACACCTTTGAAGAAAAGGAGCAACCACTTTTATATTCATCTTCTTCTTTACCTCTAATTGCGGCAGCCACTGAGCCTTTGCCAACTCCACATTTGTATGTGCCAGAAGGTGAATTAATTGCTGGCAAGTCGGTCATAGTGCGCGTAGTACTGCCGGAAGTACCTATGCAAGTTGTTGTCAAGTTATGGCTTGAAGATTATCAAACTCGCTACTTACTAGATGGTCCCCATTTATTGACAAATTTACTTCCTAATGCATCGGGAGCTTTGGAAGTGATGACACAATTAAACATTCCCTTCGGCTGTTTGGAAATTCGCTTAGGAGCGATCGCACTCGATCTAACAACCCAACAGGAGAGTCATAAAGTCACAATAGTAAGAACCGTCATTCCTCCAGACTTGCCAAGCTTGCAGCTAGATGAACTCCTGGGTATGTAACTCAGGTATGAGGGGCATTGGGCATTGGGTATGGAGAAGAGACAAGGTAGACAAGGAAGAGGGGGGAGACAAGGGAGAGACTTGTTCAATAATTTCCCCTTGTCTCCTTGTCCCCCATCTCCCAATTTCCCCTGTGTTAAAAATATGAAAGAATTTCAAAAATTTGGCAGAATTTGCAGTAAGCTCATCTTGAATTGTAGTGTGATTTCATAGGAACCTTTACTATGGCAGCATCTTTTTTGCCTACTGTCTTGGCTAGTACTTCGTACTTGTCTGCGATCTTCGTGCCCATAATTGGTTGGGTTTTGCCAGGAGCGATCTTCGCGTTTCTGTTTTTATACATTGAAAGCGATGATATTAGCGATATCAACTGATACCGATGTAGTCATTAGTCATTAGTCATTAGTCATTTGCAATAAAAAACAAAGGACAAATGACAAAGGACAAAGTACAAATGACCAAAATTAATACCGCCCATCTCATAGAGACAGGCGGTTTTTTTAACGTTGATTTCTCAACAAATGCTAGAAAATTCTAACTTATAGTGTTCGGTTCAAACTAACTAATGTTAAATCGAAGAACCGAGTCCGGCGTAGGCACCATAAAAGAAAATGCCCAAGACTGTAATTATACCTAAACCTGCGATCGTAGCGACGACCCACAGGGGAATTCTCCCACTTCCAGACACAGCTTCTCTCCTCCCTTAACAACAAATCAACACACGTTCATAAACCAAGATTAACAACAGTACTTCTAATTAGTTAAAGAAGTAACTGGAAAACAGAATACCCAGAACGAAAATTAGTAGTAATCCCAGGTATAACGAAGTCCGGTTTAGTTCAACCGGTTGATTATTGGGATTGGGCGATCTTTCTACCATAGTTGCTCCTAACGTTGAATAAATTGCATTGCGGCGATCGCGCCCAAAAAGAATACAGTTGGTACACCTAAAGTGTGTACTGCCAGCCATCTAACGGTAAAAATTGGATAGGTAACTGGTTGATTGATGTTGTTTCCGCTAGTCATGATCTCAAACTACTTTCCAATAAATTCTTCAACTTGTTTTTTAGCTTCAAAACGGTTCTTCACAATGGGCACTTCTTGCCGCGCTGGTGTGAAATACTCGTTGGGACGGGGTGTACCAAAAGCATCATAAGCCAATCCGGTGCTGACAAATAGCCAACCAGCAATAAACAATGCTGGGATGGTGATGCTGTGAATTACCCAGTAACGAACGCTGGTAATGATGTCCGAAAACGGACGTTCTCCAGTGGTACCTGACATTTAGATCCCTACCTTATACATAGAGTGTTATTGAGTTTATTATCCTACAAAGTTAAGAAAGAGTTACAAGTTGCAACGTTCTTCTCAGAAATTGTACGTTGGGAATGGGGCATTGGAAGAGGCAGAGGGGCAAAGGGGAAATAACCGACTGCAACTTCTTCTCTGCTCAATACTTGTCGGGTTTTGGGGGAAAGGGACTCATGTTAAAGGGGAAAAACCTTATATATCGAGCCTTCCAATCCTTTTACCTTTACCCTTTTCCCTTTAACCGAGCAGTATTGCTCCCCTGCTCACTAAGCCGCCTCTGGGGAAGTTGCTTCAGGATTTGGTAGGTATTTGAGCAAAACGCCGCGATCGCCAATTATAAATCCCCGTTCTGGTTCTAAGAACACAATCTTGTACAAATTAGCCGCAACTTCTTCTATGTCACGGTCTTTTTCCCAAGTTTTGCCACCGTCGGCACTGCGTAGCAAATTACCGCTACCGCCACCTACCCAAATTTCATTGGGTGTGCGATATGCCAAATCTAATAAACCCCAACTGGTGGATAATTCTGGATATTTTGCCTCTTGCCATTCTTCTGGTTTAGTTGGGTCGCTAAACTGAACTTGACCTCCTCTAGCTAGCAACCACAATTGCCCATTGTCACCAAAGCCCATGTTTTCTACTCGCCGAGAACTATTGCGGTTATGGGGAACCCAAGCATTTTGGCCTGGTTCCCAAGTCGAGTAGAAGCTACCCTTGGCAGAAACAGCAATATATTTCCCATCAGGAGAACGTTCCAAATTACGCACCACACCCACTGCCGATTCCACCTGGGCTTTCCAGTTTTTGCCGCCGTCTGTGGTCTTATATATGGCTCCAACATTAGTAGCCATTTCCGCTGTATTGTCTGCTAGCGCCTTAACTGCGATCGGGCTACCTGGTAGCTTTTCGCTCAGGGGGATACGCGACCAAGAAGCACCTTCATCGGTAGTGTGTAGTAAAAGTCCAGGCTCTCCCGCAATCCAGCCTTCTTTACCTGCAAAACTTACTGAGTCAAAGCGATACTTCTGCTCATCTAGTTGCAGTGTTATTGGTTTCCAGGTATTACCACCGTCATTGGTTTCCAATAGGGTGGCATTGCTACCAACTAAGTAGCCATGTTCAAGGTTATCAGTAAAAGCAATATCCAATAAATTTGAGTCTGTTGGCACAGAAATGACTTTCCAAGGGTTGTAGCTAACAGAGGGAACTTGGCTACAACCTATGCACATCACGACTACTATTAACAAGGCAAATATTCGTTGCCAACCTTTCACAATTGAATGCATCAGTATTTCTTAGTTATTTCTAAATTTTTGTAGGAGTTGGCAGCCAGGATGCTGGAAAATCCTGGCTTTTTCATTTTGAATTTTGTTAGCCCAGTGTAAAGCCTCTGGTAAAGAGCGTTATTTGGAATTGTTTAAAGGCTGTCATTGTAAGCCGTAAAGACTGATAAAAAACAAGAAGCCAAGAGCCAAAGCACCAAAAATTAGGATATTCTTTTGGGTTGGCGTTAGGTTATTAACACCCAAACCATAACCGAGATTTTCTTTAAAGCCGGATGCAGTACCGGCAGGGCCGATGTTGGCAAAAGCGGTCTTTTTAGCAGAACAAACTGGACAGCGCCAATTTATGGGCAGTTCTGCAAAGCTTGTCCCTGAAGCAATATCATCCTTGTCGTCTCCCTTTTCGGGTTCGTAAACATAACCGCAGGCGCGACACTCGTAGCGGTCTAACACCGTAGTCTCAACAGCTGGTTCGCTCATGGCTAAGGCCTCGCAAAGGAGAAATCTTAAATATACGTTAAAAATTATGACATAATTGTTAGACTTTTCTATCACTAGCAAAAGTGAATCAAATACCTGAAGTCCGTCTGTTTCCCAGATTTCAGAAAAACCAAACAGATATAATGTAAAAGAAAGTTACGCAGTTAAGGGATTGGGCGTTGGGTAAAACAGTTCCGAGTTCCGAAAGTGCTAAGTAAAGAAGTGAGATTCCCTACTCAGCACTCAGCACTCAGCACTCAGCACTCAGCACTCAGCACTCAAAACTCACTACTTAAAATACTCCATAAGCGGTAGATACTCATTGTGTTTGTCCTCAGCGGTTACGAGTACCTTCTAGGCTTCTTCATCATCTGTAGCCTAGTACCTGCCTTAGCGCTCTCAGCTTCCAAGCTCCTACGACCCAGTGGTTACGCTCCAGAACGTCGCACCACTTATGAATCTGGCATGGAACCCATCGGGGGAGCCTGGATTCAGTTCAACATCCGCTACTACATGTTTGCTCTGGTCTTCGTCGTCTTTGATGTGGAGACTGTTTTCTTGTATCCTTGGGCGGTAGCTTTCCACCGTTTGGGGCTATTGGCTTTTATTGAAGCGCTAGTCTTTATTGCAATTCTTGTAGTCGCTTTAGTTTACGCATGGCGTAAAGGAGCTTTGGAATGGTCTTGAATTCTAACTTAACAACCCAGGGTAAAGAACGAATCATCAACCCCATTGAGCGTACCAATGTCACTCAAGACCTTTCAGAAAACGTCATTTTGACGACGGTTGATGACCTCTACGACTGGGCGCGGCTTTCTAGTCTGTGGCCGTTGTTATTTGGTACTGCTTGCTGCTTTATTGAGTTTGCAGCCTTAATTGGTTCCCGATTTGACTTTGACCGTTTTGGGCTAATTCCCCGTTCTAGCCCCCGCCAAGCCGATTTAATTATTACGGCAGGGACTATTACGATGAAGATGGCTCCGCAACTGGTGCGTCTTTACGAACAAATGCCAGAGCCAAAGTATGTAATTGCGATGGGTGCTTGCACAATTACTGGCGGGATGTTCAGCGTTGATTCCCCCACAGCAGTGCGCGGAGTCGATAAACTGATTCCTGTGGATGTGTACTTACCTGGTTGTCCTCCGCGTCCAGAAGCAATTATCGACGCAATCATTAAGCTGCGGAAGAAAATCTCCAATGAGTCGATGCAAGAGCGGGATAAAATTAAGCAAACTCACCGCTATTACAGCACAACTCATAACCTGAAGCCAGTAGAGGAAATCTTAACTGGTAAGTATTTGCAGTCAGCAACTCGCTCTGCACCACCGAAGGAATTGGCGGAAGCAATCGGTATGCCAATACCACCTGCACTGCTGACAGAAAAGGCGCAAAAGGAGGAACAAACCCGTGGCTGAAGAAGAATCTAAACCAGTACCAGCAGCGAAAGAAGAGTCATTGGTACAAGCGGGTAAAGTTTCCCAATGGTTGACGGAAAATGGTTTTGACCATGAATTTTTAGCACCAGACAAAAATGGTGTAGAGATAATTAAGGTAGCGGCAGATTTCTTGCTTCCTACCGCTACAGCCCTTTATGCTTATGGGTTTAATTATCTCCAGTGTCAAGGTGGTATTGACCTTGGCCCAGGACAAGAATTGGTGAGTATGTATCACTTGATTAAAGTCGGTGATAATAGCGATCGCCCCGAAGAAGTTCGAGTTAAAGTGTTCTTACCACGGGAAAATCCTGTAGTCCCTTCTGTGTACTGGATTTGGAAGACCGCAGATTGGCAAGAGCGCGAGTCTTACGATATGTTCGGCATTATCTATGAAGGGCATCCAAATCTCAAACGGCTTTTGATGCCGGAAGATTGGGTAGGTTGGCCCTTGCGGAAGGATTACATCTCGCCTGATTTCTACGAGTTGCAGGACGCTTATTAGAGATTGCTGAATCGAGACGCGATGAATCGCGTCTGTACAAGACAGTGGTTTCGGCAGTGATTAACCCCTTTCCGGTGGCGGAGAGGGGTTATGTTTTTGGTGTTTTTATATAAAGTTGGTTGACAAAATTTGCTGTAATTCATTGACTGTATTTACAGTTTTAATTGCCTGCTGAATTGTTTTTAATTTCTGCAAATCTGTGATTTGAGAGATTATCGACATCAATTCTGAACTTTGATTGCCAAACTTAATTTCTAATGCTAATTCAATCCCTGAATATAACTCCTCTTTTCTTCCTCGTTCTTCCCCTTTGCTAAAAATTTCTTGATACCAAGGCGATTGCTCTAAAAGTGCCATATCCCACCTCAAAATTTGCTGAACTATTGCACTATCTAATACAAACGTAGCAAAAAATCCTAATACTGTTTCTAGTTGATTCAATTGTTCATCTGCACGTAAGATTCGCAATGCATCTCGAATTGTAGACTCGTTATCACCATCTTTGAGAATAGGCACAAATGTAAGTAGTGATGGTAATGGTTGTGCAAAAGCAATGTTTACATCAACTTCCCACAGGTTAATGACACGATAATCTTGAATAGCCCGTAAACCAGCAATATTTAATTCATAACTTGTCGGTATTTAGCGTCACTTGCCTTGAGGATATTAATTAGTACTGGATACGTTGGCAAATTATATTTTTCTTCTGCAAGTGCTGCATAAGCGCGCATCCTTCGCGGCATTTCTGGTTGATAGCGCAGTTGTAATTCGTTAAGAACGAGAAATTTTCCATGCTGGGGACTTTCAACACGGATTAAAACATCACTTTCTCGACTTATCCACTAAAATTCTGAGTTGAGAATTTCACCAGCAACAATATCAGGAATTTGCGTTACCCATTTTACCCAGTTATCAGGTGCAAGGCTGATTAAGCGTTTGGTGCTGACATCGGCGGGTTTAATCATGGGGTTGTAAACGCACTGAAAGTTATCAAATAATTGTACTTAAGACTGGATTACAAATATTCAGATTTTTGATTGGACTACTTAGAGAAAGCGTAGGCAAAGCCCGCACTTCGGCTGCGCTCAGTGACCGTCGTAGACATCGCACCCAATCTGAGATAATTTGAGTGCAATGTCTAAAATGCTCAGTAAGATTTCTTAGTAATCGGAATCGCTATCTCTACCGTTGTATTTATATTTGTGGGATAATTTAATCTAAATATTTAAAGTAATATGTCAGAAATACCCCAAAACGACGGCATTTGGATTGTTACCGATGAAGTGTCGCAAATATCTATTCCTGACGGTGCTAAAGGCGGGAGTATTAATAGAGGCAGTTGGGGAGACGAAACTATCAGGGAAAGTATTGGTAGCAAAGGGGTAGGAGATGCCGTTAAGGTTAGCGCTCAAACATTAGAGCAAAATATGACTCACTTTCTCAAACTCGTGGGAAGTTTGTTTAGTCAAGCTGAACAGCAAGCAAAAGTCAACTCCAAAATGCAGCTAGATGAAATTGAGCTATCGGTAGAAATTAGTGCAGATGGGGAAGTTAAATTAATTGGCAGTGGTGTCAAAGCTGGGAGTAAAGGAGCAATTAAGCTGAAGTTCAAGCGCCAAGAAGTACAGTGAGATGGCAAAAAATTGGGCGATCGCGATCGGAATTAACCAGTATGATTATCTGCAACCGCTAAACTATGCCAAGCGGGATGCACTGTTAATGCAAGAGTTTTTGGGCAATGAAGCCGGATTTGAGCGGATATTCTTCTTCTCCGATGACTCTCCTGAACTTGCTGGAAAATCGACTCGCCCAACTCGCACTAACTTGTTGCGAGTCTTGCGGCAGTTATTTGACAATCCCTTTATGGGAGCAGGGGATAATTTCTGGTTTTTCTTCAGTGGGCATGGGATAAGATACGCTGATCGTGATTATCTCATGCCCTGTGATGGCGATCCAGAGGATATTGAAAACACGGCAATTGCGATTAACTTTGTGAGTGAACGCCTGCGTCGCTGCGGCGCTGATAATGTTGTCTTGATTCTGGATGCTTGTCGCAATGAAGGCAAAAAAACAGGTGAAGGAATTGGGCGACAAACCGCAGAAGAAGCACGTCAACAAGGAGTTATCAGCATTTTTTCTTGTATTCCCCAAGAGTTTTCTTATGAAATTGAAGCTTTACAACAAGGTGCTTTTACCACTGCGTTACTAGAAGGATTAGGAATTCAAGGTAAATGCGCTACTGTTGAACGCTTGGAGCAATATCTCAAGTTTCGTGTGCCTGAACTGGTTCGCCAGCATAAGAATACAAGGCAAACACCTTATCTTATTGCTGAACCTGTGAATAAATCCCACCTAATACTTGTGCCACGATATGCAACTCTAGCAGATATCGCCACATTGAAAAATGATGCTTACCAAGCAGAAGTAAACAGGAATTTAGATTTAGCAGAGCAATTATGGATTCGGGTATTAGCTGCGGCTTCAGGGCAAGATATGGATGCAATCAAAGCAATTCAAAGAATTGAAAGGTTGCGGTGGAAACCTCAAGAATCATCTTCACTACGACCTCATCTTAGTATTGAAAATTCCACTAAGGGAATATTTACAGTTGAAAAACATCCCTTAAAAACCTTTCAATTTGAAGTGGTTACGGTAAATGCAAAAGGAAATATCACCAACCGCCATAATGAGGAAGCGAAATATTTTGAAGAAAATTTAGGTAATGGTGTCATTTTGGAAATGGTGCAGATACCAGGAGGAATCTTTATGATGGGTTCACCACCAGAGGAAGCGGAACGACAAGATGATGAAAGTCCACTGCATCAAGTAACAGTTCCTAAGTTATTCATGGGGAAATATGCAGTTACCCAGGCACAGTATCAAGCAATTATGGTCAGTAATCCTTCTAAATTCAAAGGTGAGAAACGACCTGTAGAAAAAGTTAGTTGGGATGAAGCGGTAGAGTTTTGTAAAAAGTTGAGTCAGAAGACAGAACACACTTACAGGCTACCCAGTGAAGCCGAATGGGAATATGCTTGTCGTGCAAGAACAACTACACCGTTTTATTTTGGTGAAACGATTACCACAGATTTAGTTAACTACCACGGTAATTATCCTTACGGCTCTGCATCAAAGGGCGAATATCATGAACAAACAATTGATGGAGGAAAATTTCCGCCTAACCCTTTCGGCTTATACGATATGCATGGTAATACATTCGAGTGGTGTTTAGATGTATATAATAGTAATTATCAGGATGCGCCAAAAGATAGTAGTGCGTGGCTAACTGGTAAAGATAATGAAATAAAGCTGCTGCGTGGCGGTAGTTGGTTCATCGATGCCAGGTATTGCCGTTCTGCCAATCGCGATAGTCACGCACGCGCGATTCGTCATAGCAGTATTGGTTTTCGCGTGGTGGCGGTGGCTGTGGCGTGAGTACTCCCCAAAGTCAGAGTTGGTAAGTGGGAATTTATCGAGCGTACACCAGGGAGTCCAGACCTGAACCAGCGAGGAAGGCGACAACCTCCGAATATAAAACCGAGTCGGATAGCTTGGTAGATTGCGAAACCGAACAGTTGTTCGACTCTATTAATTTTGCGACATTTAAAAGAAATTCGTAGGTTGGGTTGAGGAACGAAACCCAACATTACCCATCACGACACCCAACGCTGATGTTGGGTTTCACTTCGTTTAACCCAACCTACAATTTAGGTGATACCTACTCTTTAGCGATATCAGAGTCAAATACAATTTCTTGCCCAGCACCCCACGTAATATCATACGTACCCTGACGAACAGAACGATGAAAGCTGGAATATTCCCAATCTTTTGGAGCTTTCACTAAACCATGTTTGACAGGATTGTAGTGAATATATTCAAGGTGATTTTTAAAATCTACCTCGTCTCTAATCAAGTGTTCCCAAAAACGACGCTGCCAAATACCTCGCTCTTTTTTATTTTGCCTAGAAGTAGATAGGTTTTCCTGTGATAAAGTAATGCACTGGCGACTAAAATAGCTTTTAATCAAACGCCAACGAGTAGAAAAATTGCGTAGACGCGAAGCGGCTTGTCGTCAGACATCGCCCTGTGGTAATGTCCAAATACAGTGCAGATGATCGGGTAATAAAACAAAGGCATCAATTATAAATGGGTGTTGTTGCATTACATACTGAAAAATATTTCTCAATAAAGATACGTTAGTCGGTAAGCATAATAGTCTTTGTCTTTTATGAGTTACGAGTGTAAAAAAATAAGTGCCACCTTCTATTGTGGCTCGGCGATATTGCATTGAGTTAATTTTATGATGGTTATATTTCGGGCTTTATACCAAAGTATTGGTTATAAAACATACCGTCAACTTATTGTTTTTGAGATGTGAGTTAAGAAATGAGTGAAGGGCAATCTAATAAACTAAAGTAGATGTTGGGTTTCGTTCCTCAACCCAACCTACGATTAAGTCTGATTTAAAGTTTGACGATACCCTTAGTCTATTTGCCATCGTACTCAGCATTCGATTTTGGAATGTCAAAAGTCTCTGGAGACGCTTCAGAAGTTAAGCGGTAAAGTAATAGGCTCGTGGTGCGTTGTAAGAAAGGTCAACGCACCCTTATCTAAAGAAGCGGCGAGTCCAAACAATTACTTTACAGATGTGACTGTTTGGTTTACTACTGGGCGTGGTTTCTTGCGGTCTGACCTGCGCGTTCCACCAGCCATTCCATATTCATCACTATTTTTGCCATAGCGAGATGCAACATTCAATAGCATTTGCTCAGAATAAGTATTCAACTCTCGTTCTGCTTCTATTAATGCATTGTGTGTCTTATCTACTATTATTTGTGCTTGATTATAAGCGGCTAACTTTTCTCGTAACTCAATTACTTTAGTGTTGTAAGTAGCAATTGAAAACCCATTACTAAAGTCTAACTCAGGGTTAATTGTCTGCATTCCTTCAATCCGTCGTTCAGCTTTAGTCAGTGAGATGGAGTTTCGTTTCCGTTGCATATAGTTTTCCTATTTGGATTTATTTATAAATAACCCTGACTTTATACACTGAGTTATTTATATATCATCACAATACGCAATAGGCAGATGCACCAGCCACAGTGAAGTTACAGAATTATAAAAGCATTGGATGGCATTAGCCAACTAGATAGATGCGGGTATATTTGCTGAAATTCGTTGAGAAAAGCTAGTTTTGGAGTCACAAAAGCTAGTTTTGATGTCGCAAAAGCTAGTTTTGATGTCGCAAAAGCTGGTTTTGATGTCGCAAAAGCTGGTTTTGATGTCGCAAAAGCTAGTTTTGATGTCGCAAAAGCTGGTTTTGATGTTGCAAAAGCTAGTTTTGATGTTGCAAAAGCTGGTTTTGATGTCGCAGAGCTTTATCTCATGTAGAGACGCGATAAATCGCGTCTAAAAAATTGACGCGTTAGAGAGACGCTATAAATCGCCGTCTCTACAAAGAATGTACTCGTCAATTATTCTTTGACAGACTACTAACTAATAGTAACAACAGCTACCATTGCATCGGCTAGAAGGGGATGAGACAAAGCACATTAAAAATTTATTTTTATAACTAAAAATTTTATTTTATTTATGTGTTAGGTAGCTTTCAGGATGTTGTCTGTATAATCTATTATTCAGTTTAAATTCTCGAATGTATAATCTATCATTCAGTCTTATTGATTATTGACCTCTGTTACTTATTGATAGGTTGAAGTTTGGGAATTAGAGTATCTTTTTTTAAGACATAACATACCACTCACCTAGTAGTTATTTATTAACGAAATTTAAGAATTTATGTAAGCATACTCTATCCTAGACATGACCTAAACTTGTGCTTCAAAAATCATGAGCCATTATATGAATAGTTAGCACGTTAACAGCACTATCCAATGTCTCAAGACTTATTAAACTCCTTTCAAGAAGCATACAGTAATCTCGAACTGTTTCCGTTGATGGAACGGAATGAAATGGAAAGATTTCGAGTCGAATATGGTGATGATTTGATTGCAGACCTGAACCAATTAGTCGAAGATAGTCCTAATGGAGATGGCAAAATTGTCTTTACAGGACATCGGGGATGTGGTAAGTCTACTTTGTTAGCTGAGTTTAGCCGACAAATTCAAGATAAATATTTTGTAGTTCTCTTTTCTATTGCTGACAAAATTGAAATGTCGGCTGTTAATCATATTAATATACTGTTTGCGATCGCAGTTAATTTAATGACCGAGGCAGAAGCACGCAAAGTTGATATTCCACAATCTACTAAAGAAGCTCTTTATAAGTGGTTTGCTACCCGTACTCGCACTGAAGAATCCAATTTGCAAGCAGAAGTAAGTATAGGTTTTGACCTCTTAAAGTTGATTAGTTCTAAATTAAAAGCTGATGCTAGCGTTCGGGATGAAATTAAGCAAGAGTTTGAACGCAAGTTATCAGATTTAGTTGCCAGAATTAACGAAATAGCTGCTTTAATTCAAGCTGCCACTAAACAAAATGTTTTAGTAATTATTGATGATTTAGATAAACTGGATTTAGGCAGAGTTAACGAAATTTATCGAGATAACATTAAAGCTCTC
The DNA here is from genome assembly GCF_036917375.1 of Nostoc sp. Classification (GTDB taxonomy): domain Bacteria; phylum Cyanobacteriota; class Cyanobacteriia; order Cyanobacteriales; family Nostocaceae; genus Nostoc. The sequence continues at coordinate 94,457 of NZ_JBALDN010000065.1, forward strand.
TGCCAACCTAACTTTCAAATTATTTACACTATCCCGATCGCAGTCCTTCGAGAAACATTTATTAGCACAATAATTGCTACTGAAACCAACGACCAAGTTGTAGCAATGCCTGTCTTAAAAATATTTGATAAAGGTAAAAATCGCATCCCAAATGCCCAACCTCGCCCGGAAGCAACAAAGATTCTTGGTGAAGTTTTACAAAAGCGGATTCCCAGTGAATTAATCGCAGCAGAAACGGCTGATAAAATTGTGATTTACAGTGGTGGCGTATTGCGAGAATTAATTCGGATTTCTAAGGAATGTTGCCGGATATGTTTGCGAACTATCCGGCGAAATCCTTCAGCCCAAGTTATTATTGATGATAAAATTCTCCTGCAAGCAATCAATAAAATTCGCAATGATTTTTCGATACGCTTAGGAAAAACTGATATCGATATTTTGCAGAGTGTGTACGAACAATTTATGCCCAACGACCCCAAACAAGCAGAGTTTTTAGATTTGTTACACGGGCTGTATGTTCTAGAATATCGCACTGATGAAACTTGGTATGATGTTCATCCAATTATTATCGAAAGCTTGAGAAGACAGGGAGCCATTAATGTTAAATGAGGAATTATTAGATGATGAAGGAGAAAATCAAGATGCGTATGATGATTTAATTGTTTCTATTGAAGCTCAAAAGCGAGGATTAAATTTACTGATTGCAGTTTGCGATGATGCTAGCTTTCGCGATGAGATTATTGCTCAATATGAAGCTGAACTACAACCAGCCTTCGGTACATATCGAGTAACTTTAGCACGTCAAGAACCAAGCCTCAAAGCTGCTCTTAACCAACTAGTACAACAAGAAGAATATCTCCGTCAACACAACCCGGCGGTAATCACTGTGACGGGTGCTGAACAATTGTATTTTCTTCGGTTGGGAAATGAGCAATCGGAACAGGAAAAGTTTTTTGGTTACTTACAGTGGACTAGGGAAGGATTGCGCGAATTTCCGTTTGCGATCGTGCTTTGGGTAACTAACCAAATTTTAGTCAACCTAATTAAAAAAGCTCCTGATTTTTGGAGTTGGCGCAACGGTGTATTTCGGTTTGAATCTCAAAAGACAAATGCTATTCCTGGTAAAGAACTAGAAAATATCCGCTTTGTTTTTCGAGATACAGAATTAGCCAGCACAGATACTAATGAAACTAATCGCTTTTTCTTACCCATTCAAGATTTACAAAGGTTAATCGAGAAAGTAGAACAAGAACGGGGAACTAAAGACCCCACCTTGGCTACGTTATACTCAAGATTGGGCGATATTTACCACAGCAGATTAGATCGGGGTGAATCTCAAAATTATCAAGAAGAACAGGAATTAGCAATTAAATATTGGCGTCAAGCGAGTGAGTTACAAAATGAATTGGGTTTGCAGATAGAGTTAGCTAATAGCCTCGACAATTTAGCAGGAATATATCGTGCAACAGGACACTACAACGAAGCCGAACCCTTATATAAACAAGCTTTAGAACTGAGAAAACGCCTATTAGGAGAAAATCATCCTGCTTTTGCTACTAGCCTGAATAATTTGGCAGGACTTTACAAATCTACTGGACAATATAGTAAAGCAGAACTCCTATATCAACAAGCTTTAGAACTGAGAAAAGGATTGTTAGGAGAAAACCATGCCGATGTCGCTGCCAGTTTGAATAATTTGGCATTACTATATGATGAACAAGGACGTTATGACGAAGCAGAACCTCTGTATTTGCAATCATTAGAACTCGAAAAACGTCTGCTGGGTGAAAATCATCTTTCTTTTGCTCTGATACTGAATAATTTAGCGCTACTTTATTATCATCAAGGACGCTACAGTGAAGCTGAACCTTTATCGCAACAAGCAATAGAATTAGATAAGCGATTTTTGGGAGAAGAAAATCCTGATGTTGCCACAGATTTGCATAATTTAGGTTTAATATACCGCGCTCAAGGACGCTACAGTGAAGCGGAATCTTTGTTTTTGGAATCATTAGAACTCAAAGAGCGTGTATTACAAAAAGCGCATCCGCTATTAGCAGATACGATCTATGCTCTTGGTTATATGTACAGGGAACAGGGACGTTACAATGAAGCGGAACCCTTATGTATAAAAGCTTTAGAACTTGATAAGCACCTATTGGGAGAAAATCATCCCAATGTTGCCGAAAGTCTCAATAATCTGGCAGAAATTTATCGTGCAACTGGACGTTACGGTGAAGCAGAACCGCTGTATTTGCAAGCTTTAAATATTTGTGAACGAGTCTGGGGTGTAAATCATCACCGTAGTGTTACTGTTCGTCAAAATTTAGAGAAGCTTGCGGTGGCGACGCAGGAGAATTAAGGTCAGAAAATCTCACGCAGAGGTACAGAGAGAAGGATTAAGTTTTAAGACAGTCGCTATAATTATTTGATTTTTAGTTGGGTAGCGATCGCCTGTTAACTAGTCATGCAAAATTAAATATATAGCAATTCTAAATCTTTCGTGAAGACTTAGATCCCCGACTTCTTAAAGAAGTCGGGGATCTGGACACTGATCATTAATGCTCTAAATTACTTAATTTTTAGGTTTTTTAATAGAAATCAACAATTTTAGAGACGTTGCATTGCAACGTCTCTACATTTGGGTTATTGCATGAGAATTTGACGGATTAAAATGCTCATAACCTCATCTGGGTTATCGGTTGGTTGCAGTGGACTCCAGTCGCCAACACTGGCGTAGCCAATTACCTGTAAATAGTGGATTGTGCTAGTAACGGCTTTGGCAGAACCAATGAGTAGATGCTTTATCGGTTCTCTCTTGCGAAATGAACTCTCAGGCGATTGATTGCCGATGGGTGGACTGGAATCGTCGCCACGCAGATATTGTTCTAATTTTGACTGGGCGGAATTTTTGAATTGTGCCATTATTGTATTCATACTCCGATTTTGGGGTTTAGATAAGGGCGATCGCACACTTCTTTCCGGGATGAGGCGATCGCCTTTATCGATCTTGGGGTTTAGATAAGAGCGATCGCTGTCTTCTTTACAGAATTTGGCGATCAGCTTTATCATTTTTTATTTTAAAGTATAAAATTATACTTGTCAATTACTAATTGCAGAATTTTTATTAATAATTCTCAAGTTTTAACGACAATAAATTATGCATAATTTGAGTAAAATTAATTATGTAAAATTAATTATTTATGTGGTGTTAAATATCAGAAATTTCTTAATTGTTTAGTTTTTATTTGAGTAGCGATCGCCTTTTACCAAGCTAAGTTTTTACTATCTGAAATTACTTATTTTTGACTTTTGACTTTCCCAAGGGGGTCGCCTTTTTCTCAAGCCAGGTTTGAGAATCGTGCAAGGTCTTGGTTTTCTGGTTGATGTATGGTAAGTTTAACTACAATCCAGCAGGTAGTCTGTTGTTAAGCTGGCTCAAAAGTTTTATGGCGGACAGCAGTACAGGTAATCCCGATTCTCGACAAGAGTCTATTCTGAATGCTAATGTCAGCGATCAAGCAGCAGAGTTAGACGCTCTTGGTTTTGAACCTTATGTTAGTGCGATCGCAGAGTTTTTAACTAATCCTGTAACTCAACCTCCACTGACTATTTCTATCGAAGGTGCATGGGGTAGTGGTAAGTCTTCTTTTATGAAGCAACTCCAGAAAGCTATTGAAGAAAGCCAACATAAAAAGTTTGAGGATAAGTTACAAAACGATCTGGGAAAGTTTGAAATCAATGCAAGGAAAAAGATTAGAAAGTTTACCGAGCAACTGCCAGGGTTGCTTGGTAAGACTCTTGAATTTATTTCTGTTCAAAGTTTATCTATTTTAATTACTATATATAAATCTTTACGTTTAAATCTTAACAAGCTACAACCTAAGCCAAAAACAGTTTGGTTTAATGCTTGGAGACATGATAAAGCAGAAGCTTTATGGGCAGCCTTTGCACTGGAATTTTTGCGAAAAATCTCTACACCTCGCTCTACTTCTGATTACTTACCTACTGGGATTGGTCACATTAAACTATTATTCTTTCGCGTCAATTTGAAAGAAGGCTGGCTAGATTTTCTTCGGACACTTGCCCAATTATTGATTGGTATCTCTGCTATTGTAATTATTGGTATTTTTTCTTTTTTAAAAGGACCGGCATGGGTTGAACAATTGTCTAATACCAATTTAATATGAAGCTGCATAAAATAAAGCTTCCAGGATAAAGTTGTAAGAAGAGACAGAAATTACCTGCTCAAGTGTAAGTTGAT
>NZ_JBALDN010000066.1:0-107307 GCF_036917375.1 Nostoc sp.
TCAGAGGTAAGTGAAGCCATGATTTATGGTTCTTTGCTTCGTCTCATGGTTAGGCGATTGGCTATTTAATATTTACTTTACGAATCAGCTCTAAGCCGTCAATTTGATAGGTTGCTTAGGGCAGCCCTCTAAATATTGACAAAGAATACATTTTATGGATTTAGGTCATGGGATACAATCTTGAGCAGCTTGGTATTGCTTGAGCTTTCGAGCAGTGGAACAGTGGGGATGTTTGCCATCAACCATCAATCGTTTTCGCTTGGTGTCGTCTGCGGTGGATTGGTGGAATTAGGAAATGGAAGAGTTGGTACGATTACAGGTACAGGTTTTGCTTTTTCGCCTTGCAGTTGAATTTGGGCTTGATTGCGGCCCTCTATTGCTTGTTGGTAGTTAGGCTTGTATTTTATTGCTCGATCGTAAGAAACGATCGCATCTTGATATCGTTTTATATTTAATAGAGCATTGCCTCTACTATACCAGCTTTCGGAATGGTCTACTTTATAACGAACTGCCTTATTATAAGACGCGATCGCATCTTCGTATTTCTGCAATATATATTGTGAATTCCCTAGATTATACCAGAGTTGATAGTCATTTTGCTTAATCGTTGCCGCTTTATTATAAGATTTTATTGCTTCTTCATAGCGTTGGTTTTGATGCAGCGACCAACCCAAATTATACCAAGCTTCATAGTTTCTGGGACTGTATTTAATTACTTGATTAAAAGATTCAATCGCTTCTGGATAACGCTGTAAATTCAGCAGTATATTACCTCTAGATAACCAAGCTTGGTAATAATCTGGCTGATATTGCACCGATTTATCATAAGCTGCAAATGCATCTTGATAGCGTTTTAAATTGACTAGTGCATTCCCTAAATTATACCAGGCTTGTTCGTAGTCTGGTTTTAAATCAACGACTTTTTGATAGGCTGCGATCGCTTCTTCATATTGCCTAGAATTCTGCAAAGCTAATCCTTTTTTATACCAAGCTTCGTAATTATCTGGTTTGAGTTCAATTGCCTTTTCATAAGACTTAATTGCCTGGTCGTATTGGTTTAGATTACTGAAAGCTTCACCCCTAGCATTCCAGACTTCTGAGTTGTCATTCTTTAATTCTAAGGCTTTATCAAAAGAGGCGATCGCTTCTTGATATCGCTGTAAATTTCCCAATACAGTACCACGTCCAATCCAAGCATCTAAATAATCTGGCTTAATTTGAATTGCTTTGTCATACGCCACTAATGCGTCTTTGTATTTTCTTAATTTATTTAGTGTTTTACCTTGACCATTCCAAGCTTGAGGATAATCTGGTCTAAGATTAACGGCTTTTTCATATACTTCTAGCGCGTCTTGATAGCGTTGTAAATCAAAAAACGTATTTCCTTGTTTAGATAATTCTATAGCATTATTTGAATTAATGTAATTCCAAATAAATATTGATGCTATTCCACCAACAGCAAAGAAAAATATTGTTAGTAAAATTTTACCTAAAACACCTTTTTTTGGTTCAGGTTTGTTGATATTTTTTGGTAGAGAAGGAGGAGTTAATGCTATTGTTTGAGTAGGTGGTTGTCTGAACTCTTTCAGCGCTTGTAATGCCACCGTTGCTGAAGGATAGCGTTGCCGAAAGTCGTAGCACACCATTCTATCTAAGAATTGAGCAAATTCTGGTGTTACCGTGGCTTTATCGTGCCAGATAATTTCGTTAGTATCAGCATCTTTTACTATTTCCTCTGGTGATAATCCAGTGAGAGCTTGAATAGCAATTATTCCCACAGCATAGATATCACTGCTTAATTTTGGCGTACCATGAGCTTGTTCGCCAGGAATATATCCAGGCGTACCGATAGCTACTGTTGCTAAAGTTTGACCTTGAGGAGTAATAACTTGAGTTGCAATTTGTTTAACTGCACCAAAATCAATTAAAATTAATTTGCCATCTGGTTGGCGTCTAAGAATATTGTGGGGATTGACATCACGATGAATTACATTCTGTTGATGGACAAATTCTAAGATTGTCAAAAGTTCTTGTAAAAGTGAAATGACTTCTTCTTGACTGAGGATTTTACCTGATGTTAATTCTTGACTCAGGTTATGGCCTTCGATCAATTCCTGTACAAGATAGAATTCGGCATTTTCCTCAAAGTAAGCTAAAAGTTGGGGAATGCGATCGTGAGTTCCTAATTTATACAGAACTTGTGCTTCCGTATCAAATAAACGTCTAGCTGTTTCCAAAGTTACCGGATCGCTTGCCTGGGGTTTGAGTTTCTTAACAACACATAGAGGTGAACCAGGTAATTGGGTATCGCAAGCCACAAAAGTTTCACCAAAACCCCCACCTCCCAAGTTACTAATAATTTGGTATCTTCCTACAAGTGTGTTTCCTAGCATCTTGTTTGCCTAGTGAAGTGCAATGCGATCTGATTTCAATATTGCCACAGGTTAAGGAGGACTGACGGAGTGAGGGAGCAGAGGACCAGAGGGGCAGAGGAGTAGATAAAAAATTACGAATTACGAACTTGTACTGAGCGTAGCCGAAGTATTACGAATTACGAATTAATATGATTCCTGTTAGTGATAACATTCGTTGTCGAAACAAACCAATTATTAATTACTGGTTGATTGCCATTAACCTGGCTGTATTTTTATGGGAACTTCAACTAGAGTTTAGCGGTCAATTAGGTTATTTTGTCAATACTTGGGGTATGATTCCAGCGCAGATTAGTGGAGCAGTTACCAATGCTCTCTTTTTCAACTCTGCTGCTTGGATAGTTGTGATTTGGCGGGTATTTACCCTATTTTTTGGCATATTTCTACACGGCAGTTTTAGTCAAATATTAGGAAATCTGCTATTTTTGTGGGTTTTTGGGAAAACTGTAGAAAATCTTCTAGGACACAGACGCTATCTAGGATTTTATCTGGGTGCTGGGGTAGTGACAGGTGTAATACAAATTCTGCTTGAACCGAGTTTGACAGTTCCATTGATTGGGTCAAATGGTGCGATCGCAGCTATTTTAGGAGTATACTTTATGAAGTTTCCTAAAGCTAAAATTGACACTGTTTTGCCGCTAATAATCTTGTATATCCCTATCCAACTACCAGCCTTTTTCTATATATTTTGGTGGTTTATACAACAATTTTTTTATGGTATTGGCAGTTTAAATATTCCTCCTGTTGGCGTAAATCAATCGGGTGTTGTCTTCTTAGGGCAGGTTGTGGCATTATTAATTGGTGCAGCTTTCATCCGATTTAAAAAATAAATTTTAATTTAGCTAGATGGCTATTATTTCTAGGGTGGGTACTGTTAACTGACTGATGTCGCAAAGCCCAATTTTGATATTTTTGGCAGTGCTTACCCTACAGTTATCGAAACTCATATATACCTTTTGGCTGAAATATAGAAATTGTTTTTGCTTAATAAAACATAATTAATCAAACGCTTACGCTGTATTAAATTTTAATTTTTACTTTTTAATTCCGCCTTGCGGTACTAGGAAATACCTACTCTTCAAGTCAATATTGTTAAATATTAGCGGTGTACAATATGCAAAATGTTGAGAAAATTAACTTTCAACTTACTGATGAATTAGTAGTTTTGCGGCAGCGGGTAGCTGAGTTAGAGCAATCAGAGATATTTTATCAACAAAGGCAAGCAGCACTTGAAGAAGAATTAACAGAACTCAAAAAAAAGCTGGCAGTAGAAGCAGAAAATCCTTATATTAAAGTTAAAGAAACATCTGTGCATCTCATGCCGACAGAGGTAGCAGTAATTCTAGAGCAACTCCAACAAGAAATTGCGACGCGACAGCAGCTAGAAGTATTTCTTAGAGAGAGTGAAGAACGGCTGAGGCTAACTCTAGAGGTATCGCAAATGGGCTTGTGGGATTGGAATATTGTTACCAATCAAGTCATTTGGTCGGAAAATTATGAACTGCTTTTTGGTTTAGTTCCAAGTAGTTTTGATAGCCCTTATGAGACGTTTAAAAAATGCGTTCATCCTGAAGATAGCCAATCTGTGATGCAAGCGATCGCTCACGCTTTCACACAGAATACTGACTATAATGATGAATTTCGTATAGTTCGCTCAGACCAAAGTACACATTGGATTTCTGCCAACGGAAAATTTATCTATAACACTCAAGGGCAAGCGGTGCGAATGATCGGCGTTTGTATGGAAACTACTGTGTGTAAGCAGGCAAAAGAAAGTACTCGCGAACTTACGACACAAGTCCACGAACAGGCAAATATTTTAAATGCCATCCTCACCGCTTCAGTCGATCATATTTATATTTTTAATCGCCAAGGTTGTTATCAGTATGTCAGTCGTGATGGAGCAACTTTATTAGGTTTCAAGCCCCAAGATATTGTCGGGAAAAGTCTGTCTGAAATGGATTTACCCGCAGACCTAATAACCCAGGTAGAGAATCAACGACTTGCTGTGATGAAAACTGGGCAACCGATTAAAGATGAGTGTAAATATGTTACTCGTGATAGCGTACATTATTACGAATATATTCTCACACCATTACGGAATGTTGACCAAACTATTGAAGGCGTAATTACTGTTTCTCGCGATATTACCGAACACAAACGGGCAGAAAAAATTTTACGTGAAAGTGAAGCGCGATTTCGGCGTTTGTTTGAATCTAACTTGATTGGGGTCGCTTTTTGGAATGTGCATGGCTTTGTGATTGATGCCAATGATGCCTTTCTGCAACTAGCTGGCTACACTCGTGATGAGTTTGCTACTTTAGGCAGAATTAATTGGAGAGAACTTACTCCTGTTGAGTATCAAGATTCAGACGATCGCGCCCTTTTTGAAGTGCAAACCACTGGAGTTTCCAAAATTTATGAAAAAGAGTACATCCACCGCAACGGCAAGCGAGTACCGATTGTTTTGGGGATAGCTTTGCTGAATGACTCCCAAGAACATGGTGTTGCTTTTGTACTGGACATCACCAAGCGCAAATTGGCTGAACAAGAATGCCATCGCCTACTCGACTGCGAAAAGGCAGCACGGCAACAAGCAGAAATCGCCAACAAAATTAAAGATGAATTTCTGGCGGTTCTCTCCCATGAATTGCGAACCCCACTCAACTCTATTCTGGGATGGTCGAAAATGCTGCGGACTCGCAAGTTTGATGAAAAAACTACTGATCGCGCCTTAGAAACCGTTGAACGCAACGCGAAATTACAAACCCAGCTAATTGAAGATTTGTTGGATGTGTCGCGCATTCTCCAAGGAAAATTAAACTTGAATATCTGTCCAGTCAGCTTGGTAATGGTAGTTGAAGCAGCATTAGAAACGGTAAAACTAGCAGCACAAGCCAAGTCAATTCAAATTCAGACCTTATTTGATACCAATTTGGGACAAGTAATGGGCGACCCAAATCGGCTGCAACAAGTTGTGTGGAACTTGCTTTCTAATGCGGTAAAATTTACACCAACAGGCGGACGGGTAGAAATTCGACTCATGGAAGCTGGTAATCAGGCTCAAATTCAGGTGATCGATACAGGTAAGGGAATTAGCTTAGACTTTTTGCCTTATGTATTTGATTACTTTCGCCAAGCTGATGGCACAACTACCCGGACATTTGGTGGACTAGGTTTAGGACTAGCGATCGTGCGTAAGGTTGTAGAAATGCATGGGGGAAATGTTCAAGCCGAAAGTCTTGGAGAAGGATTGGGTGCAAGCTTCACTGTCGAGTTACCGCTTTTGCTTAGAAGCGAACAAGTTCGGGGTGAAGAGAATCAGTCTTCATATTCGGAGTCTGAATCCTCGCTGCTTGCGGACACTCAAGTTTTGGTAGTGGACGATGAACCAGATATCCGCGATTTAGTTACCTTTATATTGCAAGACTACGGCGTGCAAGTAACCGCCGTATCATCAGCACAAGAAGCATTACAAGCACTATCTGAGTCGATACCAGATGTTTTAATTAGCGATATTGGAATGCCAAAAACAGACGGTTATATGCTGATGCGTGAAGTGCGATCGCGATCCCCCGAACAAGGAGGAAACGTCCCAGCGATCGCTCTGACAGCTTATGCAGGGGAAATGAATCAGCAGCAAGCATTAGCCGCAGGATTTCAAATGCATATCTCTAAACCAGTAGATCCAGATGTATTAGTGAAAGCGATCGCTGATTTGATTGAGCCAAGTTAATACTAGATTGGCGTCCGTCGGCTGTCTATCACTTTAGTGTTGTACGATGTCTACTGCTTTCCTGCTAGACTCTGAATAGCTCTTATGCTTTTAGAAATTATGGCATCTGTTGAGCCGATTATGAAAGAAGCCTTAACTTTGCCCAGTGTAGCGAGAGCATTGTTGGCAGAAAAGCTGGTTGAAAGTCTTGAATTTGATCTAGACGAAACACTTCAAACACTGTGGACAGACGAAGCCAAAAAGCGTAGAGATGAAGTTCGTAGCGGTGTAGTTTCACCCATTCCTGGAGAGGAAGGGACTTTGAAAGGGAGCAACGCGATTTTCTGAAGTCGGGCAAAAACGAGTGATGATGCTCCACTCCACCTGAGGCGTAGCCTGCGGCGGGCTACGCCTACGCTAAACCGAAAGTTCAGTAAATTAGTCAAATCGATACTAGTTTATCTGCCGCCGCACAACTTCACCGTTAAGCTGTTGGGACAGTTCCTCCGTCAATCACATATTCTGTACCGGTAATAGACGCTGCGCGCGGTGATGCCAAAAACGCGATCAGATTTGCCACTTCAGCAGGTGTTGATGGTCGTCCGAGTGGAATGCCACCCAGCGATTCCATAACGATCCGCTTGCCTCCTTCGTAATCGGTGCCTGCTTGTTGGGCAAGGCGTTCGGCAAAGGCCACCGATGCCTCGGTTTCTACCCATCCCGGAGATACACGCAAGACTCGTACACCTTTTGGCGTGACTTCTTTAGACAAGCTTTTGCTGTAGGTTGAAAGCGCGGCTTTAGCCGCAGCATAAGCAGTGGTTGAGTCCGGCAGGGGAAGCTGGTGTTGAATTGATGTGACATGGATAATTACCCCCTCCCCTTGCGTCACCATTCCGGGCAGTAAGGCGCGGTCTAGGCGTACTGCGGGAAAAAGGTTGAGATTCAATTCCTGTTGCCATTCTTTATCGTCGAGTGCCGCAAAACCGCCAGCCGGTGCTGATGAACCACCCAACACATGAACGATGATATCTACGCCACCAAGACGTTCGTTAACGGCGTCCACCACCGCGTTACATCCCTCTAGTGTCGTCAGGTCAGCGGAGATAAACAGTTTTTCTGGAAAGGAGCTAGGGCGGGTTCGTGCCGCAGTAAGCACACTGGCTCCACAATCTTGAAAGAGCGTGACAACGGCTCCACCAATTCCTTTGGTGCCAGCAGTAACCAATACTCGTTTCCCGTTCAGTTCCAAGTTCATAGACATCAGTTAATCTCCAGAGATTGGATTTTGCCACTTCTAAGTTGAAAAGAGTGACGGAGTTGTATCGGGCTGCTGGGAAAATTCCCGGTGACTTTTGCAACGACTGTCAGATACTCTCCCTCTTGAAAGGTGCTGATTGGCTCTATATAATATTCAAACTTTTTCCGCGCCTCCTGAAGCCACGACTGGATAACTCCATGCCCCCAATGAGTATTGCCTTCGTCAAATACTAGGGCATCTTGCGTGAAACAATCCGTTATACGGGTAGTGTCCGTGCCGTTACAGGCGACGAAATAGGTGCCGATCGATTCAGCCAGTTGAAGATTCATTTTTGTTTCTCCTGCTGGAAAGTTGCTGCATAAGAATTCTCTGCTTAGACTGACAAATAATCAAGAACGCACGAAAAAGTAAGTTGCACACCTATGAGAAAGGTTTATACCCCCTCGACCGCAGCGGCAGATGTAGCAAAAGTGATAGGATTGCTGGAAGGGCGCTGGAAGCTGGTCATCCTTTTTCATTTGTTCGACGGCAAAGTGCAGCGCTATTCTGATTTTGAGAAACTTATTCCGGGCATCTCCCAAAAGATGCTGTCCCAGCAATTAAGGACGCTGGAAGCTGATGGGATTGTGATCCGAAAGATATATCCGCAGGTACCGCCTAAGGTTGAATATAGGCTGACCGCGTGGGGACAGGCTTTGTGCCCTGCTCTGGATGCACTTCTGAATTGGGCGGAGCAGAAAGGCAGTTTCGATGACTCAGCTTAACAAAACGTTGCTACCGGACAAACAGGTGAACGTGGCGTTAGCAGGCTCCGCAAACAGGTCTTACACTCCTTTGAAATTCGCTCCCCCCAATATTGGGAGAAGGGGTTGGGGGATGAGGGCGAATTTTGCGAGAATACAGTTGAGAATGAGCAACAAAACCCAGATTGTAGAGACGCGATTCATCGCGTCTTGAAAGCTCAATCGCATTGTTAGTCAATGCAATCGCATTGTTAGTCGATGCAATCGCATTGTCAGTCGAAACGCGATCGCTCATACTCAGGAACACTACTAAAGGTACTAGTTATCCTTTTGAGAATCGCTATAAGATGACAAAAAGGGTCTTCTATGTTTGGATGAAAATGACTGAGCAACGTGATGCTGACTTACCATCAACTGATTCTCAGCAATTGAATGAACCAACCGATGGAGCGACTATCAAATCGGTTGATAATTCCTGGAAAAATCGGATTGCTGGTGTCTGGAACAAAGCAACAACACGTCTAACGCAACTTTTGCCCGGAGAACAAGTGGCACAGACAGTTGTGGACTGGTTTAGTGTGAGCGATACTCAGGTTGCAGAGATTTTAGAGAAAATCCGAGCCGAACTGCCAACCACAGAAGCCCTCTTAATTGGTAAACCCCAAGCCGGAAAAAGTTCTATTGTGCGCGGATTGACGGGAGTTTCTGCTGAAATTGTCGGTCAGGGATTTCGCCCACACACACAACACACCCAGCGCTATGCCTATCCTTCCAATGACCTGCCGTTACTGATTTTTACGGATACGGTGGGACTGGGTGATGTCAAACAAGATACTCAAACAATTATTCAAGAGTTAGTTGGCGATTTACAACAGGAAACTCGTTCCGCCAGAATCCTACTTTTGACAGTCAAAATTAATGATTTTGCAACTGATACCCTACGACAAATAGCCCAACAACTGCGCCAGAAGTATCCAGATATTCCCTGTCTGCTGGTAGTCACCTGCTTGCACGAAGTTTATCCTGGCGATATCGTCGATCATCCCACTTATCCGCCAGATTATGAGGAAATCAACCGCGCATTTGCGGCAATGCAACAAGCCTTCGCAGGAATAACAGATCGCTCTGTCCTGATTGACTTTACCTTAGAAGAAGATGGCTATACTCCGGTATTTTATGGGTTAGAAGCACTGCGAGATTCCTTAGCAGAACTACTCCCACAAGCAGAAGCCCAGGCAATTTATCAGTTATTAGATCGAGAAGAAGTTGGCAAGCAAATTGGCAACCTTTACCGAGATGCTGCACGCCGTTATATTTTGCCATTTGCGATTATGTCTGCAACTCTGGCTGCTGTACCTTTGCCATTTACCACAATGCCCGTACTCACTGCCTTGCAAGTATCAATGGTGGGTCTGTTGGGTAAATTATATGGGCAGATACTTACCCCATCTCAAGCAGGAGGCGTTGTGAGTGCGATCGCAGGTGGTTTTTTAGCACAGGCAATTGCACGAGAGTTAATTAAATTTATACCAGGTATTGGGAGTGCGATCGCCGCTTCTTGGGCAGCCGCCTATACCTGGGCACTAGGAGAAGCAGCCTGTGTTTACTTTGGCGATCTAATGGGAGGTAAGAAACCCGATCCCCAAAAAATTCAATTGGTGATGCAAGAAGCATTTCAAGCCGCGCAAGAACGGTTTAAGGGAATCAAACATTAGGGGTAGTTGTTGCTGCGATCGCATTAGTAGCAATGATACTTCCACTGACAGCGACAATTTCAACACTAGTCATAGCAGCAATCAGGACATGATTTTTTAGTCGTGCGTCAAATAAACTGCATACCATTCTCCTACACCTTCTCTTTGGCTGCTGGCACAATGCCAAACTTATTTAAACCTGCATCGATTTCCCTCAGTGTTTTAAAATCCTCTTCTGGTAAAGGATAGCTGCTACTACCGAACAAACCCACGCTAACAGCAGGCTGCTTTTCCAAAAAAGAGAAAGCTTGGCGAAACTGATGCGGTTTAGCTTTAATTGGCGAATCAAAGTGGCAAGAAATAATTCGCTCGAAGTCCCAACTTGCAACTTTATCAGCCCAGTCAATGGTTTCCTTGGGTGCGCGGTTGAGAATCAGCGTCTGTAAAATTGGTGCGACAAATAAACGCCCATCACCTCGTAGGGCATCAAACGATCGCTGCCAATCTGACTGCCATTTAAAGGGATACAATCCAAAATAAGCTTTCCTTGAGCGTTCTGGAGCTTTCAAGGCATCTTGCAATACCTGACTCCATTGGCGTATATCTAATGCCTGTGGTTGAAAATACAAAGCAAACAGACAGATGCGCTGCCAACCCTTACGGCGATTTACCTGATTATCTGTAACAATATCAGAAGCACGATCCTTGGCATGGAATAGTAAAGGATATGAATCTAAGAGAACGATCGCAGGTGGATCTTCTGGGATTGAAAGCACAGAATCCGTGACTAAAAGAGTATGCGATCGCTTGTGGAAAAAAGCAACTTCCGCAAACCTACCAGGCCCAAGACCTATAGGGCCTAGCATTGCATAATCAAACTCGTCAGCAAAGGGGGTTTTGCTACTATCTTCTGGAAGTACTTGAGTTCGTTTTGGGGGTAAGCCAAGCCAGCTAAGGGGAAGATTTAGCGGGAAACTCCACTGATGCGGAGCCACAAACACCTGTGCAGTCGGAAAGTATCTGGCGAAGGGGCCAACGAAAACTTTGTGTTCTATACCAGAGATAGTTGGCAGAATAATGTACTTAATGCCGCCATATTTCGCCACCAACTCATTCACAAGTCTGAGACACTCTGGGGTTGGTGCAACAGGCGCATAGACGAGAAGACCCCCGGTTTCCAACTTCACAACAGTCATGCGAATCGGGACGACAACGTAGAAAATGCCCTGAATCTGGTCAAAATTCCAGATTGTGTCCTTAAGCACTTCTTGACGAATTGTCTGCCGCCTACCGTAGGGGTAGAGTGGCACAACAGGCCATAATCCCCAGGAAAAATCCTTTGGATAAATCTGTTGTGTATTGACTATGCGTTCATCAGCCACTCTGCAACCCCCTCCAAATTCCCAATACTCAAATTGTTTTTAGCAAATTGTTGAGATAATAATACCAATTTGTAATTCGCAATACTTGCCAAAGGCAAGAAGTAAGCTACGTAAGTAGTAATTCGTAATTAAAAGGAGTTAGATTTAATCTGAATTTCCAGCTTTAAGTCTATAGGTTTTTTTTGCAAATTGTATTACCAAAAGGAGATATTACGGCACTGGGGTTCTTTTTATGCGTCTTCATCAAGAATTGGTATCAGTCCTAAAAACAATTAATCGGAGAACACTGTGAAAATAGCGATTATTGCTAAAACATTAATTACATCTATAGGTTTGTTAACTTTGTTTGCCCCAAGTCAAGCATCGGCTCAACTAATCCCGCAACCTTGGGTTTCAATCGGTGGAAAAGATGGTGATATAACTTATGCTGTCGGAGCTAGGGCTTTGAATTTCGGGGTTGAAGTGGGAACTGGCGCTGATGGTGCTACGGGAGTAGATGTTTTAAAATTTATCAATTTGCCTGTAATTTCACCTTATGTAGGAATTGGACTTTATTCAGAGGATAAAGGCGTTGCAGTTTCAGGTGGCGTTCAGGTAGGTGCTACTAATAACGTTTTTGTAGGTGCTGGTTACAATACTATTCGTGGCTTTAACGGGCAATTGGGAATAAGATTTTAATTAATTCGTAATTCGTAATTCGTAATTCGTAATTCGTAATGACGTTCTTACAGTTTCATTATCAATTACGAATTCATTATGCAGGGGGAGTAATTGAAGTTGAGATTAGTTCTCTGACATGCTCTGCGGAATCTTGTTGTAATGCTGATGCCACGATCGCTTCACTTTCAACTATACTGAACCGAGCGATCGCCTGCTTCACTCCAGGTATACTTTGGGGATTCACGCTCAACTCATCCAGCCCTAAACCTAATAAAATTGGTGTTGCTAAAGTATCTGCTGCCAATTCTCCACATAATCCTACCGAAATCCCCGCCGCATGGGCAGCTTGCACAGTTTGCTGCACCATTCGCAATATGGCTGGATGTAGTGCATCAACCAAATTTGCCACGCTGGGATTAGTGCGATCGCTAGCCATGACGTACTGACTCAGATCGTTAGTCCCTATACTAAAGAAGTCTACTTCCGCAGCTAACCGATCGGCGATCGCTACTGCTGACGGAACCTCCACCATAATTCCTACTTTCATCGCTGCATCAAATGCGATACCAGCTTGATTTAGTTCAGCTTGCACTTCACCCAAAATTACCTTAGCTGCACGGACTTCAGTTACAGTTGCAATCATCGGCAACATGATTTTAATTTGGTGTCCTACACTAGCTCTCAAAATTGCCCGTAACTGAGTTTTGAAGAGTTCTGGACGAGCTAAACAGAAACGAATTCCCCGCGAACCTAAGAAAGGGTTAGCTTCTGGCAACCCTACTCTAAGATAGGGAAGCGGCTTATCACCACCGACATCTAAGGTACGAATAATTAGCGGACGATTATCTAAAACTTGGGCGATCGCCTGATAAACTAATAATTGTTCTTCTTCAGTCGGGGCGCTGGTTCGGTCTAAATACAGAAACTCAGTGCGGAGTAGTCCCACACCTTCTGCACCGCTAGCCACAGCAACTTGCACATCATTTATACTACCAATATTGGCGAAGACGCTAACTTGCCGACCATCACGAGTAATCGCTGGCTGATGTGCCGTAGCTCGTGCTTCCTGTTGGGCAGTTTGCCAAGCTTCTTGCTTTGCTGCCAGTAAATCCAAGATATCTGATTCTGGCTCTACCCAAGCTCTGCCACTTTCACCATCAAGTGCCATCAGTGTACCATCAGCCAAGTGCAACACCTGGGCATCCACTCCCAAAACTGCCGGAATACCCAACGTCCGGGCGATAATTGCACTGTGGGAAGTGGCACTACCTAAAGTTGTACAAATTCCCAACACCTTTGTCGGATCTAGTCCAGCCGTATCTGAGGGGGTTAAATCAGTCGCCACCAAAATCGCTGGTGACTCAAGATGTAAGTTCACAGGGGCATTCCCAGCCAGTAATCGCAGCACTCTTTGCCCAACATCTACAACATCGTCAACTCGCTCTTGCAGATAAGAATCCTCAAGTGCGCGGTAGGAAGTCGCTATTTCATCGACTACAGCTTGCCAAGCGGCTTCAGCATTTATATGATTGTCTAAAATACGCTGATGAGCCGCTGACAACAGTACTGGATCTTCTAAAAATAGTAATTGGGCATCAAAGATGGCGGCTTCAGCATCACCAATTTGCAGAGATGCTTGTGAGAAAACAGCTTGAATTTCTTGTCGGGCAGTATTAATAGCTGTTTGTAATCGTTGCCACTCTACATTAGGATCGTCTACGTGGTATTCCGTAATTGTGATGTGAGTGGATTGATAATGAACAACAGGTGCGATCGCTACTCCTGGAGAAGCTGCAATCCCCGAAAGTTCGCCGTAAGTTGTTGGTGTAGCTTCATGGTGAAATACTGGTGGAGAATTCAAGGCAACGTTATCTTCACCAAAGTTATTGGTGAATAATCCCTGTAATGCTTCCAGCGCCTCATCTGCATCAGAACCAGTGGCAGTAATCAGCAGTTCGTGTCCTTGACGCACTCCTAAAGTTGTGACTTGGTTAATACTGTCACCTCTGACTAGCTCAGTATTTCTCGTTAAATTCCGTACCAGAATTTGAGATTCAAATCGGGCTGCCGTTGCCACAAACTGGGCGGCGGGGCGGGCGTGTAATCCTAAGCGATTGCTCACAATCAGCCGGATTTCTCGCGTTGGCGATTCTACATTAGTTGTTATTGGGCTGACAACAGACAACGGCCTACTAACTACACCCAATTGAGTTGCTTTTGCTAAGAGTGCGCCGCGTGCTTCCGCCATAACTTGGTGAATATCTCTACCAGCCGCCGCCGCCACTACAGCAGCGATCGCGCCTTCTACTAGAGGTGCTTCACACAAATACACTTTCTCCTGCTGTGCTTCTGGCAGAAACTCGATTGCCATTTCTGCACTCAGCAAAGCACTACCCAAATCCATCAACACCAAGACACCATCATCAGAAAAAACAGAAGCGATCGCCTCATAAACCTGAATCGGATCTGTACCCAATGGATTTTCAGGATCTTCAATACCTGCTGCAACAGCAATGGGAACTTGGTTCTGAACCATCTGCGCGGCGAGTTCCCGCACACCCAAAGCTAGTTGTTTACTGTGAGAAACGATAACAATTGCGATCAATGCCACACCGTCAACCTTGTTGAGAGGTTTGCGTTTAGCTAGTTATCCATTTCATTTTCCCATTCTGCTACAATTGCAACTGCCCGAAAATATTCCGGTCTTTCCAGCTAGAAATACGAATAAAATAGCCTTCTTTTACGGAAATACGTGGTTTCCACTCATAAACTCCATCGCTAGCAGTACGGGAAGAAATGTTTTGGATAAGTTTGTTCCCATCGTACAACTTAATCGAGACATCGCCATCAAAATTATCCCGCCACAATATTAAATAAGGTTGATCTTTCTTTGGAAGTACTTTACCAGTTTGTTGAGCGATCGAGATTTTTGGCGCAGAATCGGCAGCAAAAAAAGCAGTAAATTGATTAGAGCATTCATCGTCTCGCGATCGCAATTCCACAAAAAGTTGTTGTTACTACTTTAAGCCAATGAGTTGCGATACCTGCGCTTTTTGCTAGCCCACGCATGACGGTATTCACTATAGGCTATTAAAATTACGAACGCAGACATAATCAAGGCATTGAGCACTATCGTTTACGAGGTGCTTTTGTAAGCACCTCGCAACCCGTGTCGCTTAACGATTAGAGAATCTAATTACGATTAAACAAGTACAAAATTCTTTTCAGTTAATGACAGTCCAGCAGATAGTTGTGCAAATTTTACCTGAGTAAACCCAGATGCACTGCCGTCCTGGTCAAAGAACAATGCACCTGTATCAAAATCGTAGATAAATCGTTGATTGGTTGTTGTTGCAGATGTTCCAATGGTAAACTTACTTGTCTCAAGTGTACCTTTTGATAACCCGCCACCAAAACCAGTACCATATACCTGAATTAATTCATTAGTGGCGTTAAAGTCATCGATAGTGTCAACACCCCCATTGTAATTATAGAAACCAAAGGTATCAGTCCCATCCCCTCCAATTAGGCTGTCATTACCGTCTACACCAAAAAGGGTATCATTGCCATTGCTGCCAACAATATTGTCATCATAGGTCGTACCTGAGATATTTAATTGTTCGATATTGTTGTAGTTAACTCTATACAAGCCCACCGTAATTGAGCCAGTGTTAGTAGTAGCATTGAATGTCGAAGTAATTCCCCCAGCAGCATAGTTGTAAATGGTGAACAACGAATCGTCACCATTACCCCCATCTACTGTTTGAGTCACTAAATCAGATAGGTCAGTATCTATAGAATTAGTGATTAGATTGAAAGAATCATTGCCATCGCCCCCAGACAGAAGATTATCACCTGTTGAATTGCCAAAGCTCAAGCGATCGTCACCAGCGCCTCCTTCTAGGGTATTATTACCAGACGGGCGAGAGTCGGAGTAGTCGTTAGAGTTGGAGCTGTAGTAGTCACCAGAGATATCAAGCTCATCATTGCCATCGCCTCCAGAGAGCAGGTTATCGCCTTTTGAACCACCAGCGCTCAAGCGATCGTCACCCGCACCTCCTTCTAGGGTGTTATTCCCAAACGAGCGAGAGTCGTTGAACTCGCCGTAACTGTAGTTGTACAAGCCAAACACGTCAAGAGAATCATTGCCATCACCTCCAGACAGAAGGTTATCACCTTTTGAAGCACCAGCACTCAAGCGATCGTCACCCGCACCTCCGTTGAGAGTGTTATTGCCTAATGAGCGAGAGTCGGAGATGTAGCCGTAATTATTCCTGTAGCTGCCAGAAATGTCAAGAGAATCATTGCCATCTCCCCCAGAGAGCAGGTTATCACCTTTTGAACCGCTAGCACTCAAGGTATCGTTACCTGCACCTCCGTTGAGAGTGTTATTGCCTAATGAGCGAGAGTCGAAATTGTTGAATGTGCCACTGAATGTGTCGTTGATTATGCTGCCAGAGATATCAAGAGAATCATTGCCATCGTCCCCAAAAAACAGGTTATCGCCTGTTGAACCGCTAGCACTCAAGGTATCGTCACCAGTACCTCCCTTGAGCGTGTTATTTCCCGCACCACCTCTAAGCAGGTCATTACCGCTCAAGCCGTCAATGATGTCGTCACCCCCCTGACCATTGATGACATCATTAGAGTTGTCAAAACCCGTAATGTTGTTATCGAGGTCATTGAGGAAGGTAACAGTGTTCCTGTTGAACAGGGTAGTTTGAGTAGAATCAGCATCAAACACATCAAAACTGTCAACGATGCTGGTTTCTTCATTAAACAGAATATTGCCAATAGCCGGTCGTGAAGAAGTTGCTGGCAGATTATCTAAGTCTTCTAATTTGAAGTTTTGTAGAATAACTTTTCTGTCATTACCGAAACCTTCAAAGGTAATTTCTAAGTTGTTACCATTTTGAGTTAGTTGCAGATTTTCAGCAGTGAAACCTATCAATTGCAAAGTGTCTAAGGAGGCGATCGCGGTTGCTGAGGGATTTGAGCCTTTACCTACGCCACCGAAATCGGTGATAATATCAATGTTAGTGCCGTAAAAATCGCTATCTCTCAAGCTATAAACAAATTTGTCATTGCCCGCGCCACCAGTTAGGGTGTCGTCCCCACTCCCACCTGTCAAGATATCATTACCTGCACCGCCACTAATTGTATCTTTGCCATAGCCCCCAGAGAGCGTATCGTTCCCACTATTCCCCAGAATGTTGTCGTCGGAAGTTGTGCCTGAGATATTAAATCGTTCGATGTTCTTGTAGTTAACCCGATTTTTTGTCCCCGCCGTAATTTCTCCATTGTTTGTAATGGCATTAAATGTGGTTCTAATTCCCCCAATATTATTGCTGTAGCTGTAATCGGCGAACAATATATCATCACCCTCAGCCCCGTCAATTGTATCATTGCCACCAGTGCCTCCAGAAAGCGTATCGTCCTCACTCCTCCCCACAATTAAGTCATCGGCATCTGTACCTGAGATATTTAATCTTTCGATATTCTTGTAACTAACCCGCTTTGTGCCTACCGTAATTTCTCCATTGTTTGTAGTGGCATCAAATGTAGTTCTAATTCCCCCAGCCATATTATTGACAGACAATATATCGTCACCCTCACCCCCGTCGATCGTGTCATTGCCACTAGTGCCTGTAGAAAGCGTATCATTGCCATCGCTCCCCACAATTAAGTCATCGTAGGCTGTACCTAAGATATTTAATTGTTCGATATCCTTATAGCTAACCCGATACGTGCCCCCTGTAATTTCTCCCTTGTTTGTAGTGGCATTGAATGCGGTTGTTATACCCCTTGTAGTATTGCTATAATCGGCAGATAACAAATCGTCACCCTGACCCCCATCTAGCGTTTGAGTCACTAAATCAGAGGGGGTAGTATCTGAGGATAAGGGGGTTAGATAGAAGGAATCATTGCCATCGCCCCCAGAAAATAAGTTATTGCCTGTTGCATACTGAGCACGGAATATATCATCACCAGCACCACCGTTGAGGGTGTTATTGCCTGAGGAGGGTTTAAAATCTCCCGCACTGCCAAACAAGACGAAATCGCCAGAGATATCAAGAGAATCATTGCCATCGCCTCCAGAGAGCAAGTTATTGCCTGTTGAAAACTTAGCACTCAAGGTATCATCACCAGCGCCACCATTGAGAGTGTTATTACCTGAAGAGTTAAAATTAGGCTCCCCTCTATAAGTATAAATACCAGAAGTGGACAGAGAATCATTGCCAGCGCCCCCAGCAAGTAAGTTATTGCCTGATGGAGACTGAGCATTCAAGGTATCGTCACCAGCGCCACCATTGAGGGTATTATTGCTTGAGGAGGGGTAATAGATGTATGGGCTGACGCTGCTATAAACATTAGAGGCGTAAAGAGAATCATTGCCATCGCCCCCAGAGAGTAAGTTATTGCCAGATGTTGCCCCAGCATCCAAAACATCGTCACCAACCCCACCGTTGAGGGTGTTATCGCCTGTTGAAAATTCGACATTCAAGATATCATTGCCCGCACCACCAACGAGAGTATCATTGCCTGTGAGGGAGTCATTACCCGTACCGCCAACGAGAATATCATCCCCCACACCACCAATGAGGGAGTCATTGCCTGCGCCACCTCTGAGTATGTCGTTGCCACTTAAGCCGTCAATTAGGTCATCCCCGCCCTGACCATTGATGACATCATTTGAATTGTTAAAGCCGCTAACGTTATTGTCGAGATCGTTAAGAAAAGTGACTGTATTCTTATTGAAGATAGTGCTTTGGGTTGAGTTGGCATTGAAGACATCAAAGCTATTTGTGGTGCTAGTTTGTCCATCAAATAGGATATTGCCCAAGTCTATAGTGGCACCTGTAGATTTGCTCAAGTTTTTCAGGTTTTCCAGGGCAAAGTTTTGCAGGATAATTGGGACATCAAAAAACCTCGTTATATAAGCATCCCCGGCAAAGCTGATTTCCAAATTGTTACCTTTTTGGGTCAATAACAAATTTTGGGCACTGGTGCCATCGCCCTGGAATTCTAGGGTGTCCACTTCGGCAATGACTGCTGCTGTCGGGTTTGTCCCTTTACCTACACCACCAAAATCGGTGATTATCGCAGTATTGTTGTTGTTGGGGTAGTTGTAGTAGTAGTAGACGAATTTATCATTGCCGCCTCCACCAGTTAAGGTATCTTTGCCACCGTTAGGATATATGGTATCGTTGCCTGCAAGACCGTTAATCGTATCCGCGTCACTATAAGTACCCTGTAGGGTATCATCACCGTTAGTTCCAATAATATCTGCCATAACTTTTACCTTTCTAAATCGATTTTTTCAGTAACTTCAGTTGTCAATTTGCAGATTGTGCTGTTAAGGGCGCAAAAATTCACCGAAATCTACACACTTTATACGTCACCCTTGAGGAACAGTAAATTTCTCGAAAATTTCCCCGATTCCAAGGTTTTTACGTATACTTTTTTGATAGTCTCAAACTATTTAAGTCTTAAGCACTGTACAAATTAATTAGCGTGTGAATTTGCGAAAACTAGTCATTTCAGGTTTTTTTCATCCTTTTTGAGTAAAAATTACTCTTTTAAGTACCAAAAAATTCAGCTTCAATGCCTAAAATTCATCCTTCATATTTATTTTTTTGCCAGCGCCTAAGCCCTACTAGAAGATAAAAATAATCAACAATTGACTCTAAATCGGGAAAAAGATTTTGATCCCTTCCTTGGAGGCTATTATCCGTGGGTGTCTAGCTTAAAAATAGAGAACATCTCAAGAGCCTCAAAAGAACTACACAGTCAATATCATACTTAGATGTTTATACTTAAATACTCATCTTTGCATACTCTTCACATTACTTGCTGAAAAATCTATACCTAAGTATTGAGCTTTGTATATTCTTCATATTCTTCTGTGTCTAGGCAATAAGAAAGTAGAACCTAGTAGGTAAATATTTTGAAAAGTGATAAAAAATACATATATTTATGAAGGCTGCGATCGCCAGCGGTTTTTGCTAGCTACGCCTTGGTTAACTTATACTACAATGAGAGCGATCGCCTGCCAATATATATCCGTGCAAGAATCGCTACAGGTTATCAAAATTATCAATGCAGACATAAACCAACTTAACCAAGAATAGTGCAAATCATCTGCACCTATGCCGAAAGTTAAGGAACCAAACCCAACCTCTACTCTCTGTTTGTACTAATTGCATTGAAAAAATGAATGGGAGATGTTGTTTTAAGTACCTCCCATTTAATGCCGAGAGCGATCGTAGAGTGCTCATTAAGATTAAACAACCACAAAGTTCTTTTCAGTTAGTGTCACACCACCCAAAAATTGTGCAAATTTTTCCTGAGTAAATCTATCTGCACTACCATCTGGGTCAAAATACAGTGCATCTGTAATATTGTCATAGATAAATCGTTGATCGCTTGTGGTTGCAGATGTTCCAAGAGTAAACTGACTTGGCTTAAGTGAACCTATTGATAAGCCGACACCAGAACCAAAACCAAAATCACCAGCCGGTACCTGAATAAGTTCATTGGTCGCGTTAAAGTCATAAATAGTATCAAAAACACCGTCAAGATGTTTGAAAGCAAAGGTATCATTACCATTACCTCCATAAAGGCTATCATTGCCAGACTCCCCATAGAGCGTATCATTGCCATTGCTCCCCACAATAAAGTCATCGTAATGGGTACCTAAGATATTTAATCGTTCGATATTCTTGTAGCTAACGCCATACGTGTGCCCCGAAATCGATCCCGTAATTGATCCAATATTAGTGGTGGCATCAAAAGTTGAAGTGATCCCGTTTGAAGGATAATATCCGTAACCATAATTGACGAACAACACATCATCACCCTTACCCCCATCTATCGTATCATTGCCACTATATCCCGTAGAGAGCGTATCGTTGCCATCATTCCCCACAATAAAGTCATCGTAATCTGTACCTGAGATATTTAGTCGTTCGATATTCTTGTAACTAACTCCACTCGTGCCTTCCGTAATTTCTCCCTTGTTTGTAGTGGCATTAAAAGTCGTTGTGATTCCCTTGCTACCATATCTGTAATCGACGGACAACACATCGTCACCTGTCCCCCCATCTATCGTATCTTTACCATTAGTGCCTGTGGAGAGCGTATCGTTCCCACTGCTCCCCACAATGTTATCGTCATGATATGTACCAAAGATATTTAATCGTTCGATATTCTTGTAGCTAACTCGACTCGTGCCCGCTGTAATTTCTCCCTTGTTTGTAGTGGTATCGAATGTTGAAGCGATCCCCCTTTCAGCATTCCTGTAATTAACGAACAAGAAATCGTCATCCTTACCCCCATCTACCGTTTGAGTCACAAAGCCAGAGACAGCAGGAGGATATGAGGATGGGAGTTGGCTGCTGCTTACATAGAAGGAATCATTGCCATCGCCCCCAGAGAGTAGGTTATTGCCTAAGGTGAGAGAGTCACTACTTGTATCAGTAACTGCGTCAAAAAACCCAGAGACGTCAAGAGAATCATTGCCATCGCCCCCAGAAAGCAGATTATCGCCTGATGAACCACTAGCACTCAAGTAATCATCACCAGCGCCACCGTTGAGGGTGTTATTGCCCTCTGAGCGAGAATCAGAGAAATAGGAGTAGAAGGGGCCCCCTGCTGATTCAGAACCAGAGATGTTTAGAGAATCATTACCATCGTCCCCAGAGAGCAGGTTATCACCTTTTGAACCGCTAGCATTTAAAGTATCATTACCTGCACCACCATTCAGGGTATTATTACCAGATGAGCGAAGGTCGTCGTCTTGTTTGCTGTAGCTGTTGTAGTACTGGTAGCCAGAGGCGCTAACAGAATCATTGCCATCGCCCCCAGAAAGCAGATTATTGCCTGGTGAAGAGTTAGCATCCAAGGTATCGTTACCAGTATCACCGTTAAGGGTATTATTACCCACACCACCACGCAACAAGTCATTGCCACTTAAGCCGTTGATTTTGTCATCACCTCCCTGACCATTGATAACATCATCTGAGTTATCAAAGCCGCTAACATTGTTGTCGAGGTCATTAAGAAAGGTGACTGTGTTCTTATTGAAGATAGTGCTTTGGGTGGAGTCGGCATTGAAGACATCAAAGCTGTCGGTGATGCTAGTTTGCCCATCAAATAGAATATTGCCCAAGTCTACAGTGGCTCCTGTAGATAAGCTTAGATTATCCAGGTTTTCCAGGGCAAAGTTTTGCAGAATGACTGGGCGGAAATTAAACACCCCTACAAAGCTGATTTCCAGATTGTTGCTATTCTGGGTCAACAGCAGATTTTTGGCAGTTAAGCCTGTACCTTGGAATATTAGGGTGTCCACTTCGGCAATGACTGCTGATGTAGGATTTGTTCCTTTAGCTACTCCTCCAAAATCAGTGATAGTACTAGGGCTGTAGCTTAAGTTGTAAACAAATTTATCCTTGCCACCGCCACCTGTGAGATAGTCATTGCTATTACCAATGCCATTACCACCATTAAGGGTATCATCGCCATTACCACCGTTGAGGGTATTATTACCCTCGGCGGCTCTGGAATTCTCGCCGCCAAAGGTGCTGAGGGAATCATTGCCATCGCCCCCAAAGAACAGGTTATCGCCTGATAAACCACTAGTACCCAAGGTATCATCACCTGCACCACCGCTGAGGGTGTTTTTGTCATACGAGCGATCCCCTGGGGAATAGATCCCGTTAGCAGAGATGAGGAGAGAATCATTACCATCGCCCCCAGAGAACAGGTTATCGCCTAATGAGCTATAATCACGGTAGTCAGCACGCAATGTATCATCACCAGCACCACCGTCTAGGGTGTTATTGCTTGAGAAGGATGAAAAGATTTCGGAGCTATTATAAAGAGAGAGATAATCATTATCATCCTCACCAGAGAGTAAGTTATTGCCTGTAAAACCCCTAAAACTCAAGGTATCGTTACCTGCGCCACCGTTGAGGGTATTATTGCCCGCACCATCACGCAACAAGTCGTTGCCACTTAAGCCGTTGATTTTGTCATCACCCCCCTGACCATTGATCGTGTCATCTGAGTTGTTAAAACCGTTAACATTGTTGTCAAGGTCGTTAAGGAAAGTGACTGTGTTCTTGTTGAAGATAGTGCTTTGGGTAGAGTTGGCATTGAAGACATCAAAGCTGTCTGTGATGCTAGTTTGCTTATCAAATAGGATATTGCCCAAGTCTACAGTGGCTCCTGTAGATTTGCTTAGGTTATCTAGGTTTTCTAGGGCAAAGTTTTCCAGGATGACTGCGCCATAATCAAGCACCCCTTCAAAGCTGATTTCCAGATTTTTGCCATTCTGAGTCAGCAACAGATTTTGGGCTGTTAAACTATCGCCTTGGAATTTGATGGTATCGACTTTGGTAATGACTGCTGCTGTTGGGTTTGTTCCTTTACCTATGCCATCGAAATCAGTGATGATATCATTGTCGTCACCAAAGTTGTAAACAAATTTATCCTTGCCGTCTCCACCAGTCAGGGTGTCGTTGTACTTGTTGCCTATGATGGTATCGTTGCCTGCAAGACCCTTAATTGTGTCCGCATCATTACTACCCACTAACGTATCATTACCATTGGTTCCAATGATATTTGCCATAACTTTTACCTACTTCAATCGATTTTTTTAGTAACTTTAAGTTCTCAACTCTGAGTTAATGCTGTTTTAGAGGACAAAACTCACTGAAATTTGACGTTTTCGACATACTTTATATGTCATCTTTGAAAAAAAGTAATATTTGTCGAATATTCACTTTATTCCAAGGATTTTAAGTCGCACTTAGCTAACTATCTCAAACTATCTAAGTCTTAAGGACTGTACAAATTCATCAGCGTGTGCGTTCAGGGAAATCCGTCATTTTAGGCTTTTTTAATCATCTTTATTCTGTATAAATCACTGAACAAGTATCAAAAAATCTGACAAGTGAATGCTTAAAATTCACTATTTATATTTGTTTTTTTTGCCAGCGCTTAAGTCCTACTAGCTTAAAAATATAGAACATTTGAATAACCTCACAATAACTACATAGTTAATATCGTACTTAGATGTATATATTTAGATAGGCATCTTTACATACTCTTCACATTATTTGTCGATAAATGTATATACGATTACTGAGCTTTGTATATTCTTTATATTCTTCTCGTTTCTAGGCAATAAGAAAGCAGTAAGCAAATGTTTAAAGGAGTGATATAAAATACATATTTTTCTTTTTGAAGGCTGCGATACCTTCTCTACGAGTCGCTGCGCGAACGCAAACGCCTGCGGTTTTTGCTAGCATACGCATTAAGCAAGAATTGTTAGAAGTTGCTAAAATTACAAACGCAGACATGATTCAACTTACCCAAGAACACTTGCAAACCATCCGCACCCATGCCGAAAGCACCTATCCAGATGAGTGCTGTGGTATAATTTTGGGCTATCTGGCTAATGAGGGCAAAACTGTGGTAGAAGTCATGCCAACAGAGAATGCTTGGAATACAGAAGCGGCTGCTGAGTTTCCGGGGGAAGGCACAACAGAAAGTAAAAGACGGCAATATACGATCGCACCCGAAGTTATGCTAAAAATGCAAAAAGAAGCACGCGATCGCTCATTGAACATTATTGGTATTTTTCACTCTCACCCAGATCATCCTGCTATACCCTCAGAATGCGATCGCCTATACGCTTGGCAGGGATACTCGTATATAATAGTTTCCGTCCAAAACGGCAAAGCTGGAGAACTCAAAAGTTGGAGCCTTGATGATACTCATCAGTTTCAAATAGAGGAAATTGAAAATATAATTTAACGCTTTAGTTTAAAGACACTCACTCATAGCGGTTTTTACCGCTATCACAGATGAAAATTCGTCTTTCCTACTCTTAATAAGATCCAGTTTTTCGATAGGATTAATATTCCGCTTTCCCACATCATAACTGTTATGCTCAATCCCAATCTGGACGAAATCCAGTTGACTAAAGACGATTACGAACGCTACTCCCGACACTTGATTTTACCGGAAGTAGGGCTAGAAGGACAGAAGCGCCTGAAAGCCGCTAGTGTAATGTGTATCGGTACAGGTGGACTCGGTTCGCCACTACTTTTATATTTGGCGGCGGCGGGTGTTGGACGCATCGGAATTGTGGATTTTGATGTTGTCGATACTTCTAATCTGCAACGTCAAGTAATTCACGGGACATCCTGGGTGGGTAAACCCAAGATTGAATCGGCAAAAAACCGCATTCACGAGATTAACCCCTATTGTCAGGTTGATTTATACGAAACTCGTCTGACTTCCGAAAACGCCCTAGAGCTGATTCAACCTTACGATATCGTCGTGGATGGTACTGATAACTTTCCCACCAGATATCTAGTTAACGACGCCTGTGTATTGCTGAATAAGCCAAACGTCTACGGTTCAATTTTACGCTTTGAAGGGCAAGCTACTGTATTTAATTACGAAGGTGGCCCGAATTATCGTGACCTTTTCCCAGAACCACCACCACCAGGAATGGTTCCTTCTTGTGCAGAAGGTGGCGTATTGGGAATTTTGCCAGGAATTATTGGTTTAATCCAAGCAACCGAAGCTGTTAAAATCATTCTGGGACAAGGCAACACTCTTAGCGGGCGATTGCTGCTATACAACGCCTTGGATATGAAATTTCGGGAGTTAAAACTGCGTCCGAACCCGATTCGCCCAGTGATTGAAAAGCTGATAGACTACGAAGAATTCTGCGGGATTCCACAAGCTAAGGCAGAGGAGGCAAAACAGCAGATGGAAAGTCAAGAAATGACCGTTAAGGATTTGAAGGAATTATTGGATAGCGGTGCAAAGGATTTTGTACTGCTGGATGTCCGTAACCCCCATGAGTACGACATAGCCCAGATTCCGGGTTCAGTGTTGGTGCCTTTACCAGACATTGAAAATGGGAATGGCGTTGCTAAGGTGAAGGAAATATTGAACGGCCACCGTTTAATTGCTCATTGTAAGATGGGCGGGCGATCGGCAAAAGCCCTAGCTATTCTCAAGGAAGCCGGAATTGTCGGGACGAATGTTAAAGGCGGAATTACCGCTTGGAGTCGAGAAATCGATCCTTCAGTCCCAGAGTATTAACAAGAAAGGCAGGAGGAAGGGTGAAAGGGGAAGGGGGAAAGGGGAAAGGAGAATATCTGTCCTTTTCCCTTTAACCTTTTCCCTTTTCCCCTCTTTTTCTGCCGTGAGCAGAGCGAGTTTGCGGTTTAATTCCCCATTCCCCCATCTCCTTATGACTACCTCGAAATCTCATCTGAATATTTTATGGGTACAAGTTTGGGTGTTGGCAGCGGTGCAGGGAGCAATTACCCTCTCTTGGTTAATTTATAATATATATTTGCCGCAACTCTTGACTCAGTTTGGTTTTCCTGCTTCATTGGCAGTTGGCTTGGTGCTAGTCGAAAATGCCTTGGGTGCAGTGCTGGAACCAGTGATGGGCGGACTTTCAGACCAAGCTAGGCGCTGGGTAGGAACTCGGTTTCCTTTCATCTCAGTAGGTATGATTCTTGCATCGGCTTTGTTTATTGCCATACCATGCGTTGTAAGTTTGATCCCACTTACTACCGTGATGCGATCGCTCTTACCTATATTATTGGTAGCCTGGGCATTGGCAATGACAATATTTCGCTCTCCAGTTATGTGCCTATTGGGGATGTATTCGACACCAGCACAGCTACCTTTAGCAGTAAGTTTTGTCACTTTAACAGGTGGTTTAATTGGGGCTTTTAGACCAATAAGCTACAAGTTTATTCTGA
Organism: Nostoc sp.; assembly: GCF_036917375.1. GTDB lineage: Bacteria > Cyanobacteriota > Cyanobacteriia > Cyanobacteriales > Nostocaceae > Nostoc. The sequence continues at coordinate 26,689 of NZ_JBALDN010000066.1, forward strand.
GTTTAGGCCCAGTTTATACCTTTGCGATTGGTTCTTTTGTGATCTTGGGGGCGGCAGCTGTGTTGCGGTTAGTCAATCCTCCAGAAGCACCAATAGATAGACACCAAGCAGAAACAGTAAAGTTGCCCTTAGAGAAATTGGCTTTGATTTTAGGAACTGGTTTTGGTGTCGCCTGGGGTATCCGTTTTCTCATGGATGTCTTGGGTAAAGTACTCAAGACCCAACTGAATACTGATAATATTGATATGCAAATGGTTTGGATTGGAATAGCGATCGCAATTGCCAGCATACCAGCGGGAATCTTCGCCGTCAAAATTGGTAATAGTCAAGCAATGCTTTGTGGGATCTGTGCAATCATCCCCTCGTTATTAATAATGATATCTCTAGGCGCACAAATTCCGATCGTTGTGGTAATTGTTGCGAGCTTTAGTTTAATTGTCAACGGGGCAATTCCTTTTGCTTTAGGGTTAGTACCCCAGCGGTGGGCGGGATTAGGAATTGGGATGTATTTTGGTGGGTTCGCTTTAGCTATGAGTTTGTTTGGCGTTATATTTCCCCAACTGCAACAGATAACACCTTTTATTGGTGCTGTTGGAGGTGCATTGGCATTTTTCCTGGCTGGTGTTTGCATTGCGGTGAGTGGCATTTCTGAAACGCAGAGGAACGCAGAGGTTTAACGCAAAGGTACGCAAAGTTATTCTCTGCGTACCTCTGGGTTTAAAACCTGACTGTCTTAATTACGAATTACGAATTACGAATGAGTTACAGGTTTAACTTGACTCAATAAATCGTGCAGTTTTTCGCCTTCAATGACCTCTGTTTCTAAGAGTTGAGTAGCGATCGTTTCTAGTAAGTCTCGATTCTGCCTAAGAATCTCTAGGGCTTGTTCGTGGGCTGTTTCCACGATTTCCTTGACTTCGCTATCAATGGCTTTGGATGTGTCTTCACTTACCGCCCGCCGGGGATTAGCACCACCATTACCCAGGAATGCTGCTTGTTGTCCTTGTTGGTAAGCTAATGGCCCTAAAACTTTGCTCATTCCATAAGCTGTTACCATCCGTTCTGCCAAGTCAGTTGCTCGTTGCAAATCGTTGGAAGCACCTGTAGTGATACTGTTAAACACAATCTCTTCAGCGGAACGTCCACCTAACAAGGTTGCAATCTGACCCCGCAATTCTCCTTCATTCATCAAAAAGCGGTCTTCAGTTGGTAATTGCAGAGTGTAGCCCAAAGCTGCCATCCCACGAGGAATAATCGAAATCTTTTCTACACGACCGTTTCCGGTTGTGAGCGCTCCGACCATTGCGTGACCAACCTCATGGTATGCAACAATCTTTTTCTCAGTCTCGTTCATCACGCGACTCTTCTTCTCTAAACCAGCAACTACCCGCTCAATTGCTTCGGCAAAGTCTTCTTGAGCAACCTTTTCGCGCAGATTACGCGCTGCCAATAATGCGGCTTCGTTCACCAAGTTTGCCAAATCTGCGCCAGCAAAACCTGGGGTACGAGTAGCGATCGCTCTTAAATCTACATCATCTCCTAATTTTACCTTTTGAGCATGAATCTTGAGAATTGCTTCACGACCAGATAAATCGGGACGGTCTACCAACACTTGGCGGTCAAAGCGACCTGGACGCAGCAATGCAGGGTCTAGGGTTTCGGGACGGTTGGTCGCTGCTAGTACAATCACTGTTGCATCCCCAGCTGCAAACCCATCCATCTCAGTTAATAATTGGTTGAGGGTTTGTTCGCGCTCATCGTTACCACCGTAGAAGCCGTTACTGCTACGAGACTTACCAATCGCATCTAATTCATCAATGAATACAATACAGGGAGCTTGTTTTTTGGCCTGTTCAAACAAATCCCGGACTCTGGAAGAACCTACACCGACAAACAATTCGACAAACTCGGAACCAGAGATGCTGAAGAATGGAACTCCTGCTTCTCCTGCTACGGCTTTCGCTAGCAGTGTCTTACCAGTACCAGGAGGGCCAACTAACAACACACCTTTGGGAATCCTAGCGCCAATTTGCGTAAAGCGTGCCGGAGTTTTGAGGAAATCTACAATTTCTACTAACTCAGTTTTTGCTTCTTCTACCCCAGCCACATCTGCAAAGGTGATTTTCGCAGATTCGCCTTCAACATAAACCTTAGCTTTGCTCTTACCAATGGAAAGCGCACCTTGGGGACCACCGCCACCACCACGAGCGAGAAAGAACTGCCAAATACCAATGAAAATCAGTGGTGGAATCACCCAACTTAAGAGGGTTGTAAACCAAGTATTTTTGGGTGGTGGTGTAGCAGCAAACTCAACTCCCTTTTCTTCTAGCAGTTTGGGTAACTCTAAATCAAAGATTGGTGTCGTTGCAAACACTTGAGCCGGCTCGGCATTTTCTGCTTTTAATTGGTAAATAATCTGATTTTGACCAACAGAAACGCGGCTGACTTCCCCTTCCTGTACTTGATGAATAAATAGGCTATAGGGAACACCAGCAGGGCCAGAAGCAAATAAACCAGGCAAAAATAAATTTAAGAGCAGGAATAGTCCTGATACTGCCAGTAATATATTAGCGACGATCCGAAACCGAGGTGACTTAGGCTGTTCTTTAATTGCCATAGATTTTACCAATCCTTAGAATGAAAACTAACTTGAAAATTGGGCATAGGGACAAGAGGCAGCGGTGCGGAGGGGATTTCGGCACAGGGGAAAGACTTAGTACAACTTCCCCTCTGCTCCCCTGCTCCTCTGCTTCCTCCTGTTCCTTATTTCCCTTAACGCTTTGAGAAACTTGATTAAAGACTGGTCAAAAATGCTGGTATATTCGCATCTGAGCAATGTCTACGATGGGCTTTAAGGCTCATGATGCTCGTTAGCCCTTACATCTCTCTTTGGGAGAAGACTTGCTAAGGGTAAGGTAAAGTTGTTGAGCTTGTCTCGATCTTCAAGTATACTACTGTTTCTCATAATTTCTCCCATTTAGGAATGTTTGCAGCATTTTTTTACTTATTTATGTAACTAAACTTAACAATTTAATTAATCTTTGTGAACTAACGAGCCAATACGGTTTACCGTACTCAAAAAATATGCAGAGATTGGGAGAGGCGAATAGAAATCCCCCACAAAGAGTTATTCTGGAGCCTTGGCGGAGTTTTCCTTGCTCTAATCTGGAATTTTTCTCAAGTCATTCTACTTTGAAGTCTAGAACTGCGTTCTCCATATATGCGGTTCCGCTAGCCATTAATGTCCATCATTAGACCAGTGGGGGCGATCGCTAGATAATTTAATCACACCGTAAGAACGCCCAACCTGCCATAAAGTAGGATTTTCATAACTCGTTCGTGGCTGATCGATACTAACTGTCGTTCCGTTAGCGTTTTTGATATTTAAGGTTCCTGACCAAGTAATTTCCCAATCAATTGCTAATCTTTGGGTATGACGAGAGGTAAGAACAGGTCGAAAAGCAATATTATAAGCAGACACCATTTCTTTAGCAGCTTGAACAGAACCAGCATTGGTGTAATGTAGCCAATTAATATCTACATTAGGCATAGGTGGAACATCTTTGGCAGCAATTTCATTATTACTAATACGGAAAGCATAGTGCATTAAATAAGCCCGTTCTGATGGGCGGAATACTGAAGAGATATCAATATTAGCTCCGGCATTTTTTAAGGCTTGCTCAAAAGCTTGTACTTTTTGACGGAAGGGAGAAGCTAAATCATCAATTAAGTCGCTGTCTGGGAAAAAATTAACCCAGGCTTTTCCACTCAGTCTTTCTCTTAATTTTTTGGCGTATTCAGTTATGTTGTCTAAAGCCAACTCCAAATCAATGCCAAGCTTAGTTTTTGTTGTATTAGAAAGCTGTTGAGCTAATTCGGCTCGGAAATTGATGTCTCTTATTTTATAAGTTTCGGCTAGTCCTTTTGTACTGTTGGGGCCAAAATCCCCATCAGCTACTAATGGAGGATTCAAACGACCGATCGCTGTTAAACTTTTTTGTAAATCTTTGACCTCATTTTCTCCAAAGTTAAGATAGGTTAATAATTTTTTCCCGGAATTGGCATAGATAGCGAAATAAATTGCAAAACCTTGCTCTAGCGCTTTTTTATAAGTAGCAGTATCGACAATTCCCGTTACTGTTAAAGCATTACTGGTCTGATAATCAAGAGTTGCTTGAACTGTAATATTCCCAAAATCACCATCAACGGCAGCAATAGGGAAGTCATAATCTAAAAGAAATTTCTGCCAGGCAATTACAATTGGCCCTTCGGATTTTTTTTGGAGAGTTGGAAGTTGCAAAGCTTGAAGTTTAAAGCTCATAGTTTTTCTTGGATGAAACAATTGTTTTTAGTGAGTTTTTCCGTCGCTATAGGAATCCGGTTTGATTTCTAAAATTATTTATGTAGGGAGGGAATAGGGAGCAGTAAAGAAGCCTCTTGAAGTTGTGCTAAGTTTTTTCAAAAATCAAATACTAGTCCTATATTCGTCGTATAATTTGAGTTATTACGGCTGTCATTTGGTATCTCGTACTTCATGAAAGCGATTAGAGTTAAATAAAAGCTGTTTTGCAAAACTCACTTTAGATTATAACATCCACAGTTATATTAGCTTTCTCACGGATACTTAAAATAGGAAGCAGCTATCTCTTTAACTTGTTGGCAAATGGGGCCAGAAACTTTCTGGAGGTGAGCCACAGCAAATTGCGTAGGCGAGCATTTACCGCAAGCATCCCCCATGCTATTATCAAAGACCTGCCATTTTGATTTGAAATGAGGATACTCTGCGCTAGGTAGTAAAATCAAAGCGGCTATTCAAAAATCTCTAGCTATAATTAGCCAAAATTGTATAACCATAGCGTAGGCAAAGCCAGCCGTAAGCATCGCTCATCGTCATATATATAATAAACGCCTCTATCCTTTTGTCCTTTCTGTGATATCTTACGGTCAGTCTGCTACGCGTAATACGTTAATTAAATTCATCCTATCAGGTGAGTCTAATGGGTGAGGTACAACAAACACAAAGTATTGTACCTTGAGGCTATCAAATGGTTGTTTAGCACCCCAATTTCTAGGCTCAAAAATTAGGAAGTAGATAATGACTGTAAACCAAATTATTGGAGATTCAAAAAATAATATTTTTGCAAACGTTGGTAAACATTTTTTTGCCTGGATGATGGCTTCAAGTAGTAGTAAATATGATAAGATTGTCAGCGATCGCAAACGTTCTCTTTTTGCTAATCTCCAAGGTAAAGTTTTAGAAATTGGCCCCAGAACAGGCGCTAACTTACCCTACTATCCTAAAGATATCCATTGGATCGGAATCGAGCCAAATTCACAGACGCATTCTTATCTTCAAAAACAAGCAGAAAAACTGGGTTTAAATATCGACCTCCGCATTGGGAATGCTGAATGGTTAGATGCCGAAGATAACAGCATTGATACTGTTGTTAGTACATTAGTTTTATGCTCCGTGCCGAATATAGATTATACATTGCAGGCAATTTTAAGAGTACTTAAACCAGGCGGACGCTTCTTATTTATTGAACATGTTGCCGCACCTCAAGGAAGTTTATTGCGACAAATACAAAACACAATTAGTCCAATTTGGAAAGCAATCGGTGATGGTTGTCATCCAGATAGAGAAACTTGGATAGCATTAGGAAATGCTGGTTTTAGTAGCATTCATTACGAGCGATTCGATGCACAATTGCCAATTGTTAGTCCTCATATTATCGGTGTAGCGACAAAATAAAAGTATGAATAAACCCCCGGCTAAAGTCGTGGGGTTTATAAGGTTTTTCACCAGAGATTTTATGGATTCTCGCGCAGGAAAGTATCAATATCATTTAGTTCCTGCTGATTGAGGCGAAAGTCTCCAGCACCAATGATTCCTTCCACCTGCTGGGGATTGCGTCCGCCAACGATCGCCGCAGTCACCGCCGGATTATTTAAAGTCCAAGCGATCGCAACTTCACCTGGGGAGCGATCGTGTTGTTGACCAATGTGTTGCAACACCTCGACTAGCTTCAGGTTACGAGATAGACGTGGCTCCTGAAATTCACTACTGTTTTTGCGCCAATCATTATCTGGGAAATTAGCAACTCGCTCAGGTGTCATCTTTCCTGTGAGCAAACCAGATTGCATCGGTGAATACACAATCACACCTATATTATTTTCCTTACAAAAAGGCAGAATCTCCTTTTCGACATCAGGCTTCACCAGTGAATAAGGCGGTTGCAATGACGTAACTGGTGCAATCTCCTGAATACGTTTCAACTGTTCGACATTGAAATTGGAAACTCCGATATAACGAACCTTACCTTCATCCTTGAGCTTGGCTAAAGTTGTCCAGCCTTCTTCGATTTCTGAATCAGGGTTGGGCCAGTGGATTTGGTAGAGGTCGATAGTTTCAACGTCTAGTCGGCGCAGACTAGCTTCAACCTCCCGCCGCACGGAATCCGCTTTCAGACTGCGACCAATTTCGCCCTTTTCATCCCAGATCATTGAGCATTTAGTGAAAATGTAGGGGCGACTAGACCGACCTTTGAGTGCCTTAGCAACAACCTCCTCAGAATGCCCTAAACCATAAATAGCTGCGGTGTCAATCCAATTAACGCCGAGGTCAAGAGCGCGATTAATCGCTGCGATCGATTCTTGGTCATCTTGCTCTCCCCAACCAAAAGCCCATCCACCTCCACCAATTGCCCAGGCTCCAAAGCCGATTGGAGTGATGTTAAGCTCCGAATTTCCAAGCTGTTTGGTTTGCATATCTACTTTCTTCAAGAATTTTTGAGTCAATTGCTACTTTATGCTGCAAATATTCTCTCAACAGCTATCTAAAGTGTGAATTACTACTGGTGCAAACATGAGAGCCAATCAATCACTACTTGCTTGTGTAGTATTACTAAATCCTAAATGTAGTATTGATATGGCTGCAATTGGGAAGAATTGACCACATATTTGCTGCATTCATTTGCCGTATTTATAGTATATTAAAAATAGATTTACTAAAATCAGCAATCATACTATGAACATTCAAAATCTCGACTCCTTTTTTACTGAGCTTAGTGAAGAAGAACTGAAAAGCTGCAATGGTGGTAGCCTTGGAAATCCCTTAGATGGGGCAGGTGATGCTACTGGTCAGACTGTAAACAACACTTTAGATACCACCAAGTTCACCGTGGATGGTGCTAAGGACGCTGTTATTCTTATTACAGGCCCACTAATAAAATTTGTTAGGGGCATAATTTAATTTGTAACTAAGCCTCTACTTTGCTGCGAAAATTTTTTGCAACTGATTAAAAGACATCAGAAAAGTATGAGGAGGTTAGTCGCTAGCTTCTACAATTTAGATGTGGAAACAAAACTAACCTCCTTATACAAGTAAATACAGCGTCAGAATTCAGGTTTAAGATTGAGGAACAACAGAGTCAGCAGATTGAAAACTTCCTCAATTTGAACATAAAAACTTGTGTAAAAAAATAAATAATAAACCGTCTCTAAATAACTGAAAAAAAAGCTTTTCACTACATTTTATGACACCTCGAATAATTAGACATTCTCTACAAAGTTTGTCTTTTGCTGCTTTTGCAGTACTATTTATAACTGCTTGCCCTTTATCAGTAAAAGCTTTGACATTAGTGACTAATCGAGACGATTTGAAAGCTAATGACAAAGTAGATTGGTCGAGCTTAGGATTTGGGACACCTATCAGTTTAGGACAGCGGGCAACAGCCAATCTTTTACCCAGTTCTTTTGAAGCTACTTCGGAAAAAGGACTGGGGTTAGGTGTAGATATTCCATCAGTTGAAAATTCTAGACCTTTTGTATTCCAAAATACACCAAGCCTTTCAACTAACTTTTCTAATGGAGATTACATTCTTTTTGCTGGGTTTAAACCTGGAAACTTATCTAATGGAAATCCAAGTCCACTAACTATTACATTCAATCAACAGATACAAAGTGCAGGAACGCAAATAGCAGTGGATAATACACCACAATTTACAGCGTTTATCTCAGCTTTTGATGACCAAAATAATCTTTTGGGAAGTTTTTCTATTCTGGGAAATTCTTCAAGTGTAATAGATAATTCAGCGGTTTTTCTCGGTGTAAGTAGTGATAGTGCAAATATTTCAAAACTAGTTTATAGTAGCTCTGTGAACGATCAAGCTATTGGTATTAATTTGTTGAGTATTCGCAGTACTGATATTCCTGAACCAGACAATGTTTTGGCTCTAGTTTTTATAGCTACGGGTTTATTGCTGCTAAAAAGAGAATCTTTTAGGAATAAAAAATTATAGTCAGGATTTCGTGCAATGGGTTATTCCCCTTATCACCCATCATACCCCTACAGGGAAGCAAGCAAGAGCGTCATTAGGAATTACGAATTACTCAACCTACCGAATATTAACTTCTTGAAGGTAATTTACTCCTTGAAGATATTCAACCTTATTAACTGAGTTTTTAGGGACGAATAAATTTGTTCTTTTTGTATAAGCTATCTTTTGATTGTCAGTCAGTACGCGTTGTTTTTGAGTATACTCATTCAATTTGACTTGAGCTTGAGCATAAACTAAAGTATCTTGGGGAATATTTCTGAGAAATTTTACAGCTCGATCGAAATCACCAATAGATGCTTTTTTATAGGCTTTTTGTAAAAAGTAGGCTGCCCTGATCTGCCGCTTTCGATTATATTCAGCTAACTTATCTTGAACTAAAGCACCCGCATGACTTTCTTGAGGAATTTGACGCAGATATTGTAAGGCGGCAGAAAAATCTTTGTCAGCTGCTTTTTCGTAAGCTTTTGCTAATAAATCTTGCGTTTGTGCTTCAATGTTAATAGATGCTTTCTGAGCTATTTTATCTGTTTTAGATTGCCAATATGCAATCTTGGGAACTTTCGCAGCAACCTGAAGAACATCTGACCATCTGCTCTCTTGAAAAGCTAGTTGTGCTATTTCGTATTGCTGTGCAGCTACTTGCCATTGCTCTTGCCATTCTTCAATTGTGGCTTGTGCTTCTGGATAAACATTGCTGTGGGAGGGAATTGATTTAGCGAGTGCGATCGCTTCTTCCAAATCTCCGGCTTGATATTCTTTTGTTGCTTTATATAATGTATCTGTTTCTGAGTATGCAGGTGGAGTATTAACTAAAGAATATACACCAAATCCCATCAATAAAGAATTAGCTGCCAGCCCTACTTTCATTCCTGTGAATAATGGGGATAATTTCCCAGACGCAGGATTTTTCGCTACTTCTAGAGAAAATTGAGAATCTCCCTCTAATGTTTCTGATGGCTGAGGTTCCCAGATTATTTGTTTGAGTACCCGCAGTACTTCAGCGGCAGACTGAAAGCGGTCTTGGTGATTATAACGGATCATTTGGCTGAGAACAGCAGCTAAATAATCGTTAACTGGCGTGTTTTGAGAACGCCAAAAAATTTCATTAGTAGAAGGATCGGTTTTTAATTGTAGTGGTTCTAGCCCTGTTAAAGCCTGAATAGCAATCATACCCAAAGCATAAATATCACTGTTGGGCTGTGTTTGACCAATAAATTGTTCTGGCGGTATGTATCCCAATGAAGTGACGGGAATTCTATAAATGGGCAATTCTGCACCTATGCCAAAATCGATCGACTGGATTGAGCCAAAGTCAATCATAACTAACTTGTTATCAACAGTACGTCTGATCAAGTTTTCCGGCTTGATATCGCAATGGATAACGCCTTGAGAGTGAATAAATTCTAGAATACCTAAAACATCTATCAAAAATTCTACAACTTCGCTCTCAGTCCACAAACAGCCGAAATGTTGCTCAATGGGCAATTCCGCAGTCAGCGCATGTCCTTCAATACACTCTTGCACTATATAAAATCGCTCGTTTTCTTCAAAACAGGCGATGAATTCAGGAATTTGGTCATGGCTTCCCAGAAGCTTGAGGGTTTCAGTTTCAGTCAGAAACAGTAACCTCAACATATCCAAGTAGCCAGATTCGGAACTGCTAACTTTAATCTGCTTAATAACGCATTTAGGATTCTCTGGATAATCTACGTCTACAGCAATGTATGTTTGCCCAAACACCCCTGCACCGAGGCTTTGGACAACTTGGTAACGCCCTTGTAGTAATTTACCGATTATGTGGTGGGTCATGACCTGGTTACTCAGTAAGTCCTTTTATCTAGTTTTTCTGACATTCCCTCCTGTTTCCGGAACACTTTAGAAATAAATAACCAGAATTTTGATACTTTAAATACAAGCTAATTTTTTTAAGTATTTTTGCGTATAAAAAATATGTTTTTTAGTACAAAAAATACTTCGCAAACAAAATGCGAAGTATTGGCGGTGCTACATTCTTAACTGGGAGATTAGACCTTTTGCAAAAGTGCTTTTTGCATTCTTGGGGAAAAGGGTAAAGGTTAAAGGGGAAAGGGACTTTTGCAGAACCTTTTCCCCTTCCCCTTTCCCCTTTTCCCGACTTATGCAAGAAGTCTATTGATGTTTATCATCGATGCCTTGTAAAAAAATACCTTACAATCTGCAATTGCCCATCAAAATGTCGAGTTTGCCCAGCAAGTGCTAAAGGCAACGAACGGCAAAAAGAAAGAGCAAGAGAGAAATGCGGCTACTTGTCGATTAAAGGGAAAGAAAAAACCTTTCCCCTTTCCCCTTTCCCCTTTACCCTTGACTTAAGAATCTCTTGTCTAATCTTGAGTCTTTTCTTGATATATTTGCGGCGCAAGAATCACTTGAATTTGCTTTTCGTGGCATTTTTGAGAAAAAATGCTAATTTGCTCGGACTCGCCTCCTTCAATTGACAAAGATCGCAAAAATCCTTGAAATCCTAAAAAAGCTAATTCATAAATAGCTTTCTGACTAAAAACACCTTCAAAATAGCCCGTGTGGGTATCAACACCTTGAGGATCTCTATTGTTAAAAGACTTCCGAATAAATGCCAAAGTGAGTAAAATATAATTCCCAAAATTTATTGCTGGTTTTTGGATGGCAGAACTAACTAGTCCGATCTGATTCATCCGGTCATCTTTATAATCTGTACAGTCAAAATATGTAAATAAATCTGCGGGTTGTACCAACTCTTCGGACATCTCAGTTATCTCTTCAAGTTTTCTATGTTCGCTACTAGAAGAACGAATTTCTAAATATTTATAAGGATTATCAAGTCTGTAACCTTTGCCATAGTCTTGTTTGTGTAAATTAACAACTCCATATCTGGGTGTGTGACCCACTGAATCATTTTTATTGTTAAAATGTTTAACTGTTATATTACCAAGCCTGTACCCACTAATACGAGTTCGCGATGGGAAACTAAAATAATTTGCAGCAGTAGAGGTAAATCGTAACGCTAGGTCTCCTTCATTACAAAATATATAAGCTTCTTCACAACGACGTAAAGAAGAACGAAGAAAATTAGCACGTCCTGGCAAGATACTTTCCACAGGAATATCAGGTGCAACTAGCACAAGTCTACCTAATCGAAATACATTGCCAATATCCGAATTCGGTTTTTTATTAATAGATTTAACATCAAAAACATCCGAGAGAATCCGAATTACATCTGTAACTACAAAACAACCCATACTATGACTAACAAAAGATAATTTAATGCGCTTGTTTGGGGGAAATTTTACAGTGTAATCTAACTGTCTGATCAATTCAACTAAATCTGTAGTCCCATAATTACTTGCTCTGTAAATATCACGAAAATAAGTAGATATTCTGAGAATAATTAGTGTAAAGATAATTGAAGATATAATCCCAGATAAAATTAACATCACTGTGAAAAAGTGGACAGCACTATTACTCAAAATATTTAGGAATAATAAAGCTATAGTAGACCATATACTAATTGTGAGTCCTAAAACTAAATTAATAGCTAGTAAAGTTGGTAGAGAAGAAAGTGCGTTGATTAGCTTTTGCCCAAAAGAACCAGACTCATCCGTTTTTATAGGATTTTCTGACGGCCATCTATATCCGATAAAAATATACTTATTTGGTTGTTCAATATGCGTATTAACATATTCATAAATCTTTTTGCACCCCGTCTCTGTATCCGATGGTGTAGAACTATATCCATGAATATTGATAATTATTTCTGGGTCGGGGCTTGATTGCAAACTTTTGGAAATTTTCTCAATCATCTCTTGGGCTGAAGGTTCAGCTTCTCCATCATTGAGATTAAAAAACTTTTTATTAGCAACTGATGATAAATACCTATTAGAATTGTCTTCTTCTGTCTCAACGTTCAGTTTCGCAGTACTAACTACTAAATAACCAGGTATTTTTTCTTGATTATTTTTTTTAAATTCGTAAATTTTATACGGTTGATTGTCTGGCAGACTCTGATTATCAGGATAGGTCATTAGGTCTATTTCCTTTTACAATTTATATTCAGTATATCGTAATCCCTTTTTGGTGATATCGGGTCAGCCTGCTTAGATACTGAGTGAACTCAGTACTTGTATAATTTATCTATAAACCAACGCTGACTCATACCATTACTGCTTGATGCTCATTAAAAGCTATAGCCTTATTCACCATAGCTTAGAGTTTTTCAAGCGTGCCATTCAAGTATGAGCCAGCGTTGGATAGTGGGGAGTTTGTGGTAGTGTAATGAAACAGGTAGGGTTAATGCTTCCCCTTGATATAAACCATACCGAATATCAAATTAACTAAATAATCATTAAACCCAAGAAAATTTTTCAGGATTAAAGTTCCAATTTTATGGAGAACTATCAGTTTCAGGAAGAACAATTGTAATTCCATATTGTGGAGCAGTTGCTAATATCCTGTCAATCACTTCTTGAGTTATAGGTAACGGTGGAACCGATGAATTATCTACTTTAGTTCCAACTTGTGCAAAAAACTTTTCTAGTCCACCTGGAGTAGCCCAAATCAGCATTTTAGCTGGTGCAGAACCAATATTTTTAAAACTATGGAGTTGACCTTTAGGAGAATGCAAGAATGTTCCGGGAGCTGCTACAACTGTTTGTTCATCAAGATAAAACTCAATCGAACCTTCAAGAATGTAGAATGCTTCATCTTCTCGACTATGAATGTGTGGCGGCGGGCCTAGTTGGGGTGCAAGTACTACTTCAAACAGTGCATACTTGCCATCTGTTTGTTCGCTCGTAGCTTTAAAAGTGGCTACATCGCCTGCTACTGAATAACTATCACCATCACCTAGTTGCGATAAGATCCCATGATTAATTGTCATTTTTATCATCTCCTAAGTTTTATGACAAACAGATTGCTCGGCTTGCACAAATCAATAAAATACAGCCTAGCTATGATTCAAAAGCCCAGTAATTAAGCTCCAATGCGCTACCCACTATTGTTTTCTGAAAAGTAATTAGGATAATTATTTCATGCTAAAACTGATATTTACCGAAGGCTTCTATCTAAAGAATTAGTTGTTTTCTGCCTATGGGTTTGCCTAACAAGCACCAAAAAATCGCCCGTCGATTTGCTGCAAAATATTCCCCAATTTTGAGCATGATTTGCGATCGCACTATTCGATTGCATATTGCTTTCTCTTCCCTTTTTTGTATTTGCAGATAATCCATAAAATATTATTGTTAGTTATGAATGGAACATGAATAGAAAATGGAGGCGGCAGATCGTGAACGACTGGAATTTGCCCTGGGAAGGTGGATGCCGTTGCGGACAGATACGGTTTCAGGTGAGTGCCCCACCTCTGGTAACGATGGCTTGCCACTGCACGGGTTGTCAGCGAATGACCGCCAGCGCTTTTTCTTTAAGCGCTGCGATTCCAAGCGTTGGGTTCTCAATACTGAAAGGTCAGCCGACCATTGGCGGTTTGCACGGCGCGACCCGCCATTACTTCTGTCCGCACTGCATGAGTTGGATGTTTACTCGCCCGGAAGGAATAGACGAGTTCGTCAACCTTCGTGCAACAATGCTGGACGATGCGTCATGGTTCACGCCTTTCATCGAAACTTGGACGAGGGAAAAGCTGCTATGGGCGATGACCTCTGCGGTTCATAGTTTCGAGACTCTGCCCAATTACGAAGACTATGCTCTCTTGATAGAAGAATACGCCAAGCAAGCGTCGAAACCTGCACGATGACGAACTGTTTTGGAACGGATTTATGACTGGCTCTCGGTGCGATTGCTTACAAAACCGCTCCCCCCAAAGACTAGTGGCGAATACTTCAGTCATCAACTCAAACGGTTGCAGTCAGGCTTGGAGGATTTTAGCCACAAAAGTCAATAAACTTTAGCGTTGAACTGAAGTTTGCTTTAGCGGGGTTCCGTTCCAAGAGAAAGTAGGTTCGCCCTCGCAATAGCTCCATCTTGCTTCCCAGGGCATAGGAAAATTAGGAACCAGAAAGCGGATTGAAAATCGTCCCCAGGTGTTGCTCAACTTGCCCGACCCATCCTCTCGTGATGTGTCACATTTGACATTGGAGTTACCAACCCAATAGCCATGATAAATTCCACGATTGCTCGTTATTCACTCTAGACATTTGAAAGCTTAAAAACTTGAGTGCATATTTTCAGATGCCCCTCTATTGCTTCTTCCCAGGTGGGGTAAAAGTTCCTTTTTCCATCCATTGCCCCACCCATGACCAATGTTTCAAATATCATCGGCTGAGAAAGCGAGTTGCTGCCAGGGTTTAAGTCTATGCCCACAAATCTAGTTGAAATTATAGAGTCTTTGAGTTCATTGAGCATAACCGTGGTGCTGGCTGACATCATCCACAAAGACCACTCCATGAAGGACTCAACAGGAATCGGGGTTTGTCCTTCTAATTTGTAATAGTACCGATTAGGCATAATCTCCATTTTGTCACGTCAAGGGTTTACAAGCTTTCCAGGATTGTATCTACACGATGCTGAAAATCATCAATTGCTTCTTCATGGGTTGGTGGCAACGGGGCATTCTCATCTAAAGAAAAGAAGAGCTTTCCATTACGGCGAACTGTATACTTGTATCCCAAAACACGAGATTGCCAATCGCCTCTAGCTAATCTAGACTCAGTTGATTCGTAAACTGTGGTAACACTTACCCAAAATCCTTTGTACTTTTCACTCATTACAAAATTCCGTTTTTGTCACGTCAAGTCTTTAACTAGTTCCCGAAATAGTAACCGCGCTCCTTTGGCTGCAATCCGATTTCTGACCAGCTTCACCGGACGACCAGCTGCTTTTTCAGTATCTAACTGTTCCCCCAAAGTTTTACCAATATCATTTTTGAGGCGCGATCGCTTCGGTTCGATCCTTGTAAATACCCACTGCCACAAAGACTTACGACATAAATCGGAACCGCCTACTACTTTAGATTTACGGCTATCGCCAGATGCTTCCATTGAGGGAGCAGCGCCTAAAGCTTTCTGAAATCTTCTCAGTGAAAGGTGGCGTTTAGTAGGCTTTTTAGAATTTCGCCCCTGGCGTATCCTCACCTCTGGTTTACCGTCTAATAAGAATCCCTCAATGGGGTAAATCTGGGAAATAATCACCGACGAAAGGCGATCGCCAAATCCAAACTTTTTGAAAACTGTGCGGTAATGGTCAAAGCGAGGATCGGTAAGCAATTGGCGTAACTCTCCCTCGATGACGTGTTCTTCACGCTGGAGGTCACAGATCCGTTTTGCGTGTTCTCGAACAGTGTCAGTGATTCCCAAGCCTACTGTTTGGGAGTAAAGACGGTCATAGCGTGTACTTTTGCGAATTCCAGCAAGCCAGCCCCAAAGCAAAGGCGCTTCACCTAATTCACCCCGCCGGGACTTCGTATGTGCAACTTCTGGGAACTGCCACGCTAAATCTTGTCGAATGCGATTCACGATCGGAGATTGAACGCGGTTAAGGTGAGCAAGTCTGAGTACTAATTCCCGAATTCTGACTATTTCGCGATCGCGAATTTGCACAAATCGCCGCGGGTCTTTTTGGTAGTCGAAGTAGTAGCAAGCCAGTGCTAGGGCATCGGCATCATCATCTTTATCAGGGAGTGCTAGGTGGTTGGCTCGATAATTTCGCAATTCCTTGTGACCAACCAACCGGACTTCTACCCCGCTTCGTGCCAAGTGAGTACCCCAAAGCTTGCTGTAGTTGTTGCCAGTTGGTTCTAACAATGCAATATCCGCGTTGAGGGCGAGTAAATCTTGAATTCCCTTTGCATCAGCGCTCAACTTAAAAAACGGACATTCATAATAAAATTGACGTGGATCTTCGGGCTTATCCACGAGCAGACAAGCCGAAACTGAGGACTTGCTAACATCAAGTCCCAAAATTCTAATCATTCAGTTCTCCTCTGGGTGGTTTCGTCTTGTTCCCTGATGCCATGCCTGCGAATCACCCGAAGGCCACTTTGAGCCTAGTTCACTCTCAAGGCAATGCCGCAACGCGAACTGCGGCGACATAGGGAGAAAACAGCACACTCACAGCAGCCGAGCTTATGAATAACGGAAAGCCATAAAAGCTTGTTTCCAGCTAAAAGCCCTAAGCTGCTGTGTGTATGGGCTGTACGTCTGGGTTGGACTCCAGTCCGCGACGCGATCCGGTGCGATCGCGTTTCGCCGGGGAGTTAGCCGGCTCATCAGGCGGTGTACACAGCAAATTCTAATGTGAAGTTTTTCGCCGCAGCTTTTTTCTTTAAATTATTAGTGAAAGCTTTATTCAAGAGAATCACCTCGTATTCATAGTGATAAACAAGTGTCGTACTTGAATTGGGCTTGGCATCAAGAATTATGGCTTTTATGAACTCCCGCCTTTGTCGAATGGAATATTTATTCAGGTTCATGTTCATTTGATGTGTTGAACGATCGCAATTGCGATTCATCAGGCGGTTATTTCGTCATCCAGAGACTCAACTATTTCTTGAATTCTTTCAGGTGATAATTCACGGTATTGTTCGCTAGCTTTTGCCCCTACATATTGTTTCCAATCTTCTATAGTTTCCCCAGTCATTTTGGCGAGAAGTTGTATAGCTATTCCGATTGCTAAACTGTTCAGTACATACAAATCCTTGGGTAAAATAACGGACTCATTCATTGATGGTTTACTCATCGTCATCTGAATAATTTGTTAAGTGATTTTCGATAACTTCTTCTAGCTGTTCTAAAGCTGGCTCTAGTATTTGTTTAAGCTTTTCATCAGTTGTGTTGTCTGCCAGTTCTTCACCAGATATAAACTTCATTCCGGCATCAATTTTATTTTTGATAGTGTGTAATAATTGCCATATTTCGTAGTAGTCCCAAGCTGGATCGGGTTGTGGTGTAGTGTCTATATCAAATTCTGGATGAAAACCTCTTTCTAAAATTTCCCTAACATCACCAGTAAAGTAATCAACTATTGGCTGAATTGATTCTCTTACTACATCCCTACTTGCACCAATATTATTTGGATGCCGAAATGCTAATTGAAGTTGAGCAATTAGCATAAAAGCAGATAGTTCAGAAATTAGTAGAGGAATGGTATTTGTATTACTAAGCTGTTTAAAAGCAGCTTTATATTTATCAGATTCCTCTTGATTGAATGATGAATTATCTGTCATATTTATTCCCGTTCCCTCAAATATCTGTCCAATTCACCGCTTACTACTTGGTCAATGCTAGCGATAACTATTTGCTCTTGAGATTCCTGCCGGAGTGATGCAGTGATACCGCGTCGGTTGAGCGCTCGTTGCACTTCTGGACTAGCTAGGGCTATTTCTGCATCAGCGTAATCTTGGGCGATAACAGGAAACACAATCTCTTGAATTTCAGCCGATGCACTCCTGATAACTTGCAACATAGATTTTTTAGCTTGCTCTACTGGCGCTTCTGGAAAATAAAATTCAACCCTAACCCCTTTCTGTACAATCATTCGCTGAACATCTGCCGCTCTCAATGCTCGTTCAAATACAACTAAGTTGGCTTCATCTGCAACGGGAATTCGAGCCACTAAACCCGCTTGAGTCGCTCGAATCGCCTCCTTGATAATTTCCTTTCCTTTGTCAATAGCTCCCATAACAGTTGTGTGATATTTTTGACATTGGTAGATAAATTCATTAGCGATGCCTGCGGCGAGCTACGCGATCGCACTCCTCTGACCGCGTTCGCCCTTGGCGTTGGCGCAGCCATCGCTTTTGAATTAGTCCCACTCCTCCTCCCTGCCTTGCTGCAATATCTGTTGCAGTCGCCGCTTGCCCTCCTCCCATCGGCGGCCACCCATCTTTAAAACTTGCTCAATCACATAAGTCTCCCCTCTGACTTCCAGTAGTGACTTCACAGCCAAATAGAAGGCTTTATCGTCGGAAGTGGAAGCGGAAGTTTCACCGCTACGATCCGCGCTCGGCTCCTTATATAAGTGTTCCAGGCTAGTGGTTAATTCCTCCCTAACTTCCGGCGGGTAAGTTGGCGCTGCGCCATAGATTTCATAGAGCGCTTGCTCTTGCTGCTGGGTATGCAAGCCAATTTCTACTTGTTCTAGTTCTTGGTTCATAGCCGTTAACGCTGCACGTCGGGCATCTTGCGCTATCAGTCGCCGAGATTCTCCGACTAGTTGCACTGATGCAACAAGTGCCAAGCTGTAGCTGATTCCCTTGCCAATTTGGGGCAGGGGAGAAAGTGCAGCTAGCCAAAAAGCACCTGCGCTAGCTAGCAAACAGTTGGTTTTCAACCACCTATCAGCCATGAAAGCATTCCTCCCAGAACAATCGAAACTGCGATCGCAATCAGCAAGGCATAATAATCTGGTTCAGACAGCTTGAGAAACGCTCTCACCGCGTCATCTGTCAGCAAAGCAAGTGCTAGAGCGACCCCAGACATAATGTAGATAACCCACATCACCCGAAATAAAGCTGGATGTAACGCCCCTAGCCAAGCCACAAAGCTAGAGGCGATACACCCTAGAAGGAACCAAGCCCCCAGGTGTACCGCCTTTGCCATTAGTATTTTTCCTTGATTTTGGCTTTGAGTTCGTCAATTCGCTGCTGTGCCCTGTTTTCGGCGCGGTCTAAGCCGAAGCCTAACTTTGCATATTCCGGTCTGAGGGTGTGTAAATGCCTTGCGGTTGAAGCATCAGACCGTTTTTTGGTCAGTTCGCTGTCTGCAACTTCCTTGATGTAGCTACGATGAGCAGTATGCACCTGTGCATCCGATTGTTCGAGCTTTTTGAGAGATTTGTAAGCGCGTTTCGCCTGACGCGCTTCAAGTCTTTTTTGAGTTGCAAGGTGTTTAAGTGCATCAGCCTCAGCTTTGTTAAAATACCTGGGTGTCTCACTAATCGGTGCAGTTCTCACTGTCTGCCAAGTTCCCGCGTTCATCGGGTTGATGACAGTTGGATCTGTGGGGGCTAACACCTGATTTTTATCAATCCCGTGTCCCCCCGCCGAAAGTGAGGATTCATTACTCTTGTTGCTGGACTTTGCAGCGCTGGTAATTCGTGCAAGGATTCCCATTGTTTACTCCTATCTGTTACAAACCTGACTTTTGACTTTTTCTAACTGCTGGCTTTGCGCTTTCATCTCACGTAGCTGCACTTGCGAAGCGCTCTGGTAAGTGGACATTGCACCCATGCTTAAACCAGCAACCAGTGCAGCCGCGACGATTACCAAATAACTAGCGATGTTATTCCCGCCGGGTTTTGGTTCAGGATCGGGAACTGGGTAAAATTCGCCGGTGAACGGGACAACCTTGCTGGTAAGCTGTTTCTTAGTCTGTTTCATCTCCTCCCTCTAGCAACATCGGCTGATATGTGGGTAAGAGTAGATGGTCAGTTCCGGCGTTGATTGCGGCGCGGAATGACAACTCGACTATTTTGCGTTGTTCGGGTGTGGGATTGAACCGCATCTGTCTAATCCGTTGCAAGGTGCGACCGGGTAGCTGTCGGTAATATTCGTTAGCGAGGCGCTGTGAATCTTCCTCTAACAGTGACTCAAGTAAATCCGGTGCATCGGATTCTGCATCAATTTCTGCATCGTCATCCGTTGCAGTTTTTGATGCACGTCGGCTGTGCAACAGTTCAATTCCGGCATCAGTCCACAGTTTCACGCCATTCTCATCAGCGACAACGTGAACGTTGAACTGAAACACTTCAGGATATCGGCGTAACCAACTGCGGATCGTACTTTCTGGGATGTTGGTTAACTTGGCTGCTTCAGGAGTGGTGTATAGGTTCTGCATTCTGCCCCCATCTCACTTGGGAAATAATCGCTTCCATTACTCCTGCCTGGTCGGAGAGTGAAAGCTCATCTCTCATCTGTTTTGCGATCGCAAAAATTTCACCCCGAACATCTCCGTCAAGCTGGCAACCAATATGCGATGCCAAAACGGTGAGAATAACCAGCTTTTCTCGTTTGGTCATTTTCTCAAATGTGCTGCCGTACTCCTCTTGAACTGTTTCTAAAAGTGAATTATCGCCGGGTGTATACCCCGTGTAGTAGCCTAGTGGCTTGGACATTGGTAAAATCTCCTCAAGATAATAAATCCATACAAATTCAACGAAGGCGATCGCTGGCGAGTAGCGGTTGCCTTTTTACTTGGCATCAGATTCAGGGTGTGTCCGCGCAAGGTCAAGGCGCGGGTGCTTTCTCCATGTTTGCCACGCAAAGGTTTAGGCGTGGGGGAGAGAGATCACAGCAGCTTTACGCCTGGGTGAGACACTAGCAAAAGATCAGCCAAATACTGCTCTTAGCCAAGTCAGGTTTTTGGCTGGTCTTTTATTGTCCTCTAACCAGACATTATGTCTAGACGCATTGTTTTTGTCAAGCGTTCTAGACAACGTGTCTAGAACGTGTATCATGATAAAGAAAAGACCGACTAGAAACGAACAGCAAGGAGAATCCCCATTGCGGAGTCTGAGGCTTGAGCTAGACATGTCTCAAGAGGATTTTGGACGCGCCATTGGAACAACAGCTAGAACTATTAGCCGTTGGGAAGCAGGAGATAGCGTCCCTACCTTTACGGTGACTCAAATGAAAGCTTTAGACCGCTTATTGCGATCGAAGGGTAAAACTATCCAAGATTTACCTGATGACTTTGGCCCACCGAAGGGACTGAGCGAAAAGACCTAACGCAAAGTCTAAAAAAAACCAAAAAGCCACCCAGATTCGTAAGGTCGGTGGTGGCTTTCTGATATCAAACTAATAGTATTATGCCAGAAAATTCATCAAAAAATGCACTTCCTTGGACGGAAGAACACGAAGCATTCTGCTACAAACATCATATTTGCCCTGCTGCAAAATCACTTTGGCAATGGCTAATGAGGCAGGGTGCAATAGCTGAAGAAGTCGAGCCATATTTATCAGAATTCAACGCCACAGTAGCCAAAGCAAGAGGTAAAGGATACTCACATAATTACCTCAAGCAGATATTTGAGCAGCTAGTAGAACACAGAGTAATCCAAGTCGTTAAACAGTATTCTTGGAAGATATTTAAGTTACTTGTAAGACCTCTCGAATGGTTGAAGCCACTGAGAAAGAAGCGAGAAAAAAACTTACAAAACCATAATTTAAGTTACACTTCACCCACTTCAAATGGTAAATCTACCGTTCCGGGTGATATACAGCAGCAGCATTCTAATTCTGATATCAACTTAGAGACTCTCGCTGAGAACGGTATACATTTTAACTCCACCGAGAAAGAAGTGCTTGAGCGTCCAACTAACGAGATAAAACTCGCACTTTTAATGTTTAATCTCCGTGGTGCGTTAGATAAAATTCTTAACCCTGAGGGATTTATACGTCAGTGTTTGAGACAAAGATGGTGGGAGTTTCCGCGTAATTATAATCTCTTACTTTCCATGTTTGGGAACTCTACAGAATGGGAAGAATTATTCCCCTCTGGTTAATTCCTATTCATAAAAAAAGGCCGCTGCAACGGCCATAAATTCTATTAATCCACAAACATTATGAAACACAAACCTTATGCAGGTGAACAATTAGCATTATTTGCGATTGCACCAACTCAAGCCAGGAATATTGTTCACGATCCTTACTGGGATGAACTCACCCCCCAAGAGTCACATAGTGTTGGGGCGCAAATCTCAGAGTCGGACTTTCCGTATACAAGTGTTGGGGCGCACGTTGCAACTGATACCTTAAAAACTGCGCCCCAACACGATACCCACTGGTTAGAAAAGTATTGGGTAGAGCGTTCAGGTAATAAATATTGGTATTACCGCTACTGCTGGATGGTAGGCAGGAAGAAAAACCGCCTTTACCTGGGCAGTGTGAACAGTATCATCGCCAAGCGTAAAAAAGCAGATGTGGAAGTTTGGATCGCAGATGGTAAGCTTCCATCTGATATTGAGAAATTAATCCGAGGCTGGAAGAATGAATCGCCCACCATGCCCAAGATGCAACCAAACAACACTAATTTTTAAAAACGGTAGCTATAAATTGTCTGACCAGACAGTAGTGCAAAGGTGGTTTTGTCAGAGATGCCGCAAAGGTTTCACTCCTGCAACAGTTCTGGAGATTGCCGCAGCAAGTCTTGAAGCTTCCGCAACTCATCCCAGGTACGAGCGGTAATATCTGGTTCTCTAAATTGTTTGGTAGAGCGGTAATTCTTGGTTCTCCAAGCGATGTAAAGGTCAATTATTTGTAAGAAATCCCCTATCAGCA
Source organism: Nostoc sp. (assembly GCF_036917375.1). Classification (GTDB taxonomy): domain Bacteria; phylum Cyanobacteriota; class Cyanobacteriia; order Cyanobacteriales; family Nostocaceae; genus Nostoc. Next base: position 49,270 of record NZ_JBALDN010000066.1, read on the forward strand.
TGGGGATTTTTGCAGACTCATTGTTTAACAGTTTGGAGTCAACAGCCCTAGCGTAAACCGAAATGTTGTCTTTGAGCGCAATCGGTACGCGAATAGAGGTAGTCTTCCCACTGCGCCAAGTACTACCCGATTTCCAGGTTGTGCGAGTCCGTCCCATGATTAGCAACAATAGCCGTGTAACACGGCAATATTACCACTTCCCTATTCCCTATTCCCCCTTCTCCCAATGCCGAATGCCCAATGAAAAGCGATCGCACTAAATAGGATGAACTGCGCGATGCCTACGGCGGCAAGCTACGCTCTTGTTGCATTTGCGAGCTTTTCATAGCTTGGTTTGAGTTTATTCGCCCTAAGCCTGATTTGTCATAAATTTGGGTAGAGTCGGTCAACTTCATCCCATGCCTGATTCGCCAAACACTCTAGAGTCATAGCTAGAAACAGTGGATGGTCATACTTCCCAGCCTGAAATGCCTCAAGGAAGATTTCGATTTGCAGGAATAGGAGTTTGTTGATCATAAAGTTGCGATCGCGCTCCGAACATCCTCGTCACTCACCTCGATGTAACGTGAAAGCACCTTTAAGTCAGTGTGACCAGTGGCTTTTTTAATCGTTGCCAAGCTCACCCCTTTTTTTGCCAGTCGGGTGATGAAGCTGCGGCGGGTGGAATGGGTAGAGATCCCCTTGGCTGCTAGTCCGGCTCTTTCTACAGCTGTGCGTAAAATTTGGTCAGCCGCCCTTAACCCCATTGGCTTATCCGCTTCTCTAGATGGAAATAACCAAACTGAACCGGGGGAAGGCTTGTATGCTGCTAGCAACTCAGCTAAAGTGTCATGGACTGGCACTTGGCGAGTTTGTCTTTTTCCGTTCGGCGTTGCCTTGCGAGTCCTGGCGCGGAAGTTGATATACTCGCTGGGTGTACCATCAAGGTTGTACACGTCGAGAAGTTGCAACTTCACCAGCGCACCCCACCTTTCCCCGGTGTACCAAGCCAGATCCAAAAGTAGTTTATATTTTTGAGAGCGGATCTGCTTGCGAATTTTGGAATAATCCGCTTCGCTTAAAATTGCGGCTTGTCCATTTCGATTATTTTTCATTTTATTTTTTACTTCTGCTTATTCCGGTTTAACCTTGCACACTGGTTAAACCGGAACATTCCTAACTTTATAGTTTAGAAATATTCGGTTCAATCCTATTAGCAGCAAGCGTTACGCGTCCTCGGTGAATGTGCTTGTTTTACATAAAAGTGGAACATTTACACAATTTTGATTGACCCATAAAACTGAAGAGTAGCTAATTAAAAATCTCTTCAAAAAATGACAGCATTTAATCCAGCAACAGATATTCCATCTCAGATCGACACATTAGAAAAACTTGCGGCATGGTTAGGATCGGCACTTTTTACCATCAACCCCACATTGGTCGTCATTGAAGGAGCTGGCTATACCGAGCGCGCTTGTCAAGCTAACAATTTTTGGGTGGCAGCCGATGCCAAGACACGGATGATCGTTCGCTTTTCGCTTGAAGTCTCCCCCGATCAAGCTAGTGGTAGTAACAAGAACTGGACGTACATTCAACCATTAAGCAACACTGCGTTACCCGCCTCGTTTAAGGCAAACTAAGCATAATTGGCGAACCATTATGGAAAATCCACGCCAATTTGCTTCGCTTGATGCCAGCGATGCGGCGTTACACGGCTCCCTTACAAATCGCCCGGCCAGTGCTATCGCGGCTGGCGATCCAATTGATTTTGAAGCTATCAGCGCTCGCGTGCGGTACGAGCGTACTTTGCCAACATACCAATACAAAGAAAGTCCTGCCGAAATTGCATTACGTTTAGAGCGCCAAGCGGCGGCAGAGCAAAGGATCAGGGCTGAAACGGCTGCTACGAACGAGAAAAATAGGCTATTACTCGAACGCGCCCAAGTCCAACGAAACGACCTGCGAAACCGCATTAGCGGAAGTGAAGTTATAGAGGCGGAGTTCGTTCAAACACGGCGCGAATCACCACTTGCTAGCGATCGACACCCGAACGCCAACCGTTGCCGTCCACCGGTTCGCCACCGCCAACCCTAAACGGTACAGCAGCGCGAGCCGACTCGTTAGTAGAGCCGACCGCGACACCACGCCCAGCGATATTACGGGAAGCGATCGCAACGGGAGCCGGAAATGCAATTAGTGCCTTGCCGAGAGCATTACCACAGGCGGCTGGGAGACTTGTCGTACCCGGTGTAGGTGCTGCCCTATCCATTGGTACGCGATTAGTTGTCGGTCAAAGTGTCACGCAAGCCGTAACTAGTACCGTTGCTGGATCAATTGGTTATGGCGCTGGGTTTGTTATCGGTACTGCGATCGGTGGGCCAATTGGTGGTGTAGTTGGGGCAATGGTTGGAAGTACAGCAGCAACGCTGTTCTCTGATTGGTTGTTTGCTCAAAATTTGCCCAAAGGAACTGCACACCTTGAGACATTCACTCCAAATTATCCACCATTCAAAGGCGGACAGAGCGAGGGAGGAAGGTATCAGGTAACAGCGCAGTATTCGACGACATTTAACGGGAATCCTGGCGACGAACAAGTTCTCAATATTCAAGTCTTCGGGCCCATAGAATCAATTCATCTCGCTAATTACCCCGGTGTCGGCTCCCCAGGTGTCGATGTGATAGCGAGGGATAATGACGGAAGCTCCAAGGTGTATCACCAAGGAAGCGGCTTTTATGGTGGCACTGTTCCATACAACCTACGAAATATACAGATTACACACATCGGAGGAACACCCGATACACCCGTTGATATCCAAGTGCCAACGCCTCCTGTTAGCAATGTCCCGCCACAACTAGTTCAAAATCCGATAAACATTACAAATATCATTCCATCTGGTGTACCCGGAGGTGGTACTAGAAGGGGCGAGATCCGAGAGATAGCACCATCAAAGCCATCGAACAATACGCCCAACGGTGCGCCCTATTTTCCCGGTCACGGTGGACTTGCCCCAAGTTACCTACCCAACCCGGAGCATCAGCCTTCAAATCTGGGTGGGATGTTGCCGCAAATGCAGCCAAAAGAGCAACGTCAGCCATTACCCTTCGCGGAACCAGAAGACATCGCTGTACCACGCATTACGCCGATGCTTTCAAGCGGTGAAGCATCAACTTCCTCTTCAAATCCGTCAACGTTCGCCTATCCCGCGTATGTACCAGAAACGGCAAAACCTGTGCCGATTAGTGATACTCTATCGCCCGTCCCAAAGGCAAGGTCAGCACCAATTACGAAAACCCCAGCAGAGCTAGCGTCAGATCAACAAAAGAAAGATTTCGACGAGCAGATTGGACGCATCACAGCCATTGCAACTGCAATCGCGGCATTAACTCCAGCGATTCAGGGCATACCAGACGCGATCGCAAAATCTCCAACTGTGCAAGCGGCGAACAAGGAAACCACCCAAGGCGCGGTATGCGAAATTGCTCAACCTGGGGGATGTTTGAGAAATGCAATAGATGATTCCGCTAATAACATAAACCAAAATAATAATCAAAATACAGCTAACCTTCTAGACAAGATTAATGCTGGTGCAAATGCTGCACAATTAGCACTTTTAGAGTTAATTAATACGAAGCTGGGCGATTTATTACCTGGTGGATTATCAGGCACTTTCACTAGATTATGGCAAACCCTACAAGTAGATAGAATCCTCAACATTTTGATTCTAGTTACTACTTTCCACAATGCTTTAATGCTTTCCAACAACTTAGCTCAAACTCTATTCGCTGCCATTGATAACATCTCTCAAGCAGTAGGTTTTAAATGGAAGAATGAGAAAGGCGAGGAATCAGGCTTTGGTAGTATCGTCTCAGAATGGACTGCCAACTTTTTCAAAGCAATATTTGGTGAAGCGAATTATACCGAGTTGGTAGCAGAATATAGAAAAGCTAATCGAATATATCAAGCGACCGCAAACATATTTAATGCACTGCAATCGATTGGATATTCAATTCTTAGTGCGTTGGAAGTTGTTGGCAGTTATGTAGCGTTGATAGGAAATGCTTTGCGTAAATGGGGTGAAGTCGGAGAGAGTGCTTACAAGTGGTTCAATCCACAGCCTAATTTTCATAACAAATTTTTTACCACAGTAGAAGGAGTTACCAACGTTGTTTCTCAAGTAGATCAAGTAGCCTCTGAGGTAGTCTCCGTTGAGCAAAATATTGCTCAGATTGGAGAATTGAAGAATGAATTAAGTAAGTCAATAGGTGAGGATGATAATTCAAAGCAGGGCGTACAACCACCGGAAGCAGTGAAAATTAAGGCATCTGCTGATTCAAGTAAATCAGTTAGTGCTACGGGGTTAAATATTGCAGATTCAGATAAGGAGGCTGACGAATAATGCCACTGCCAGAAGGTTTTAGCGAGTGGGAAAACTTGCAAGATTTGGTTAGGCTTGACCATAACAAAGCCGTACTAAGTTACTTCAAGAATCAAGAAGATAACGATATTAGTACCCCAAAAGCTAGGTTAAAACACACTTGCTTAATTAAAGATGAAGATACCGCAACAATGACATTGATGCGAATGTGGTTATTTGAAGTGACTTGTGGACACGCTCAAGCATTGCAGCGACCCGTTTATGGTGTACCTGTTTACGATGCTCAAACAGACAGAACTTTTAAGCCACAAATTAAACTATATTTCTTAGAAGCTTATGACCATGAAACTCACGGCGATGGATTGCCACAATTAGAGGGAGAAATTACCTTTAGATTAATGACAGAATCTAGTGAAACTATCAGTAGAAGTGATGCAGAACGGTTAGCTAGAAATATTAAAAATATCTTTGCTACTCCTCCGCTTGTTTGGAGCAAAGGACATTTTAAAGCGACTTATACAGATGAAAATCGGGGCTACAATTTGCGATTACTCGTAAGCAGTAAAGCTGAAGCAGAAAGCACCATCAGATCAGTTTTGGAAATACAAGAGCATCCCTTTGACCGTGATTTTTTCCAGTTCATCGAAAACGATCGCACTTATTCCTTGTCTCCAGGTACTCATCGAGTTTACGGCCGCACCGTCAAAAAACCAATCAAACGTCGCCGCGCTGATGTGAAATTCCGTTACGCTCAACTGCTGATTTGGGGGCAACCCAACCCAGTCAACTTGGTGTCAGTTGGGGGTACTAGACTCCGAAGTGTAATCGAGCGCGTTGGTTGAGAATTACTCCAAAAATTTGCTGGACTACTTTAAGTAATCCGTCTGGGAAAATTGACCCAAAACGTCTGCTAGAACTGAATTACGCGAAGTAATTTACACAAAAAAATAACTAAGTATGGGCAGACGTAAGAGCCTCAAACAGATCCAAAAAGAACTCCAATACGCTCAAGCACGGGAAAATTATAATCCCCCAGTTCGAGAAGAAGGAGCAACCAGCCGCAAGCAGCCTAAAATTGCCGTAGCTTACAAACCGATGCAAATTGCTGCAACTGGGACTCCAAAAAAATATAAAGTACAGGCATCTCAAAAAGGCATTCTGTTCTTTGGCCAAACAGAACTAAACGTTCCAGATGCAGCCGCAGAAGATCCAATGCCTCGTGGCTCACGTCCGGCTCAAGTCCACGCAACAGTAGCGGATGACTCACCTCAAATTATTCGGGCACTGGGTAGCACTCGCCCTTACAAGAGATATGCCCCTGGTAATCGTGGTGGTAATACTCAGTACAGTTACACTGCTCCCATTTCCATTCAGTCGGCTTCTGCCTTAGATGATGAGGTAAAAAGCGTTTTCACCGCAGTGAAGGGTAAGCTAGGCGGTGCATACGGTCGGGTCTGGTTTACTCCTGAATACTTTGTTTTAACTGGCAGTGGTGAATAGATTAGAAACTCCCGCAATTTGGTATCCAGGACAATCTCAACTGGAGTATGAAGAAGAAATTAGCCTCATGCTCCAGCGCGCGCAAATCACGGATGCATTTCTTCAAGGAGAAATTCACCCGGATACATTCCTTGATTTCCTGGACGAACAGGAATTTGATGTTTTTGAACTAGCTGATGACTGGGAATTAGTTGGAGTATGACAATCAACCTCGACCTGACAGCGGTCGGGGCATGGGAATTGACCTACTATCAAAAGCTGGTAGGCAATCCCCAAAACCGCAGAATTCGCGCTCCTCTCATTGACCCGGTTGAACTTCCATACCTAACCGACAAGCACGTTTTTTTGGTCGGTGCTTCTTGGTTGAATGCCAAGCCAAGTTGGGTTAGAGCCGGTTACTTCTACCAACAAATCAGCGGTATTCACATCGACGACACCGTGATTTTTGAGGGCTTGGGGCAGGTTCCCTCTACTGAAATAGACGGCAATCGCCATTTAATCAAGCTCAATGCCATTGAATTGGTGATTTTTCCCAAACTTACCAGTAACTACCGCTTGCGATTTGAAGCATTGCCGTGGATTGAGCAGATAACTTTGGGCGTTTGGGAATACCTTGGTACGGAAACGGATACTACAGAAGACCTTGTGAATGCAGTTAGGTCAAAGTTAGAAACTATTGAATTTAAGATTGATAATTTATGACGACATTGAGCTTTTCAGCCTTATCTGAAAAATTAGCCGCAGGTGCACTTGAGTTTGTTGGTAATAATCAAGTAAAACTCAATTTCAACTTAGCAACAGGCGATAATTTAACGCTTAATACTTCCTGCGTTAAAGGCATTGTGAAGTTAATGCAAGCATTGTCTGCATTGACTGAGCAAGTAAATGAATCAAGGATTAGTGCTAATCTCCCGCCTATTCAATTCACCTCTCAGCAAATAACAGGTACGCCAGAAGCGCCAGAATTTGAATTTACAGTACGCGTCAAAGTTGACACGGCATTATTTGTTGACAACCTTGACGATCCCACTGATTAATTATGATTAATAATTCCTCTAACACGATTGAAGTTACTAAATTTAGTAACTGTCTTCATGGGGTAAAGGATTTGACGGCTACTGTTGGCGATACAGTTATCAACGCCAATAGCAACAGAGAATATGCAGCTTTTATAAATAATTCTTCTTCTGATATCACTTTAATTTTGGGTGACAAATCTAAAGGTGCTATTGGTCGAGGAATTGTTTTAAGACCGAGAGGAAGTTATGAAATCAACCAATCTAATCTTTATGTTGGGAAGGTTTCGGCTATCTCTGCTAATAACTGTAAATTAACTTTCACGGAGTGTATTGAATAATGGCTTTATATAATCCTCCTTCAGCAACGCTAGTTCAACCAACCAGTGATGATTCAACACCAACCACTGTTGCTTCTAGTACAAGCAGCGTAACAGTTTTGGCTGCTAATTCCAATCGCAAAGGTGCAACGATTTGGAATGATAGCACCGCTACTCTATATCTAGAATTTGGCGCAACCGCAACAACCAGCGCTTTCACTGCTAAATTATTCGCTGGTGGATATTATGAAGTTCCATTTAATTACACTGGGGTAATTAGTGGGATTTGGTCGGCTGCCAATGGTAATGCTTTGGTTCGGGAGTTGACTTAAAATGCCTTTATTCAATCAACAAGAATTTTCCGAATTATTGCTTCCGACTAGTTTCACCCACTGGCATGATGAAAGCTTGGTGGAAGTCGGCGGGCAACTAAGAATCGACACAAACCCTGCCCTTGGTTATGGGATTGAAGTGTATCAAAACCCTTCGGCTAATGGGGATAAATTTTCATTCAAAAGGATTCTTGCTGCTGGAACTTATGCAATAAATCTTATTACGGTTTGTAATAACAACGTAGGCATATTGAAGCTAGAAATTGATGGTGCGTTGGCATTTGATGATATGGATCTATATTCACCATCAACCATCGTCAACGCAATCCTTATCAGGAATATCACCATTGCTACTGATGGACTGCATGAATTTGTATGGTCTATCAATGGCAAGAATGCATCGGCTATAAATTATTATTTTTCTGGAAGGAAAATCTGGGCGAGAAAAATATAAGTTAATTAAGAAATGAAGATTGACATTAACAACGCCCTTACTATCATTCTTGGACTGCTGACTGTGACAGGAGCTATTTATCGCTTGGCACAGGTAGAAGCAAATATCAACGCCAAAATCAATAGAGTTGAAAACACTGTATTAATAGCTGTAGATCAGCTTAAGGATAATATTGTCGAGCGCTTGTACACCGTTGAGCGAAAGGTGGATGTACATTTAACCGAGTACAACGAGAAGAAATTGTTTATTGACTATCGAATTAATGGTGTTGAAAATCTGATTAAGCACAAATTTGACAGGCTGGCTAACTGGGTTAAACAGATAGTCGGTTTTCTAAACAAGCAATCTAATTTTCAAATTCGAGACGACAAATTTTAACTAATAAGGAATGAATCAAATGTCTCAGAAAACTTTGGATCGTCTTTCTACAATTTTAGGTTTAGTTGCTGGAGTTTCCGGGGTACTTGGCAGTTCTGGAATGATTGGGGGCAATACTGCCGGAATCATTACAGGCATTAGCACCGCTATACTCGGCTATTTGGTGCAACGACCTGCCACCGACAAGCCGATCAACTAGTGGCGGTGATGTAATCGGAGTAAATAATCTGCCACTGAGCTAGATCGACGAATACTTCTGACTTCTGAACTTTGTCCCACATCCACCAGCCGCCAGCCAACCCCGCATAAAAATTGAAGTCAGCAATCTCCCTCAAGGTCAGGTCGTCCGAACACGATCTGACCTTTTCCCATAACAGGAACTCTAGCCCTGAAGCCCAGCGAGCTGACCACGTTCTCTCTGAGAAACTGGTCATCATGTCCCAAATAATTTGTTTTGGGTCTTCTGCGATCGTTAATTCATTCATGTCTTGTGTCTTGTGGAAATTCTCACCCAGTTTACTCTCTTGGATATTCACATAATCAACTTAGCGGTTTGTGTTCTGCTAGTTCTTGCGCTTCTGTTGCCAACTTTGTCAGCGCTATGCTTATTCCTAAAAGCTCTAGTTTAGATTTTTCTTCTAGTTTCAGACTGAGTTTCAAAGCTTTGTAGCTTTCATGTTGAAGCCGTAGTAACTTTTCTATGTCGGTTTCACTCATGTGGGGATTCCAGCTAGCCCTTCAATGAAGATAGTTCCTCCTGGATAAGTCCATATAGCAGTTTTACCGCGATCGCTTTGATAGACTACTTTGCCATAGCCGCTATTCCACACTTCATCTGCAAACGCAATTTTTGGCACAGCCGCCAAAACAAATACTACACTGGCAATTACTAGTTGCTGAAGCTTCATTGCACTCCTGATTTCTAGTGAGCGTATAACACTACACACAGATGATATCGCTTGCGGTCATCAAACTAACAATTACAATTTATTTTTTAATTTTCAATATTTAACTATTGACTTCTTCATCATGTTCAACCACCTCAGATTTATCTTGTAATGGCTTCACTACCCGTGCGATCGCTTCTTGAATAAAAGCTTTAATAAATTCATCTCGGCGATTAATTTGAAACTGTCGCTGTACAACTTCTGTCATTCCCCCATCACCCCAATCCTGGTCATGACGAAAATATTCAACAAAACTTTTACCAGCAATTCGCGTTAAATAAGCTGCTGTCACGCCTTGAATTGCTCTACCAATAATAAAAGTGGCAACATTGAGTTGTAGCGCTGTAGATAATAATTCAATTGCTCCCTTAACAATGCCCAAACTAGCGATGGTTTTCGCTAAAGAAAGAGCTAATTCTCGTCCCCGTTCCATATTCAATTCACAGCCATACACTCTCCCAATTTCCACAACCATTTGAGCATTAACTGCGGCTGTCGCCAATAAATCTACAACTGGTATCGGCGTGACTGATACCACACCAGCGCCAATCCATTGAAACCGTTCTACGATTTTGTCAGCTTGACGGCGACGCTGCCCATCAATGAGTTTTCGCGCTTCATCTCCCAATCGCAGAGATTGCAAAAGAATATTATCCGCCACCAAATCTTCACCTTCGGCGCGTAAAACAGCAGCCGTGCGCCGCAGCAAAGGCACAATATCCGGTTCCGGCTGGAAGGTTTCGCCAGTTTCTAGTTGTGCGGGTTGGGGATTGGCAGCGATCGCTACCACATCATTAGTAGCAATAAATCCCCGTACCCGTTGACGCAATCTCGCAAGGATGGATTCTTTATCTTCATCTGTATATAAATCAGTTTTGTTGAGAACTAGGAGCGATCGCTTGCCAATTTCTGCCAACCCCCGCAACGGCTCATATTCTGAGCGTCGTAAGTCATTATCTACCACAAACAATAGTAAATCTGCTTCTGTCGCCAGTTCTCGCGCCATCTGTTCCCGTTCCGTTCCTGCCACCCCTGCTTCTAAAATCCCCGGCGTATCTGTAATTAAAATCTTGCGTTCTAATCCCTTCAGCCGCAGACAATAGGTTTCTCCAACCTGAGTTGTACCCATCGGTGCATCCACCTGACCGACCATGCGTCCCATAATCGCATTTACCAGGGAAGTTTTGCCAGCACTCCCCGTACCAAATACTACTACTTGAATTTCACCCCGTGCGAGGTTGGCTTCAATCTCTCGCGATCGACTTAATAAAGCTTGGCGTGTGACTTCATCTTGAATTTGCGCTACCTGTTGCCGCACAGCCTGGAGAGTTGTAGAAGCAGCGTCAGATTTAGCAGCCGGAATTTGTGCCGCAGTCGCTCGCTTCGGATTGCGACGCGATCGCTTTTCCCCAGATTGAATCACCAGTACATAATAAACAAAAGCGGCAACCAAGGCTCCAATCAGGACAATCAGCAGCAACAGCAGTAAATTGCCTAGCAACGGCGAATAGGATAATTGCCAATAGAGGCGTGACAGGGAATCAATTAGCCATAGGGCTAGCCCCAAAATGACGATCAGACCGACAATCAGCGTTACTATGCGTGACAGAGGCATGGCTGGGAAGTTTTAGTAAGTATTCAGTAGGCAGATGCTTCTAATCTTAATAGTTTCAGCATTTTTTACCAGAGTAGGGGACTTGCAAAGAATAAATTACTCAAAAAAATTACGAGAGCAAGCTTAAATAAGCTAATCAGCATTTAAGCTGCAACATAGCTGAAATTACCTTTATGTTTGATGTTCCGATGCCACTTAATCACTAACTCGCCTTGATTCAAAAGCTTATCTAGCAGGGATTTTAATTCATCGACCGATTTGAATAAGCGATGAGCAATATATTCCTTACATGAGTGCCAGACTAACTCGATAATGTTGTAATCAGGGCTGTAAGCTGGTAAAAACTCTAAAACAAAGTTCGGAAATTCTTCGGATATTTTAGCTATAATATCTTTGCGTTTATGAAAACTAGCATTATCTAAAATCAAAATAATCTTCGATCCATACTTAGAGAAATATTCAACATTGTTTCCTTTACTTACCCACTCTTGTTTGACTAATTCAAATAATAGTTGTAATTGCTCATAAAAAATATCTGCGTTCCCTTTTTTCACAAAAAAGCATACCCGTTTTCGGTCTGATTCTCTGATTGCTCCCATGACATTCACCCGGCCACAGCGTCTTTGTCCTGGAACATTTTTGCGTTTTCCTTTTTTACCCCAGTTCTTTCGGCGAATCACTCGTAAACTAAAACCACTCTCATCCCAAAACCATACCTGCAAACGGTCTGGTTCTTCTCGCGCTATTGATAAATATTGAGTAAGTTTCTCCTTAAACTTAGCTCTTTCGATTGGGTTTTGTTTATCTTCCAGGTCATATTTAGCCCAAATATAACTATACTTTTTTCGCTTTAATATCCTCTTTACTTGAGAGCTACTTAAATCTATCCCTGTTTTTTCGGTCAAATACGTGGCTAATCTCTCTGCCGTCCATTTGCCAAATTCATACCCGAAATCTGATGGTTCTTGGTCAACAGTTTTTAATAACAGTTCAATATATTCAAGAGTAGCTTTTCGATAATGTTCGTACTCTCTTTTGTTATGCAGGGTTTCTAAATTGTCTGGATCTCCATGCATACACCAATATGCCACGGTTCTAGGCGAGCAGCCTAAAAATTTAGCAATTTCATGTTGCGGCTTCCCATCATTTTGTAGAAGAATAATTAAAATTCTTTCCCTGACGTGTGGTTGGTCGCTCTCTTTTAAAGCCTGCTGTAGCTTACCGACTTGTTCCGGCGTTAAAAAGTCTTTGGCTGGTGGCGGCATAGCTGCTTTTATACTACTTCACATTATTATTATGCAACTTTAGTGCCGATTAGCTTAGGAGCGAAGTTAATTCAGTTACCTACTATCTTCCCAATACCCAGTTCAATACTTTTCGGATAAACCCAACAATCTCTCTTTTGATCTGGGGAAAGGTTACTGGGCTTGGGGGAAAGGTAAATTCAAACCCTTTCCCTTTCCCCTTTTCCCCAAAACCCAAAAAGTATTGATACACAGTTAAAGCAACTGTTGCATCATGAGTTGTGCAAATAGCCCTGATTGATTTCCTAGTTCAGCAAAACTACCCTGCTGCACTACTTTGCCATTTGCAAGTACGTAAATTCGGTCAGCATTTTGAATAGTACTGAGGCGATGAGCGATCGCAACCCTAGTTACCTTAAGCTGTTGTAAACTTTCACTGACAATTGCCTGGGTTCTGTTATCTAAAGCGCTAGTCGCCTCATCGAATAGCAAAATCCGGGGTTTCAACACCAACGCCCTAGCAATCAACAGCCGTTGTCGTTGTCCACCAGAAAGATTACTACCTCCCTCACTGACGATTGTGTGCATCTGCATCGGCATTGCTGCAACATCATCTGCAAAACCTGCCATTTGAGCTGCTTCCCAAGCTTCGTCCATCGTCACCAAGGCACCACTGGCAATATTCTCGAAAATAGAGGCTGACATCAACCGACTATTTTGCAGTACCACACCCAATTGACGGCGTACAGCATGGACATCCAAAGAAGCTAAGTCTTGCCCGTCGTAGTAAATCGTGCCAGATTTGGCAAATTCAAACCCCAAAAGTAACCTCAATAAAGTTGATTTACCGCTGCCAGAAGGCCCAACAATAGCAATAAATTCTCCTGGTTCAGCACGAATGTTGACATCATCCAGCGTCAAAGGGCCATCATCGCGATAGCGGAAAGTTACCCGATCTACAACTAATTTGCCCAATAACCTACCCGGATCTGCTTGAGCGGAACTAATTTCCGGTTCAGCTTGCAAAATAGGTTGGGCCCGTTGCCACAAGGGTAAAACTTGCAAAACTTCCACAACTGTGCTGCTTAAGCTAGTGGCTCCGTTAATGAACGTACCAAAAGCAACGTTGAATGCTAAGAAAGTGCCAGTAGATAAACCACCTCCTCCAGGAGTTTGGGATTGCCCAATTAAGCTAGTAGCAAACCAGAAGAGGGCAGCAGTGGTTAACACAGGTAATACTTGATTGATTACCGCGAGGCTGTCTTCAATGCCTTGGGTACTCAGCATTAATTTTAGTTGATGCGTATATTGTTTACCCCAGTAAGCAAAAGCGCGGGTTTCAGCTTTGGCGATTCGGAGTTTGGCAACTCCATTAATTAACTGCACCATCACGCCAAAGATTTGTCCTTGTAGCTCTAGTAATGGGCGAACTTTACGGACAATAAGAGTACCAGAGATGATAGTGACGGCAATATTTACCAGTGCCACTGCACAAGCTATGAGAGCTAAGGAAACATTGTAGTAGAATAACAATCCCAGATTCAGGAGTGAGAACAAACTGGAGAAAATTGTTTTTAAGACTGTGTTACCCAGTCGCTGGCGAATTTGAGTAATAGCCGTGACTCTAGAATCCAAGTCACCAACTGAGAAAGAGCGAAAAAAGGAAACCTTCAAGTTTAACAATCGATCCCAAACTGCGGCTTGGGTGGAGGAATCGGCAAAAGTTTCCAGCCTAATCGTGGCAAACCCAAGGGCTAGTTGAAACAGCGTTCCGCCAAAGGCAGCAGCCACCAAAGCAATAGCAATTTGGCTCAACAAGCCTCGATTAGCATCTGGGATCGCTTTGTCGATTAGGATAGCTGTAGCTTGAGGTGTCAGCATTCCTAACAGACTGATGGTAATTCCCATTACTAAAACTATAATTAGTTCTTTGTAATGTCCTTGCAGGGCAAACTGAAGTAAATCAAAAGTTTTCAGCTTTTTATCAGGTAAAGGTCGATAGAATGCGTAGGCAGTCTTAGCTAGGGCTGCTGCTATCTGGGCATCGACAAAGATAGCCCTTCGTTCCCCAGGAACGTAGAGTTTGTAACGTGTATCAGACACTGGTAATAGTGCCACTGGCTGTTTATCGACCAGCGTAAATGCCAACATCGCCCCGCAATCCTTTTGCCACCAATTGTCCCGCAACTGAATTCGCCGCACGCGGATACGCGAAGCACGAGCGATCGCTTCTACAGGATCTTGGACTCGATTAGAATCTTCTGAAGCAGCTGGCGGACAAATCTTAATTCCTAATGCTCGTCCCACGGCACCAGCAGCAATTAGTAAGGCTTGGTTTGGGTCAGTTGCATCAAGATTACTACTGAATCCTATATTATTTAGCCCGTCTGACTTTGGCTGTGGCAATACAGATGCTAATTCTGCTAACGTCTCTTGCATCACTTGGCTCTCAAGACGTTCTCTGGCTTGAAATCTCAATAATTCTGCATCCATCTCCTGGCGTTGCAGCAGATTAATGCAGTGGAGGAAGTAAGTTTGTAGTTGGGACAAACCAATAAACAAGGAATCGATATCTTCGATGTCTGCGGTGTTAACACTTTTCAACTCCACAGTGTTATCTGCTTGTAACCACATATTTTCAGCCAAAGGCAACATTCCAGAGGCAGAAGTTAACGGCAGTTCTGCAAACCCCATCCATCTAGCACGTCCTTGGATAATTTGCACCCACGATATTTGATGCGGCTGGAAGATTTGGTCTTCGACTAAGGAGAACTGGCGGATTTTTGGCAGTGATGTTGGTGTCGTTGGCGTAGCGATCCCAGCAAGTACCGAACCTAATTGATAAATCCAGCGTTCTATCAGAGTTACGACTTCTTTATTAGCGTCAGCAAACAACTGGTTAAAGTCTGCTCTGGATACTTTGAGAATTTCTGTCTCCTCAAGCGACACTGCTAAAACCTCTTGCTGCTTACCCTCTAAACTTGGTGCGATCGCAAACATCGCCTGTCCGGCTGTGCTACTAAATAAATAGCGACGCGTGCCTTCTGGAATGCCATCATTAACTGCGATCGCAAATAGCGCCAAGTAACCAGATTTTACTAGCCAAATTGTCTCCGGGTCATCTAGTAGTAGCGATTCATTGCATTGAAAACGATAGTGTTGTCCTTTGAGATTTGCAAAGAATAAGAGGGAAGGCTTCTCTACGAGACGCTCCGCGAACACCGGGGAAAGGGGAAGGGGTAAAGGGGAAAGGAGAAAATCCGTCCTTTTCCCTTTAACCTTTTCCCTTTTCCCCTCTTCTTCTCCCCCTGTTTCCTCACTGCGAATTAATTGTAAATACGGCCCTTCAACTTGCTGCAATTGTTCATGGCTTCCCCGTTGGACTATCTTGCCGCGATCGAGGACAATAATTTCATCGCAATCTCGGATAGTCGAGAGTCGATGCGCCACGATAATGCAAGTGCAGCCGCGCAACCGCAGATTACGACTGACATTCTTTTCTGTTTCGGCATCCAGGGCGCTGGTGGCTTCATCCATAATCAGGATACTGGGATTATTCACCATCGCACGGGCAATTTCTAGCCGCTGTCGCTGACCACCACTCAAATTAGTAGCACCTTCCAAAAGGTCAGCATGATAACCTCCAGGAAGTGAAAGGATGACATCGTGAAGCGCTGCGTCTTGACAAGCTCGGACAAGATGACTGTCGGGTATGGTAGTATCCCAAAGCGTCAAGTTGTCTCTGACGCTGCCAGCAAATAACAAAATCTCTTGTTCTACGACAGAAATAGAATTAGCTAGTACCTGGCGAGAAATTTGCTCTCTGGGTTTGCCGTCGAATCGAATTTCTCCCTGCCACGGTTCGTACAGCCCACATAAAAGTTTGGCAACAGTAGACTTACCAGAACCACTCCCACCCACCAAGGCAACTCGCTGCCCTGGCTTGAGCAAAAGATTAAAATTTTCAATCATCGGCGGGGCAATTTGGCTATAGCCAAATGTCACATTGCGTAATTCAACATACCCCTGGAGTTTGGGCAGAGGGTAGGAAGATGGCTGCGTCGGGGAAAGGGAAAGGGGAAAAGGGGAAAGGAGGAGATCCGTCCCTTTCCCTTTACCCTTTACCCTTTCCCCCTCTTCTACTCCCCTGCTCCCCTGCTCCAATTGCCGGTCAATGGGGTTACGTAAGACATCATCGAGGCGAGTCAGATTACCTTCCATCTCTTGGAGTTCGCTTCCCAAGCTGATGAGATTACTTACTGGGGCGAAAAACCTTTGCATCATGCCGAGAAAGGCTATTAACATACCGATGCTCAAGGCTCCATCCATGACCCGCAAACCGCCTACAGCTAAAAGCAGCATAGAAGCGATCGCTGACAGAAAAGATGGTAAAACACCTATTGTCTGGTTTGTTTCCTCTAATTCCTGCTGGGTGTTGATGGCTTTGGCATAGTGACCCGCCCAACGGGAGAAAAAATCTGACTCTAATCCAGATGCTTTGAGCGTCTCCATACTCTGAAGGCCAGAAATTTCTACGCCGCGAACTTTTCCTTCTTCTTGGATGAGTTTGATATTGGCATCTACGCGCCGCCCTCTCACCCACTGTAAGGCGGCAAGGTTGATCGCGACAAACGCGATCGCAATTAAAGTTAGTACAACATCATATTGCAGCATCACTACTACATATATAAATACTGATACTGTTGCGATCGCTGTAGTCGCTAATTCACCCGAAAGCATATTGGCGATGCTGTCGTTGAGTTCCATCCGGCTACTGATTTCCCCAGCATACCGCTGATCGTAAAAACTGACGGGTAGGCGTAAAATGTGCCACAGATACCGACTCTTCATGCCCACGGACAACTTAATTTTCATTTGACGCAAAAACTGCAACTGTAGCAGCGTCAAAAATCCACTCAGTCCGGCTGTGAAGATCATGCCTAAAATTAGGGGACGCAACCACTCATACCGATGTTCAATCAATACGTTGTCTACAAATACTTGGGAAAATGCAGGTATCGCCAGTCCAGGAATTACTAACAAAAATCCTGCCAGCACGCAGTAAAGTAATGCGCCAATGGAGCCTCGCAACCGCGACCACAAAGCTAAGATTGTGCTAGGCTTGCGTCCTCCGCGTTGAAACTCTGAACCAGGCTCTAGAACTAGCACCACACCTGTGTATGCGCCGCTGAATTCTTCTAAGGAAACGATGCGTCGTCCAGTAGCAGGGTCATTGAGATAAACTCGCTGTTTGGTGATTCCTTCTACTACTAAAAAATGGTTAAAGTTCCAAAATACAATGTAGGGAAATTTTAATTGCAACAAGCCAGCTAAGTTGGTTTTAAAGCTTTTAGCGCTGAGTCGATAATTTCTGGCAGCCTTCAAGATATTTAAGGCACTAACTCCATCCCGCGAGACACCGCACGCTTGCCTCAGTTCTGTCAGTGGGACAATGCGATTGTAATAACCGAGAATAATTCCCAAAGCAGCAGCACCGCATTCTACTACCTCCATTTGCAGCAGAGTAGGAGTATGACACCGCTTGTTTTTACGCAAGCGCCCTAATATATTTTGCAGATTTTGCCAGAACATAAAAATATTTTTTAATAATTACTTCCTCATTCCCCTTATCGCCAATATCACGAAATGCCACTCCAGGATCTCAGAATCGGCAGGACAAAAGTAATCGGGGCGCGTTCTTCTACAGTGACTTGTACTGAGGTGGTAGTTCCAGAAGTGACTTTCATCTGTGGCCCTTGGGAAGAAGACCATTTGTAGTCGCTGAAGGTGGAATTGTCTGGTTGCAGTCGCGCCGTAATTAGCATCTGTGGCCCTTGTGACATCAAAGCTTCCACAAATTCGGAATTGCCTACTACACTTAATGCACCTTCTTTAGTCACGGGAAAGGCTGAGACTTCTGTGACAGCCCCAATGATGCCACCAAAGCGTTCGCGTTGCACTGTAGTAGGTGTGACTTGTAACTTCATCCCTGGTTGAATTTGCTTGCCATCGCCAACAGGAAAAAATGCCACACTCACAGGTTGAGCCGATCGCTTTTGTGCGGCGATCGCTCCGATGGGTGTACCCTGTAAAACAACCTGTCCGGGACTTGCGGAGATTTCTAAAATTCGTCCTGAGTAACTGCTCTTGACTAAGCTGTTGCTTGATAGTTGCAGTGCTAATTGCACAATATTTCGCTGGACTTCTTGGATTTCTTTTTTGCGGGTAGTTACATTTTCTAAATCTTGTTGCGCCGCAGTTGCTTCTTTGCTATCTAGTTGTTTTAATTGCGCTTGCAAATCTTTAATTGAGTTCAAATTCTCTAGGTATTGGCGTTGGGCATCTGCTTCTTTGACATCTAGTTGCTTGAGTTGCGATTCGGCTTCATTAATTTGGGTGACAGCATTTAAGTAGTCTTGCTGTGACTGTAGGACTGTATCGCCAGAAATTGCTCCCTCTTGCAATAGCCGCTGGCGGTTGGTCAATCTCTGTTTGAAGGTAGGTAAGAGATCCCGCAGTGCTTGTAAGCTTTGGGTTTGATTGGCGCGATCGCGTTGAATCGAATTTAGCCCTTTCTCTCTTAAAATCGGGGTGAGTTTCTGTACCGCTTGGAGGTTTTGCTGCAAAGATTGGCGTTGCTGTTTAATCGCTTCTTTGTCTGCATTTTGTCGCTGTACTTGCACTAAACTAGCAGCGCGATCTTCTGTTTGTAGTTGCCCTAATTTAGAGCGGACTAGTTGTAGCTGTTTCATCAGTTCGCTTTGGTCTAGCGTCGCCAGCACATCTCCTCTATTTACAAAGTCGCCAACTCGGACATTGATTGTTCGCAATTTACCTGCGATCGGTGACTGGAATGAGGTAATTGTACTGGGATAGACTATTATTCCAGTACCCGTCACCGTAATTGGGATTCGACCTAAAAAACTCCAAGTAAGTCCCGTTGCCACCAACGAACCAACAGCAACTAGAGGTAGCCACTTTTTCGGGCTGACTACCTGCATAATTTGATCTAATTCTTCCGGCGAAGAAGCGCGCTCTAAAGCTTCTTTGCGGAACAGGTCGCTTTTTTGATTAATCACTATAAACCATCCCAATTTGCATTGCATTCAGAAGGAATTGGGTATTAGGCTGACAATTGAATAAAAAATTACCTTCTGTCTTCAGCACAAGGCGGATATGTTTTGTTTGCTTTGGCATACTAATATTCAGATGCAAAAATCAACCTACCATCTGATGAAAGGTCGAAAACTGAGAAAATCAAATTTTTTATTTTTAAATTTTGCGTAGATGAAGAATAACTTTCGTTAAAGTAACGATTTTGCACTCTTTATATGAAAACATTGACGGGTGGGTAAGAAGTAAGGGATAATAACAATTGGTCGCTTACCTTTTGACCTTTCGTTTTTATCCGGCTTACACCCGCCAATGTTCGTGTAACGTTGTAATGGGTTGTGATGCCAGAAATAGTTAGACCACTATGTTATAAGATGTCTGTAGCTTATTCGTAAGGGTCGTTTGTAGTCCTTTGTCAGTTGTTCGTAGCAATTGGCAAAGGATTACTGTTTAATAACTCTCTTAACGAAATAATGCATAACTTACATGCTTGCTAGCTTAGTGTTATTTTGATTTGTAGGGATGATACAAATCATCATAGATAAATATTTTGGCAATACAAACACCTTAAAGTGACTTTTGGTTGAGGTGATAACTCAACAAGAGCGTACTATCGAGATAACCTAGTATCTATTGGTACTAGAAGCGCACGCGGTCTCTGCTATTATCAATCTCTTGATTTGATTTTTGAATAACCTTAGCATCTCCTCCACCAATTGCTATTGCAACACCAACTTGAACATTCGATTGTACGTTTCCACCTTTGGTTTTAACGTCAATTTTAGCCTTGGTATCGATATCTACACCTCCGCGTCCTCCGACAATTTCACTGATTTCTTCATCAGCTAACTCGGTCATGACTGCGAGTGTTTCTTGTTCAAATGTTACAACTGACATACAAATTCCTTCCTGGTACAAAATGGTTTTGGAACAGTGAAATAGTAACTCAACATGAGCCTACTATGGAGATAACCTAGTACCTGTTATTACCAGAAGTACACACGGTCTTTGCTATTATCAATCTCTTGATTTGAATTTTGATAAACCTTAGCATCGCCTCCACCAATTGCTGATGCGTTACCAACTTGATTGGATACTTGTACGTTCTTACCTTTGGCATTAACGCCAACATTGGTTCTGTTATCAATATCTACTCCGCGTCCACCGCCGACAATTCCACTGATTTCTTCATCAGCTAACTCGGTCATGACTGCGAGGGTTTCTTGTTCAAGTGTTACAACTGACATAAAAATTCCTTCCTTGTACAAAATGGTTTTGGAACAGTGAAATAGTAACTCAACATGAGCCTACTATGGAGATAACCTAGTACCTATTAGTAGAAGTACACACGGTCTCTGCTATTATCAATCTCTTGATTTGAATTTTGATAAACCTTAGCATTGCCTCCACCAATTGCTGATGCGTTACCAACTTGATTGGATACTTGTACGTTCTTACCTTTGGCATTAACGCCAACATTGGTTCTGTTATCAATATCTACTCCGCGTCCACCGCCGACAATTCCACTGATTTCTTCATCAGCTAATTCGGTCATGACTGCGAGGGTTTCTTGTTCAAGTGTTACAACTGACATAAAAATTCCTTCCTTGTACAAAATGGTTTTTGCATAGTGAAATCTTTTTTTTACTTAACCAAATAATAAAAATCTTTAGACATTTAAAACAATAAATATCTGACGATTTTTATTATCAAATTTGTTGCTTTTAAACACTAATCAAATGTGCAAAACAAAAATTTGCTTTTGGTTTATTTTGCAATTTCACTATGTTTAAACAATACAGTTTTTTGAAAATATTTTATATAAAGAAATGATGAAGTTGTTAAAGAGTTTTGTGAAGATTAGGATTTTAAGAAATATCAAATATCGGCATTAATTCAAGTTAATAAAGGTAGGATCGGCCAATGGTATATCTATAAATAATTTTTTGACAAGTTACTATAGGTATTACAAAACCTTGCCGAATAAGCAACGACTAACATATTAAATTATTCATAAAAATAATATCCCCAACTTCTAAAGAAGTTGGGGATACGCACCTTTAATTGGGTACATAAAACATGAGTTGAATTTGAGTTATACCAATTCTGTATGAAGATGCGCCAAACTATATAAAAAACGAACTGCATAGGCGCAAAGCGGCTTTCCACAGGGCGCATACTCCTACAAAAAAGCAAGCTACGCGCAGCATCTCGTCAGAAAAGTAAACAAAGGAAGAAAGAAAATTTGACGCAACCTCACAAATAAATGGTATTACTGTGAATACTAAATAGATGAAATCACTGTTGAATCTATTATTTGTGCAACTCCATTTGTCAGCGAAAATCTTCTTCTTGTGCGTGTTCTTTGTTTAGTCTTCGTATTCACAACATCTTGATTGGAGTCTTGAATGACAGCATCAGTGCCATCAGTTGAAATCGCATTTATCTGTGATGAAAAATCCAAAACAATGTCTCCTCCCACTATTCCTTTTAATTCACTATCTATCAGTTCCTCGACAATAACTTTTCGATTACAGATAGATTTGAAACTCACTTGATTGATAATAGTCATAAATTCCTCCAGAAGTATACAGACAATTTTTGTCTGAGATGTATTTACAAATAGCAGGTTATTTAATAATTTGTCAACAGATTAAAAAAATATCCTACTTTTACTAACTAACTTACTTTTCTCATTTTTTATTTCTCTAAATTTACCTACTTATATTATTAATTTCATGAAAAAAGATTGCCGACTAGTCTTTACCATCCGACAAAAGTTAACTATCAATAAAAGCTGTAGTGAAAATATTCATTCGATACTTGCCAAACTACTGTTGATGTTGGCAGCATCACATATCTTTATTACGGCACTGAACCGCTAAAATCTCAAATCTTCAATCTCAATTCAAACTTCTGCTACAAATAGGTTCTTTATGAACACAGAAGTGACATGATAAAAATCAGAAGTCAGAATATTCTGACTTCTGGCTATTTTACTAAACAATGAGGAGTGTATAATTGGAGTTATACTAGATATTAGTTGAGCAAAAACGAAAATGAATTTGTAGTACTCTCTTTGGTCAACAAACTTTCATAAAAATTACAACCTTTACGGGGCTAATATTTTTTTATGATAGCTGCTTCCCTACCTTTATTTACTCTCAAGAATCACCTTGAGCTTATGATATTGGTTTGCTCAAATTCACCTAATATCTTAGAAATTACTGACCTCATGAAAGTGGAACACTTAACCTAGTAGACCTGAAAGACCTCCAAAAGCCGTTGTTAAAGTAGCATCGAGAACACTTCCTACTCCTCCAAGTAATGGTCCCAATACATTGAATCCTCCCACAACTCCATCTAATTCTTCCTCACTAATTTCCTCCAAAATAACTTCTTGATTGTTAGGTTGTGTCAAGTTTTTATCGTTAGTCATAATTTTCTCCTGAAAGTACGTAGGCATTTGTGCCTTGGATGTACTTATAAATATCAATTTATCTAAAAGCTTGTCAACGGTTTTTACAAAAGATCCTACTTTTCCTACTTTTATTACTTTTCCTACTTTTTGAAACCCACTTTTTTACTTTTATTCCTAATATTTTACGATAAACAAAATGCACAAAACTAATGCTAAAGGAGGATGTTTTATATAAAAATTTGCTCGTCTAGTTGATATGCTTTGAGTTTTTATGTAAAACGGTAGATTTACAAACAAAAATTTGTATAAATTATGTATGTTAAGCATATAAAAAGAAATATAGCTTATATCAAAAGACTGATTTCTTAATTTTCAATTAGTAATTTTGTATTGTTTGGCAGAAGATGCAGGGGAGGAATTTTGTCAGGTGCTAAATCATCCCGCTTTCTCTGCAATCCCAAAAATTGCCACAATGTCAGAATCGGTCTAGATTAATTCAGGCAATATTTGAATATGCAGACTATTACCAAAAAGTCAAAAAATAAATCCTGGGCTGGTGCGATCGCAGAACCAGCAAAAGAATTTCCCCTTACTCAACTGTCAATTATTTCTGGCAAAATCCCAGATGGCTTGCGTGGCACACTTTACCGCAATGGCCCCGCACGGCTAGAACGTGGTGGCGAGCACGTGGGACACTGGTTTGATGGAGATGGGGCAATTCTCGGCGTTCATTTCACGGATGCAGGAGTTACCGGAGTCTATCGCTATGTGCAAACAGCAGAATATCTAGCTGAAACTCAAGCAGATAGGTTTCTTTATGGTGTCTATGGGATGCATCCGCCAGGCCCCATTTGGAAGCGCTGGGGCCAACAGATCAAGAATGCAGCCAATACCTCAGTATTAGCTTTACCTGATAAATTGTTGGCTTTATGGGAAGCAACCAATCCCTACGCCCTTGATTTGCAAACTTTAGAAACGAAGGGATTGGATGATTTAGGCGCTTTGGATAATGGATTACCTTATTCTGCTCATTACAAGCGTGATTCACAAACAGGCGAGATTTTTAACTTTGGAATCAGTATCGGAAGTTCTGTACAACTGAATCTCTACAAAAGCGATGACACGGGCAAAATTATCAAAAAAACGGCTTTTAAGCTAGATCGCTACTCGATAATGCATGATTTTGTTTTAACTCAAAGGTATCTGGTGTTTTTCATGCCACCAATGCGGATGAAAATGCTGTCACTTTTACTAGGTGTAAATACCTTTAGTGAATCTCTGTTGTGGGAACCTCAATTAGGAACCCAAGTGTTAATTTTCGATCGCGAAAACTTATCCTTAGTGAGTCGTGGTGAAACCGATCCTTGGTTCAATTGGCATTTTGGCAACGGCTATGAAGATAAAGACGGTTCCGTGATTCTGGACATGGTGCGATATGCAGACTTTCACCAAACTAATGAGTATCTCAGAGAATTCGCAACTGGTGAGACGCACACAGTAACTCAAGGAACATTGTGGCAAGTCCGCCTCAATCCTCAAACTGCTAAAGTGACAGCAATAGAGGAAGTTGTCAATCGCAAGTGTGAATTTCCTGTAGTGCAGCGATCGCAAGTTGGGCAACCTTACCGCTATACTTATGTATCATTAATGCCCCAAAGAGGGGATATAGCCAAAGAATGGTTCGGTGCGATCGCCCGCTTCGACTACAAAACCGAAACCCTCACCGAAGCAGACTTAGGAGAAAACCGCTATCCTTCAGAACCCATCCACGCCCAAGATGCCCAAAACCCCGAGCAAGGCTGGGTGCTAACCGTTGTATACGATGTTAATTCTCATAGTAGTGAAGTTTGGGTATTTGATAGCGATCGCCTGGATGCAGAACCAGTTTGCAAACTAGGATTACCTAGCGTTATTCCCCATAGTTTCCACGGCACTTGGAACCCAGCTTAACAATTTGGGGAATCAAGCAGGGGAGACAAGGAGACAAGGGGACAAGGGGACAAGAGGTAATACCATTTTGGATTTTAGATTTTAGATTTTGGATTGTGAAATATCCATTGGATAAGTGTTTCAGTTTTCCATCTGTCGCAATCATTTTTCAAATTGGTGTAAGAACTTGCAATAAGTCTTTGCCCTTGTCCCGAATGGCAGTAAGAAAAATCGTAGAATATCCATACCCAAGGTAGTTTTGATATGTCTTAAATCCAGTTCAACATCCCAATCTTTACCGTAAAGTCCAACAAGTTCGAGAGTAGAATAAATTCATTTATCTAAAAGAGTAGTAATTAAACTAACTCGTTGAGTACGAAAACCAGGAATAACGATGTAGTAGTAAATTTATCTTACAATTATGGTTTGAGATAGAGCATCAAACTCATCTTTTCTCAATCCTTTTGGACAACTTCTAGGCTTATAACAAGTAACTCGCAATTTCCAACAATTTTACCTTTTTGCATAGTTGTTGTACGAGATTTTTATGCTTACGAAATACAGCATCATAATCAAACTTTTTGATAGTAAACATATCGGTGTAAGCACAAAAAGCTCTATCTCCTACAAGCACATCATTGGGTTTAAGAAAACTATACAGCGTTCTTGCTAATTTAATATCATGATTGTTCAAAACGTCTATGCACAAAGCAACGGCGGCTCCTGTCACCAAACTGAATATCACACCAATTTTTGCAATTGGAAACCCACATCCGGGCTTTTGACTATTTGGTTGAGGATATTCTTTTTAGTTTTCTACGGTGTCCGGCATAGACACTGTTGACCCATCTATTACTTTGGTATTGCGACCATACCATAAATGTTCCTCTGTCACTTTATCTTCTAGATTTTGTACTGAGGAGTTGAACAGTTTTTCTAATAATCTCTCTGGAAGCCTTGCTCTGGCGCAGGCAATATCCGCTTGTATCACTTGTTCGCAAAGCGTCACGAAGAGAAGGAACTTCTACCTCTTCTTCTGCTAAGGTATTTCTTCACAAGTTCTTCACATTCTTTTTGTAGTTCTTATTGTAACTTCTTAAAAAGAGGATGTTTGAAAAGTATCCGTTCAATAAATTGGGGCAACCTACCAGTTCAGAAATATTTTACGCCATTTGAGCCTTGTCACTGGGCGATTGACCTCGGATTATTGAGCGGTTATGAAACCAGTCTAAGTAGATGCTGCATTTTTTTGAACTACCTATCTAAGGTTTCTCTCTGCTGGCAGGGCTACTTATAGATGACAGACACCTCTGCCAGCGAATATCTCTGAATCAAACTTATAACCGAGGGGATTGATATGGCAGACATTATTGGAGACAACCAGAATAACACTCTAATTGGCACGTTTGAGAATGACGCTATCCTTGGTCAGGGCGGTGATGATAACCTCTTTGGTCGGGGCGGCAATGATGACCTCTTAGGTGGGGCTGGCAATGACTCGCTTAATGGCGAGGACGGCAATGACCTTCTCAATGGTGAGGACGGCGAGAACACCCTGCTTGGTGGGCTCGGCGATGATGTCCTCCTTGGTGGATCTGGCAATGACCTTCTCGATGGCCAGGAGGATGACGATCAACTCCTTGGCAAAGGCGGTGACGACACGCTGCTTGGTGGGTTTGGTAATGATGTTTTCCTTGCTGGAACTGGCAATGACCTTCTCGAAGGCGGGGACGGAAATGACCGACTCGCTGGAGAAGACGGCAAAGACCAACTCTTTGGCGGGGAAGGGGTTGACACGCTCAATGGCGGGGCTGGCGATGACCAGATTGATGGCGAGGATGGCAATGACAACTTGATTGGTCAGGCTGGCGATGACACCCTCCTTGGCGGGGCTGGCGATGACCGACTAGAAGCAGGGGACGGGGATGACAAAATCTTTGGTGGGACTGGCAATGATACTGCTGACTATTCAAATAGCACTCTTGGTGTCACCGTTAACCTAGCGACTGGAACTGCCAGTGGAGGGGCTGGGAATGATGTCCTATTTAATATCGAACAAGTCTTTGGTTCTGGTTTCAGCGACATTTTAACTGGCGGGCGCGGTAATGACACCCTCTTTGGTAGAGGTGGCAATGACCTGCTTGATGGTGGAGTTGGCAATGACCTGCTGGATGGCGAGGAAGGCAACGATATTGTCCGTGGTGGGGCTGGCGATGACACCTTGCGTAGTGGGACTGGCAATAACCAACTCTTGGGTGGAGCTGGTGTTGATACTGCTGATTATTTCAGTGCCACTGCCGGAGTCGCGATTAACCTTGCCACTGGAACCGCTACAGGGCAGGGCAGGAATGATGTCCTGTTGGAGATTGAAAGAATCGTTGGTTCTAGGTTCAATGACACCATCCTTGGCGGAGCTGGCAATGACTTCTTCCTCAGTGGTGGGGACGGGAATGACTCTGTAAATGGTGAGGCTGGTAACGACCGCCTCTTTGGCGATAACGGCAATGACACCCTCCTTGGCGGGGCTAACGACGACTTTATCAATGGCGGGTACGGCAATGACTCCCTGCTTGGCGGTAGCGGCATTGACATCCTGCTTGGTGGGGCTGGCAATGACCAACTCTTTGGTGAGGACGGGAGTGACACTCTCATTAGTAGAGAAGGCAATGATACCCTGCTAGGCGGCAGCGGCAATGACATTCTGCTTGGTGGAGACGGGGATGACCAACTCCAAGGTGGAGGCGGGGATGACCAACTCTTTGGTGGGACTGGCATTGATACTGCTGATTATTTAAATGCCACTGTCGGAGTCACCGTTGACCTTGGCACTGGAACTGCCAGTGGGGGAGATGGGAGTGATGTCCTGTTCAATATCGAGCAAGTCTTTGGTTCTAGTTTTAGCGACTCCCTGATTGGAGGAGGCAGCAGTGATACCCTCTTTGGCAGAGGCGGCAATGACACCTTGCTTGGTGGGGATGGTGATGACTTTCTTGACGGTCAGGAAGGTAATGACCTCGTGTTGGGCGAGGATGGGAATGACAGCCTGTTTGGCGGGGCTGGCAATGACCAAATCGAAGGAGGAGAAGGCGATGATACCCTCCGTGGCGGGGCCGGCAATGACACTCTCCTTGGAGGGCCTGGAAATGATGTCCTCATAGGCGTTGATACTAACGGTTCTGATTCTCCTGGATTAGGAGAGGTTGATACCCTAACTGGAGGGCCTGGGGAAGATCGGTTCTTACTTGGAGATGCTACTAATGTCTTTTATGACGATAACAACAGTGGAAGTAGTGGTTTGGCAGACTACGCTACCATCAGTGGCTTCAACTCCAACGAAGATACAATCCAGCTCAAAGGAACACTGGCAGACTATCGCTTGCAGACTGTGGGAGCCGATACAAGGGTATTTCTGGACAACTCAGGAGAGCTAGATGAACTCGTTGGTGTTGTGCAAGCATCGCCTCTGAAGCTTGATAGTGACGACTTCCTGTTCTCCGAGAAAGAAGATGCTGGACAAGGGACAAACAACACACTAGCCACTGCTGAGAAGCTAGGTACTTTAACATCAGGTTCAGAAGTTAATACCTCTGCTCAACTGGCAAGACTTCCAGGGAACAATCCTGATTTCGACTTTTTCACATTTTCTTTAGCTAGCCCAGGAACTGTGACTATTAGCACGCCGAATTACAATGGTATCTTTCCAGTTCTCGGCCTATTTAATAGTGCTGGGAACTTACAGAGTTCCAGTACTTCTCAATCAATCACCGCTTCACTAGGGGCAGGTACTTACTCCATTTCAGTAAGTGATTATGATTACTTCCCGCAAAATGGCGGAACTTTCAGTTCTGGCTTTTTTGACCCTGGTTCTTATACGCTAGGAGTCACTGTAGCCTAAAGATAAATGGTACGAAGAAAAGCGGAAACAGTTGCCAATTAACAAGTTTGCAGTTGTTTTCGTAAGGGACATCCAAAAATTAAATTATCCATTTTTCAGAGCGAAGACCATAATTGTATTCTTCCTCCTCTGCTTCCTCTGCTCAAGAACAGCTTGCCAAAGCGATTGATTCTTTTTTATTTGGAAGTCCCTAATCAATCCTCAATCACCATAAAAGCAACGCAAGAGCCATTTATCCTTGAGGATTTGTACTCGTAATGTCACAGTAGTAGTTATCGTATGTGCTTGCTCGTTTCAATGAAATTATTTCATGAACGAGTAAGCTTTTTCTACCTTCAAAAATAAATTTTTGGGCGCTCCTCCACCGTTACCGCTTCCATTTCATAGTCCCTACAAAAAATAACGATGCCTATGGCGGGCTACGCCTACGCAGCCAAGCGTCCACTGCTATTAACGAATCAATACTTGTAATGCTTATGCAGCATAGTTTACAGCTTTTCTTAGTGCCATTTGCCCTTGTCCCCAAGTCCTCTTTCCCATACCCAATTCACTCTAGTCTTTGATAATTGCTCAGTGTAAAAACGTAGTATCCTACATATTGGTATCTAAAAATAAGTCCAAAATTATGAGGAGAAACCCGATAGCATTACTACTTAGCGGAGTGATTGTCAGCTTTGGACTGTCATCATTGTTAGCTCAAGCACAACAAAAGGTTTCTGATGCCCAAGTCGCGGCAATGGTAGAGGCGCTACGACTAGCTGCACCGCAGACCGGCACCGCAAATGATGGACTTTACAGTGAATGGCAAGTTAAACCAGAAACCTTAAAAGGCTGGTCAAAATATTGTCTTAAAAAAGAACTAACACCAACGCAGTTTGAAAATAGTCCCGCGAAGGCACGCCAAGTTGTATCTTGCATCACGCGCCGTGAGTTTAACAAGCAATTTATCGCCAGCAGTAATAATGAAACCGCTGCTGTGCGTGGCGTCGGTTGCTGGTGGATGACTGGCAGCTATACAGGCTGCAACAGTGGATTTACTGCTACATATCTTCAAAAAGTTGTGGGTTTTTACCAGCAGCAGCGTTCAAAACCAGCAACTACTCCATAGATATAGCAGTTGCCAGGTAAATTAGGACATAATGACAAGCGTAAATCTCAGGAATAGCAAGGTTTTTACCTCCTGCCTTCTCCCTTGGCGCTAGCCTCTCCCTTTGGGAGAAGGGGAGACGCTAAAAGCGATCTGCCTCCTGCCTCCTGCTATATCACCAAATTAATCGCCGCGATGTGGCAATAAAAATATGAGTGGAAAGTAATTTAGAGACGTAGAAGTGCTATGTCTCTACAAAAATTATGGATAACGCATATTTAATTTCACCAAATATCTAATGATTAAGCGATCGCAATTAAGGAAAATCAACCTCTATGCGTCTATGTTGACTTTAATACAGAGTTTTAGCTTTAACCCAACCGTATTGAGTTATATCTAAACAAGGGATTGTTTGAACTTTGTCAATCTTGTTAAAATGCATCGATGTCAAAAAAGCAACATTTATTAAACAAAAAACCCGGTTGGTCTTTGGATGAGCGAGATCCAAAGTTCATAGAATCTCTGATGCCGCTGTTTGGCTTTTTGTATCAGTACTATTTCCAAGTTCAAACTAGTGGCTGGGATAATATTCCACCCCAGCAAAAAGTCTTATTTGTTGGTTCGCACAATGGTGGACTCGCAACCCCTGATATGGTAATGATGATGTACGACTGGTTCCGAAGATTTGGTGTAGAAAAACCAGTTTATGGTTTGATGCATCCTAAGGTTTGGCAAGTTAGCACGCCACTAGCGCAATTAGTCGCCAAAGCTGGAGCAATCATTGCTCATCCAAAAATGGCTTACGCTGCCTTACGCTCTGGAGCGAGTCTGCTAGTTTATCCCGGTGGAGCCGAAGATATCTTCCGACCGAATTATTTACGTAACAAAATTTACTTGGCAGGGCGACAAGGATTTATCAAGTTAGCGTTACGGGAAAATGTGCCGATTGTGCCTGTGATTTCTTGGGGCGCTCACGATACACTCATTATCATCGCTGACTTCTACAAAGTTGTACAGCAACTCCACGAGTGGGGAATGCCTTGGCTATTAGGTATCGACCCAGAAGTTTTTCCAATTTATCTCGGACTGCCTTGGGGATTAGCAATTGGCCCATTACCCAATATTCCATTGCCTGTGCCCATATATACGCGGGTTTGTCCGCCAATTATATTTGAACGCTACGGTCGTGAAGCAGCTAGCGATCGCCATTATGTCAATGAATGTTATGAATTAGTTGTTAGTCAAATGCAACAAGAGTTAGATAACTTAATAAAGCTAACTGCTCAGACCAATTCTCTTTAAATAGTTATGAGTTAGAAGTTTTGAATCTTTAATTTATCACTCCTAACTCCTAACTCCTAACTCTTTTCCTAGCCGCCGCTGACTGGTGGAATTAACACAACTTCATCCCCATCTTGTAGTGGGGTATCTGGTTCGACAAATATCAAATTAATCCCAAAACGGGTTATATCGCGCCATTGTGACAGTTCAGGGTGTTCAGCTATGAGGCGATCGCATACTGCTTTGACTGGCATACTATTAGGAAATTCCAACACTAGTTCCGAAACTCTAAAGGCTTCTTGATAAGCAGCGAACAATTTGACGGTAACGGTGATTACAGATTTAGACATAAAACATACTTTGGCAGTACGAGCAAGTGTTTTAATTATTTGCCAATAATGTAAACAAATATTCAACATAACTTATGTATGTTTTGGTTCTCCACCCTTGTGCGTCAAACAAATTTTAGTATACGCTGTTAGGACTTGCTTTAAGGGTACTCCTACGCAGAAGCAAGCTACGCGGTAGCAACTCTTAGAGATGCTATGCCGTTGGCGTACCCTTGCAAGTTTTGCCGACAAGCCTCTCGTAGCACTTTGTAGAAGCAAGTTACGCATACGTCTCCCTTTGTCAGAAGAGAAGGCTTTACGCTCCGCTATCGTCAATCTAAAATTGCAAATCTAAAATCCCAAATTGTTTGACTATTCAGCATTGAGGATTTTTGGTACTTTGAAAAATTCGCCTTCCTGTTCGGGCGCACTGTTGAGAATACTTTCCCGGTCAGGATAGGGTTGCAATTCATCCTCTCGTGTGATATTGCTGACATCAATTGCGCGTGTTGTTGGCAGCACATTACTGACATCAAGTTCATTCAATTGTTCGATATAGTCCAGAATACTTCCCAGCTGGGAAGTGAATTGTTCCTCTTCTTCGGGAGTCAATTCTAAACGAGCAAGATTGGCTACTTTGTGAACTTGTTCTTGGTCAATCATAAATTGTCATTTGTCACTTGTACTGAGTTTCGGCTGCGCTCAACTACCGCGTAGTTGTTGGCGCAGCCTCTCGTAGAGAAGTATTGGTCATTGGTCATTAGTCCTTAGCAAATGACAAAGAACTAATGACTAATGACTAAAAGAATACGTCAATTTGCGATCGCCCGGTGGTTTTCAGCCAGTTTTGAGCTTCGATGTAGTTATTGGGAGCCATGCGAATAGCACGAATCCAATAGTCTGCTGCTTGGTCAAAAAGTGCTTCGCCAGCCTCGTCATCTCCAGCTTCTTTTTCTTTTTCGCCTTGGTGGTGATAAATCACAGCGATGTTATTCAAGGCTTGGGGCATACGTGGGTTCAACTCAATTGCCTGGTGATATAGTTCTAAAGCCTTGTTGTGGTCGCCATTGCTGGCATAGATTAGCCCCATATTGTAGAAAATATAGCCGCGATCGCTGGTATCTTCCTCTAGTGTTAGAGCTTCTTCATAGTATTCCAATGCCTCGGCATATTCCCCTTCCGCTTGGGCCGACATACCATCTCGATAATAAACAAACGCTTCTTTAGCTTTTTTGTTGGTTGGCAGAATCTTCAGAATGATATCCGCCATCACAGTAAAGGATTTGTCAATAAAATTATCGTTCTTTTGTGTTCTTGGCATATTTCTCTCTGGGTATTGGGCATTGGGCACTTGTACTGAGCGAAGTCGAAGTATTGGCATTGGGCGGGAAAACACTTTCTTTATCCTTTTGTCTCCCTTGTCCCCTCATCTCCCCAATCCCTTAGTTCACTCAATAGTTAATTTAACTGATTTGCGGGCGCGTTCTTCTCACTGAGGGGTACGATACATTCTGAACTATTATGTCGAGAGTTGTTTACCAAGGTGCTAACTGGATATGCAATCATTGCTGGCGCTGGATAAGGACGCAATAGCTGCTGTATGGTTTGAGCCGTTTGCACTTGGGAATCTAGCCATAAATCGTAATCTTGTGGCTCCAGAATTACTGGCATCCGCTCGTGGATGGGTTGGAGTAATTCGTTAGCTGCCGTTGTCAAAATTGTACAAGAAATTATTTCTTCGTTAGCAGGCGATCGCCATCTCTCCCACAAACCTGCAAAACCGAAGGGTTGCCCATATTGGAGACGAAAATAAAATGGCTGCTTCTTACCTTGTTGGCGTTGCCACTCATAAAAGCCATCAGCTAGCACTAAACAGCGTCTGTGCTTAAAAGCTGAACGAAAAGCAGGTTTTTCGGCAACAGTTTCTGCCCTAGCATTAATCAGCTTTGCTCCCATTCCTGCATCTTTTGCCCATGACGGAATTAATCCCCAATGCAACTGCTTAAATTCTCGCTTTTTGTTTTCGGGATTTTGTAACACTGTCGCCACCATTTGCGTAGGCGCAATGTTATATTCCGCTGCCAAATCGGGAACTGACTCGACATGGAAAATTTCAGACAATCCTTCTGCCGACTGGTTTAGAGTAAATCTTCCACACATAGTTTTATTTTCGACCATTAACTAAATTAAACATCTCAATCTAGAAATAAATTAATATTTTTTTTTATTTTCTCGAATAATTTCCTGTAGTACGTTCAGATACTAAATACAAAAAAAATATCCGGTTTTGGGAAAATCTTTTGGTAAAATATTGTATTTTGAACCTTTACTTCTCAACATATTCCTAACTGTATTTTAACATGGAACTACTGCATCTGTACGATTTTTTACCTTCTGGTCATGGTTATAAGATACGTCTTTTATTGACACAACTAGGTATGCCTTTTGAGAGGATAGAGCTTAACATCTTGAAAGGCGAGACTCGAACACCAGAATTTTTAAGTAAAAATCCTAACGGTAAGATACCCGTTCTGGAAATCGAGCCAGGAAAATATTTGGCAGAATCAAATGCCATATTGGTTTATCTGAGTGAAGGTACAGAGTTTTTACCTTATGACCGCTTTTTACGAGCGCAGGTACTGCAATGGTTATGTTTTGAACAATATAGCCATGAGCCTTTTATTGCTACATCAAGATTTTGGATTTCTATTTTAGGTAAAACTGAAGAATATAGTGAAGCTATCAAACAAAAACGCGAACCAGGCTATGCAGCACTTAACTTGATGGATAAACACTTAACTTCTCAAGATTTTTTTGTGGGAGAACGTTATACGATTGCAGATATTGCCTTGTTTGCTTATACTCATGTAGCTGATGAAGGTGGGTTTGATTTAACAAAATATCCTGCTATTCAAGCTTGGATAGAAAGAGTCAAAACTCAACCAAGGTATATCAGTATTACAGAGGCATAAAAATTAGATTTTGCAAGTTCCTATCTCTCCTTTCTTGTCTCTAGTAGAGAATGTCCTGAGTGGAATGTAGCTCATATTCAGAAAGCAGCAAAATCTTCAAAAAAGGTATTATTAAGCAGCAGTTAGGTATTCGGATCGATTTCCATCAGCTTTTGCCGAGAGGAGAAACCTGACTTAATTCTGATATGAGACTTGGGTACATCAAATTTATCTGCTAGTAGTTTAATTAACTCTTCGTTAGCCTTTCCATCAACTGGGGGCGATTTTAAATAGACAGTCAGACTACCATCAGGTTGTTCTTCAATTTTTTGCTGTTTTGAATTAGGTTTAACCTTGACTTTTTTTTGCATAACTTATTTTGTGTAATTGTCGCAGCCATAACCAGCCTAAAACAGAACCCAATACATAATGAGGAAAATCCCACCAAACAAAGGTCGTACCAAGTAACAATTTACCTATCAAGGTGGCGCGAATTTGCTCTAATAGTGGCGGATGCCAAAGTTGCAAGAATTCTAGTATACAGGTGATGACAAAAACCCATATAGGAATTTGGATTACCGCTGCCCGACTTCTGAAAAACAAAAATCCGAACAGACACCAAAATATTTCGTAAAATACAGCTGCTCCGTAGTCATTAAACCAGTGATGGGCAGGCCCATTATAATACTTAAACAAAAATCCCATCGGTACAACGATGAGTATAGAAATAAGAATCAATATTGTTTGGTTACGGTATCGAAGCATTTTCTATAGACTAGAGACTAAGCAAAATTTTAGCAGCGCAATGACTATAAGTCTCGGCTGGGAAATAGGGAAGAAAATATAAGTAAGATTTGGTTAGGGTTTGAATCCACATTCAACTTTTCAAGAGTCCCCAATTGACGCGCTCTGGTTTGGCTTCAGTCCCCTTTCCATCCTACATAGGCTATTGCTCCAAATACAGAGTTGGGATTTATCGATCAATAGGGAAGCAATATATGACTAAATATTCATATTTATCATCCCACAGCTTGGTGCATGAGTTTTTACCTGAAATTAGTACTTTTCTATTACTTTCGTTAGTACACAATCTGAAACATGTGTTTGAGATTGGCTTTTGCCCATCCACATTTGTTTAGATGGTTTTTGTGAGTATGCGTAGACTAGCAAAAACTACAGAGATCGCTAATTTCCAAAAAATTATATAAAATTTATGTAAAGCTCAAGTGTTATTAAGCATAAAAGTCTTCTGGGTATACATCAATTTTACTTATCTATTCAAAAAATTATTTCTTTAATATATAAATGTTTTTTTGTAATTAAACAGAAGAATTCTTTAACAAAAAAAATGATATCGAAACCTAACTTAATGACAAACTCCATCAAGCTAAAAAACTAGCAACATTAACCAAATAAATCAGTAGATTTTAAAAAATATTTAATTTAAGGTTTACAAACATATATAAATGTATTATGAATTCTACCTGTTAAGTATTTTGAAGATTTGGTAAAGAAGTTTATGTAGCCTTGTACTTCATGATAATTAAATAATTACAGCATGGGTTTAAAAAGTTGGAAAATAATCAAAATATTTGACCTAATTACTTAATTATTTGCGTAATCAATTAATGGATTATCAGGAAATAAATTATCTTATTTTGTAGCGTAGGCGTTTTGCTCGCAACTATGGGCTGGCTTTTAGGGTCAGCCCACAGTAAGTAGTTGAATATTTTTTCTTGAGAAGTTCCTAACTAAATAGTTAATGTTTTTTAACATGAGATTACGCAAATGACAAGTAATCTACATTGAACCGATCAATAGTTCTTTGATTGATGCTGAACTTACATATTTAGTGAGAAATTTAGGAGAGATAATATGGCTTTCGGTACTACAAATGCTGACACGATAAATGGGAGTTCGGGAAATGATACCATAGTTGGTTGGGCTAGTGGTGGTAACGCCAATACTGCCTCCGGTAACGATATCTTGAATGGCTTGGCTGGTAACGATTCCCTCGCAGGTGGCACGGCGAACGACAGTCTTAGTGGTGGAGATGGCAATGATACACTTGATGGGGGTACAGGAAACGATACTCTAAAAGGTGGTGCAGGCAGTGATACTTTCAAAGGCAGTCAGGGTAACGACAACATTGATGGTGGAGATGGCATTGATACCGCAGACTACAGTCAACTAGGTCAAACCATTACCTTATCAGGTGTTGGAACCATTAAAAAAGGTGGGGGATTGGAAAAAGACCTACTCTTTAAAGTAGAAAAGGTGATTGCTAATGCTAATGTTGCCAACAACACCATCGATGCATCTCAATCTTTGCCTGGTGTATTTATCACCGTTAACCTACAAACCCAAAGTTTAGCTGCCAATAACGTTCCTGGCTTGGGAACATTGTCATTTACCGCAGTCAACTTTGATAATGTCATCGGCACAAATGGAAATGACACCATTACTGGTGACAATCAAAATAACCAATTATCCGGTAATAATGGCAATGACACACTTGATGGGGGTACAGGAAACGACACTCTAAAAGGTGATGCAGGCAGTGACACCTTCAAAGGCAGTCAGGGTAACGACAACATTGATGGTGGAGATGGCTTTGATACCGCAGACTACAGTCAACTAGGTCAAACCATTACCTTATCAGGTGTTGGAACCATTCAAAAAGCTGGGGGATTGGGACAAGACCTACTCTTTAAAGTAGAAAGGGTGATTGCTAATCCTAATGTTGCCAACAACACCATCGATGCATCCCAATCTTTGCCTGGGGTATCTATCGCCGTTAACCTCCAAAGCCGAAGTTTGACTGCCAATAACGTTCCTGGTTTGGGAACATTGTCATTTACCGCAGTCAACTTTGATAATGTCATCGGCACAAATGCAAATGACAACATTGTTGGCGATAACCAAAATAATCAATTATCCGGTAATAATGGCGATGACACACTGAATGGGGGCATAGGAAATGATACTTTAAGAGGTGGTGCAGGTGACGATAGTTACTTTGTTGACACTACTCTTGATATCATTACAGAGGCTGCAAATTCAGGCATAGATACCGTCCGGTCTTCTGTAAGCTACACATTAGGAGCCAATCTGGAGAACCTGAGACTGAGAGAAGGTGGCAACCTTACCGGGATAGGTAACAGTCTTAACAACTTTCTTTTTGGTAATACTTCTAATAACACTCTAAATGCAAGAGCAGGCGATGATACGCTAGACGGTAGTAATGGCGATGATATCCTCAATGGTGAGGACGGCAATGATAGCCTACAAGGCGGGCCGGGCAACGAAATACTCAATGGGGGAGCTGGAAATGATATCCTTATCGGTACTTTTCCTGGTAGTCCGTTTCCCCCTGGATTAGGGGAAACTGATACCTTAACTGGCGGGGCTGGAGCAGATAGATTTATCCTGGGGGACGCTGAAAATGTTTTCTACGACGATAACAACATTATGAATCCTGGTTTTGGAGACTTGGCTGTTATTACTGACTTCAACTCTAGCCAAGACCGAATTGAACTCAACGGATTTTCACAGGATTACCGCTTGCAAGTTGTTGGAAGCAACACACGAATATTCTTAGACAAACCCGGAGCAGAGCAAGATGAGATCATTGGTATTGTGCAGGGGGTAGTAGGTCTCACACTTGATAGTGACAGCTTCACTTTTGTATGAGCGGAAAAATACTGGATAAAGTACAAACAATACATTCGCCAGCCCTGAAGGGTTATCTTGCCTGAAGATGGCGGAACTTTCTTTGGTAGCAGTTCTAATCCTGATTTTTCTTATATAGGAGTCAGTTTTGCATAAAAATATTGTCAACTTAAGAAAGTACTAATATCAGAGGCAGATTCAAGGATACTTTTCCTCTTGGCTAGGAGAACGCGGCTGCGTGTTCTCCTTTATCCGACATGAGAATATTTACAAGCCAGTACTTATATCCAGGAGCAACACATCTTAATTCTTTCTAATTGATTAGCGTTCTAAAATTATCTTGATAATTGCAATTTTGGGTAAATGATAATCAAAACTAATCACCTAGACAAATTGAATCGTCAATAGTTGCAATCAAACCGATGAAATCCCTCAAAAGTCCCTCATCCAGCTTTTCTAATTCCCAAGCACCAGAACAAACTCCTCAATTGGCCTATAGACCGTTTGGCGGCCAAACTCAGAAAGCATCTTTTACGCCCGTGACACAAACGGACGTAGAGAATGAAGCTTTTGCAGAAGAAAAGATGGAAGTAACTGAATTGGAATTACAAGCCAAGCATCGGACGATTACGCCAGAGGGACAAGAACGGCTGACTGTATTGCAAGCTAAGATGGAGCGATCGCTGAATTCTCGACTGGAAAAAGCAACTCGATTTGGTCATAACTTTGCCAATATTCCAGTTAAAAGACCAGATACACCAACACCAATTCAGGCAAAACTGACGATTGGAGAGCCTGGAGATAAGTACGAGCAAGAAGCTGACCAAACAGCGCGTCAGGTGATGCAAAGAATTCATCAGCCACAAAGTGGGAAACTTCAGCGAGAAGAATTACCTGGTGAAGAAGATGAATTGCAAATGATGAAACCAGAGGGCAGTATTCAGCGCGAGGAACTGCTAGAAGAAGAAGTACAAATGAAATCTTTGGGAGAAACTGCCTCGCTGCAACGGGAGGAACTATCAGAAGAAGAATTGCAAATGAAGTCGCTTGGTACTTCATCCCAGAGAGTGAATGAGGTAAAATCCCCAAGCCAACCACTTGGACATGACATCAGTCGAATATCACTGCGGCGTCCACAAACAAAACTGACAGTTAACGAGCCTGGAGACATTTATGAACGGGAGGCTGATAGCGTCGCTCAGTTGGTGATGCAGAGGATGAGCGAACCTATACAGTCTATCCAACGGGAGGCACTACCAGAAGAAGACCAATTACAAATGAAATCCCTGGCGGATTCCATTACTCCTTTGGTGCAGCGTCAGGGTGGAGGAAGAACAGCAGCAACATCTGAGCTAGAAACTTCTATCCAACAAGCACGTGGAAATGGGCAGCCGCTTGCAGATGATATTAAGCACCCAATGGAGCAAGCATTTGGGGCTGATTTTGGTGGTGTCCGGGTTCATACTGATGCTCAATCTAATCGTTTAAATGAATCTATACAAGCTCGTGCTTTTACCACAGGACAAGATGTGTTCTTCCGTCAGGGCGAATACTCTCCTGGAAGTGATGCAGGCAAAGAATTACTGGCTCATGAGTTGACGCACGTTGTCCAGCAGAATGGCAGTGCAGTGCAGCCGAAATCTCTTCATGTAGCACCAAAAGAAAATAAACTCCAGACAAAAGTGCCGACAACATCTGCGGGGCATGGGCTAGCTATCCAACTGCGAGAGAATTTCCAAAAACCAACTGATGAAGACAACCAAAAAAATTTAGAATCCAAAACTGATACGAAAAACGGCGAACAGCAAAATCAGGCTACGACAGAAAAACACCAAGCTATCCCCACACCCCCAGATGATGGTGGGAACGCGGCAACAGATCCACCTCCGGCAAAAAAGGTTGGTGCAGTAGCAACTCAGAAACAGGTTGAGGTTGGGGGGAATCAACCAAAAGAGGCTGAGTCAAAAGATACCAAAGTTAATGCAGAAAAGGTCGATTCTCAACAGCAAGCTCAAAGCAAAGGAGCAGATGTAGGTAAGGGAGCCGCAGATTTATCTGGAGGAAACGCAGGGAAAGCGATCGCAGCATTACCAGGAACAAATGTAGCCATTACAGCAGATGATGGTAAAAAAGCTCCCACTTCCCCTGAAGATGACCCAGGATTTCAAGCGGTAGTCGGCACAACCAAAGAGGTTGCGGGACACGAGAAAAAACACCCACCTGCCAATAGCAAAGCCCAAGAAGCCCAAGCAGCAGCCCAACCCCCAGGTAATGAAGTAGACAGCAAAGCGCAAGCCAATCAAGTTGGACAGATGCAACAAGCCCCAACACCAGGATTTGACGCTGCCGCCTTCAAAGCCAAATTGATGGAGCGCATTGCTGATATGGCTCCCAAGAACTTGGAAGAGGCGGACAACTTTAAAAATAACAATAAACTGGACTCTGTTAAAGGCGATTTGAGCGGTCAGGTTAAAGAAGAACAGAAAAGCTCTCAGGGTCAGCTAGAAGAGAAAACTAAAGAAAAACCTGATGCTAGTGGGATTGAGGCTAAACAAGTAACACCACTGCCCAAGAATGAGCCAGGGACACCGCCAACAGGCGTTGATGCAGATAAAGCTGCACCCAAATCTAAGGGACAAGCTGAAGTCGAGGCACCACTGCAAGATGACAGTAAAAAACTTGACCAGCAGATGAAAGAGGCGGATATTACTGAGGAGCAATTGGCAAACTCCAATGAACCGGAGTTTCAAGGGGCACTCGCAGCCAAGAAAGATGCCCAAACCAATGCACAAGAAGCGCCGCCACAATATCGCCAACAAGAGCAAGGCATACTCGCAAACGCTCAAGCTACGGCAGAAGCTACAGCCCAGCAGCATTTGCAAGCAATGCACGGTATCCGTACTCAAAACCTGGGTCAGGTAACAGAACACCAGGTGGGAGCCAAGGGTAAGGATGAGCAAGCACGGGCAAAAGTAGCTGGTGATATTAATAAGATTTATGACAAGACCAAAGGCAAAGTTGAGAAAACCCTCGGTGAACTAGACGGGCAAGTTATACAAGCCTTTGATGCTGGTGCTGCTGACGCCAAAAAAGCCTTCGAGGATTACGTTGGCAAGCGTATGGACGATTATAAGAGCGATCGCTACAGTGGCTTTTGGGGGCCAGCAAAATGGCTGAAAGACAAATTGTTTGGTATGCCCTCAGAGGTGAACGCTTTCTATCAAGAAGGTCGCCAGCTTTACATCAATCAGATGGATGGTGTCATTAACAAAGTTGTCGCCATTATCAGTAAAGGACTAACCCAAGCCAAAGCAGAAATTGCCAGTGGTAAGCAGGAAATTCAGAATTATATTAGCCAACTACCGCAAGACTTAAAAGGAGTCGGTCAACAAGCCGCCGCAGACATTGATAGCAAATTTGAAGAATTGCAACAAAGTGTTGACGATAAGCAAAATGAGCTTATTGACACCCTAGCCCAGAAGTACAAAGAAAACCTGGAAGGTGTTGATGCCCGCATTGAAGAGATGAAGGCAGCAAATAAAGGTTTTATTCAAAAAGCTTTCGACTTCATCGTGGGAGTCATTAAGACGATAATTGAACTGACCAAAATGCTTTTGCAAGTGCTAGCGCGAGTTGCTGGCGTCGTTGGGCAAATCCTCAAAGACCCGATTGGTTTCTTGACTAATTTGATCCAGGCGGTGAAACAAGGCTTCCTCAACTTCATGAATAATATCGGGAAGCACCTCCAGCAAGGATTAATCGGCTGGCTGACTGGTACTATGGCAGAAACTGGTATTGAAATGCCAGAAAACTTCGATCTCAAAGGGATCTTTAGCCTAGCAATGCAGCTTTTGGGCTTCACTTATGAAGCAATTCGCGCCCAAGCTGTGAAACGATTGGGTGAAGAAAAGGTCAGTCGATTGGAACAAACTGTTGATGTATTTCAAGTCTTAGCCAGTGAGGGAGTGGCTGGGATTTGGCAGTTTGTCCAAGAGAAGATGGGCGACCTCAACGCCTTGGTAATCGAACCCATCAAGAATTTTATTATTGAAAAAGTGATTACCGCTGGGATTGAGTGGATTCTCAGCCTGTTGACCCCAGCTTCAGCCTTCATCAAAGCTGCGAAGGCGATTTATGAGATTGTCAAATTCTTTATTGAACGCGCCCAGCAGATTGCCGATTTAATTAATGCGATACTGGATGCCATTGGTGCGATCGCTAGTGGTGCGATCGACCAAGCAATCAAGGGCGTAGAAAATGCCCTAGCTAAATCTTTACCAGTCGTCATCAGTTTCCTAGCAAGTCTTTTGGGTTTAGATGGAATTGCCGGCAAGATTCAAGGAATATTCAAGAAGCTGCATAAACCGATGGAAAAAGCAGTTGATTGGGTAATTGATAAAGGTGCAAAGGCGTTTAAGAAAGTTGGTAACAAGGTTAAGAATAGCAAGTTTGGTAAGAAGGCTGGAGAACTGAAAGATTCGGCGAAGGAAAAATATAAAGCTGGTAAGCAGTGGGTTGAGGATAAGAAGGAAGCTGGTCAGAATTGGATTAATGATAA
Organism: Nostoc sp.; assembly: GCF_036917375.1. GTDB lineage: Bacteria > Cyanobacteriota > Cyanobacteriia > Cyanobacteriales > Nostocaceae > Nostoc. The sequence continues at coordinate 91,667 of NZ_JBALDN010000066.1, forward strand.
GAAAGCAGTAGCCGAACAGTGGGTTAATGATAAGAAAAATGGTGTTAGTAACAAGTTCAAAAATAGCAAGTTCGGCAAGAAGGTAGGAGCCGTTACAGAATCAGCCAAGGATAAATACAAAGCTGGTAAGCAGTGGGTTGAGGATAAGAAAGCCACTGCTCATAATTGGGTTGAAAATAAGAAGAAGGCAGTGAAAGATAAATATACAAAGACAGTAAACAAAGGGAAAGAAAAAGTAGCTGCACTTATTGAATGGTGGAAAGCGAAGAAGCAGTTTAAAGCTCAAGATGGTGAGATGCACACTCTCTTCTTTAAAGGTAAAGGGGAAAAAAGTAAATTATTTATAGCATCAGACCCAATAGAGATAAGTAAATTTTTAAAGAAAAAAAATGAAGAAATTAATAATATTACTGATGAGAATAATCAAAAAGAACAAAATCAAGCTTTACAACAAGCTGAACAATTGAATAACAACATAGAAACCCAAAAAGATGCTTTAGTCAAAGCTAATGAAGGAAAACCAGCAACCAAAAAAGAAAAAGCATATGATACCAATCAAAAGTTATATAACGATTTGAATCAAAATATAAGTAAAATGGCAGAAATTCTTAAGAACTTATTTGTTCTTACGCACCCAGAATTTCCACCATCTATTATGCCCTCATTTTCAGATAATGTAAAAGCTGAGAGTATCAAAGCAGAATTTATAAGAAAGGACAGTTTCCCTCCAGGGCAAGACTCCAACAAACATGGAGGCAATCTAGCTGGCTGGGATGCGCTTCAGGCAAAAGGTATGACAAAGAATGCTGCATGGGTAAAAATGCACTTGTTAACAGAGCAACTAGGTGGAATGGCAACTGATTCTAATTTGACACCTGGTAGAACTCAAACAAATAGCAAATTTTATAGAACTACGGAGAAGCCAGCAATAGATGCGGTGAATAAAGGGCAGATGATATGGTACAAAGTTGATATTACTTACTACAGTTCTCCTAATGAGCATTATATAAGTAACGTTAAAGCAACTTGGGGTGAGTACCAAATCAGTAAAGCAAACAAGTGGGAAGAAAAACCAGCATCTCCTCAAAAGTTTGAAGAATCTCCTCAACCGCCAGATTTTACCCAAACTATCGCAGTTGACTTAAATTCTTCAGATGGTCGCTCACAGATAGAAAAGATAATTGGAGTACGTCAATCATTTGCTAGGAAAATTGTCCTTGTAAGAAATGCAGATGGTTCATTTAAAGATTTAGCAGATTTCAATTTAAAAATGAACGCTAAGAGAACTAGAGGGGACGCTACAAAATTTGAGGAAGATATGAAAAAAGTCAATGATGCCCATAGTAATAAAAAATTAAAATTCGGTGAATAAATCAGTGACAATAATTACCTACAACTAGTAATTTAGCAATTAGCGAAAGCAAGGAGTAAAAGTCATGAAAGGCTATCGAGAAAAATTTTTAGGTATGTTTGAAGATATCAAAAGTTGCTCAAAAATTGATATTATCGCTATAAATGCAGAAATTCCTACATGTAGCCAAAATGAAATTAATTTTAAATTCGGTGAGATAGAGGATTTTTTAAGATACAAGTTAGATGAGAAACTTAAAGATTGCCTGTTTCTATCTGATGAAATTTCTTTGTACTGGGGTTATGAATTGGAAGAAGATGAGTATGAGAACGGAGGGGAGTTTAGATTAAGTAGCCTTTCCCATATTTTTACTTTCAGTAAACCTGAATTGTGGTATGAAGAAATGGAAGAAGAAGAAAAAGAGTTTTATAAAAAATTAATTCCTTTTGACGATCATCCTAATACAGGTGACGGAGTGATGGGCGTTTTTAAAACAGAAAATGGGATAGCTTCTCCAGAAATATGGCTTTATGATAGCAACGGTATATGCCACAAAATGGATTTAGACTATCCAGGTTATTTGGATCATCTTTTAGAAACAAAAGGTTTTTACGGGTGGCAATATTTATTTTGTGAAATTGATTTGTCAGATTACTACTTTGCTTCGGTACAAAGTCAATTAGAAACAATGTTGAAAGTACTACCTAAATTGTTTCCGAATAATGACTACAAAGAATATTTTGATAGATATGAAAATCTAAACAAGCAAAATAACTAGATTAGAAATTTGAAGTTTTACAGATAAAAAAGCAAAAAAAATTTGCATGCATATATTACAGAAAATGAGAGGACAGACTGAAAATCATCAAATAAACATCGACTTAACCCTACACGACTCCTCCCAAACCCCCCTCACAGTTCACGCGATCGCTCTATCCCTCACCAAACAAAACAACGAACTCATCAAGTGTCGCCTCACCTTCCAAGTAAACCCACAACTCTATCAACGCATCGATACTGCCGCCTTATTCAATCTCAAACCAGATGCGCGTAACTCCCTATTATCTGGCAAATTTCTCAGCGAACCAGACATTACTATCGAAGTCAGCCTGAAACCAGATTTATTATCACTACTAGCAGAACACGCCGTCAATATTGATGAAACGGCAAAATATATCCTGAATTTAAGCCAAGAACAACCCGATAACCAAATCCTCTTCACCGAAAGTTGGTTGGGTTTATCTGTTAAACAGCAACAAGAATCAGGCGAAATCGGCTATTGTACTCTTTGGTCTTATATTAGTCCAGAAAATATTGCTCAAGCAAGCGTTTCCGGTGAAGGAATTGCTGAAGGTATTGTCAACTTTTTTAAAGATTGGACTGAGGCTAATTTATCTGTAAAAACTCAGAAAGCATCTGCCAAAATGCCAGAAGTAATCGATAAATTTTTGACAGAATTAGCTGATATTAACACAGATGAGATAACACAAAAAATAGAGGCAATGCCCTCAGATTCTACAGATGGTAGTCTTTTTGAAGAAATAATCAATTTTTTTCAAGCTGATGATTGGCCCTTTGTACAACTTTTAGGACAGCCAGCTTTACAAATATCGTTCCAAGGCGAAAATGGCAAATGGAATTGTTACGCTAGAACCAGAAGTGAACAAAATCAATTCGTTTTTTATTCAATTTGTCCAGTCAATTCACCAGAAAATAAGCGGCTGGCTGTAGCAGAGTTTATCACTAGAGCTAATTCTGGCATGATTATCGGCAATTTTGAGCTAGATTTTACCGATGGCGAAATTAGTTACAAAACCAGCATTGATGTCGAAGGTGACAGACTCAGTTTTGCACTCATTCAAAGGGTGGTTTACGCCAATGTGACGATGATGGATGAATACCTGCCAGGGATTATGTCTGTGATTTATGGTAATGTCTCACCAGAAGAAGCGATCGCTAATATTGAAAGGTAGTTAATCAGCCCTTATTCGTAATGATACCGACAAGCTAAAAAATCAATCTGAGTGTTTCCCACCCTATATACAAGCCGATGTTCTAAATCAATTCGCCGCGACCAAATATCTGCATCCATATATTTTAATGGTTCTGGTTTACTAATACCCTCAAATGGGTCTTGCATTACAGGCGTAACCAAATCTAATATTTTCGATGCTTTCTGAAAATCCTGCTTAAACCACCAAGTTAAATCTTTTTTAAATTGAGAACTAAAACCAAGACTGCGATTCACAATAACTGGTTTAATTTCAATGGGTTCAGCTTTCTTTTTCTTCTTCTTGCTCAATCCCCAACTCCTGCTGAAGTTCTGCTAGCGTTTGAGATTGGATGTTACCTGTTTTCGACTCCTCTATTGCATCCAGTAAACGACGCGCATTAGCAGGCGATCGCAAAAGATAAACCGTCTCAAGTAAACTCACTAAATCTGATTCAGCAATCAAGGCTACATTTTCACCATCACGACGGTTGATCATATACACCTGATGATTTTCTACCACCAGCTCTAATAACTTAAAAAAGTCATTTCTCGCATCGGTTGGGGATGTGATTTTGTAAAACAACATTAGTTAATGTACATAAAGTTGTACATAAATTATAAACTATGCGGTTTGTGGGTAGTTGAATATTTCTTTTTTGCTACTCCCTAAACAGAAGTCATAGTAACAATTGCCACTATGACTTCTGCTGCGGTTGAGTATTTCTGAATCTTGATTTACATTCCCAACTAAACCTTTGCTTCCAAAGATTTGAGTAACTCGGTATTCACGCCTGATTCACGAGTTAGGGCAATTTTGCCTGTGCGGGCGATTTCTTTCAAACCAAATTTTTGTAATACTTGCACGATCGCTACCAGTTTACCTGGATCTCCCACAACTTCTAAGGTGAGAGAATCTTCCGCCACATCAACGACTCGCGCCCGGAAAATCTGAGACAATTCGATCACTTCTGAGCGATTGCTGGTACTAGCATTCACCTTCAAAAGCATCAATTCCCTCTCAACACAAGGGGTTTCGGTAATATCCTGGACTTTTAGGACATTGACTAACTTGTACAGTTGCTTAGTGAGTTGCTCGATCACGCGATCGTCACCAGGGACAACCATTGTAATTCGGGAGACTCCTCCTTGTTCAGCAGGGCCAACAGCAAGGCTTTCAATATTGAAGCCGCGACGCGCAAATAAACCAGAAATGCGGGAAAGAACACCCGCCTCATCTTCTACAAGAACTGAAAGGGTATGTTTCATCTTCGCCAACAGAGGCTAGAGCAGGAATTGAGTAACGCAGACACTAGCACAGGGCAACGCTAGACCTACTACCGCACTAAATTTTCAGTGCGACCTCTTATTGTAAACTTAACCGTTGCACTCATTGCATTCTCAATCGAGAAATTGTCTGGAAATCATACCGCAAGCAGTAATTTCATTGAATGAATATCTTTTTATTGGCAGATGCGGCATTTTTGTAAAGCTTTTATACTCAGATTTGATAAGCCGCTAATAGGAGAAAAGTTTTTATGGGTTGGTTACAAAGATTGTTTGGCATGGAAAAACCTCAAAATGCCGAAGTAAATCCGGCTCCACAGGCTACAGAGCAAGCTTCTAGTAATTTTGCTACTGCTACGCAATCGATACCCCCAGAACGTCTGGGATTAAACGGAGAATATGACCAAAGTGGTTTGGCAAAGCGGGTAGCGTTGGCATTTGATGAAGACCCCCAACTTGACGATGTTAATACCCTTTGGGTGGCTCAGACAGGTAGCACTGTAGTGTTGAAAGGTAAAGTCCCCAGTCAAGAAATTCTCAACAAAATGGTTTCTGTGGCGCGTTCTGTAAGTGGTGCTACAGATGTTGACACTAACCAAGCGACGATTGGCTAGTTACTGCTGATGCGATCGCACCCCCATTGCATAATATTTAGGGAACAACCTATGGTAGGCGATGCCTGCGGCGGGCTTCTTTACGAGAGGCTACGCCAACGCCTACGCCAATCCATCTCTCAATCCAATCTAAAATCGCTTGGTTGACTTGTTCTGGACATTCATCATGGGGACAATGCCCTACATCCTCCAGATTTAGCAGTTCCAACTTCTCGTTATATTGGGCAAATTGGCTAGCTAGTGCTGGCGGAACAAATCGGTCTTTTTGTCCCCAAACTAAAAGCATGGGAATTGTTAAGGTTGGTAATACTGTCTTGACACTAGGACTAAAGTTAATTCCGATCGCAGCTTTGAACAAAGCACTAAACGCCCTCGCAGAACCCCGATCTTGGGGAGGCCCTGCTAAAATTTCGATGAGTTCATCGGTAATCGCCTCTGGGTTAGCGTAGGCAAGACTAGCCCAGCGACGTAGCACGCTAGGACGGCGCACGAAGTTAAATACAGGTTTAAGTATCAACGGCGAAGCAACAACATTTTTGATTGCTGTGACGAGTGGGCGCAACACAGGAGGAATTGCTTCTTGTTCTAATGACGGGTCGGGTAAACTCATCATCACCATACCCAGCACCATATCGGGGTGAGTGGCGGCGGCGGCCATAGATATTAGTGAACCGTTGGAATTGCCTATTAATATTGCTGGTTGACGGATAAATGTTTTCCAGAAATCGTAAACTTGTTCAACCCAGAGTTCGATGCTGTAATTAGCTGCGGCTTTTTCAGAAGCGCCAAAACCCAACATATCTATAGCGTAAACTGTGTGATGCTCGCTCAACACCTCTAAATTATGTCGCCAATGACCAATGGAAGCACCAAAGCCATGTAACAGAATTAGCGGTGTTGTATTGGGGTGACTTTGGCGAGGGCGAATGTAAGTGTAGCGGGTTTGCCAGCCACGCCAAATCCAATCTCTTTGATTACCAACCCGTTCCTGCCAGTGTAGCGTAGTGGTCACACTTACCTCCGATTTATCAGCACTGAAATACCATTATAAGAATTAGGGATTGGGCGTTAGGAGTGCTGAGTCCTGAGTCCTGAGTGCTGAGTCCTGAGTTAGGAGTTAGGAGTTAGGAGTTAGGAGTTAAGAGTTAGGAGTTAGGAGTTTTGTTTGTCTCCTTTTCCCCTCATCTCCCTCATCTCCGTCACTCCCTCATCCCCCTTGTCCCCTCATCCTCCTATTTACCTAACAAATTGAGGCATAATTTCGGCTGCGGTGAATATTCCATAGATGCCGCGTTGGTGCAATTGTCTACCAGCTTTGAGATAGCCGAAAGCAGGGCCGCAGACATTTGCTGCCATGCTGGTTTCATCTCCGAGAGTAAATGTATGGGTAGAAATCTTTCCTTCAAAGGTACGTCCTGTTACCTTAACATTGGTGCTGAGAGGCTTTTTGGGATTGCGGGTATCGACTACACCACCAACTGTAACGCGATCGCGCCCTACTATCCCGGCTACTTCTAACATCACATCATCAGCGTGTTCCATATTTTTCAAGGTCAGCACGCCATTAGTTTTATCTAGTAGTGCTTCTACTTCCGCATCAGTCATCGCCCTAGCAGCTTCTACTGTATAACCAGGCATGTGGCCAATGTCTTCCCGAACAGTTGCGCGGTAAGCTTCCCAGTTAGCAATTCCCACCCCAAAGGTAATTTCAACTTGATGAATTTCGGCATAGCTTTGGGCGGCTAAAGCTGCTGCTGCTGTTAATAGTCCAGGGGTAGCACCACAGCCTGTCATGTAGGTAATCCCGGCGGCTTGCAGTTCGTCTTTCATCGCTAGGAGTTGTTCTACAGCAGTGGTGCGTTTGATTGCATCTACTAGTACCCCACGCCAACCAGATTTGATAAATTCCTTGGCGACATTGGGAATAAAATCATTTGGCAGGTTGGGTAAAGCCAAAAAATACCCATCTACTTGAGCTATTTCGATTAAATCCTGAATACTTTGATTGGTTAATGTACCAATTGGCTCTAAATAACCCACCGAACCTTGGGACTGATAGGTTGCAATAGATTTTTCAGTATTTAAACCGTCAGCAGCATAAGCGTAACCTTTTTGATCTGCTGCTGCGACTAAAATCATTTCTCGTTTGCCAGCAACTACCTTAGCGGCTGCTTGTCCGAGTCCGCCGAAACCCAGTACTCCCACACGTATCGCTGGCGAAATATTTAGAGAATTTTTGATTTGTTCAGAATTCATAGTCAATTCGTTAAGTTGAATCAAAAGCCTTGATTATTCGGCATCTCAGCTTCCGGCTGGTAACTGGTGGCTGATGGCTGATAACTCAAAGCTATAGAGATTAATTATGATTCATTATCCTGGGTTCTTTGGCTGGATATTGCAGATATTTATCTACTAGCGATCGCTTTTGAGTTTTTTGACTGAGAATATACCAGATTTAAAGCAACGGCCGCAACTGGCAACCCAGAAGAAGGCTTCAGCAGACTAGCTAAACTTGATGTTCTGACAGAATAGAGTTTCTGGCACGATGATGCAACCACTCACCGAGGCGATCGCTTAAAGTTGTATGAAGTTGTTAAGCATTCTGAGTATTATGAAGCGTATTTGCACTACAGTTAATATTTTTACAATAACTTCATTATCTGCTTTTATATTTGCTAGCACCACTAATCTATTGCTAGTGCAGACAGTCATAGCTCAACCACTACAGACAAAAAAGCCAGTCAATCAACCAATACCATTCAACTCAAAAGTACGAATATATCCTGCAAATAATAGCTTACCAGCAAGCCATTTGATGACGATTGAAAGCGTTATCAAAAAGTCTAGTAAGATGCAAATCACAGAAGCAAAACTTACAACATACGAAGAATTTGCAGCTAAAACAGGACAGTACAAATCATCGATTTCTAACAATCGAATGGTGTGGATAGTGACTGGTTTTGTTCAAGGTGAGTTGAGAATGGCTAAAGGTAGAAGTGTCTGTACTGATAACGCTAAAATTGTGGAATTAACGGATGCAGAAACTGGCGATTCTTTTGGTAGAACTATTTACTGTCCTCCAAACAACCAGATAAATTTTATGTAGTAAAGTTGACTTATAAATCAAAACAAGTTCTCTTCAGGAGATTGATTTTCATGACATATATCTCCCCAAAAGCTCTCACATTTGAAGATTTTCTCTCCCAATACCAAGACAATCCCCGCTATGAATTAGCAGACGGAGAATTAATTGACATGGAACCCACTGGGCCCCATGAAACGGTGAGTGGCAAACTTGCAACCCAAATTGGCATCTACCTTGTTGCAGAACAACTCCCCTGGTTTATTCCTCGCACTTGTTTAATTTACCCTTTTGCAGATACAGCTACAGTTCGTCGTCCTGATATTGTGGTTCTTGATGAAACCGTTCTCGATCGCGAACCTCTTTGGCAGCGAGAACCCGTAATTACTTTTGGACGCTCAATTAAATTGGTGGTGGAAGTTGTTAGCACTAACTGGGAAACTGACTATGCAAGAAAGGTTGAAGAATATGCACTTTTAGGCATCCCTGAATATTGGATTGTCGATTATCGAGGATTGGGTGGCCTAGCATTTATTGGGAAACCTAAACAACCTACATTCACCGTTTGTCAATTAGTTGAAGACAGTTATAGTCAACAACAATACCGACTCAACCAATTAATCAACTCGCTACTTTTGCCTGGGATTCAACTTCGCTTGGATGACATTCTGCCTCGTTAAGTGTAGGCATAGTTATGAATATAGTAATTTTGACAGCATTAAACCGTAATTATGCTGGGGCGTAGGTCTAGCCCGTCGTAGACATCGCTTCATTATAGGACTTACGCAAAACATCTCTCAAACTCTGATTTCTCCGTGTCCTCTGCGCCTCTGCGGTTCGTTATTCCGTAACTTGTGCGTAAGTCCTACATTATTTATAGTGATGACACCTTTGCTTGTCAGCAGTAATTTTAACGCTCATAAATTTCTAATGGTAAATTATCTGGGTCTTTAAAGAAAGTAAATTTCTTACCTGTAATTTCATCAATTCTGATATTTTCTACCTCTAACCCTTTTGATTTTAAATAAAAAACAGTCTCCTCTACATTATCAACTTGAAAAGCAAGATGTCTTAAACCACAAGACTCTGGTTTACTAGGCCGTTCTGGAGGATTTGGGAAAGAGAATAGTTCGATTTGAGTATTTTCTGCAACTTTTAAATCTAATTTATAAGAATTTCTGGCGGCGCGAAAAGTTTCTTGAATAATCGAAAAGCCTAAAACTTCTACATAAAATTTTTTTGAGCGCTCATAGTCAGAACAAATAATCGCTACATGATGAATGCCAGTAGTTTTCATTGGAGTTTTGCTTTTTTTAGTGCAATTCTTAAGAGAGTGTACGTAGGTGGGAACCCAACCACATTACACCCTCTTAAGTCGAGGTTAAGCTTTAATGTTTTTGCTCGATCTTACCTTTCTTTTCATGAACAAGCCAATAGTGCCAAGAAGAAGTGTGCTACCTAAAGTACTAGGTTCAGGTACTTGTCGATAAGAAACTATACCGGAATCGGGAGTTTCGGAGGAAACAGAAAATAATGTTCCAGCAATGTCGTAACTTTTGTCAGGATTAGCTTTGTCAAGGAAACTGTACAGCAATCCAATAGGTGCGTTATCTGCTAAGGATACAGTTGGAAATGCAACGGGATAATCTGGATATTCAACATCATCGTTTGCGGTGTAAATATTGGGATCGTTATCGAATTGAAAACTTAGCGATTGAACTGGCGCTACTGGGATATTATCATTACTGAAAGTTGAGTCGTCAAAGCTAAATAGACCGTTACCTTTAGCAGTAGAACTATCAACATTGAATGCATAATTAAGAATTGCAGCCGATGCAGATTTAGTGGTTAAGGTAGCTAAACTCAGAACCAGACTAGTAGCGATCGCTAATTTTTGAATCAATTTCATCTCAATTTTCCTGTTGCATTAGATAAATAAACTATTTAAACCTTGTAGAGACGTAGCAATGCTACATCTCTACTTTTTTACCAAATGTCTAAGACTTACTTCTTAGCGCCAGTAGAGTTATTCGTTTGACTCAATTGCCAATTTTTTAGAAGTCGATCGCGGTTTTGCCGTAAGTCTTTACGGTTACGTTCTTTAGGATAAGGAATATTATCGCCCTTAATTCCTTCCCAAAGAATTTCGTTGAATTCTTCTGCATCGAGGTTGTCTTCACCGATAAAATTGAAACCCTTGGTTATAGCAGCCCACCATTTTGCATCATTTAGAATGGGCACAGCTGCTGTATTTTCAACATTGGGGTCTTGGCAAGCTGGTACTAGTTTCGGATCTACAGGTTTAGCACACAAGTTACCTGGCACAATAGCTGTGTAAGGCTCAAAATTCGGTTGTCTTGTGAAGGCATCTGACATTGGTTGAGCATTAGCATCAGTAATTGCCAAATAGTTAATGTTTAACAAATCCTCCATTGTTCGCAATATATTAATGGTGTTGTAGTTAGTCCTAATGAGCGCACCCCGTTTTGTATAGGGCGAAATAACGTAGGCTAACGAACGGTGGGAATCAACATGATCTGGCCCATTCTGGGAATCATCTTCAATGATGAAAATTGCTGTTTCTTTCCACTCCGGTAGATGAGAAATTTTCTCTACCAGCTTGCCAATAGCATAGTCATTATCTGCCATTTGCAATTCAGGAGTATTTAGTCCAAATAAAGCAGTGCCAAAGGAACCAAAATGATCGTGAGATAAACGCACAAGCATTAAATTGGGTAATCCATTTTGCTGAAGATCCCTTTCCCATTCCTTGTACAAATAAGTATCAGCATTATTTTGATCGAATGACCGGAAGTAAAGATCGGTTTTATCCAACAATGCAGTTTTAGTAACGGGAGCTTGAGGAATCTTGTCAGCGTAAGGGGTTGCAGAAATGGGGATATAAGCTGGGTTTTTCGGATCGGGTTTAGTTGGATCGGTTTGAGTAGTGGTGTAAGGAATTCCGTTATCAACGAAGAAACCGTAATTGCGTACAGTCTTGCCAGCACGTAGCGCCGTATCCCACAGATAACCACCAATGGCATCCGGCTTGAGATTACCATCTCCTTCGGGAGCATCAACATCCCTGTCTCCAGGTAATATGGAAGACTGCCCAGAAGGATCTAAAACTCCTGTTATACGGGTATTGATTGGCGAGTTATTCGAGGAAGTTTGCGGTAGTCCAAGACTGATATTCCGATTTGTACCTTCGTAATCGTAGGTTAAGCCGTTAAAGCCAGCGTTACCGTAAAGAACTGATTGACTTTTTTCGGTGTAGTCTGTTGTACGACCGTAAGTAGACCAGTTCCAACCTACTCCACTGGATTCGCCACTGTCGTAGAAGTTATCAAAAGTTGCAAAGCCAAGAGACAGCTTGTGATGGTTGGGTGAAATCTTGTAGGGAAATAAGGTAAGTGCTGGATCGCCATTACCAATAGGTAAGTCACCGAGTACCTGGTCATAAGTACGGTTTTCTTTAACTATGTAGATAACGTGCTTAATTTTGCCTTGTAAATACCTCATTATCCGGTCAGGACGACGATTATAAAAACCGTTGTTTTTGTCTACCTGCGTTGAAAGGATAGCCAAAGTACTGCTACTTGGCACTGGAATAATTGAGATACCAGCTTTTTCTAAAGCCCAGGTGTAATCGTTTTTAAAATTAGTGTTACGTGCAAGTCCTGCTGGTGTCGTCCGACTGTTTGACGGGTTGGGGCCGGAATTACTTTTAGCATTGACAACGTAAAGTCTTTGACCATCAAGGCTGACACTTACAGAATTAGGATACCAGCCAGTGGGGATGCGTCCATTCACCCGACCACTTTGCAAGTCCACAACAGCGATCGCATTCTCGCCGCCTAGAGTAACATAAAGTGTTCGTCCATCTGGGCTGAGAGTTAAAGAGTTGGGATTAGCACCTTTGTATTTATCACCAGAGCGAGACAGAGAGATGGTTTGAACAACCCGATTGCTATTTGTATCAATGACTGAAATCGAGTCATCGTTACCATTAGCTACGTATAGTCGATCTCGATCGGCCGAAAGCAGTACTTTGTTTGGCTGGCTACCTATTGGTATACGGGTGATTTTTCCAGAAGTAATTTCGACAGCAACTACTTCGTCATCGCGCTGGCTACTAATAAAAACTTTAGCTGCTTGACCTTTTTCGGTACTTTTGATAGCGACATCAAAAGGAAATTCACCAGTTGCTATTTTATCACCTGCTCTAAAGAACTTAATTTCTTTAGTTACTTTACGGGTAGGAGTGTCAACGATTGATATAGAGTCATTCTCAAAGTTTGCAGCCACTAAGGTTTTGCCATCCTGACTAACTGCAATACCCGCTACAACTGCTCCTGTACTCACAGCCTTAGCTGGCGTATCCTTCAACAAACCACCATCGTATTTAGGGAAGGGTGCAGTTTGGTCAGAATTGTGACCTAGTAAAATAAAAGGGGCATCTGGTACGTACTGACTACCATTAGACGCATAAACATACACGCGATCGTCAATTCCACCTGATACAAAGAAGCGTGAGCTATCTTTAGCCCAAGCCAAACCGTTATAGGTATTAGGAATATTAATTTGTTGTTTTTTAACTAACTTACCGCTAGTGACATCATAAACAAAAACCCATTCTGCTTTGGGGGTTGTTGTACTACTTGGCTTACCAGTTAGCGGGTCTAATACAGGATAAGTGAAAGTACTACCTGTATTTTCATCCTTGAAGTTTTGGTTATAACCACTGGTAAGCACTAGTAAAGTTTTTCCATCAGGACTGAGGGCTGTGCTTACGGCTTCAGCAGCATCAGCATTATCATCTGTACGTAAACCAGTTCCTAAAGGTGCAAACGTCGAGCCTGGTGCTGCTGCGGGCGTGATGATTTGACCTGTAGGTAGCAAAGCTGCTCCACTCTCTGAGTTACCAACGGGTCTGGTAGTTCCAGCGCTAGCTGATTGGATACTTGCACTCAAGCTACTTAACAGCAAAAGACTTAATAGATACCCTTGGTTTCTACTAGTTTTCATGCAATTTTTCTATAATAGGGATAACCATAACTATTCAAGTACAGATATTTATAGTTAATGGTTAAGGTATGAGTAATTTTTGGTTATATTTTGGTAGTAGTAAATTTTATCTAGTTAAGTTTTTTTTAAATACTTTGTTTGATTTTTGACGTTATCGATCGGAAATATCAAAATTCAGTTTTATTTCTAAAGTTGATAAAATTAGTTGCTAATATTTTTATTTTTGAATTATTAATTTTACTGTTGAAGTATAACTATGTAATTTTTACATTTTAGACTTTATTTTTACTAATTTTTATATATAAAATGGTTTTTATTTGTTTCTTTTTAGCAGATTATGAATGCTACTAGTAAGAGTTTTATACAAACTTTAATCTTTTCATTTAATCTAAGCTTAACTTTTACTTAACTACTGGTAATAGATACTAAAAAAGTCAAAAAACTGACAATATTTTTTAATAAATACTGTCTTTTCGCAATAGAACTGATATGCTCAACAAAAGTCTCATTTTGTCATTGTTGGTGTTTTTTGCAATGGCTCCTGCTGCGAATGCAGAGGTGAAATTGATTGCAATTGGGAGCCTAGATGGTAAAATTGGCGATCGCTCCACCGACACATCTGCTCCTTTGGAAAACGGCGTTGCGGGAAATCTCTTGGGTGGTCTAGGGTCGGGACTAGCTTACGCTGGCAATAATACCTTTATTGGTATCCCAGACCGAGGCCCAAATGCGGTGGCATACAACAGCGCTGTGAGTGATACAGCATCCTATATCAACCGCTTCCAAACTATCAAACTGAAACTTGTACCAAGCGAACTTGGTTCAGCGTTGCCTTTCACCCTTACCCCTTCCTTAATTGACACAACTCTGCTGTTCAGCAAAGACCCTCTTTACTACGGAAGTGGTGCGGGATTGGGTGTACCTAGCGGTGTACCAGCCTTAAATACCAAGAATAAAAACTATTTCACTGGACGCTCAGACAACTTCAACCCCAGCCAAATCTCCACATATTCCAACAATGCGCGTTTCGATCCTGAAGGAGTGCGTGTATCTAATAGTGGAGAGCAGATATTTATCTCGGATGAATACGGCCCCTATATATATGAATTTAATCGCAATACAGGTAAGCGGATGAGGGTCTTTAACCTACCTAGCAAGTTTGCAGTCAGCAACTTGAGTCCCGTTAGTGATACAGAGATCAGTGGTAACACCTCCGGTCGAGTTGCCAACAAAGGTATGGAAGGACTGGCAATTACTCCCGACGGTAAAACCTTGTTTGGCATTTTGCAAAGTCCCCTGCTCCAGGACGGTGGGACTAATGGTGCTTATACCAGAATTGTCAAAATTGATATTGCCACAGGTGCTACTCAGGAATACGCTTATCAACTAGATAATATTGGTACGGCGGCTAAACCGAAGTATCCCACAGTTAGTGAGATTTTGGCCATTAGCGATCGCCAATTCCTAGTAGATGAACGCGATGGCAAAGGGTTTGGCGACGGCTCTAAGGCTGCCTTCAAGAAAATCTATCGGATCGATCTGACGAATGCTCAAGAAGTAAGCAATATCACCGGGGAAAACAACCTTGTTGGTAAGGCAGTAAGCAAGACCCTATTCCTTGATGTGGTAGCTGCACTAACTCAAAACGGCATCAAAGAAGAGGACATTCCTGCCAAGCTTGAAGGTTTGGCTTTCGGAAAAGATGTGAAGATCGACGGAGTGGAAAAGCATACATTATTCATTGCCAATGACAACGATTTTCTAGGTACTTTAGCACCGGATACTTACCATTCGACAAATGTTGACAACCCAAACAAGTTTTTCGTTTTTGCAGTTGACAGTACCGATCTGCCGGGTTTCGTAGCGCAGAAGATCAAAGGGGAAGACGAGGATAGCAGAGGTGATGATTGATATTCGGTTCAGTTGATACTTAATAGACATCTTCGAAAAAGAACGTAGAGACGTAGCACTGCTACGTCTCTACAAGAGTTCTGGGTAACGCATATTTAATTTCACCAGATATTTAATCATTAGAAGCTGTTAGAGTAGGCAAAATGCCCACTCTACATGCTTAATTATTTTCGCTTGTTTCCTAGTTTATTTAAGTAAGTCACCCATTGATTTTGGTGTATCGTTTATTTGTAGTTAATTATTTCTTTCTGTACCTTCCCCATGCGGAAACCGCTATAATAACCAGGGTTAGCGCGTCTCAAACCCTATTGACAAGCGGACTTGCCCGATCAGCAATCAAGTTGGAAACAAAGTGGCACTATCCGAGCTAGGGTAAGA
>NZ_JBALDN010000067.1:0-40353 GCF_036917375.1 Nostoc sp.
GGACAACAGTTAGCTTCTGCTAGTTCTGACAAGACGATCAAAATCTGGGATGTCAGCAGTGGTCAACTCCTGAAAACCCTGACTGGTCATAGCAAAGAGGTCATTAGCGTCGCCTACAGCCCCAATGGACAACAGTTAGCTTCTGCTAGTCTTGACAAGACGATCAAAATCTGGGATGTCAGCAGTGGTCAACTCCTGAAAACCCTGACTGGTCATAGCAGTGAGGTCTTTAGCGTCGCCTACAGCCCCAATGGACAACAGTTAGCTTCTGCTAGTTGGGACAAGACGATCAAAATCTGGAATGTCAGCAGTGGTCAACTCCTGAAAACCCTGACTGGTCATAGCAGTGAGGTCTATAGCGTCGCCTACAGCCCCAATGGACAACAGTTAGCTTCTGCAAGTGATGACAAGACGATCAAAATCTGGGATGTCAGCAGTGGTCAACTCCTGAAAACCCTGACTGGTCATAGCAATACCGTCTATAGCGTCGCCTATAGCCCCAATGGACAACAGTTAGCTTCTGCTAGTTTTGACAAGACGATCAAAATCTGGGATGTCAGCAGTGGTCAACTCCTGAAAACCCTGACTGGTCATAGCAATACCGTCTTTAGCGTCGCCTATAGCCCCAATGGACAACAGTTAGCTTCTGCAAGTGGTGACAAGACAATAATTTTATGGGATTTGGATTTCGATAATTTATTAATCAGTGGTTGCAATTTGCTGAATAATTACTTCATTGGTCATCCAGAAGTGTTAGAAGAGTTGCGATCGTGCCAAACTCCATCGCGGTTAACGCAAGGGGCGACAGCGTTACTCATCCAAGGTGAGAACTTAGCGCGAAATGATGATATTAAGGGCGCTGTTAATAAGTTTGGCAAAGCACAGCAATGGGATAATAAATTAAAGTTTGATTCCCAGACGAGAGCAAAAGAGTTGGCGAACCAAGGTAAGGAGGACAAGGGGACAAGGTGACAAGGGGACAAGATGAAATAGACTAAATAGATAATCACAAAGTGGAAGGATGGCATACAGCGATTTTAGTCTTGCCAAGGTGAAAAAGAGTTTTTATTTAACACTCGATGAAACTCGGAATTTATTTGCTGATACAAAACCGATTACACCATCAGAAACTCTCAGAACAATTTTAATAGATTACATTCCTTTAGCAACTGCAATTTCAACCGAAAAAGCAAGGTCGGAGTTTTTAATTGCACCAATCCTCGCAGAGGTCAGACGATTATTAAATAATAAAATATCCCTGTTTTCTGGAAATGAATTTAATGTTGATGCAACTCAAGGTTTGCAGGGTTTTTGCGATTACATCATCAGCAATTCCCAGGAACAATTATTTATTTCTGCTCCGGTAATGTTTATTTTTGAAGCAAAAAAAGAAGATATTATCGGCGGTCTTGGTCAATGTGTAGCAGCAATGATTGCAGCGCAGTTGTTCAATCAAAATCAAGGCAATGAAGTTAGGCGAATTTATGGCTCGGTTACTAGCGGAACTAACTGGAAGTTTTTATTTTTAGAAGGGACAACTGTTTATATAGATTTGACTGAGTACTATATTAAAGAAGTTGATAAAATTTTGGGTATTTTATTGCAACCTTTTCAACCTGTTTTAACTACTATTTGAATATACAGCAAGTACTGATGTAACTTACCTGGGCAAGGTTAAAAATTTGCTAAAAAATAAGAAAAGTTAAAAAACTCGTCTACCATTACCACTATTCAATTGATATGAGTCTATATTGTCTAGTTCACGGTGCCTTCCAAGCCACTTGGTGTTGGGATTTGCTAATTCCCCACTTAGAAGCACAGGGTCACAAAACCGTAGCAATGGATTTGCCAATTGAAAATGCATCTACTACTTTGTCCCAATTTGCAGATGTAGTAATTCAAGCACTGCCAAAAACTGATGATGATATTGTCCTAGTCGGTCACTCAATGGCTGGTACTATCATTCCCCTAGTTGCAGAAGCGGTAAAAGTGCGTCAACTAGTGTTTGTGGCTGCGTTGCTCCCCCATCCCGGAATCAGTACACTCGACCAATTTTCTCATCGGCTTGATTCTGATACGCTCAAATTATTCAATTACCAGCCAAAAGACCCAAGTAAACTCCAACAGTTCTACGATGAGCCTGATATGTATGAACCAGCTTCCGTAGGCAAAGATTATTCAGACGAAACAGTATTAAGAGAGTTTTTCTTTCATGATTGTCAACCAGATGTAGCACAGTGGGCAATCTCGAAAAGTCGTTCGCAACAATCTATGGCATATATTTTTGAAACGAATCCTCTAAAAGCTTTGCCGCATGTTGAACATAAATATATTGTTTGTACCAATGACCGAATAATATCTCCTACATGGTCACGCTACGCCGCACGCAAGCGTTTAGGAGTCGATGCCATTGAACTAGTTTCTGGACATTGCCCACACCTGTCTTGTCCCGATCTTCTTGCCTCAATATTAACTAGTGATTAATTAATTATTTGAGCAATCCAAAATCTTTTGCCCAAGCAGAATATTTTAACGGTGCAATCGCTCATAATAGATGAAGCCCCATAAATAGAAGAGAGGTTAAAGATGCTAAATGCGGTTGAGTTTCAAGCAAAAATTCAAAATGGTTTAATTCAAATCCCTAATGAGTACAGACAAGAACTTGGTGAAGGAGATGATATTAAAGTAATCGTTTTGGTGACGAAAAAATCATCTAAGAAAAGAGACATAATTGATGAATTAACAGAAAATCCTGTTCAAGTAGATAGTGTATTCAGCCGTGAGGAAATTTATAACCGATAATTATGAGTTCTAGTACGTCTTTTATTGATACGAATGTTTGGCTTTATCGTTTATTTGACGATAACAAGATGGAGGTTGCAGAAAGAACAAGAAAGCGTAATATTGCTATTGAAATTACAGAAGCTGAAGGAATTATCATTAGTACACAGGTTGTGAATGAGGTTGTTGCTAATTTGCTTAAAAAAGCAGCCTTTAACGAAGGGCAAATTAAAGCTGTGATTCAGTCGCTTTATCGCCGCTGTACTGTGGTAGAGTTCAATCTGACTATTTTTGAATCTGCATCAGATATCCGCAGTCGATATAATTTTTCTTTTTGGGATAGTCTAATTATTTCTTGTGCGCTATCCGCAAGAGCAAGTATTCTCTATTCTGAAGATATGCAAGATGGGTTAGTAGTCGCCGATCAATTAGAGATTGTGAATCCATTTAAAAAAGGCTAGAAACCGCATCTAAGCTGTCTCTAGCCTTAATTTACTTAATGGGCAGTACCAGACTCGAACTGATGACATCCTGCTTGTAAGGCAGGCGCTCTACCAACTGAGCTAACCGCCCGTTTGACTAATCCTTAACTAATATAGCAAAACATTTCGCATTGCGCTAGTGTTTTAAGAAAATCTTTTTTTCTCTTATACTGACTCAGTATTCAGTCACTCAGGATTTAGAATGCCCTCTGGTCGGACGCACGATCGCATTACTATGTATGCTCTGCCGTTGGTGGCGGGCGTTACTTTCTGGCAAACTCGCAGTAGTAATGCGACTTTGTTAGTTGCAGGCGGGTTTCTCTTTGGCGGGCTGATGTTTGGCCCGGATTTGGATATTTACTCTGTGCAATTTCAACGCTGGGGTTTTTTGCGCTGGATTTGGCTACCTTATCAAAAAAGTCTCCGACATCGTTCTTTTTTATCCCACGGACCGATTATTGGCACGATTCTGCGGATACTTTATCTGGGGTGTTTGCTTGCTATTTTGGCAATTTTCGTTTTGGCGATCGCGCAAAGGTTATGGAATCTGAGTTTTAGTTGGCAAGATTTGGGACAAACTGTGGGGCGATCGCTCGTGCAATACGATACTGAATATATCGCCCTGTTTTTAGGGTTGGAACTCGGTGCGATGAGTCATTCTCTCAGCGATTGGGGGGGTTCGGCTTATAAGCGCGTGCGAAAACAGGGGGTTCGGGGGTTGCTTCCTAGTGGCAAAATTAAGAAGCGGAAAGTGAGGGGTGGTAGTCGTCGGCCGAGAGTAAAGAAATAATTTTTTTAAACGCAAAGGAACGCTAAGGGAAGCGCAGAGGTACGCAGAGGTATGGAAAAGCAAGAAGAGAGTTTGGCGGCGTTGCAGGAATTGATTGAGGTGGTGGCGAAGTTGCGATCGCCTGATGGTGGTTGTCCTTGGGATTTGGCTCAAACTGCGGAAACTTTGACGCCTTTTGTGATTGAGGAAGCTTATGAGGTGGTGGATGCGATTAAGAGTGGGGATCAGGGTGCGATCGCAGAGGAGTTAGGCGATTTATTATTACAGGTGGTATTGCAAGCCCAAATTGCTAGCGAATCGGGGCAATTTTCTCTTAAGGAAATTACTCAAGGAATTTCTCAAAAGTTGATTCGCCGTCATCCTCATGTGTTTGGTGATGTGTCGGTTGCCAGTGTGGATGAGGTGCGGCAAAATTGGGAACAAATCAAAGCTGCGGAAAAGGGCGAAGCATCTCCAGACGCGCAAAAATTTAGTGCTAAACTCGCTCGTTATGGACGTACTCTTCCCCCACTGACGGCGGCGATGAAGATTTCTCAAAAGGCTGCGGCGATCGGGTTTGAATGGGAAAATATTCAGGGTGTTTGGGATAAGTTTCATGAGGAGTTGGCAGAGTTCGAGCAAGCTTTAGCTGAGGAAACACCCGAACGACAAGAAGCAGAATTAGGCGATTTACTATTTGCAGTTATTCAGCTAGCGCGTTGGCATAATCTTGACCCCAGTACCGCTTTACAAGGCACAAATCAGCGCTTTGTCCAGCGATTAGAAAAAATGGAGGCGGTTGTTGACCGTCCCCTTTCTGATTACAGTTTGAATGAGTTAGAAACTCTCTGGCAACAGGCAAAAGCTCAACTTGCGAAAGAAGGGAGTGGGGAATAGGGAGTGGGGCATTGGGAATTGGGCATGGAGAAGAGACAAGGTAGACAAGGAAGAGGGGGAAGACAAGGAAGAGACTTGTTCAATAATTCCCCCTTGTCCCCTTGTCCCCCCTGCTCCTTTCTTCAAGATTTTTCAGCATCAAACCACTTATCATATAGCGATTGATAAGTGCCATTTTCTTTGAGACTCAGCAAAGCCTGATTAATTGGTTTGCGGTAGGGACTGTTGTTGGGCAGAATGATGCCATAGCTTTCTTCACGCAAGATACTGCCTACAATCTCTACTTTCCCTTTGCCTTCATTGGCAGCATAGAAGAGGAGTACAGGCGCATCAAACACTACGGCATCAGCTTTTTTTGTTTGCAAAGCATTATAAGCTTGCTCAATCTTGGTAACTTCTAAAATTGAAATCTTATGTTCTCGCAGGTATGTGGCGGCTGTACTACCCGCAGTTGTGGCTACTACCTTGCCGGGTAAATCGTCTATACTCCTGATATCGCCCTGAAGCTGTTGCACTGTCAATGAGGTAGTCGCGCTGGCTGTAAAGTAGGCGACAAAAAGTACTCCGATGAACATCCAGATAATACCTACTAGGCGTCCCATTACTCCTTTGGGCATTTCATCAGCTTGGGTTGCTAAGGTGGCAGCTGACCACCAACAGGCTTTGAAAATCCCAGGAAAGTATGATTTGGGAATCATCCCATCTTTGTGATGACGTTCAGATAACCAAATAATGTGGGCTGCTACCACAATTAACACTAGGGCAATTCCTATTACTTGCAAGAGGCTACCGGAGAAAAACAATTGCAAAATATTTGGGAAGGCACTGTTATTTTTCTCTGGGTTTCTCACCATAATTTGCAGCCCCCCAGCAAAAATAGGTAATGAAAAATCAAAATTCTGCTCGCGTTCGGCTGTAATTGAGATAGCTGAAATCCCCAAGTTGGCTTTGTTGTCTTTAATAGCCGAGAGCAGTTCCGGTACAGTGGAATATTCAATAAATTTTGACTCTACACCTATTTGGTTAGCGATGTTGCGCCAGAGGTCGATACTGAATCCTGATAGCTCACCTTTGTTTGATAGCACAAAGGGCGGTATAACTCGTGTAGCTACTAATAACGGTTGTTGGAGTTGTGGTTTTTGGGCTACTCCTGGGGACGCCATTAACAACAATGCCAGGATTCCACCTACTAATCCTATGCAGGTATACAGTGCTAAGGAACGCTTGGTTTTGTTTTTTGGGTCATGTCTGCCAATCGGGCTTTTTCTCCTAGCCATCAGTTGGCGAAATCTACTAGCGATCGCATTTATCATCATCATTCTCTCAGGATTGTGTGCGTAATCTACTTATCATGCCCACCCCATACCAAAGATCGCGTTCATCATCCCCCTAATACCAATTTTTTTCAGATTTACGGGGACTGGAGATTGAAAAGATAGATTACCTCGCCTAGAGTCGGGTTGATTGTTTCACATTTCGTAGGCGTAGCCCGCACTTCTCTACGTTCGCGCAGCGTGTCACAGACAGACGCTGCGCGTAGCTTGCTTCCACGTTCGTAAAGCGTGCCGTAGGCAAGTGGTACAACAAGCTCTGTTACCATCGTAGACATCGCTTATACTATTTACCCACTGATTCTTAATCAGCAACTTGGTTGAGTCAATTTTGACCTATTGTTCTGGTAATGTTGGTGTAAGCATCAAGCCCCCCTTAAACTATAAAAACATTTACTGAAATCTACCTAATATGTTTCTTGCTGTACAATCCTGTAGGTGGATTTCTTGATAAATTCTTTATTTTAAGGTTGGTATTTAGAGGTTGAGACAACTAGATCGTCTCTAACTCACTTTGTAGAACTCGCGTTGTCAAGACAAACCTCTATCTTTTGAGTAATAGTTTTGAGATCGGCTTTTAGCGTACATTTGGATTTATAATTACCAGATATTTTATCTAACTTACACTTACTTAGTCTTTGCAAAGTGAGCAACATGAATGTAGACGATTTTAGTCAACAAGTAGAGACATTGCGCTCACGGGTAACGGGATTAGTGCAAAGAACTGCAAGTGAGCCGTATTCACAGCAAGAGTTAACAGCAGAAGCTTTTGAGGAGCTTCAAATTACTTTAGAAGAACTAAAAATCGCTTCCGAGGAACTACAAGCAACACGTATCGTAGTAGAGAAGGAGCGCCAGCGCTACCAAGAATTATTTGATTTTGCGCCTGATGGTTACTTGGTAACTGATACATTCGGCACTATTCTGGAAGCTAACCGTGCTGCTAGCATACACCTCAATGTTTCACAGCGATTTTTGATTGGTAAACCGCTACTTACTTTCATCGCCCAGTCAGATCATCAAGCTTTTTTTAATTACCTAATTCAGTTGCAGCAGCTCGATCGAGGCGGGGAATGGGAAGTGTGTTTACAACCACGAGAAAAAATCTGTTTTGATGTCGCTTTGACAGTACTTACTGTTCGTAACGAAAAAGGTAAGCCAGTTGCTCTGCGCTGGCTAATGCGTGACATTAGTCAGCGTAAGCGTTTAGAGTTGCAGCGCCAGCAGTTATTTTCTAATGAGCAAGCCGCCCGAATTGCAGCCCAAGCCGCAGAAAAACGCTCTAATTTTTTGGCTGAAGCAAGTAGTGTATTGGCATCTTCTTTGGATTATCGCACTACCCTAACCAGCGTCGCGCAATTAGCAGTCCCTACTCTTGCCGATTGGTGTATTGTGGATGTCATCGAACATAATTTACCAGTCTTCACTAACCCAGTTATCGTTGCATCTGAACCAGCGAAAGAAGCGCTGATCCGAGAACTCCAACAACGCTATCCAATTCCTGTTGATGCTGATTACGGCCCACCGAAAGTTTTACGGACTGGTAAGCCGGAACTGGTTACAAACATTCTTGAGTCTTCATTAGAGAAAAAGTCCTCCAACGAGGAACACTTCAGTCTGCTGCGCCAACTCCAAGTTAAGTCTCAGATGGTAGTACCATTGTTAGTACGCGAATGCAAGCTGGGGACAATTCTATTAGCGTCTGCACAACCAGGACGCTATTACACTACTGTAGACCTAGAAATGGCTGAAGAACTTGCTCAACGAGCAGCATTCGCCATTGAAAATGCCCAGCTTTATCGCCAAGCCCAAGAAGCTAACCGCATCAAAGAAGAATTTTTAGCGATCGTTTCCCACGAACTTCGTACACCTCTCAATTCTATACTGGGTTGGGTTCAAGTAATACGTACTCGCAAATTGGACGAAGCAGCTACTTCTAAGGCATTGGAGACAATCGAGCGGAATGCCAAACTTCAAAGGAAACTGATTGAAGATATCCTCGATATCTCACGCATTGTACAAGGTAAAATCCGTCTAAATATCGCTAAAGTTGACCTTGTGCCTATAATTCAGGCGGCTATTGAAGCCATACATCCCACCTCTGAAATTAAAGATATTCAAGTTGAGTCTAATATTGACTTCTCAGTAGGTCAGGTTATGGGTGATGCAGAACGCCTGCAACAAGTTGTCTGGAATTTACTCTCTAATGCCGTCAAGTTCACACCTAGCGGAGGGAGAGTTGAAGTACATCTGGAACAGGTAAACTCAAACGTCCAGATAACTGTCTCTGATACAGGTAAGGGAATTAGTACTGACTTTCTACCTTATATCTTTGAGCGCTTCCGTCAAGCTGATAGCACAACTACTAGAGTAGACAATGGTTTAGGGCTGGGGCTAGCAATTGTACACCATTTAGTAGAAATGCACTCAGGCACAGTCTACGCATTTAGCGAAGGGGAAGGAAAAGGAGCAACATTTACAGTGTCGTTACCTTTGGTAGAACCGCAACCAGAGCAGTCAATTAAAGAGAGTAAAGTAAAAGTAGATAACCTCTCAATACTCAACGGCTTGCAAATACTTGTTGTAGATGACAATGCCGATACACGAGAGTTAATTGCCTTCATTCTTGAACAGTCTGGAGGGCAAGTGACGGCAGTTAGCTCAGTAAGTGAAGCTCTGGAAGCACTAGAACGATTAAAACCTCATGTTCTAGTCAGTGATATCGGAATGCCGGATGAGGATGGTTATTCCCTGATTCGGAAAGTGCGGGCGCAGGAAACAGAGCAAAGGGAGAAGATTCTAGCTGTAGCACTAACGGCATTTGCTAGAGAAGAAGAACACAAGCTAGCTCTGCAAGCTGGATTCCAAGTTCATCTATCCAAGCCAATCGAGCCAGGAGAGTTGGTGAAAGTGGTAGCAAATCTTGCCAAAGGTGGCAAACAAGTTTAACGCACAATCAAGCTTTTGGTAGCAAATGCGATCGCTAAAGCAGCAAATGCGAACCCCAAATCAGCAAATGCGAACGCCAAAGTAGCAAATGCGATCGCCGAATCAACAAATGCGATCGTCAAAGTAACAAATGCGATCGCCAAAGCAGCAAATGCGATCGCCAAAGTAGCAAATGCGATCGCCAAATTAACAAATGCGATCGCCAAATCAACAAATGCGAACGCCAAATTAACAAATGCGATCGCCAAATCAACAAATGCGAACGCCAAATTAACAAATGCGATCGCTAAAGTAGCAAATGCGAACCCCAAATCAGCAAATGCGATCGCCAAAGTAGCAAATGCGATCGCCAAATCAACAAATGCGATCGCTAAAGCAGCAAATGCGATCGCCAAAGTAGCAAATGCGAACCCAAAGTAGCAAATGCGAACCCAAAGTAGCAAATGCGATCGCCAAAGTAGCAAATGCGATCGCCAAATTAACAAATGCGATCGCCAAATTAACAAATGCGATCGCCAAATTAACAAATGCGATCGCTAAAGTAGCAAATGCGAACCCCAAATCAGCAAATGCGATCGCCAAATTAACAAATGCGATGGTTTTACCCCACCCTAACCCTCCCCTTGGAAAGGGGAGGGAACTAAATTTCTTGTTTCCCCCCTTTACAAGGGGGGATTAAGGGGGGTAATTCGACTTGTGTGTTGTATAACCGTAGTCTTAGTAAGGGGAGGGGTTGAAGGCGGCGATCTGATTTATAAGTTGCATTAAAAAAAGAGGCAGTTACTAACTACCTCCTGACAAATTAAAGCTTGGATGGACTGAGAAATGCTTCGACAGCAGCCTAAAAACTCAGCTAGCTGCGGCTCAAAAACATAATCAAGACCACTCCCAGGATAATCGATCCACCGCCAAGGAAGAATGACCAGAAGCGATGGTAACTGTTGACAATAGTGCCATTTTTACTCTGGAGTTGAATTAAATCCATCCAAGGCGCAACACCTCGACGGAACCAACCCACAGCCCCAACTTGTTCGCCAATCAAGCTTTGGACTCGCTTCATCCCAAACAGAAAATTGCCGATAGGGCCAAAGCGTGAGGCGTAATGCAAATAAAGCATTCCACTACGATCTTGAATTTTCAAATCGGAACCAAATTTATAACCAGCGTCGCCACGACCAATAAGTTGACCTTCCAGTTTTGCAGGTTGTCCGCGTAACGGACTCGCATAAGGGTCTGACATCAGGGTGAGAATATCGGTTTCTGGTGCTTGCTTGTAGTCGGGGAACATTACCAAAGCTTTGATGAGAATTCCGACCCCTAAGCCAATTAGTGGCGCACCCAATACCAAACCTGTGTTTGGCGAACTTGACAACAAAATCACACCTATTACCAAGCCAACTAAGAAACCAATTGTTTCAGCACCGTAGAGTACAACATCTAAAAAGAAGTTGCCGTAAAGCCTACTTTTATTAAGACTTTTACCTTCTCCAATGACTCGCCCCATATCAAACTCAGTCGGTAAACCCAATTGTTCCGCGTATGTACTTAATGCACGAACTCGCTTACCTGTCAATGGGTGAGTGGAATTTAACTCCATCCACCAGCCCCAAGGGTTAAACATATCCCACAGAAAGACGCGACCAATTTTTTGAGTATCGGATGCAATGCGGTAAGCGGTTCCTGTGGAAGCGGCGGCTTTATGGTCATAGATACCCAAGGCGCGAGTTCCTTCAATTAAACGGCTGGGTTCTTGTGTCCGCGAACCTTCTTCTAATATTCCATAAGCAATCTTCACCAAAGCGCGGGATAATCCATTGGGATTACCCGTACTTTCGGCTGCAAAGTGGTCAGCAAAGTATTCTCGTGTGCGGGAAAGGTATAGCACTAGATAAGTACCAACGACATAAAACACGTAGGCAACTAGGGCAGCAGTTTGCATCGCATCTTTGATTTTGCTATCGCCACCGCCACGCCCAAATCTTCTGGCTGTACTGTAAATCAAGTAACAAATTTGCACTAAGGTAGAAGCTACTGTCATCACTGCAAAGTCCCAGTGGACGATGTGCCCCAGTTCGTGAGCGTAAACGGTAGCAATTTCATCGTCATCAAGATATGTGAAAAGTCCCTGACTGACGACTAGACGGGCACTGTTTGGCAATGAACCATAAGTAAAAGCCGTGGGATTTTGGTCGTTAATGATTCCCAAACGCGGCGTTTTCAGCTTTTTCTGCTCGCAGACTTGGCGAATAACTTTAGCTGTCTCTGGACTGAGGGTTTCAACTTCTGCCAACTCTACCCAGCGAGTTTGGTAAAGCCAGTGTTGAGTTAAGTCCATGATGAACGGAGATATGAAAAAGGCGGCGATATTAAAAACTAGGGTAATACCAATAGCGATCGCTAATCCTTGGAGTGGATTATCATTACCCAAAATAAATACTAAGCTCAAACCTAAAGCCAACACCATGCCAAACAGCAAGGTCATGGTGACACCAGAAGCTAACGCCAAACTACCACCCACTCCCCCCATCGCTAATTTCATCCCAGTGGTAACGGCACGACCAGCTTTTTGACTAGCTTTAGGTGGCGTTTGACGGAAGGATTGACTAGCTTGTTCTGCCCAACTGCGAGCCTGTGGGTTTTCGCTCATGATTAACTTTTGACACAAGGCCTTGGCTTTTTCGGTTTCGCCTGTGGCTTGATAAGCTTTCATCAGCCACATCTGTGCTGAAAGATAATCTGAGGAATTGTGTTCAGCGCAATCGCGGCAGAATTGTTCGAGTAATTCAATCGCTTCTTGATAACGTTTTTGGTTTAAGGCATCTAATGCAGATTGCAACGACATAGGATCTCCCTACTGAAGGAGTGGTATTTGATCTATCAATACTCATAGATCCAGCGATCGCCACTGCAATTTCGTAAAAATTTAATTAACGACAGTATAAAATATTTACTTAAGTAAAAGACTAGAGAAACATATATTACTATGTCTCTCTAGCCTGGGGAACGCATAAATCATGTTTAAGACTTTCAAACAAAATATGTAATAATACTTATAATACTTTTATTACTGTAAATTTACTACCTCTTTCTCCGTGTTTGATATTTAGAGAATACAAGTTTTCAACCCAGCCTTACTTCACCCGATTAGAGTAATTACTGATTACCCAAATGGTTCACCCGATTGGAGGAAGACGAATGATGAACATAACCTGAGATTGATAAGATGAGGAAAAAGTAAAGACTTTGTACTATGACTATTTTTGATATAGCTTCTCCCCTAATTGCGATCGCAGGTCAAACCCGCCAAGCTGCAAGTAAGCTAGGGATTCTCTCCACTGAGGCAAAAAATCAGGCGATTGAAGCGATCGCTCAAGCTTTAGAATCAGCTAGAGATGAAATTTTACAAGCAAATATTGCTGATTGTAAAGCTGCTACTACCGAAGGAATTTCCCAACCACTATATAAGCGGTTGCAGTTAGATGAACATAAATTAAGAGATGCGATCGTTGGGGTACGAGATGTTGGTAAGCTAGACGATCCTATTGGTAAAGTCCAAATTCACCGCGAACTTGATACTGGCTTAATTCTCAAACGAATTACTTGTCCTTTAGGTGTTTTGGGAATTATTTTTGAAGCCCGTCCAGAAGCGGCGATTCAAATTGCTTCTTTGGCTATCAAATCGGGAAATGGTGTAATCCTTAAATGTGGAAAGGAAGCAGTACGTTCTTGTGAAGCGATAGTTAAAGCAATTAAACAGGGATTATCGCAAACTGCTGTTAATCCAGATGCAGTGCAGTTGCTCACAACTAGAGAAGAAACTCTAGAACTTTTGAAATTAGATAAATATGTAGATTTAATTATTCCTAGAGGCTCTAATTCCTTTGTCAGATTTGTGCAGGAAAATACTCGTATTCCAGTACTAGGTCATGCCGACGGTATTTGTCATCTTTATATAGATAAAGCTGCTGATATTTCTAAAGCAGTTCCAATTACGGTCGATGCTAAAGCGCAATATGCTGCTGTCTGTAATGCAATTGAAACTTTGCTAGTTCACCAATCAATTGCTACAGAATTTTTACCGAAAGTTGCTGAGGCTTTGGAAGAACGCCATGTGGAATTAAGAGGTGATAAACGCACCTTAGAAATTTTACCTAATATCAAAACTGCAAGAAAAACCGATTGGGAAACAGAATATAACGATTTTATTTTGTCCATAAAGATTGTAGACTCTATAGAAGATGCGATCGCTCATATTAACGAATATGGTTCTCGCCATACTGATGCCATTATCTCTGAAGATTCAACATCTGTGGAAACTTTTTTTGGACTAGTAAATTCAGCGAATATATTCCACAATTGTTCTACGCGATTTGCTGATGGCTTCCGCTATGGTTTCGGTGCAGAAGTAGGGATTAGTACGCAACAAATGCCTCCCCGCGGCCCCGTTGGTTTAGAAGGATTGGTGACATACAAATATCAAATGACTGGCAATGGACATATTGTAGCTAGTTACACCGGGGCGAATGCTAAAGCTTTTACTCATCAGGATTTAGTGTAAAAGATCGTCAAAAGTATATGCTCTAGTAACGCTAGAAATACACCGATATATCCGGTGTATTTTTTATGTTAATAGTTTATTTGAGTTATCAAAAGTTTTAATTGGGCCATGCCATCGATCATCATTTAAGAAAACCTCGTTAAAAGCTCCATTAGTGTATTGACTAATTACCTTACTCCAAAAAGCTTGTGCGCCTAAGTTTAAAGCAGTCTGCTGTACTTCCCAATTGCCAGGAAAGTGATCGAAAATGTGAGTAGCTACTTGTTTACCAATACCTTGATTTCGATACTTCTTGAGGATAAAGAACTCAACAATAGACTTGGTATTTTTATCTTGATGAAGGTAACTGTACTGATTAATAAGTACAAAACCTGCCAGTTTCTCATCAACTTTAACTAGAAATGGGTGTCGTTCAAGTTCTGTCCAATAATAATCAAGATATCGATAGCCAAACAAGCCACAGTCATCTACATCTTTAGCTTCTATCTTACTCAAATCATACTGGTATAGTTCCATTAAATTACACAGCACTGACTTCTGCTTTTGAGTAGCTCTAACCACTTCAATTTTCATAAAGTATCTACGATACTGTAACTAAAACATAATGAGCGCCAACGATTTAAACAATATCTCATATCCTAATTGGGAAGCATTGAAATCGATGTCAGATGACGACGTTGATTATTCTGAATATTCCATTAAACGATAAGTTTTTCGAGAAGGCAATGTTGAAATTGCCAGGAACTCAAGCACAAAAATTAATTCAGATTTATCCAGAATCATAGCTTGGTTTCAATTCCAGGGTGTCGAAGACAAAACACTCATCAATTCTGTCTTGCATCAACATATTAAATCTTTGAGATGAAGCGATCGCTTCAAGAATCTTGACTCGAAAGGGCTAGTTCTGGAGTTAACATTAACCTATCGGATCAGTTACAAAAAAATAGATTTCGCATGAGTAACAAAATATCCAAGGTCGGTATCATAGGTGCGGGTAATGTGGGTGCAAATGTAGCAAATGATTTAGTGCTACTTGGTAAATGTGTAAAAGTCGTCCTTTTTGACCGAACTTTATCAAAAGCTGAGGGGCAAGCATGGGATATTGAAGACACCATTCCCCTACTTAAAGACATGGAGATTATACCATCAAATCAGTATGAAGATTTGGCGGATTCTGATATTATTGTCGTGACTGTTGGAGTGCAGCAAAAAGAAGGACAAAGCCGATTAGATATATTGAGCGATAATGCAGAAATCATGCGTTCAACAATAAAAGAATTAGATCGAGTTGCACCCAATTCAATTATACTTATCGTTAGCAATCCAGTTGATGTACTAACACGGATTGCGATCGCTACTTCCACTAGACCAGAAAACCTAATTTTCGGGTCAGGAACCGTTCTTGATACTGCTAGACTGAGATATCAACTTGGTAAGCGACTGAACGTTAGCAAACAAGACGTTCGTGTTTATGTGATTGGAGAGCATGGAGACAGTGAATTTGTCGTTTGGTCTAGTGCATTTATTGGGGGAATTCTGTTAGCTGAATTTCCCATACCACAAGGAGCAACGCTGGAAGAAATTCAGCAAGAGTACGCAGAATTAACCCGTAAGCGAGGTTATAAAATTTCTGAACGTAAAGGAAATACTAGCTATGGCATATCAATAGTAGTTTGTCAGTTAGTTGATACCATTTTGCGAGATGAAAAGCAGATATTTCCAGTATCGGTAAGAGCAGATTCTAACTATGGAGTTGGTAGTGAAGTTGTTCTTGGACTTCCATGTATCATTAGTTCCCAAGGTATTGAGCGCCAACTAGTGTTACCAAGAAATCCTCATGAACAACGTTTATTAGAAGAGTCAGCCACCAAACTGAATGAAGCCTACAACTCGGAGCATAATAAAAATCAACTCACATAGGTGGTAAATATCTTTAGCTGGCACACAAGATTAGTAATTAACTTTAAACTAAGGCTTTCAATAACGCCTGAAGCTTAAGTTGCACCTCTGCAAATTCCCTATCAGGATCGGAGCCAGCAACGATACCAGCACCAGCATACAATCTTGCGCGATCGCCATCAATTAATGCTGAACGAATTCCCACAATAAACTCACAGTTACCCTGAGAATCTATCCAACCCAGAGGCGCTGCATACAAACCTCTCTCAAAGCTTTCGTAACGACGAATTTCGGCACAGGCTACATCTCTTGCTGCACCAGCAACGGCTGGTGTAGGATGCAATTGTCCGACAATCTTTAATGGGTGTATGTCAGCAGGAACCATAGCACTGATTGGTGTCCATAAATGCTGGATATTCGATAATTGTCGCAATCGGGGGGCTAATATTTGCGGTAATAAACCTAGCTGACATAAGCGTTGTGTAATGAAATCAAGCACTAGAGAATGTTCGTGCTTTTCTTTTTCACTATTTAGTAAGCGATTGGCATTAGCTGCATCTTCAGCAGGGGTTTTACCTCGCGGTGCAGAACCAGCTAAAGCATCAGTAATTAACTGTTGATTATTAATACTAATTAATCTTTCTGGACTTGCACCAATAAAATTTTGTCCTTTGCCATTACTTGTAGAAAAAATATAACAATTAGGATGATTTTGTCGAAGATTATTTAATGATTTAACTAAGCTAAAGTGGTTGCTTGATTTTACGTCCAATATATCTGCTAGGACAATCTTACTTAAATGGCTAGACCGAATTTTTTCCAAAACAGATACTACTGAACGTTTAAATTGGGCAGAGTTTGTGACAGATTTTTTATATAAGTTTCTAGGAAAATAATCAATATTAACAGAGTAATTGTCTAAATTTTGGATAAATTCAATTTTATTTTGCAGATTTTCTAACAATCTTTCAATATTTACATTTGGATTGATAATTATATTTGTTACTAATATGCAACGCTGATTTTTTACGGCTACTTGCCAACGTGGAAGAAAAATGGTAGCAGATGGAAATGGATAATCTACTTGGGCGTTTTTATCAAAAAAACTGAAATAACAAAAAAAGTGAGGACCAGAAAAAGGTTGATTTGCGTTACCAAAATTAATTATATTTTTTAGACAAGATTTGATAAAATATTCTGCTTGACTAAAACGGCCTGAGCCATCAATCTGTAATTTTGCTACAGAATCAATTGCCGCGATCGCTTCTCCTTTACCTCTGTCCTCAAAGTAAAAATTTATTTCATTTGCTTGTGTAAGTTTATCTAATACAAGTAAAGGGTCAACTAAATCAATTTCTTGGGAGACACTGACAATTTGTCTGCAATTATTTTTGACGCACTTTTCTTGCACCGCTACCAGAAATTGATATAAATCTTTGTGCTTTACAAAGAAGTTGCTACGACATGGTGAAACTGTCATGGATTTAACGATAGTAAATTTTTTTTAAGTTAACTTCCTAAAGTGTAATTAATCGTGGTCGTATTTTTACAGGTAACATATTAAGTTGCTATTTCACCAGCGTAGGGTTTGCCTTATTTGTGGTGTTCTCAGACTATGATAAGACAGTTTCAGCCTGAGACTGCAACGTGAAGGTGAGTGTTAACAACACAAGGTTAAGAAGTCATAGTAAAAGTGACAGTTGTTTATATATCACCCATATCTAATCGTCTCTTTAAATCATAAAATCTAAAGTGCGAGTAAATATTCTAGTAATTTAATTAATCACAGCTGATGACTACCAACCAAATTTCATATCCCAACACTAAGTTATGGATGGCAGCGATTAAACCGCCAATGTATAGCGTTGCCATTATGCCCATTTGGGTAGGAACAGCAGTGGCATTTGCCGAAACTAAAATTTTCAATGGTGTAGTATTTTCTACTTTTGTCGCTGCGGCAATCTTAATTCTTGCCTGGGAAAATATCAGTAATGATGTGTTTGATTCCGAAACAGGTATCGATCAAAATAAGCACCATTCTCTGGTGAACTTAACAGGCAATAAGCCATTAATATTTTGGATAGGAAATTTGTGTTTAGGTTTGGGGTTGCTGGGCATACTAGCGATCGCCTTTTGGCAACATGACCTAACTGTTATCGGGATAATACTGCTGTGCTGCGGTTTAGGCTACACGTACCAAGGGCCTCCCTTTCGCTTAGGATATCAGGGTTTAGGCGAGATTATTTGCTTTTTTGCCTTTGGCCCCTTAGCAGTGGAGGCAGCCTACTATAGCCAAACCCAAACTTGGTCAATGACAAGTTTAGCAGCCTCAGTGATTGTCGGGATTGCCACAACCTTAATTTTGTTTTGCTCACACTTTCACCAAGTTAAGGATGACATAGCCGCAGGCAAGCGATCGCCTATTGTCCGTCTGGGAACCCAAAAAGGGGCCAAACTCCTAGTTTGGTTTACTGGTAGCATTTATCCCCTCACTTTACTATTTGTGCTACTGGGAATTTCTCCAGCTTGGACGTTACTTAGTTGGGTGAGTTTACCCTTTGCTGTCAAATTATGTCGCCACGTCCAAGAAAATCATAACCAGCCGGACAAAGTTAGTAACTGTAAATTCATCGCCGTAGCCGTGCATTTCTGGGCTTGCTTGCTGCTTGGACTGGGATTTATGCTTTAACAATTATTAATTGATGCGTTATCAATTTGAATTTCGTCCATATCAGCGAAGATTTTTGCGATCGCTTACCACCAATCATGGTAAATGGGATATTCGTGAAGGTATTATCCTCCGTCTCACCGATGAAACTCTTAGAGTCGGTTGGGGAGAAATCGCCCCCATTAGCTGGTTTGGTTCCGAAACCCTAGAACAAGCCTTAGATTTTTGTCGCCAACTCCCAGAAGAAATCACAGACGAAACAATTTTTTCGATCCCAGATGAGTTACCTGCTTGTCAATTTGGCTTTGAGTCAGCGCAAGAATGGGAGAGTAAATTCTTTTCCATGCCCAATGCTCCATGCCCAATGCCCCATGCCCAATCTTTCAGTGCCTTATTACCATCTGGGAAAGCGGCTTTGAATCAATGGGAAATTTTATGGCAGAAGGGATATCGCACGTTTAAGTGGAAAATTGGTGTGGATGCGATCGCTGATGAACTAAAAATTTTTGAGTCACTGATACACACCTTACCAGCCTTTACCAAACTGCGATTAGATGCCAACGGTGGACTCAGCTATGAAGAAGCTAACTTATGGCTGCGGATTTGCGACAATCTCAAAGCAAATGCAGAAGTAGCCATAGAAATTGAATTTATCGAACAACCGCTACCTGTTGAACAATTTCACCAGATGTTGGAATTGAGTACGAGTTATGAAACTGCGATCGCTTTAGATGAATCTGTCGCCACACTTGGACAACTCGCCGCCTGTCATCAACAAGGTTGGCGAGGGATTTTTGTCATCAAACCTGGGATAGTTGGATCGCCATCTCGTCTGAGAAAGTTTTGTCACCAGCATCAAATTGATACTGTATTTTCATCAGTATTTGAAACTGCGATCGCTAGACTTGCAGCACTCAAGCTAGCAGCCGAATTATCCCAAAACAATAGGGCAATTGGTTTTGGCATCGACCATTTTTTTGAACAAGAAGAAACGTGGTTTCAAAGTTTATGGAACGACCTTTAGACTATCTTAATAAGCTAGCTCAAAATGATTGGCTAATCGGTTATGATAGCCATCAATTTAATCAAATAGCTCAAGAATTATATTTAGAACTAACACAACTATCAGCGTGTGGAACACCACCAAAAATAATCTTAGCTGAACGCGAACCATTACGATTTTTAGCAAGCTTTATTGCCGCTTGTGCAGCTAATTGTCCAGTTTTTCTTTGTAACCCCGATTGGGGAACACAAGAATGGCAACAAGTCTTTGATTTAGTACAGCCAGATATTATTTTGGGAATGGGGAATAGGGAATGGGGAATAGGGAATGGGAATAATTACCAATGCCCAATTCCCAATACTTCGGCTCCTTTCGACTCCGCTCAAGGCAAGTCGCTCAGTACGAGTGCCCCATGCCCACTCATAATGATTCCTACGGGTGGTTCATCAGGAGAAATTAAATTTGCAATTCACACTTGGGAAACTCTCATCTCATCGGTACAAGGATTTACAGAATACTTTCAACTAAAGCGAGTCAATTCATTTTGCGTATTACCGCTATACCACGTTAGCGGTTTAATGCAATTTATGCGCTCTTTTAGTACTGGAGGTAAGCTGGCTATACTACCCTTCAAAACAGTAGAATCTGGTGAAATACTAAATATTAAACAATCAAAATTTTTTATATCTTTAGTACCAACACAGTTACAACGCCTCCTGCAAAATCCAGAATTAACTGAATGGCTATCCCAATTTAATACTGTACTTTTGGGAGGTGCGCCAGCATGGAACGAACTACTAGAAAAAGCCAGATTTCATCGCATCCGATTAGCACCTACTTATGGCATGACAGAAACCGCCTCTCAAATTGCCACCCTCAAACCAGATGATTTTCTTAGTGGTAAAATTAGCAGTGGTCAAATTCTTCCCCATGCAAAAGTAACTATTCGCAATCAGCAAGGCCAAATTTTAAATTCCAATCAAATCGGAAGTATTACCATTCATGCTAAATCTTTAGCTCTTGGCTACTATCCTAAAACTAGAGAAAATCAAACTGATTTCCAAGTAGATGATTTAGGTTTTTTAGACGAACAAGGATATTTAAATATTGTCGGACGTAACAGCGACAAAATTATTACAGGTGGCGAAAATATTTACCCAGCAGAGATTGAATCAGCTATACAATCAACTCAAATGGTTGCCGATATTTGTGTCGTAGGTATCCCAGATAAACACTGGGGACAAGCTTTAACAGCGATTTACATTCCCAAAAAATCAGATACCTCTGCCTTAAAAATCCAAACTCTACTCAAAGACAAACTCAGCAAATTTAAAATCCCTAAATATTGGATTTCCCAGCAAAACTTACCCCGTAACTCTCAAGGTAAGATTAACCGCCAAAAGTTACAACAAATAGCCACAGAATTCCTCCAAAATTCCATCACATAATCTCTCTCGATCTTCTTCTCTCTGCGTCTTCTGCGTCTCTGCGGTTCCTCTCCAACCACTGAACTATCTCATCAGGTAATTCCTGTTTACTTCTACTACTTGCATCAATACAAACATGACGAGTAATAGCCTTAGCAACTACCACCTCAGCCACAGTAATTTCATAAATAATTTCAAACTTATCAACACCTATTTTTTGGGGAATTAAACTAACCAGCAACTTGTCCCCACCAAACATAGGGCGCAAAAAATCGACACTAGCATGAACAATGGGGAAAGCTACAGAAGGATTAGTAAAAAAATCTTTGAGATTAATACTTGATACTTCTAAAGATTCTTCATAAGCTTCATGGCAAATACCCAAAACATTAGCAAAATAAACTACCCCAGCAGCATCAGTATCTTGAAAGCGAACCGTGCGGTTATAAGTAAAAGGCATTTTTGACAATTGAATATAGCGGTTTTCACTTGAGTGAGAGACAATCAAATGTATATGGAGATCGAAGAAGCAAATTTATCATCAATAAAAGCATACTCCATACTTTCTCTCTTCTTATTCCCCTGACTTCTCCTCTATAGAAAACTGTTGGTCGAAGGTGAAAGAGTTTATTCGTTCTATCGCTCCTCGCACCTATCATGATTTAGCTCAAGCCATTAACAGGGCTTTTCAACAAGTCTCTCTTCAAGATATTCATCACTGGTTTACTCATTGTTGCTATTGCCTCACTCAACACGTTGAATAAGTATCAATTCTTCTAAATAATACCAATTCTCTAAAACTCGGCAAAAGATGGAAATCAGGAAAGTCTTGCTGGAGCTAGATTTCTTAATTGCGAATTGGTATAACTGTTGAATTCAGTAATCAAACTATAGTACACAAGTTCGTATCTCATTAGACTTCTTGCATAAGTCGGGAAAAGGGGAAAGGGGAAGGGGAAAAGGTTCTGCAAAAGTCCCTTTCCCCTTTAACCTTTACCCTTTTCCCCCTCTTGCAAAAAGCACAAATGCCAAGAGGTCTATTCAAATGCATACGATTAGGATTGGCGATCGCTCGTCAAATTATTCTAGAAAAACATGGCAAAGCGATCGCGGTGAATTCCCAACTTCGGGAAGGAACTGAATTTGTGATTCAGCTACTGTTATCGGTATAATTAAATTTTTGTTAATTTTGTTAGTTCTGGTATCAGATGGAGTCTAAACCCCCACCTGATTTGTCTCCTTGTACCCTTCTTCAAGCTTTCCCTGCTACCACCGAGTTTTTCTTCAAAAGTTCCACAGCGGCTTGATATTGCAGATCCGCTTCAGTACCAATTTGTTCGCGGTTAATGGCTGGTTGGGAAATAACTTTATCTGGCTTAATACCTAGTTTGTTAATATCCCGGTGTTCAGGAGTTTCATACTTAGCAATTGTGACTGCTAAACCCGAACCATCTGATAATTCAAACAAGGATTGAATTAAGCCCTTGCCAAAGGTGGTTTCACCTACCAACTGGGCACGACCATTATCTTGAAGTGCGCCAGCCAGAATCTCACTGGCACTGGCAGTTCCTTGATTCACCAAAATCACCAGAGGATCTTTTGTTAGGGCTGGCCCAAAGGCTTCAAAACTACCTTGAATACCTTGTCGGTTAACAGTGTAAACAATAGTGCCAGAGTCTAACCAGAGACGGGCAATTTCAATTCCTGATTGCAATAATCCCCCAGGATTATTTCGTAAATCTAGAATGTAGGCAGCAGCGCCTTTTTTTTCTAGACTAGAAATAGCGTGTGCCAACTCTGTTGAAGCGTTGGCATTAAATTGTGTAAGACGTAGGTAGCCAATGGGTGTACCCTCAGCAGAAACACGCAAATCTGAAACCACAGGGTTAAGGGCAATGCGATCGCGTGTCAGTCTAATTTCCGTTTCTGCCTCTCCGTCCCGTTCGATTACCAGAGTCACAAGGCTGCCACTCGGCCCGCGCATTCTGGTAGCAGCTTCATCAAGGGTGAGGTTTTCTGTGGAAACACCTTCAATTTTGAGAATGCGATCGCGTGGTCGAATCCCCGCTTTATCTGCCGGTGAACCGGCGATAGGAGCCACTACTTCTAACTTCCCATTCTCAGAATTCAAGGCAATTTGCAATCCTACCCCAGTCAGTTCCCCAGAAGTATTGACCTGCAAGCTGCGATACTGTTCTGGATCTAAAAAGCGGGTAAAAGGATCGTCGAGACTCTTGAGCATCTTCCCAATTGCCTCATAACTGGCATTTGAGTCTGGCAGTGGTTTTTCCAGAACCTTTTGCCGCACAGCCGCCCAGTTTTGATGATTAAATGTCTCATCTAGATAAGTACGATTAACAATTCGCCAAACTTCCGAAACCAGCTTTTGTTCTCCAGTCAAAGCCAGCGCTGGCTGAGTGAGCGTACCCAACGCCAAGCAAAATGCCATTAACAATGAAAATCCAACCCGAAAGACTTGTTTATTCATGAACCCCATTATCAATTCCACCTCAACCCAAATTGCCTAGATAATGCCCACTTCCTCTGTTGTTGATGAAATCTATCTCTCGATTATGTTACTTTTTTTATAGAAGTGGTGCATTTTTCTCATCAAGTTGTTCAGTCAACTGATGCATCGTATCCACTCACCAAAGGATAAAATCTACTTTGTGTCCACCATTTTGTGTGTAGGGGCGTAAAGAGATCGCAATATATTCCATCTTTACAGAGTGTAAAGTTTCTGAAGTCTCTTAGCACACTGAAAGCTGAAAAGCAAACAAAAAAACTCCCCTTTACTAAAATCCCAAAATTGCTAATTGGGAGAGAAGTCTGAGCGAAGGCTTCTGCCGATTCAGAACTTCGGGATTTATCAACCGCAACCGACTTTTAGGAACTTGAGATTGTATGGCCAACGTTTACGACTGGTTTGAGGAACGCCTGGAAATTCAGGCACTCGCCGAAGACGTTACTAGCAAGTACGTCCCTCCCCACGTCAATATCTTTTACTGCCTGGGTGGAATTACCTTGGTTTGCTTTCTCATCCAGTTTGCTACTGGATTTGCCATGACGTTCTACTACAGGCCAACAGTTACTGAAGCTTTCTCCTCAGTGCAGTACATCATGACTGAAGTAAACTTCGGTTGGCTAATTCGCTCCATTCATCGCTGGTCCGCCAGCATGATGGTGTTGATGATGATTTTGCACGTCTTCCGGGTTTATCTGACTGGTGGTTTCAAAAAGCCCC
The DNA here is from genome assembly GCF_036917375.1 of Nostoc sp. Classification (GTDB taxonomy): domain Bacteria; phylum Cyanobacteriota; class Cyanobacteriia; order Cyanobacteriales; family Nostocaceae; genus Nostoc. Next base: position 24,009 of record NZ_JBALDN010000067.1, read on the forward strand.
GCGAATTGACCTGGGTAAGTGGTGTAATCCTAGCTGTGATCACCGTTTCTTTCGGAGTTACCGGCTATTCTCTACCTTGGGATCAAGTTGGCTACTGGGCTGTGAAAATCGTTAGCGGCGTACCAGAAGCAATTCCCGTGGTTGGAGTTCTGATTTCCGACCTATTGCGCGGCGGTTCCAGTGTTGGTCAAGCAACATTAACTCGTTACTACAGCGCACACACATTTGTACTGCCTTGGTTGATTGCAGTATTCATGCTATTTCACTTCTTGATGATCCGCAAGCAAGGCATTTCCGGGCCTTTGTAATCTCAGCTATTAGCGAAAGGCAACATTTGTTAGTTTTCAGATCGAGTTGTTTGTTTTAAACTTATGAAACACAAGAATTAATTGCACATAAGTTCCAAAAAACAAATACTTGTATCTGAAGCCTAAAGCTATGGAAAACCTTCAGGCAGATGACTGTAGATATAGAAACGCTGTTTCTTGCCTGTTGGTTGCCTAGTAGCTGATAGCTTTCACAAATGCTTTAATTTAACTTAAGCAAGAGAGCAGATTTCAAAATGTCAACACAAAAAAAACCTGACCTGAGCGATCCTCAGTTAAGAGCCAAACTCGCTAAAGGCATGGGTCACAACTACTATGGTGAACCCGCTTGGCCAAATGACTTACTTTACGTCTTTCCAATTGTGATCATGGGTTCCTTCGCTGCGATTGTCGCTCTAGCTGTGCTAGATCCCGCAATGACCGGCGAACCAGCAAATCCTTTCGCCACACCATTGGAAATTTTGCCAGAGTGGTACTTGTATCCAGTCTTCCAAATTTTGCGATCGCTTCCTAACAAACTTTTAGGAGTGTTAGCAATGGGTTCCGTACCAGTAGGGCTAATCCTCGTTCCCTTTATTGAGAACGTGAATAAGTTCCAAAACCCCTTCCGCCGTCCAGTTGCAACCACAGTATTCCTTGTTGGTACTCTTGTCACCGTGTGGCTAGGTATTGGTGCTGCTTTGCCATTGGATAAATCTTTGACCTTGGGACTATTCTAAATTAGTCACCACAAAGTGCTTTGACGCCTGTAAGTTTCAAGAGCAGATGCAGATGTGCTTTTGAAAGTAATCAACAGGCGTCAATTTTAACAGGAAAGAATTCAGAAGTCAGAAGCTAGAATTTAGAATTAAATTGCGAACGAAAAAGCGGATAACGCCACCAAAGCGAGTCTGTGTATCTTACGGGAAAGCAAGTTATGCATAGCGTCTTATAGATAGTGTCTGCATAAATGGGTTTAAGTTCCCCACTCAGTAAATATGCTTTTTTTAGTGCTCAACAAGATAGTGTTGGATCTGTAGCTAGATCCCGCAGTGTATCCCTCACTGATTTCCTTCTAAATTCTGAATTCTTCTTCAATAGTTCAGATTGCATCTGGGATTTGAAGTTTTGGATGAAAAAGCTATTCCAAAATCTCAAATCATCGAAAGTCAACGAATACAAACATTTCTTACTTACTTAACGTAAGTTGCTAGTTACAACCCTCAGAATGCCAAAATCATTCATGTTTTGTATTTTGGTACATAGAATATGTCAATTTAGATTTTTTTATGTTAGAGAAATTTTGCGAACAGTGCAGAATTTAATAACTAGCAACTTGGGTTTACTTATATTCAACTCACAGTTAATGCTTAGTATAGTGCAGCAAGACCATCTGACGGTTAAGAGCGAACTCAGGCTCTTAAACCAGGTGCAAGAATGGTTTGAGCAATTTTGTCTGCAACACTTGTCTCAACTTGGCTGGTCAAAAACTCAACTCGATCGCCTCAATTTAGCATTAGCAGAAGGTTTTACCAACGCTGTTCGTCACGCTCATCATGCTTTACCCCCGGAAACAACCATTGAGATTAACGTTTATCTATGGATTGACCGACTAGAGATTAGAATTTGGGATTATGGAAAACCTTTCAATCCTGATGCGATCGCAGAGCCAGCCCCAGGTACTCTGCAAGTAGGTGGGTATGGATGGTTTCTCCTGCGGCGGTTGGCTGACCGGGTTGTATACGAACGTGGTGCGGATGGTAGAAATTGCCTGCTCATTGTCAAATACTCTGTAGAAGCACAAAAGTAACAGGGAAATAGTCAAGGCTAAAGGAAGGAAAGAATAATTCTGATGTCAATTTTGGCTTGTGAGCGGAGTGGAGTGTAGGGAAGGAGTATCGACTGTACAATACTCTCTTACTAGCTCGCTCGTACTTAGGAGTCAAACAAATTAAAACTTTTCATAATAATCGTCACCAAGCTAACGAATATTTTGCTCAAACTTGAACTACACACTTTCAAACAAAAGCAGTTTTTCCTGAAAGACATAGTTATTTGATTGATAAAAGTATACTTTTTTCAGTATTATTTAAATTGTATAAATATTTTTTTTACGTTAAATTGCTTATTTATTATGATTTTTTTGTAAAATCTTAAGTAAGAATTTTGTATAAAAAAATTAATGAATATAGTAAAAATAGCATTCGAGCTACACTAGCTCCCTTGTTAAGATTTGTCAGCAGTGTTGCGAGTCTTAATGTTTGTTCTCCAACAAGTGCCATTTCGTGCTTAAAGAGATAGACAAAATCGGGGACAAAATATGAATAAGACAGCCCTAATTACAGGAATTACTGGTCAAGATGGCTACTATCTCAGCCATTTGCTCCTCAACCGTGGTTATCGAGTTGTCGGATTAGTACCCCCACATCGACAACCTAATTTGACAAAACTGGGAATACTGGCAAATCAGGTAGAAATTTTTACGGTTGACTTGAGGGATAGTGCGGCACTGTTGACCGCTATTGAACAATTGCGTCCCCAAGAAATTTACAATTTGGCGGCTCCCAGTTTTGTACCCGACTCTTGGAACGACCCATTGGGAACCCTGGATTTAATAACTGGTACAGCTACTAGACTCTTGGAAGCAGTACGAAAAGTTGGTTTGTCTACCAGATTTTATCAAGCCAGCAGTTCAGAAATGTTTGGCGATGTATTCCTCTCGCCTCAAGATGAGGAAACCGCTTTTCGTCCCAAAAATCCTTATGCTGCGGCTAAAATGCACGCCCACTGGACGATGTTGCATCACAGACAGCGATATGGACTATTTGCCTGTAGCGGAATTTTATATAATCACGAGTCTCCTCTACGCGCACCTCAGTTTGTCACACGCAAAGTTTCTTTGGCGGCTGCATCAATTAAATTGGGTTTAACTGACACCTTAGAAATGGGTAATCTTGATGCCAAACGTGATTGGGGCTTTGCAGGTGATTATGTAGAAGCAATGTGGCTAATGTTGCAAATTGATGAACCAGAAGAATATGTGATTGGCACTGGTAAACTGCATAGTGTTAGAGATTTAGTTGTCACAGCCTTTGAGTCCGTCGGATTGGATTGGACGCAGTATGTAGTATTAAATACTAGCTTGTTGCGACAAGATGAGCATTTTCAACTAGTAGCTAACCCCAGTAAAGCTAAAAAAAACCTTGGCTGGGAACCCCAAGTAAGCTTTGAGGAACTTTTAGAAAAAATGGTAAAAACAGATTTGGAGCGGTTACAAAGCGGTGCGTTGGATGAAGTCCTTGCCGCAGGCATCGCACCCTTACCGCGAGTGTAAATAATCTAAAATGCACATCACTACAGTGACAAAAAACCTAGATTTAGGTGATAAAGTTAACAAAAAAACTAACCATGTCTTCGTGTTTTTAGAAATTTTTGCTCACGAAGGTGGCATTCAATCGTATATAAAAGATATTTTTCGCGCTTATTTGGGATTGGGCCAAGACTACAAGGCAGAAGTATTTTTGCTCCGAGATAGTGCTGATAGCTTAAATCCCTTTGAAGACGAGAACTTAAAATTTCATTACTTTAAAAATCAGTCTCCCTATTTGGGGAGATTGCAAATGGCAGCAGCTTTACTGAAATGTCTATTGCAGAGCCGTCCGCAGCAAGTTTTCTGCGGTCACATTAACTTAGCTGTATTAATCCAAACACTTTGCCAGCCCTTGGGGATTCCTTACACCGTGCTAACTTACGGCAAAGAAGTCTGGGAACCGTTGAAAAATCAGGAACGTCGTGCCCTGATATCAGCAGATAGAATTTGGACAATTAGTCGCTACAGCCGCGATCGCGCTTGTGTTGCTAATAGTCTAAACCCGAAAATGGTACAGATGATGCCTTGTGCAATTGATGCAGATAAATTTACTCCTGGTTCCAAACAACCAGAATTAGTCCAGAAGTATGGCTTAACTGGCGCAAAAGTGTTAATGACAGTAGCGCGGTTATGGTCAGGAGATATTTACAAGGGTGTAGATGTTACGATTCGGGCGCTACCACAAATAGCTGAAGTTTTCCAAGAAGTGAAATATTTGGTAATTGGTCGCGGCGATGACCAACCACGATTGGCGCAGCTAGCAAAAGATTTAGGTGTGAGCGATCGTGTCGTGTTTGCTGGTTTCGTTGCCACAGAAGAATTAATGGAACATTACCGCCTTGCTGACGCCTATATTATGCCTTCGCAAGAAGGCTTTGGCATAGTTTATCTAGAAGCAATGGCTTGTGGAGTGCCGGTGTTATCTGGTGACGACGATGGCTCTGCTGACCCCTTGCAGGATGGTAAACTGGGATGGCGAGTCCCGCACCGCAATCCTGATGCTGTAGCAACAGCTTGTATAGAAATGCTTCAAGGGGATGACCAGCGATGTGATGGAGAGTGGCTGCGACAACAGGCGATCGCTCTATTTGGCATCAATGCCTTTCAACAGCACTTACAAAAAATGCTGCTATCCTCAGTAATAAAGTCCATTTGAGTCCAAATGACAAACTATCAATGATTCATAACTAATGACTAAAATCGCTATCCTAGAAGGAGAGCAGGACAAAATTTATTAAAAATGAGCTTTAAGTCATTTCAATTGAATCTTTTAAATCTCCGCCCTTGGCTTACCCTGCTGGCAGTTGTTTGGCTGCTGGCATCAGTGGGCTTGGGTTGGTTAGTTAATTCATTGCTAATTATTTTCGGGTTACTGTTGTTAGCACCTATTGTGGCTTTTTTCGGCTTTCGTTGGTGGCTGCAACGCAACTTGGTTGCCGATCAATGTCCCGTCTGTGGATATGAATTTACAGGTTTAAATAACAGTCAGTTGCAATGTCCTAACTGTAAAGAGTTGCTGTTAGTACAAAATAGTCATTTTCAGCGCTTTACACCAGAAGGCACAATTGATGTCACTGCTGTCGAAGTTCCAGCCAAATCACTGGAAGAATAGTTAAGGAGCGTTAGTCATTAGCAAAGCATAAATGACTAATGACTATTTATTTTTTTGCGAGATTGAGAGGTTGTAAGTATACTGTTGCGGGGATAGTTCGCCTACATACAGCGAGTATTTTCCTGCCTGCCAATAACCAGAAAGTTCTGACTTACCTCCAGAGTAACTATCTGCTAGTACACAAAAACGCCCCCCAGGTCCGTCGATCAGCAGTGTTGGCTTTCCTTTACTCTCTACTGTTAATCGTAAATAAGGTAGTGACTCTGTTACTTGGATAACTTGACTGGGTTCAGTAGTAATATTGCCACAATTACTTTTGACAGTTCCCCCAGATTTTCCATTTAAAATTAATGGATCGGGTTGGGAATTTCGATTAATTTGGATTGTTGGTGTCTGTGCCAAATTAGCCTCAGTGAAAGCCAAACTCATGGCCAAAGTTGTGGGAATAATTGCAAGCAGCCTAAGAGTCTTCATTTTAATTAATGCTCCAGATTTTTTTAGAGCAATATTGTTATACAGTCCGATTTATATAGACGACAGCAATCACTCTTAGTTCCGAAAGCTGCCGTATAAAGTAATACTAGTCAGTTAAGGGTTATTTGTGAAGATTTGATAGGTGTATGTAGAGAGGTTGCATTGCAACCTCTCTAGAATTGATGTCTGAAAGGTCTTGCACCCAAAAACATTAGCTAAAATCACTAAGACAACCACCAAAAATAGAATTTGGTTGGTCTATTGTTGAATAAGTGTGCTAATGAGGTAGGAAAGATTGATGAATCCTCAACCAGAAGAAGATTTACAGCGTCGCCTCGATAAGCTAGAGGCAGAGATTAATTCCCCGCCTGGGGTGGTTTCACAAGAACAAAAACAAACGCCCCAGTCTATTTTTGCCAGCTTCAACTTGCAACTAGAGCGATTTCAGATTTGGTTCAATAGCTTATCTGGTGTGAAAAAGCTGATAGTTGCGGGTGTGACGGTGCTAGTAGGCTTGGCGATACTGCAAGCAGTGTTTAAACTAGTTGCATCTGTAATCAGTCTGGCACTTTTGGCAGTGTTAGTGTATGTTGGATACAAATTTTTTGTGTCTGGTAGCTTTCAACGTAAGCAATAAGTTGATATGCATTTACTTTGCACTCTGCCCGGAGTTATGACAGTCAGGAGCCGGAATAAAAACGGCTTCTGACTTACAAAGGATTTCAAGGAAGGTGGAGTACAGAAACGAAGTGTCAAAACAAGGTATAAAGCCTATTTTACTTCGGAATACTGACTCCTGAATTCTGAATTCTGCTAGATAACTCCTAAATCCTATTTCAATATGCTTTTCTTTTTGCTGACGAGCTTAGTCTATTTTTATTGTGCCGATCGCGGCGGCGTAGAAATAATATCAAAGGAAATTATACGATGACATCACCAATTGTCAGAAGAACTAGTAATCAATCTGGTCAGTCAAAAAAATCGGAAAGAGCCAATTCTCTGCTGCTAGCAAGTAGGCGTTTTGCTGCTTGGGCGGCTGAAATTACATTAGTGGTGACTAGTGGGTTGATTCCCTTCGGCATTGGTGTCTATGCCAATTCTAGAAGCGATCTGAACCGAGTGCCGCTTAACCCCGTGCTGGTAGTCACAGAAAGAGCGATCGCCAGACCCCTAGCTCTACCTGTGAGCTATGGCATCCGTAACGTTGCATGGCCGACTAATATTTTGTGGACAATCGCCTTGTTAGCGCCTGTAACTCTTTCGTGGTGGCAATTATATTTATTAGCTAAGACTGGTAGTACAATTCCGAAACGTTGGTTAAAAGTGCGGGTTGTCAACGAGCAAGGGAAGCCGCCCGGATTGGGGGCAGTTGTAATTAGAGAAGGAGTTGGGCGTTGGACTGTACCTATTTCCATAGCCTATTTGCTATGGCGCTACAGCTTTGCTTTTCCGAATTTAGGATTATTCACATTTTTGTCTTTATTAATGATTGTGGGTGAAGGGATAGGCTTACCATCGCGTCGGGGGCGTCGCGCATTCCACGATCGACTCGCAGGTACTCATACCATTGATGCAGTTTTAACTAGCAACAGAGAAGCTCAGTCTGCTGACGGTAATGAAGGAGCACAAGAGTGGCAAGAGGGAGAAGAATTAGCGGCAGATCGAACCAGCCAGTCACCTAATTTGTGGCGGCGAATACAGCAAAATCCCAATCTGACTTTGTTTGGGGTTGGGCTGACGAGTATGACTGCTGTGCTGGCAACTTTAATCGGCACTCAAGTTTATATCCAAATTCAACAATCCCAGCGAGCAACCAAGCAAATCAACAGCCAACAATTCCTCGAACTTGTCAAACAATTGACTCCCAACTCTGGGGCGACTAATGAGCAACGTCAAAGTGCAATTCTGGCTATGGGTGGTCTTAATGACCCACAATCGATTAAATTTCTGGCGGATTTATTAGTTAGCGAAACTGACCCCAGCCTTCTGGATACAATTCAACAAGCTTTGACAACTGTCGGGCCCCAAGCCATCCCAGAGCTCAAAAATAAGAATCAGTTTTTGGTCAGCGAACTGGAATCTGTGGGTAGCACTGCAACCAAAGAGCGGGAATTACGCCAAGGTCGGCTACAAAGAAACCAACGGACAATTAACAAGATTCTCTCTGTTTATAGCGGAAAAAAAATTGAGGGTGTTGACCTTAGTAGCACTCAATTAGGTCAAAGCGGTACTTCCGGAAGTTCCTTCTTTAACTTGGTACTGGACAATCTTGATTTATCAGGAGTTAAGTTTAAATCTGCAAATCTTAACCAAGCCAGCTTTAAGGGTACCCGCTTCCGAGGCGTGGGTGAAGATGGACGCTGGGATACCTATGACGATGTAATGGCTGATTTAAGCCAAGCTCAATTACAGCAAGCCAATCTTACTGATGCTAACCTCAGTCGCGTCTTGATGAACCGCATCGATTTGAGTCGTGCCACTCTTAACAGAGCCAACTTATCCAACGCCCGTCTATATGATGCTAAACTCAACAGCACCCAATTAGTAGGAGCCGATCTGCGAAACGCAGTTTTGGAAAAAGCCAGCTTGACTGGGGCAGATTTAGGCGATGCCAAATTGAACGAAGCCAATCTGTATGCAGCGCGTTTAGGTCGCGCCACTGCCATCGGTACGCAATTATCTTTTGCCAACTTAACTAACACTGATTGGCAAGGGGCAGATTTATCAGGAGCTTATTTGGATCGTGCTAATCTCAGCAATGCTAACCTCAGTGCTACTCGTTTAACTGGTGTTGTTTTACGTTCTGCCCAAATGGAAAACGTTAACTTGCAAAATGCCGACCTGAGTCTTGCAGATTTACGAGGGGCAAATGTTGCTGGAGCAGATTTTAAAGGGGCAATTCTTGCTCCTAGCAAACAAGATCCAGCAGATCAATTTGTCCAAACCCCAGATTTAGGCTCAGTATCAGCCGTAGTCCAAGGGGTTGATTTTTCTCAAGCCAAAAATTTAGATGCCAAGCAATTAGCATACATTTGTACTCAAGGAGGGATTCATCCCCGTTGCCCGTAGAATGGAGGGGGTAGGGGAGCAGAGGGGCAGAGGGGCAGGGGAGCAGAGAGGACAAGGTGACAAAAGTTTAGAACTTATAACCAGTCTTTCTCCTTGTCCCCAAGTCCTCTTTCCAATGCCCAATGCCCAATAATAAAATGGTGTGAGGATTTGGTTATGAAGTATATTCCATCTTTGGTTTCAGTTTTAGGGGCTGGTTTGGTCTTGAGTCTGGCGAGTACGAAACCAGCACAAGCTCAAGTAGCTTATGGCAGTTATATTGGTATCGGCCCCACTGTTGGTTTTACCGATGGTATCCAATTTGGAGGCGTAATCGCGGGGCGTTACAAGCTTCTGGAAGCACCAATTTCACTCCGCGCTCAAGTGTTAATTGGTAATAATACGGCTGTTGTACCAACGGTTTCTTACGATTTACCCCTCAACTGGCAAGCTGATGCCTACCTGGGTGCTGGATTAGTGCTGGCTGGTGGTGGTGGTTCTTCTCCTGTGGGCGACAAAATTAGTTTTGCTTTACAACCGGGCATTGATTATATGATCCCAAACAGCAATACTGTCCTTTTTGGCAATGCCATTATTGCTTTTGATGCCTACCGAGATAGCAGTGGTACAGCTATCTCGGTACAAGGTGGCGTTGGTTTAAGATTTTAAGGGACACGCTATCCCTAAGAAGCGTTAAACTTCATTGCAAATTAAGAAGTTAGTCCAAACAACATGATAGTTTTTGGTCATGAAGAGAGACAGCACAGGATTAACACAGGAGAACACAGTGGCAATGGAATCAAATTTATTAACGGATGCGGGCGCAGATGAAATGAATCAAGATTTCAGTGAATATGTTGCCAACTTGCAACTTCACATGACTCTGCAAGCTCGCAATCTTGTTCCAACGCTGAAGCAAACACTGGTAGATAGTCGCCACCAATTACTCCATCAAACCCAAGCCCACTTTGAAAAGCTAGTTTCTCGGCAAGGGTTATAAAATATATACAAATTTTAATCAAAATTCAAATAAAATAAGGGCAGATGTTGTTGGGTCAATGCCAATGGTGTTCTCACAAGGTCTGCTTTTTCTGCTTTTTAAGTATTAAGTTACTAAAATCACCCTTTTGGCACAATAGTAGAGAGCAGAAACTAGTTAAGATTATTGCAGCAGTTCCTTCCTTTGAAGAGCAGTTAGTTAAGGCTAAATGGCGGCTCGAATAAAAATGACTTCATTACTTCCCAGAAACCTCAGCGTTGTTATCCGACCAGTCCAATACCGGGATCTGGACGGCATTGAGCGCATAACTCAAGAGTCATTCGCAGCCCTTACTCCGAAGGGAGCAGGTTTTGCCATCAGCCAGATGCAAAGGCTGCGTCGCTGGTATGGATTACTCAAATTTTTAAGTTGGTTTCCTAACCCATTACAGTATCGCCTCTGTGCTTTTGTTGCAGAGCAAGGGCGGATACTTTTAGGGATGATTCAAGTCTCACCCTTTAACCGCACACGTAGTACTTGGCGGATCGATCGAGTGCTGCTAGAGCGTGGTGTCGATAAACAAGGAATTGGTTCGCAACTTTTGCGTCATTGCTTTGAATCAATTCTGGAAGCTCGGACTTGGCTACTAGAAGTTAATATCAATGATATAGAGGCGCTGGCATTATATCGACAAAATGGATTCCAGCGTCTAGCAGAAATGACATACTGGGAAATTGGACCAGAATTATTGGCTGAATTGGCACAAGCAGAGCCAGACTTGCCCAACCTCTTGCCTATAAGTAATGCTGATGCCCAGTTGCTATATCAACTAGATACGGCATCAATGCCACCTTTGGTGCGTCAGGTTTTTGACCGTAATACCCGCGACTTTAAAACCAGTTTGTTTGGCGCTTTAAGTGATGCAGTAAAGCAATGGCTTACCAAAACAGAAGTAGTTAGTGGTTACGTATTTGAACCGCAACGCAAAGCTGCGATCGGCTATTTTCAGGTGCAACTCGATCGCAAGGGTGAAGTTCCCCATACTGCAACGCTGACAGTTCATCCTGCTTACACGTGGCTGTATCCAGAATTACTATCTCAACTGGCTCGCATTGCCCAAGATTTTCCCCAGCAAGGGTTACAACTAGCCTCCTCAGACTATCAGGCAGAGCGAGAAGAATATTTGGAGCGAATTGGGGCAAAACGCATAGAACATACATTAGTGATGTCTCGCTCTGTGTGGCACAAATTACGAGAGTCGAAATTCGTTTCCTTAGAAGGAATCCAGTGGACAGATATGCTGCAAGGTTTACAACCGACTCGTAAACCTATACCAGGTGGGATGTCATGGATACAACCAGGAAAGTTGCCATCGTCAGATAAACCACTGCCAATCAAGTCAGAACCGATTAACTTTCCGGTAAAAAACCCTAGCATAGAAACATCGCCGATTACTGAATCAGCAGATGGACAGCAGGAGAATTAGTGTGGTATCCCAAGAGCAACCAAAACCCTTTATTTCAGCCTTGGGGCTAGATTTTGGTCGCAAGCGGATTGGTGTGGCTGGGTGCGATCGCACGGGTTTAATTGCTACGGGTATCACCACAATTGAGCGTGCATCTTTTGAGCAAGATGTCGAGCAAATCCGACAAATAGTTAATGAACGTGAGGTGCAAGTTCTAGTTATGGGCTTACCTTATTCAATGGATGGCTCATTAGGATTTCAGGCTCGTCAAGTTCAAAAATTTACTACAAGGCTTGCTAAAGCACTAAACTTGCCTGTGGAATATATGGATGAGCGATTAACTTCATTTCAAGCAGAGCAACTGTTGATAGCTGAAAACCGCTCCCCATCACGCCATAAAGGTTTGATTGACCGCAAGGCAGCGGCTTTAATTTTGCAACAATGGCTGGATATTAAGCGTGCCAACTCTCGCAGTTCAGTTGCGGCTATTGAATATTGATACCTTTTAACATGATATTCTGAAAACGATTAGCCAGCAGTTGTATCTACGTATAAAGCTATTTGTTTGACATAATAATATGTCATTAACTATAGTTAAACGATTTTCAAGCTTGCTGGTATTTATTAAATTTCTACATTTCGGCTATGTTTTCCTCTCCATTTCCTGAAGAAAATGATAACGCTCATGCGGGTTCCATCACTTTAACCGATGACAAAGGGCGATCGCTCGACTGTTACATAGAGCATTCCCTAGAGGTAGATGGACAAGAATACGTTTTGCTTCTTCCTGTAGACTCACCTGTAGAAATTTTTTCTTGGGAAGGTGACGGTGAGGAAGAAGAAGCGGTTCTGGTAGAAGATGACACAATCATTGAGCAAATTTTTGCTAATGCCCAAGCTGTACTATCTGAGCAGAACTTGGTACTGAAGAACACAGCTTATGCTTTGACTGTTGCAGGTGATTTACCGCCAGTGGAAGAATCAGAACTCTTCACCCTAGAAATCGAAGACGAAGAGGCAGATTTAGAGCCTGAGCAATTACAGCTACTTGCTAGCTTTTATGAGGAAGATCAGGAGTATGCAATTTATACACCTCTAGATCCCCTGTTGTTTTTTGCACGGATAACAAAAACAGGTGAACCTGAATTGCTTTCTCCAGAGGAGTTTCGGAAAGTGCAACCTCTGTTAGAAGAACATCTTTTTAATGAAGTGGAATAAGATTAAAAATTCAAAATGAAAATATTACATTTTGAATTTTTAATTGGGAATTTTCATTTTAATCAAAATCTACCTAAACCTTTTACTATGTCCCATTAAATGTGGAAGCTATGAAACATTGACACTAAATTGGGACAATTAGTATTGTTTAAGATTATGGAACGAGCATTTTGGTTGTGATTTTCAATTCCATTATCTAAATCTAAAATTGGTATGAGGTGCTGAAAATGGCTTATAGCGATTTTACATTAAGTAAATTTAAAAAGTCGTTCAGCGTCCGCATTGATGAAGAAACTGATTTATGTGCTGACATACAACCTTTACAGGCAAGTGAGAAACTCAAAAATTCTTTAGAAGAAACTACAGAACTGGCTTTAGCAATTAATACTGAAAAAGCTCGTTCAGAAATGATTATCACTCCGATATTGTTGGAGATAAGACGCAGAGCGAGTTATCATATTAGCTTATTTTCAGGAACAGACTTTAATGTAGATGCAGAAAAAGGTCTGAATGGATGCTGTGACTTTATCATCAGTCGTTCTAAAGAGCAGCTAACAATTAATGTGCCAGTGGTGGTTATTATTGAAGCCAAAAATGAAAATATTAAAGGTGGATTAGGTCAATGTGCAGCTGCAATGTTGGCAGCACAATTGTTTAATCAACAAGAAGGAAATGAAATCAGAAAAATTTATGGTGCGGTAACACCAGGGGATATTTGGAAGTTTTTGAAGTTAGAAGAAAACGATATATTTATTGATTTGAGTAATTATTACATCAAAGAAATAGATAAAATTTTAGGGATTTTATCTCAAAATGTTCAGGGAGACATTCCAGGATGGAGTTCGACTAACTAAACTATATTGGGTTATGCTCATTTGTCTTAGCTATCTACATTTGACTGTTGACTATGGTCTGGAACAATCTTTTACAGCCTGACTTGATTTTAGAGGGTTCAGTGTTGAACCTAACACCAGATATTATCCAAAAATACGGGCTTAAAGGGCTGGTATTGGATGTAGATGAAACTTTAGTACCCTTTACAGTCGGGATAGCTTCCCCAGAACTACGAGAGTGGGTAGAGCAAATCCGTACCTGTACTGCACTGTGCTTGGTGAGTAACAACCTCAGTGAAGCGCGAATTGGTGGAATTGCGCGATCGCTCAACTTGCCTTACTACTTGGGTGCAGCCAAGCCTTCCCGACGCAAAATTAGAGCCGCACTGAAGGGAATGGATTTACCAGTGCATCAAGTGGGGATGGTAGGCGATCGCTTGTTTACCGATGTTTTAGCTGGTAATCGTCTGGGAATGTTTACCATTTTAGTCGAACCAATTGTTCATGCCGACGCGGCTCTGCGCTCTCATCCCGTCCGCAACTTTGAAGTTTGGATATCGGAAATTTTGGGAGCCTCTATTACCCCCAAGAAAACCAAGATTCACAAAAGTTGAGAAATCGTCAGGAAAGTAAATCTAAAGAAATGGTTAAGGAATCATACTGGAAGCAAAAAATCGGGGATCATAAGTATTAATAACATAGGGTCAGCCAAAAAAGATCCTAACTCATAATAAGTAAATATACTTCCGTAAAGCGTCAACCTTCACTATAGAAGGATTGGCGCTTTACAATTTCTTTAGTCATTTGTCCTTTGTCATAAGTCATTGGTCATTCGTCAGTTACTAATGACCAATGACTTATGACCGATGACTAATAAACAATGATTAATGACTAATGACTAATGGCTAATGGCTAAAACAATTGTTGTCAAAATCGGTACTTCCAGCCTAACTCAACCAGAAACGGGACAATTAGCACTTTCTACTATTGCTAGCTTGGCGGAAACACTCTGCAATTTAAGACGCCAAGGACATCGGGTGATTTTGGTTTCTTCTGGCGCTGTAGGCGTGGGTTGTGCGCGATTGGGTTTAACTGAACGTCCGAAAGCGATCGCACTCAAACAGGCTGTAGCAGCAGTTGGACAAGGCAGGTTAATTCGGATATATGATGATTTATTTACTACCTTGCAACAGGCGATCGCTCAAGTATTATTGACACGCAGTGACCTGGTACAGCGGAGCCGCTATCTCAACGCCTACAACACTTTTCAGGAACTACTGGAACTAGGAGTGATTCCGATAGTAAATGAAAATGATACCGTAGCAATAGACGAACTAAAATTTGGTGATAATGATACCCTTTCGGCATTAGTTGCCAGCTTAGTAGAAGCAGATTGGCTATTTTTACTCACCGATGTCGATCGGTTGTACTCAGCCGATCCGCGTTCCGTGCCAGACGCGCGGCCGATCGCTCTAGTTAGTAGCATTAAGGAATTAGCAGAATTACAAATACAAACAGGTTCCCAAGGTTCTCGGTGGGGTACTGGTGGGATGGTGACAAAAATTTCGGCTGCAAGGATTGCGATCGCTGCGGGAGTCCGTACCGTAATTACCCAAGGGCGATTTCCCCGGAATATCGAAAAAATTATCCAAGGCGAACTGATTGGGACGCATTTTGAACCGCAACCCGAACCAACTTCGGCGCGTAAACGTTGGATAGCTTACGGACTTGTACCTGCGGGAAAATTGTATTTAGATGAAGGTGCGATCGCGGCAATTTCTCTAGCAGGAAAATCGTTATTAGCAGCGGGAATTAAGGCATTAGAGGGAGAGTTTGACACACAAAATGCCGTGCAATTGTGTGACAGCAACGGTAACGAAATTGCCAGAGGACTTGTCAATTACAACAGCAATGAATTGCAAAAGATTCGCGGGTGTCATTCACGAGAAATTTCCACAATTTTAGGTTATGGCGGTGCGGAAACCGTGATTCATCGGGATAACTTGGTTTTGACTTAAAATGGAGCGCCGATAGTCTAATAACCCAAGTTGCAGGTTATAAAAATCTGGATGCTCTGTAACCGTCGATTCAGGCGCTCGCACATGACAAGTTGACGGTTGTTGAAGTGCAACTGTAACTTAGAGTTAAGCCAATATAAAAGTGTTAACTCGGTTTAAAGTATTAAAATTAACTTATTAGATAAACGCTTGTTGGAGAGTAAATGCAAAAATAAATGCTTGGAGTTTCAGTAAAAACCCTTCATATGTGACCGCATGAATCGATTTTGGAAAAACACGAGTAATACTACTAAATACGGTTTCAATATAATGCCGAGTAGATTGTTTAATGTATTGATTCCAGGGCAGGTCTTGACGCTTGGAATTCTTTTTCCGCATCACTTTTAACGATATCTGACTAGTTTCTTCGAGGTTATCCTCAACAGTGTAATCGGTATACGCTGAATCACCATAAACTTCACTTGCCTTTGGCAGATTTACCGGCAAAGCATTTAATGCACGTACATCAGAAGCGCTACCAAGCATGAACACGAATTCGACTGGAATACCAGTTTTGGTAGTTAATAACTGAACTCTAACCCCATAGAAATAGCGTTTTTTAGACGCGATATAACCCGGAGGCAGAGCGTCTCCGGCTCCGCTCTGTATTCCTTTGACTTGATTAATCGAACATTAAAAATCCGAATATTGTCACATATTGGTACTGGAAACGAGTCTAAAAGATATTCAGTAAAATCATTATTTTTTTTGAGTATCATGCCGATTTGATGAAATAAGTCATTGATTAACATTGCGACAAATGGAAAACTGAAACACTTATCCAATGGATGTTTCACAATCCAAAATCTAAAATCTAAAATGGTATTAGATGCGGCGTGACTGTTATTTTAGATGCATCGCTCCTAGACAAGATGAGTGTATCTATGATAAAAGCCCCAGGCTGTGAGGCGTGGGGCTTTATGTTAGAATAATAACCTGGCATCGAGCTATTTTTGCGTAGGGCAACCCCTAAACTATCGTTGC
>NZ_JBALDN010000068.1:0-8511 GCF_036917375.1 Nostoc sp.
GGACTCTCGCCAACTTTAATTAAATCCCATCCTAACTATCAAAACCTACGTTCTTACGGGGTTATTGCTGCCTAATTTTGTCCGCAGCATTGTTAATTGCTAATTCTAGTAAATGCCTGTCTCGCCCTTCTTTACTTCCTCAATATTAGACCTGAATCCTTACGTTTTTTGTTAGTTTTCAGAATTTCTAGGGAACTCTGAATCTAAAGTAGATTGGCCAACGACTCAACAGCAGATTCCCCTCTGACAACTTTCAGGAGAACAAGTAATCAAAAAGCATGAGCTACATACCAAAGCAAAGCAACCCCCAGGATATTCAATTCCAAGGGACTGGAGCGAAAATTGATATAAATTTCCATCCACCAGAAATAGCTCTGCATCACTTGATTGAATATGCTCCTATGGGAATAGCTATATTTGATCGAGATATGCGGTATCTTGCTGTGAGTCGCAAATGGCTGGAAGACTATAACCTGACTAAAAACATTATTGGACGCTCTCATTACGAGGTTTTTCCTGATATTCCCCCAGAATGGAAGCAAATTCACCAACAGTGTTTAGCAGGAGCGATCGCTCAAAATCATGAAGACCCCTTTCCCCGATGTGATGGTTCTGTAGAATGGGTAAGCTGGTCAATCCGCCCTTGGCATCTAGCAAGTGGTGAAATTGGCGGAATTACGATGTTTATTCAAAACATCACTCAGCAAAAACAAGCAGAAATCTCACTGCAACAAAATGAAGAACGCTATCGGTCTCTCATTACCGCCACTTCTCAAATAGTTTGGATACTTCCGTCTGATGGTCTTGTTAACTGTGATATTCCCACTTGGAGAGAATTTACTGGACAAACCCTAGAAGAAATTTTGGGTTGGGGATGGTTAGAAGCACTTCATCCAGACGATCGCGCCTTAACCGCCCAAGCGTGGGAAACAGCAGTAAAAAATGGCAGCCAATACCAAGTAGAATGCCGCTTGCGCCGACATGATGGTGAATATTGTTATATGCTGGCGCGGGGTATTCCAATTTTCACACCAGATGGTAGCATCCGTGAGTGGGTTGGAACTCATACCGACATTACAGAACAGCAAGCTGCGCTGCGCGAACGCAAACAAGCTGAAGCGGCTTTACGCGAGAGCAACACTCTATTACGCTCAATTTTAGAAAGTACACCTGATTTTATCGTTGTCAAAGATTGCCAAGGTCGTCATGTTGCCCTGAACTCTAATTTGGCCAATTTCATGGGCAAACCAATAGAAGAGATTATCGGCAAAGAGGATACTGAAGTGCTGCCGCTAGATGCTGCCTTGGCAATCATGGACAAAGACCGCCAAGTAATAGCAACAGGCAAAGCCGAAACCTATGAGGAAGAGGTTTTTAACGGTAATATCCAAAGCACCTTTCTCACTACAAAAGCTCCTTGGCGCGACACTCACGGCAATATTCTCGGTATCATCGCCACAACACGCAATATTAGCGATCGCAAACAAGCAGAACTCGCACTACAAGTTAGTGAAGAAAGATTCCGTAAGCTCATTGAAGCGACATCACAAATTGTGTGGACTACTGATGCTGAGGGTGCATTTATTACTGACCAACCGCAATGGTGTGCTTTCACTGGGCAAACCTTTGAAGAAGCTAAAGGTTGGGGATGGCTGAACATGATCCATCCTGAGAACCGAGAGTCTATTGCCCAGAAATGGTCAGCAGCCCTAACTAATCGCACTTTTTACGAAGTCGAGACCGTGACACGGCGTTATGACGGCGAATATCGCTGCTTGATGGTGCGTGGCGTGCCGATATTAGGATTAGATGGTAGCATCCGCGAGTGGGTAGGAGCCAACACCGACATTACAGAACGCAAACAAGCAGAAGTTAAGCTGCAACAAACCCTAGAAGTTTTAGACTCAGCCAGCGACAGCATCATAATTCGAGACATGGATGACCGAATTGTGTACTGGAATCGAGGCGCAGAACTCCTCTACGGCTGGAAACGAGAAGAAGTGATTGGGCAGTATATTCATACATTCTTAGAAACAGTCTTTCCCAAACCCTTAGAAACCGTTTTAAGCGAGTTTTTACAGCAAGAAAATTGGGAAGGAGAACTGCATCATACAACCCGTAATGGCAGACATATCATTGTAGCAAGTCGCTGGACATTACAGCGTGACGGAAGCGGGCAGCCCTATAATCAACTCGAAATTAACACTGACATCACCGAACGCAAACAATTTGAAATCGCCTTAACCAAAGCTAAAGAAGCAGCAGAAGCCGCCAGTCATGCTAAAAGCGAATTTCTCGCTAACATGAGCCACGAGTTACGCACACCGCTGAATGGTATCCTCGGCTATGCTCAAATTTTGCAACGTTCTAAAAATCTCCATGAAGACGAGCGATCGCGTATTGATGTCATTTATCAATGCGGTTCTCATTTGCTCACCTTAATTAACGACATCCTCGATTTGTCGAAAATCGAAGCCCAAAAAGTGGAACTGATGACCAGCGATTTCCATTTTCCTGCCTTTCTCCAAGGTGTAGCGGAAATGTGTCGCATTCGTGCCGAACTTAAAGGCATTCCATTCCATTATCAATTGGCTTCCGAACTACCCGTTGGTATTCGTGCTGATGAAAAACGGCTGCGACAAGTTTTAATTAACCTCCTCAGTAATGCCATCAAATTTACTGATGCAGGTCAAGTCACCTTTACCATTAGCTATGCCTCAGAAGGCAAAATCCGCTTTGAAGTCCGCGACAGTGGAATTGGTATCGCTCAAGAAAAACTCCAAACCATTTTTCAACCCTTTGAGCAAGCAGGCGACAGACAACGACAAACTGAAGGTACAGGATTAGGATTGGCCATTAGCCAAAGAATTGTGGAATTAATGGACAGCACCATTCAAGTTCAAAGTGAGAGCGGTGTAGGCAGTATTTTCTGGTTTGATGTCAACCTAAAAGAAGCTCAAGAATGGGTGAAAACCTCTCAAGCTGACGACTATGGGCAAATTATCGGTATCAAAGACCGTAAACCCAAGATTCTGGTTGCTGATGATAAATGGGAAAACCGCTCGGTAATTAACAACTTGCTCACTCCCATCGGTTTTGAAGTTGTAGAAGCTAATGATGGAGAAGAGGGTTGGCAAAAGATTTTAGAATTTCAACCAGATATGGTGCTTACTGACTTGCTAATGCCAGAACTCAATGGTTTTGAGTTAATCGGGCGCATTCGCCAGTCAGAAGCTTTTAAAAACATCATCATTATTGTTTCTTCAGCCAGCGTGTTTGAAAGCGATCAACATCGCAGCATCGAAGCAGGCGGAAATGATTTTCTGCCTAAACCCGTACAGGCGATCGTGCTATTTCAAAAATTGCGACAACATCTCAATTTAGAATGGCTCTATGAAGAGCAGACAACTGAGAATCAGACAGTTAAAGATCATCCCGAACTAGTCTTACCACCTCCAGCAGAATTAGAAACTCTGTATGAGTTAGTGATGAAAGGTAATTTTAAGGGAATCATAAAACAAGCAGCATTAATCTCACAGATAGATCAAAAATATACTCCCTTTGCCAAACAGCTGCATCAACTGGCAAAAGGTTTTCAAGACCAAGAAATTTTGGCATTAATTCACCCTCACAAGTAAGCCTTATGAGCCTTACAATCGAACAAACTAAGACAGTTCTAATTGTTGATGATAATCCTGCTAATCTAGGTGTCTTGTCTGACACCTTGGATCAAGCAGGTCTTGAAGTGTGGGTAGCGAAATCAGGAAAAGTCGCACTAGAGCGGGTCAAATATGCTCTACCCAACTTAATTTTGTTAGATGTCATGATGCCAGAAATAGATGGATTTGAAACTTGTCGTCTATTAAAGGCAGATCCAAAAACTCAAGATATTCCCGTTATCTTTATGACGGCACTATCAGATACCAGCAATAAAATCGAAGGTTTCCAAGTTGGTGCTGTAGACTATATCACTAAACCTTTCCAACAAGAAGAAGTTTTATCACGGGTCAAATTGCACTTAAAACTGCATGATTTAGCCACCAAGCTAGAGCATAAAAATGTACTATTAGAGCAAAAAGTTACAGAAGTCAGCCAAGCTTATGAGTACCTTAAAAAAGTACAAATTCAGCTAATTCAAAGTGAAAAACTGTCCAGTTT
Source organism: Nostoc sp. (assembly GCF_036917375.1). Lineage (GTDB taxonomy): Bacteria > Cyanobacteriota > Cyanobacteriia > Cyanobacteriales > Nostocaceae > Nostoc. Next base: position 4,159 of record NZ_JBALDN010000068.1, read on the forward strand.
AGGACAGATGGTAGCTGGCATTGCCCATGAGATTAATAACCCTGTAAATTTCATTTATGGCAATCTCGTTCATGCCAATGAATATACTCAAGAAGTGCTACATCTTCTGCATTTGTATCAAGAAGAATATCCTAATCCTGCACCTCGCATTCAAGCAGAATTAGAAGTAACAAACCTAGATTTTCTTGAGAGTGATTTATTAAAATTGCTCAATTCAATGAATTTTGGCGCACGCAGAATTCGTGAAATTGTCAAATCCATGCGGGTTTTCTCGCGTACAGACGATGCTAGCCGAACGGAGACTGATATTCATGAATGTCTGGATGGCACGCTCACAATTTTAAATTATCGTCTTAAACCAAAACCAGAGTATCCCGAAATCCAAATAGTAAAAGATTATGGTTTATTACCCCCAGTGGAATGCTATGCCGGACAACTAAACCAAGTTTTTATGAATATTCTATCTAATGCTATTGACGCCTTGGATGATTACAATCAACAGCGTTCCTTTGAGGAAATTAAACAACAACCAAGCCAAATTAAAATTCGTACAAGCATGATTGGAGATGATTGGGTTGCTATTCACATTGCTGATAACGGCCCAGGAATTTGTCAAGAAGTACAAGCAAAGTTGTTTGAACCATTCTTTACAACTAAACCTGCGGGTAAAGGAACCGGATTAGGCTTATCTATCAGCCACCAAATTGTTGTAGAAAAGCACGGCGGTAATATCAACTGCCAATCTACCCCAGGAAATGGGACAGCATTCATTGTTAAAATTCCCATCCAACAACGAGTGTCTCAAGTTGCCTAAGTTACATACACCAGCATTACCAATGATTTTGCTCTTGGGGGAAAAATCTAACCAACGAGATTTTAAGCGTTGAGTCAGCGCATCTACTTGACGGTGGTAACGTGAAATCACGCCAATTGTGTTGTTAGAGTCAGGAGAATTGAAGCAATAACCCGCCACAACTCCTCAATCAACGCTTCTACTGCATCAACTTCTGCCCAATTAAAGCTTCCCTTCTACATTGCAAGCAATCAGGTTAGTACCCAAGCGATCGCTCTCAAACCTGGATATTTATCTAACCACAAATCTCAAATTTAGTGAGTATTTGGGGAAAAACTTGAGTTTTTAACTAAATTGGGAGAATTGAGCATGGCAACTGTTTCTTTAAATGTTTCTACAGTAAAACCCCTTGGCGATCGCGTATTCGTGAAGGTGCGTGAAGCTGAAGAAAAAACTGCTGGTGGAATTTTCTTGCCTGACACCGCTAAAGAGAAGCCTCAAATTGGAGAAGTTGTTGCTGTTGGCCCTGGCAAACACAATGACGATGGTTCACGCCAAACACTGGAAGTCAAGATTGGCGACAAAGTTCTTTACTCCAAATATGCCGGAACTGACATCAAGCTAGGTAGTGAAGAATACGTTCTGCTTTCGGAAAAAGACATTTTGGCAACGGTTGGTTAAACATATTTAGTTCTGAGGAGTTTTCTGAGGGAATATTTATGGCAAAGTACATTGTTTACAATGAAGATGCACGTCGGGCCTTAGAAAAAGGGATAGATATTCTAGCTGAAGCTGTCGCTGTTACCCTTGGCCCTAAAGGACGCAACGTAGTTCTAGAGAAGAAATATGGAGCGCCTCAAATTATCAATGATGGCGTGACTATTGCTAAAGAAATTGAACTGGAAGACCATATTGAAAACACAGGCGTATCTCTGATTCGCCAAGCGGCAGCTAAGACTAATGATGCAGCTGGTGATGGCACCACAACAGCGACAGTTCTGGCTCATGCAATGGTGAAGGAAGGACTGCGTAATGTAGCTGCCGGTGCCAATCCCATTGCTGTGAAACGAGGAATTGATAAAGCTACTCACTACTTACTCGATCGCATCGCCGAATATGCTAAACCTGTAAACGACTCGAAAGCGATCGCGCAAGTTGGTGCTATCTCTGCTGGTAACGACGAAGAAGTTGGCAAGATGATTGCCGAGGCGATGGACAAAGTGGGTAAGGAAGGTGTGATTTCCTTGGAAGAAGGGAAATCCATGACCACCGAACTGGAAGTTACCGAAGGTATGCGCTTTGATAAAGGCTACATCTCTCCCTATTTCGCTACCGATACCGAGCGGATGGAAACCTCTCTAGAAGAACCATTCATCCTGCTCACCGATCGGAAAATTACCTTGGTACAAGACTTAGTACCTGTGCTAGAGCAAGTCGCTCGTGGTGGCAAGCCTCTGCTGATTATTGCCGAAGATATTGAGAAAGAAGCCTTAGCAACCTTGGTAGTGAACAAACTGCGAGGCGTACTGAACGTGGCAGCTGTAAAAGCTCCTGGCTTTGGCGATCGCCGCAAAGCGATGCTCGAAGATATAGCCATACTCACGGGTGGTCAAGTTATCAGCGAAGATACAGGTCTGAAGCTGGAAAATGTCAAACTAGAGATGCTGGGTAAAGCCCGTCGCATCAACATAACCAAGGAACACACCACCATTGTTGCAGAAGGTAACGAAAAGGCTCTCAAAGCACGTTGCGAACAAATCCGCCGTCAAATGGAAGAAACCGAGTCTTCTTATGATAAAGAAAAACTGCAAGAGCGTCTAGCGAAATTAGCTGGTGGTGTTGCTGTAGTGAAAGTGGGCGCGGCAACAGAAACCGAAATGAAAGATCGCAAGCTGCGCTTAGAAGATGCCATCAACGCCACCAAAGCGGCTGTAGAAGAAGGTATCGTTCCCGGCGGCGGTACAACATTGGTACACTTAGCACCGGAATTGGAAAATTGGGCCGCCGATAACTTACATGGTGAAGAACTGATCGGTGCAATGATTCTCACCCGCGCCCTTTATGCTCCGCTCACAAGGATTGCGGAAAATGCTGGTCAAAATGGTGCGATTATCACAGAGCGAATTAAGGAGAAGGAATTTAACGTCGGCTATGATGCAGCAAGCGATCGCTTTGTCGATATGTTTGAAGCTGGTATTGTTGACCCTGTTAAAGTAACCCGTGCTGCTGTGCAAAACGCAGCTTCGATTGCTGGTATGGTACTGACAACTGAGTGCATTGTGGTAGACAAGTCAGAACCACCAAAGGCTAAATCACCGACTGCTGCTGGTATGGGTGGCGAGGACTTCGGCTATTAATTACTACCGAAGTTCCATTTAGAACATCAGCGTAGTAATTGCGTTATCAACGAAGGCAGTTCTTGCTGTTTTAGCTTATTCGTATCAATGAAAGTATTTCATGAACGAGTAAGCTTTTCCTATCTAAAAAATTTTTGGACAGCCCGCATATCATCGCCCCATCCATGCAGCTCTGTCTGATCCGGGAGCGATCGCTCAACCTCTCCACTCACTGTTCATTGATTAAAAGTTGAAATCATTACCTCGTATCAAAGATGTTTCTAACTTCTGAATCAGATTATAGAGCAATACGGTTCAGTTAAGGCTGAAAGACTGATTAGTGATATGAAATTTAAGAGCTTCAACTGGTTGTCCAGTACCTCTGTGTGTTGGCTTTTTAGAACGAAACTTTGATACAGGTTTTTTCATAACTCTGGGGTTATTACGTGAAACTCATTCAGGGGATGGGCCAGGCTAGGGTGGGATCGGAAATTAAGAGGAGCGAAACAACACCACTCTAAACTACTTCCACATCAAAGAGATGAAAATTTGCGTCGGATACATCAAATTGGTCGCCAGCAATGGAAGGAAGAAAGCAGATATCATCGACGTTCTTTGTCTGAAACAGCTATGTTTCGACTCAAAATTATTTTTGGGGGTAAGCTAAAACGACGCTTTTTTGACAATCAAGCTGTTGAGTTATTCCTGCAATGTGCTGCACTTAATCGCATGATTCAATTAGGTAAACCAGATAGCTACAAAGTGGAAAAATAATTATTAACTCTGCTAAGAGTTGGTGTATCTTTTTCCTGTTTCATGCAACAAAGCCGTTTAGAGTTATTAGACTGTTGAATCTGAGCGTTAGTGCGAGGTGGAATCACTGCTTTGGCTGCACCCAATTGATTTTAATTATGCAAAAAATTATGGGCTTCATTGAGTGGATGGTTTTATTACCAGTGCGATTAACCCTCAATACCTTCGCCTTCAGCAAGAATTCAATACCATTTTGTTCCAGCAACCTTTAAACTGCGATCGCAGTGGGTGAATTATCGGTCAGTAGCTCGATTTCAGACTTTGACACCACTGCCTAAATGCTGTTTCAAAAACGCCAATCTGCGATCGCGTGTTAATTAGACATCTCCAAAATAGTATTATTCTGTGATAAAAGAAGATTAAAGAGTTATTTTTACACAGAAGCATGAGCAATATACTGAATTACATTGA
>NZ_JBALDN010000069.1:0-8376 GCF_036917375.1 Nostoc sp.
ACGCTGCTGCGGCAACGATAGTTTAGGGGTTGCCCTACGCAAAAATAGCTCGATGCCAGGTTATTATTCTAACATAAAGCCCCACGCCTCACAGCTTGGGGCTTCTTGTTTATCATAAATTGCGCTACTAATGCCACACAACCCACATTCCGCAGGTGAGTTAGCAAAACAGATAATATTTACGGCAGGAAGGAGCAAAAAAGCTGAGAATCCACAGTCTTTCAGGGGTCAAATTGGTAATTTGCTGGATGTGGGCAACAGTGATTAAGTGAATCGACATAAAAAACACTGAAAGACCCAACGTAAGGTGGGAGCAGCTGTAGGCTTACCTAACTGATTATCGATTGCCACTGTGACAAATACTTCTGTTAGCCCTTTGGAATATAGTTTGTTCAGCACTTGTCCCAGGCGTTCATCATTTAAGTGTTCTGGATGTATCCCCTTTCCCAGCAAGTGTTCTGTGGCTTTGCCAATAAAAAATTTCTCAAATAGATATAGTGGGGCGCTGACAAACCCTAATCCGTTGAGAATCATTGCTTTTACTACTTGACCTGCACTGATGATTTCTTGCGGATGACTTCCTAGCAGTCGGTTAATTTGTTCTACTAGTGGTTTGTCGCATTAATTCTGCGGGGTTAGAATTGAAACAGAGAGTTGAGCGATCGCAGATCAGAAGAGTATGCCAAAAAAGCACATAGTAAAGCTAACACAAGAACAGCATCAACAATTAGTTGAAATAGTGAAAAAAGGAAAAGCAACGGCGCGAATGATTCGTCGAGCGCACACTTTACTCATGGCTTCGTCAGGTGAAACAGATGAAGCGATCGCCAAAATTTTACACATAAGTGTAGCCACAGTGGAAAGGACGCGGAAACAGTTTGTCCAAGAAAATTTGAAAAATACTATAAGCGAGCGTAAGCGTCCTGGAAAACCACGTAAGCTAACGGTCAGTGCAGAGGCATTTTTGATTGCTACCACTTGCAGCCAGCCACCAACAGGACACCAACGATGGACATTACAATTGTTAGCTGACAAGCTAATTAGCCTAGAAATGGTAGATAGTATCAGTGCCGATACAGTAGGACGCACATTAAAAAAAACTTGACTTTTGCCTTGGCTGAAAGAACAATGGTGTATCCCACAAGTAAGTGCAGAATTTGTCTGCTGTATGGAAGATGTACTAGATTTATATGCTCAACCAATTGACCTAAAACGTCCATTGGTGTGCTTTGATGAAAGATTATGCCAATTAATTGGGGATGTTCATCAACCGATACCACCAACACCGAAAACAGAAGATAAACCCGGAATAGTGGAAAAAGTTGATTATGAATATGAACGTAATGGCAGTTGTAATCTATTTGCTTTTTTAGCCCCATATTTAGCATGGAGACATATTATGGAGACATATTAAAGTTACTCCCCAAAGAACTAAAGTTGATTTTGCTTATTGTATGAAAGATTTGGTTGATATTCATTTTCCAGATGCGGAAATAATTCGATTAGTAATGGACAACTTAAATACGCATACAATCAGTGCTTTATATCAAGCATTTACCCCATAAGAAGCAAGGCGAATCGCCAAAAAATTAGAGATTCATCACACACCAAAACATGGCAGTTGGTTAAACATGGTTGAATGTGAGTTATCTGTACTTGTGCGCCAATGTCTTCAACGAAGAATACCCAATACCAAAACTTTAGAAAAAGAGATTTCAAGTTGGGAGTGTGAACGTAATATAAATAAAGTTTGTGTGGATTGGTGCTTTCGTACAGAAGACGCTAGAGTTAAGCTTTCAAAGATTTACCCAACCCCGCAGAATTAATGCGACAGAGCACTAGTTCCATTTCGTCACATATGCCTGCGACTATTCCGCAGTGATCGATATCCTGTACTCTTATATTTAATAGTGATGCTGTCATGCTTCTCAAATGCAGCATTTAGGTAATTTTCAAAAATACAGCATTTTACTATCACACCTGCAGAATGTGGGACACAACACTTTTAGACGGTATTCGATTGGTTAAAGGTTTATCGCTTGTCACGTATCCCCCTCAGCTTGTGGTGCAGACATGATTTGCTTTTGCTGTTCTTGTAGCCAGTTTTCAAAGAGTTCATTCAATAGGCGCATTTTCATAAATTCATCCAGTTGTGCCGGAATAAATTTTTCTAAACGTAAAATTACAAACCATTCAGCGATACGGGTAGGGGGCAATATCTGACCTGGTTGGCTGCTAGAGAGCATTTGCACCATTATCGGATGTAGTGCATTCAGTTCAATCGGGCCTACCAAGCCACCTGTTTGGGCTTCCGGTCCGAGTGAGTATTCCCGCGCTAAATCAGCAAAAGAGTTTTCTTTTGCCTGAATTCTGAAGTATAGTTCTTGGGCAATTCCCACATCCTGGGTTCGTAGTAGGGAATAAATTACTTTGTCCAGTTTGGCCTTGGACTGAAAAAAGTAAGATTCCAGTTTATTACCCCAAGTGGCTTGTTTAAATTTTTCAATTTTCAGCTTACGAGTGGTGATAATTTCTAGTTGATCGGGATTCAGCCCTTGATGTGCCATCCAAGCCTGGATATCTTCTTCATTTTTGAACTGTTTTTCGGCGTAAAACTGCTGTTTAGCTTGGGCTACTTCCTCTGGGGTACACTCTATTACTATCTTGGCAGAGCGCGAGTTTTGCTCTATTGCCTCATCAATGATCAATTCTCGCTGCAACTGTGGCAGCATTTGGTAACTTGCCAGTAAGGAAATCAGTTCACTAGCTGTGATTGTACGATTACCGATTTGGATCGTTTCAGTCATTAGCTTTCGGGCATCTCAAGAATATTTAGTCTGTTAAAAAGCTATACCGTAGCCCATTTACTAAGAGCTTTTGCCTTAACCTGCCGAGTTAGGTATGCTAACCTCACTTTCACAATAATTAAATAGTTATTTGCTAACATACTTAAAAATATACAGTTTATATGAGTTTTTATCAAAGATTCTACGCAAATACTAGCAGATGTGAAGATAAAGACAAAAGTAGTTCTCGCCACTACGACTTTAGAAGATGAAGTTTATCAGACGGAGTTTGGCTGTTTTGAGGTTTCTATTATTATGCATAGAGGCACAGTAGTATTAGTGTCGTGGTTCTTCTCCCAACCTCAGCGTTTGGTAGATAAGTGGAGATGCCAAAGAAGTTAGTGAGTCCGCATACCCCTACGGGGAAGCAAACTACGCGCAGCGTCCGCACCTAAGCGTTTGGAATTTTCTCAAACATGATGTGGCTCTTATGTTGCTAAAGCGTCTCTACGAAACACCACACGAAAGCTATCGAGCATCTAGGGGTCTCTTTAAAGTTCTCAGAGGTAAAAAAAAAGGCACACTTAACTATGCTGCCTTTTCACATCAGGGAATTTATGTATCGTACGACCAAAAATTCTTAGGTCTACAACGACTCTAAATAGTTCAAAAGATCCGCCATTTCTTGAGCACTAGGTTGGAATTTTGGCATTGGTGGTGTTTCGCCACTGATCACTTGGTGAATCAGCCCATACCGAGACTTGTGCTTTGAAACAGCTTGCAAACTGGGCCCCACTCGCCCGTCTGCTTCCAAGCCATGACAACCAGCACAGTTAATTTGGAAGATCGCGTGTCCTTGAACTGGGTTTCCTGTTAGGGATAGAACGCTCTTGACGTATGGATCGGAGGCTTGAACCAACTGAACACCAAAAAAGCCCAAAGGGACTGCTAGCAGTATAGCCAGCGTCAATAAAACGATCCGCTGAATCAAAATTTCAGGTTTGGTAATCTGGTTATCCAAAAGGTTTGCTGTGAAAGTCTAGGTGTGCTAAAAAGTTTTCATTTCCTACACATAGCTTAAAAGTTCTTGATTGTGTCTGCAAGCACAGAAGACTATTTTTTTGTGGACAGTCGTCCTCCAAAAGGCTGTAGGGCGCAGGATTCATACGAAATTTGGTAAAATCAAAAACAGGCAACGAATATTTAATAATTACAAAGAGGAGATTTACAGTGGTTGAACCCCTGCTATCAGGTATTGTCCTTGGTCTAGTTTTCGTCACTCTCGCCGGACTTTTTTACGCTGCATATAAGCAATACAAGCGCCCCAATCAGCTGGGGGGATGAGGAAGTGCCCAGTGCTGTTAGCGGAAGCGGGGCGTTTAGCCCGTGCTGAGGAGCCAGTGCGTTGGGTAGTTCTGCCGACTTGTACCCCTGCTCTTAAGCAAGCTACGCGTAGCGTCTCCGACAGGAGAACAACTGGCGTTGCTGAGTAGGATGAGGGAAGGGGGATAAGGAGGACAAGGAAGCAAGTTTTCTCCTCCATTCCCCATTCCTGTCATTCCACAATTCTGTAGAAAGTAAGTGATGTGTTGCCGTAAACTTTCTGGCAGCAAATTTCCCAAGCGGGAATCTCTAGCGGTGTCCAACCTTGTGAGGCGTGTTCAACTGCGATTTCGCCGCTAGGATCTAAAAATTGATGGTGAGCGATCGCATTTAATACTGGCTGGTACAATCCACTAGCATAAGGTGGATCGAAGTAGATTCTATCAAACTGTTTACCTGATAAAGTCTTTAACTGCTGGGTAATATCTCCCCGCAATACCCGAAATTCCTGGTCGGCATTAGCTACTTGCTGCCAATTTTGTTGGATGGTGGCACAGGCTCGGCTCGATTGTTCAATTCCCACTACTAAGCTGGCTCCTCTACACAAAGCCTCTGCGCCCATTGAACCAGTACCCGCGCACAAATCTAGCCAGCGACAACTTGCAATTTCTCCTTGCCAAATATTAAAGACTGCCTCTCTTACTCGCGCACTAGTGGGTCTAGTTTCTTTTCCTGGTAAAGTTTTTAGCTGGCGATTGCCGTAAATTCTCAGGCTCATTGGTTATTAGTCATTGGTCATTAGTCATTAGTCATTGGTCATTAGTTTTAGACAAAAGACAAAGAACAAATGACAAAAAGAATATTAGGCAGGAATTTTTTCGCGGACTTGAGCAACGAAATTAGACAGGATTTGCAATCCGATATTAGAGGATTTTTCGGGGTGAAATTGTACTGCCATCAGATTTTCATGGGCGATCGCAGCTGTAACGGTTTGAGTACCGTGAGTGATAGTTGCTGCACGGATTAGCGGGTCTATTGGGTCAACATAGTAGGAATGGACAAAATACACCCAAGGATCTGACGGTAAATGCTCCCACAAAATACTTTTTGGTTGAGTGATTTCCAGCTGATTCCAACCCATGTGAGGAATAGTGATGTCAGGTTCGGGACGAAACCGCCGCACTTTTCCTTTGATAATTCCCAGTCCTGGTTGGGTACCTTCTGCACTTGATTCAAAGAGAATTTGCAATCCTAAACAAATTCCCAAGAAAGGTTTACCAGATGCGATCGCTTCTTTAATCGGTTGTTCTAAACCACGCGATCGCAGATGTTGCACTGCTGGATCGAATGCTCCCACTCCCGGTAGAACTATAGCATCTGCCTGCTCTAATTCCTTTGGAGAATAAGTAACATTAGGAGTTGCCCCAGCTTTTTCCAAGCCTTTACAAACTGAGTGCAAATTTCCCATCTCATAATCTACGACCGCAATTACTGGCATTTACCTGCTCCTTGTAAATTTATTATGGAGGGTTTTTCTATTCTAAATAATATTTGTTATGAAGAAAAGAATTCTATTAACTTCTTTTGACACTTGGCTAAAAGATCAACAGTCAAATTCTTCTGATGATTTATTACTTGAAGTTACCAAACTTGAGTTGATACCACATGACTTAACTTTTTTACGCCAGTTACCCGTAGATGTGCAACTTGCTAGTACTCAGGTAATGGAAAAAATCAAGGCAATCCAACCTGATTACATCATCTGTTGTGGCATGGCTGCAAGTCGTACACAATTAAGTGTGGAAGCAGGTGCTAGCTGTGGAGAAAGTATTTTACAGACAGAAGTTGATTTAGAAAAATTAGTGGCGGGAGCAGCAAAAATTCAGATTAGCCACGACTGTGGGAAATTTGTTTGTGAAGGTCTTTACTATTCAGTGTTGGACTACTTAAGCCAAAATCAACTCACGTCACGTTGTATTTTTGTCCACGTTCCAGTTCTCAATCAAGAAAATTTGATGGGGATTCTTGCCGATTTCGTATTAATTATTAACAAACTGGCACTTCCATCAAGTTGTTAATGTCTGTATGGTGAAAGAAATATCTAAGTATATGTTGCCATTGTTACTAATTTTCCCAATTGCCCAATCAACTCCTGCCACGCTACCACCTGAAGAAGTCGTCCAACCTCAAGAAGTGCGTCCTTTACCAGGCCAATTGGATACAGTGCCAACGTTTAATAGCAATAGTCCAGAATTAGTGTTGAAAGAAGGGATTTTACTTTCTACCTTTCCACCAGATGGGAAAAAAGTGCCAATAGCGCATCTAAATTTTCCTTTTCGGGGACGATTTGATATTTTTGCCCATCACGTTGCAAAGGCTGAACCGCCAGAGAATTTGCGAGCGCTCTATTTAGGGATAATTTTGCATAACCCTAGTTCGGAACCAGTAAAGGTAAATATTTGGCAGGCGGCAAGTTATTTAAGTCAACCGGATGCTCCATTTATTCAATTACCATCCTTTAGCCAAAATCCTTTAGGTAAAGTTTTTGCCGGGCCAGGCGATCGCGTCATGTCTGATGTGCTTCGGGGAGTGCGACAAGAGATTTTCCCTGCCCAAATTGAGATTCCACCAAAGCAAAGTCGGATGTTACTCAATTTGCCAATTCCTGTGCAGGGATTGACACCACCCGTAAATGGTCGGTCTACATTCATGCGACTGCAAAGTGATGGCACTGTCTATGCAGCTAGCCTAGCGATGTTTGCACGGGTAAATCCTGATGGCAGTGAGCGATCGCCTACTTTAGAAGAGTGGCAGAATTTACTAGATAATGGTGATTTAGCTGGGCCACGAGATAAAACTCCCACTCCCTTAGAAGAAACTGGTAAGCCAATAATTTATGGGCGTGTTGCGGGAGTGGTTGGTGGTTCGCGATGGAGAGCCTTATTAGTAGATAATCCTAAAGCCAAGTATTTAACTATTCCCCAGCCTGGTCAAGTGTTTTCTTACGCTCTGAGTACCCTGCATGGCGGTACATTAGGAACTGGTCAAATTCAAAGTGCGCCTATGCTAGTGCGCTATCCTGACACCGCATATCGCGCTCATGGCAACTATGGAATTCAATATAATCTGAAGTTGCCGCTATACAACAATACTCAAAGTTCTCAAACTGTTAGTGTGTCAATACAAACACCACTCAAAGAAGATCGGTTAGTCAAACCAGGGTTACGCTTTCTGAGTACACCAGATCCTCAAGTATTTTTTCGAGGGACAGTGCGAGTACGTTACAAAAATGACCAAAATCAGCTGCAAACTGAGTTTGTGCATTTAGTGCAAAAGAGAGGTCAACTGGGGGAACCGTTAGTTTTATTAAAGATGAAACCAGGCGATCGCTCTTTGGTAGAAGTAGACTTTCTTTATCCACCGGATGCTACACCACCGCAAGTATTAACAGTTTCAACTCAGACTGAACCTCGGTAATGAGTCATGGGTAATGGGTAAGGGCTTTTTTTCTAATTACCCGTTACCAAAAAATAATTAAAGCCTGTTCTAGAGCTTTTCACCCCAAGTTTCTATATTTAGGGTGAATACTTATTCCGCTCCATACATTGCAATAGAAATAGCAGACTATAGCAGGCAATAAAGTGACGGCATGGCAACCGAGCAAAAAATGAATCAAGAAACTGAGTTAAATTCGCTCCAGCACCTTATTGGAATCCTGATTTTACTGGTAGAAGATGAGCCAGATATTGCAGATTTGCTCACCTTCGTTTTGGAAGCAGATGGTGCAGAGGTGATTGCTTTAAACGATGCAGAAGCAGCCCTTGCCTTAGTAGAATCGCTTCATCCCGATATTCTGCTGTGCAATATGAAGTTGCCCGAACATGATGGAAATTGGTTAATTGAGCAAATTCGAGTACATTCTTGCCCATCCTTAAGACAGTTGCCTGCGATCGCTATCACTTCTTATACACGGGAGGTCTCAGGCTATAAGGCTTTGAATGCTGGTTTTGATCGATTTCTAGTCAAGCTTGAGAGTCCAGAGGAAATTGTAGATGAGATTGTTCACCTGTTATCTGCCGATGTTTAAATATAACTAGCCAGCCTCGATCTCGTTTTTGATACTGATTTTGCGCAATACGCTGTGGGAGCGCATAGCTATCTATACACTCCTATAACAATGCTGCGGACAAAATTAGGCAGCAATAACCCCGTAAGAACGTAGGTTTTGATAGTTAGGATGGGATTTAATTAAAGTTGGCGAGAGTCC
>NZ_JBALDN010000070.1:0-2646 GCF_036917375.1 Nostoc sp.
AGCCAAAACATAGAGGTACTGGACAACGAGTTGAAGCTCCTAAATTTCATATCACTAATCAGTCTTTCAGCCTTAACTGAACCGTATTGGGTTATAACTATACTTTCTGTGCCCAGTTATCAGCAGAAATTGGTGCTAGGTGGTTATCAGAGTATGTCAAAGGAAATTTACCTTTACCATCCCCGCAACAGATGCTAGAGGATGTAACAGCAGAGTTGGAATGGAGGAAGAAAGATAGACCGTATGCTTTCGTCAGTGGAGCATGTGTAACTCCTTTTACATTCCATTACATTGATGAATTGCTTCAGGATATGGGTCTCAGCACCCGCCGCAAACCAGGAAACTTGTTTGGAGAGTTGATGATGCCAGCAGATCCATCTGCTTATAAGAATCTCCGACAGGAATTACAGGCAAAACAACAGCCATCTCTTAATGATTCGGCGATCGCCTTAGATAGGCTGGTTGAGAACCATACCGGATTACGGTGATGTGAAAAGCCGCCGTTGCAAAACAGGCAGCATCCGAAAGCGATCGCTTTCGGATGACCTTGTAAACCGTAAAAAAGTGGAGAAAATCTGCGTTTCATGTAAAAGCGAAACCTAAAATTTGCTCTGCTGCTCGTTGTCCACTGCGAATTGCTCCTTCCATATACCCACAATACTCAACAGGAGCAGTATGTTCTCCTGCAAAAATGACTTGTCCAGCGGAGTACGGTAAGTCAGAGCGCCAGCTTTTCAAGTCTCTAGGAGCGAAGTAGCAGTAAGATCCCTGCGACCAGGGATCGGCACTCCAGTCATGAGTTGCAGTTGCGAACACTTTGGCAGCATTTGGGTAAAGCGCAGATACTGTTTGTTGTGCAAACTCAACGGGGTGTCCAGCAACATTTCGGCTAGGTGTCCCACTGCTCGTACAAGCCAGAATTCCCGCTTCACCTACCTGAGCTAAGGTAGATTCCCAGATAGTTTGATAAGGTGTGTCTCCCACAAGCAGCCCAAAAGGGGATTCATCCCAAAAACGTTTGGAGTACTGAAGTAAGGTCTTAACCGATGCCCCATAAGGCAAGTAGGTTATCGCCTCTCGTTGTGCCTGTGTAAGCGGAACTTCAATAGACAAATGGCGCAAGACACTCCAGGGAACCGTGACAACAATCCAATCGCTAAAAACTTCAACCTGCCCGTGAAGAGTTTTTAGGCTCACGGCAGTAGTTTGTTCTTGCTGCTGAATCCGCACAACTGGGGTGTTTAAATGGATGCGCTCGCCTAAAAAGCAAGCAAATGCGGTTGCAAGTTGAGTACTACCACCTTGAATTCGCAGACTGCGATCGCCAGAAGTACCGCTGTAAGCAAAGAAGCCAACTCCAATAGTCTCCGGGTCGGCAGCATACATTCCATAGGATTGCTGACGAAGAACTTTGCAGCCAAAAGGAGCAATTGATTGTGCAGTCAGCCACTGAGCTAATGTTTGGGGAGGATCGGCAAGCTGTTCCAATAATTGATCTAACTTCTGATATGTATCATTTAAAGAAGCTTGCTGTTGAGGCAAGAGTGTTTTTTGAGTAAAGAAATTACCATCAATGTAATAACACAGGTCATCTGGAAGCTTAAAGGCAGGCTCAAGCTTGAGGCCGAATTGAGTGGCATAGGATATCAAGGCGCTATGGTTATCATCGACAAACTCTGCACCCAATTCGCCATGCTGTTCTGCTCCCATAAAGACCGTTTGGACTCGTCCTCCAACTCGTTCGCGGGCTTCAAACACTTGTACATCAAACCCAGCACGAACCAGTTCATAAGCAGCCGTCAGCCCTGCCAGCCCAGCACCAATTACAATTACTCGTTTGCTCATTGGTCATCACTATCTTGCTACATACCTTCGCCCAAATCAAATCAATTGTCTTTTCTGAGAAATTCCTCATCGTAATGTCTCATACTCTGTTGGCTGTCTCTTCTATCCACCGGAGTGTTATTTTTAGGGTTTTCCAGTATCCACTCTATGTATATCTGAGAGTTGCAAAGATTTTTCATCTAAAATCCGTTCTTTCTTCTGGAAGATGCCATCTATTTTTCTAAAAACTGGCAAAGCAAATAGGATTGAATACTCGATGCAGATATAGCAATCCTAAATCAGGTGTTGGAGCGATCGCTGTGGTAGATTTTTAACAGTGTTACCTGCTCGCCCCATCTCCTCAATATCCATATTATGAATATCGACCGATTGCAGTCACTTAAGCAAAAACTGACGAATGACGCAGACTTGTCCCGCATCTGGTTATTTTATATGGATCATTTTGCGGATTGGCCGGAATTCACTGACCTGGGTGAGCCTGCCAATAATCAATACCTAGATGCTGTCCTCCAAAAAACTTGTCAGCAGATGTTTGGCAGGGCAATAAAGATTACTGACTTTTTTCTGATCTACATAGCTCCGTATTGTTTATTTCATGGAGCTTTCCAAGTTGAAGGACGTATTGGGGGTGTGATTTATTTCTGGAGTTTAGACTAAATCGTCGAAATCAAAGAAAAAAGAGGAGGTCTGATTGAACACAGGCCCCCTTTTGACAGAAGGTGAGAGAAGAACCACCTACTCTCACCTGCCAATATGAAATTTGACAAACTTCAAGAATTTCGTCAAGCCGCTTACAACCAT
>NZ_JBALDN010000071.1:0-6863 GCF_036917375.1 Nostoc sp.
ATCTGCTTAATATTAAAGATTTCCATATTTAAAGCTTGTATTTTATCAACTCAGTGCTGCTGGGTCATTTTTTCCTACTTAGTCTAAACTCCAGAACAAAGCCCCGCCGATAATTCATGCCGTACTGAAAAAATCATATTACAATAAAATGCCAAAAACCTGGTCGAGGTTGACCAGGTTTTATCGAGTTTACAGGTTTCAAATTTTAAACTAATTAACTAACTGAAGGTTAATAACTAGGGTGGACTAAAAAACTAACAAAGTCAGCATTCTTGCGTTTTTCCGCTTTAGGATTTGGCTTTGCCTTCTACATTAGGCTTTTTGCCACTTTTATCACATTTGATATGCTGAAATTTGCTTGGGCTGATGACAAGGGGACACTAAGTCATTGACCCTTTGGTTTGGTTTTATTTTGTTTGGTGTCCTACTATCTAAATTATCACTTACACTTGTGAGTTGCAACCCTTGGTTTACGAAAGTTGATGTTTTGTTAGATTTTGCAATCTAGAGCCATAAATTTGATCCCCGGCCCTCTTTTGAAGAAAGTTAAAGGGATCTTGGATAGATTAAGCATAGTAACTAAACTACATTGTCATCAATTCCACATAATTGGATTGTCATCCAGATGGTCGGTGACAATACGGCCAATGGCATCTATTTCTGCCAATTCGGCTGTAGAAAGCTTGATTTGGGCGACTAATGCATTATCTCGTGCTTGTTCGGGATAACGCCCGCCGGCGATCGCATTTGTTTGAGGTTGAGCAATTAACCAGGCTAAAGCTAACTGAGCAAGGGTACAATCATGAAGAAGGGCTATAGGACGCAGTTTTTCTAGCGCTTGTTGGGCACGTTCAAAGTTTTGGCCTTGAAACAGTTTATTTCTAGCACGGTTATCTGTTGGGTCAAATTTATGACCGAGAGCAAATCTTCCTGTTAACAACCCCTGCGCTAAAGGCGAATAAGCAAGGATAGAAATATTGTTTTCGATACAATACAGCAATGCATCTTGTTCTACCTGTCTCCAGAATAAAGAATAGGGTGGTTGTAAACTATCAATACGTCCATAACTTGCTGCTTCTGCTAACTGGACGCTAGAAAAATTGGAAACACCGATCGCTCGAATTTTACCTTGCTCTTTGAGCAGGTTAAGAGCTTTCATAGTTTCTTCGATAGGTACTATTTCACTATTGAAAGCACCGGAGGGCCAATGTATTTGGTAAAGATCGATGTAATCAGTTTTCAGGTTAGTTAAGGAACGATCGCAAGCTTCAATCACTTGTTTATACTTTAGATGATTAGCAAAAACTTTCGTGGCATACTGCACATAAGTTCGCACATCAGATAAAGCTTCAGCAACAATTCGCTCAGAGTGCCCTTCACCATAAGCTTCAGCAGTATCAATTGTCGTGATCCCAGCTTCATAAGCTGCTCGAATAGTTTTAATCGAGTCAGCATCCTCAATTCCTACCCACATCCTTTTACCAGCTTGCCAAGTTCCCATCAGAATGGGCGTGATTTTGACTTCACTTGTACCTAGTATTCGCTTTTCCATAACTGCTTCCTAATTCATTTCCTTAGACAGGTTCATACTTTATCAGTCTTAGCTTTAAATTAAATCAGAGTTACAGTAGATGCCGATGGAATTGACTACAACTTTTCATGCTCTCAAAGAATGGGCAGTTGCCATAAATGCCTTGGAAAGTGGCAATACAATTATGTTGCTCCGCAAAGGCGGTATCCACGAACGAAATGGACATTTCCAAGTTGCTCACAAGCAAATTCTGCTTTATCCAACTTATGAACATCAACAAGCTTTCATGTTGAAAGCTGAATATGCCAATAATGTGTATCCAGTAACATCAGGCTGGCATCCTGAAACAGTTCGCATTGGTAGTTGGGCTGAAATTACAGATATTTTGCCCTGTAGTGACGAATCTATTGTCAACAACTTACTTCCCTTCCATATTTGGAACGAGCATTTTATTAGCGATCGCCTCAAATGGAAAGCACGTCAGCCCCTTTATATCCTCCTCCTACGGACATATAAACTACCGCAACAAGAAATTCCCTATTATGCCAAATACGCTGGCTGCAAGTCATGGATTGATTTAGATCGAGAAATTCAGTTGCAAACAGCACAACCGGTTTTATCTAACTTTGCATACACCCAACTAGTAGAGACAATTCGCCAGATTGTCGGCGATAAGTTGTATGCTCCATCCTTCTAATAACCCAACTTGTTGCCTAAATCCCCGACTTTTTAAAGAAGTCGGGGATTTAAATTTAGCTTGTAGATAAATACGAAATTGTTTCTCGTCATCAAACGGACGATTGTATACAACCAACATCAAAATAGATTTTATATTGTTTGCTCAGAGTGTTTAATCAACGAAACTTTATAACTAACTTCTAGAATCTACGCTTATATATCTCAGCAGAAAAACAAATAGTCTGATTCCGAGCCTCAGCCAAAATAGTAGTGATTGTTACACACGATCGCAAAAAACGCGGATAACATGAGAAAAATCTCACCCAATAAATAAGGTGAGCCAAGGCTGTTTATCTTTATGTCCCGTTAGCAGCTGTCTTCCAGGCTATGAGTTATTAAGCAATTATCTCGCAGTGGATAGAACTTAATTACATTTTGTCTAAAGTATTAGGCAAAAATTATCCCCAAGGGTGATAATTAGCTTGACAAAGATCAGCTATTATGCATTATTAGCTAAAAGCAAAGGAGTTTGCAATGCATCGACAAATGTGCTGGTTATCTAAGTCTGGTGGTGATGGAGAGAAAGTTTTGTATTTGCAGACAGAACCTAATCAACCTTGGCGTCCTTACACAGCTTTTGGACATTTTACAGTCCCAGATTATCAAATACCAGGTGGCTCTAAAGGTTGGGCAACTTATCAAAAACTTTTGAAAGCAGGTTGGACACTAGTACCTAGCGCACGGGCAAACGAGTTTGGTAGCAGCAGCTACGCAGAGTCAACAATCCAAAATCAATAGTCATTTATCATTTGTCATTTGTCATTTGTCATTAGTTATTTTTTGCGTCCCCGCGTCTTCCTCACAAACCTCTGGGGGAACCTTCACCGCGAGGATCGGCGGCTCCTTCTAAAATTCCATCAGATGTAACAGCGATCGCGTTACCATTACCCCAAGGAGTAGTTTCTTTAATTTTCTGCCCCCGACGGCGTAAGTCTTGCAAAGTCAGAGCATCCAAGCCCCAGGATTCAACGCGCAACTCATCTGGCAGCCATTGATGATGTATGCGTGGAACAGAAATAGCTGCACCAACATCCATGTTGTATTCCAGCACATTCAGGATTACTTGCAAAACCTGGGTGATGATCGTGCTACCACCAGGCGCACCCGCCGCCATCCGAAAATGACCATTTTCTGTGACAATTGTGGGAGTCATACTGGATAGAGGAGTTTTGCGGGGTGCAATGCTGTTGGCATCGTTACCAACTAAACCAAAAGCATTAGGTACTCCTGGCGCAGCGGCAAAATCATCCATCTCATTGTTGAGAATAATTCCAGTTCCCGGTGTCACCACACCAGCACCAAAACTGAGATTAATGGTGAAAGTCAGACTGACGGCGTTATGTTCTTCATCCACAACATTCAGATGAGTGGTTTGGAGAGATTCATGCGGAAGACAAGAGGATGAAGGAAGACGCAGACATTTTGAATTTAAATCTCCTGGCTTGACTTCGGTGGAGGGTCGAGCCATTTGCATATTAATTTCTTGACGGCGTTTTTTGGCGTAAGCTGGACTGAGCAGTTCTTGCACAGGGACTTTGACAAAATCAGGATCGCCTAAATATTTTGAGCGATCGCTATAAGCAATCTTCATTGCTTCTACCATTAAATGTATGGCGTCTGGATGATGCCATCCCAAAGATTTGAGATCGGTGTCACCGATAATATTTAAAATCTGCAATAGGTGAACGCCTCCTGATGATGGTGGTGGCATTGAGCAAATTTTAGCTTTGCGGAAGTTGCCACAAACGGGAGTGCGCCAGATTGGTTTGTAGGCTTTCAAGTCTTCGAGAGAAATTAAACCACCATTTTTTACCATATCAGAAGCGATCGCCTGAGCAATACTTCCGGTGTAAAAACTTTGGGGATTTTCAGCAATTGCTGTTAAAGTGCGTGCCAAATCGCGCTGCACCAGTTTTTCCCTTGGTTGATAAAATTCACCATTGCGAGTGAAAATTTCTCGCGCTGCGGGATTCTTGAGAATTGCTTCCTGGCGCTGGTTGAGCCTATCTGTTAGCACATTGCCAAGAATAAAGCCATTTTTAGCGAGTGCGATCGCAGGTTTCATTACCTCTTGCCAAGAAAGCTTACCATAGCGACGATGCACTTCATAAAGTCCTGCTACCGTTCCTGGTGTCGCTACAGCCAAATAACCATTAATACTTGCATTCGGACGCACCTTTCCTTCTGCATCTAGATACATATTTCTTGTAGCTTTCAGGGGTGCGCGTTCGCGGAAATCTAGCGCTTTCATCTCGCCAGTTTTCTCAGAGTGCATCAGCAAAAATCCGCCGCCGCCAATTCCCGCGGAAAAAGGCTCAACTACAGAAAGTGCAAAGGTTGTGGCTACAGCTGCATCCACTGCATTACCCCCTTTGCGTAACATCAAAATTCCCGCCTCACTTGCTAGGGGATGGGCTGAAACCACCATTCCCTTCTTGCTGCGTAGGGGTAAAGTTAAGGCTGCTGATGCAACTTGGCTGTAAAGCAAGATGGTGAAAGAAAAAATTACGCTCGCAACTCGCTTGGGTTTAGCAACAGCAAGCTTTTTTATACCATTACTCATAAAAGCTTATATATATTTAGCATCTTGGTGTACTTAATTTATCAGATTTTGATTACCATTGTTTGCGTAGCTTGCCACCATAGACATCGCTCTCCTACCCGCGGTTGAACGATTACAGATATGAAGAGTATGCAAAGATTTTTTGAAAAGATAGACATCTAAGTAAATATTCGATATTTAATTATTGTCAAGTAATTTTGATATTTCCTATTTTCCAGATAGAAATTCAAGGGCGATGCTTACGGCGGCAAGCATCGCTGACAACGAATGCATAAAGATTTCCTGTTTTGTGCTGTCTCAAGTGTTCCTTACCTATTTTGAAACTAGTAAGACTTATGCGTTGACAAACCAACTAAATTTTGTAC
Organism: Nostoc sp.; assembly: GCF_036917375.1. Taxonomy (GTDB): domain Bacteria; phylum Cyanobacteriota; class Cyanobacteriia; order Cyanobacteriales; family Nostocaceae; genus Nostoc. The sequence continues at coordinate 5,198 of NZ_JBALDN010000071.1, forward strand.
AGTGCTTAAGACTTAGATAGTCCTTAATACTGGGATAGTAATGTTTGCAAGCGAATTAAAGGGGAAATCTTTAATGAACAATTTATGACTCTATCTAAAGACTGAATAAAGTATGCCGAAAGCTTCAACTTTTGGCAGATTATTTGTGCCATCAAACAGCACTAACTCGATTATTGACAACTAAAGTTACTGCAAAAATCGATTCAGGTAGGAAAAACTTATGGCAATTATCATTGGAACCAGCGGCAATGATACCCTACAGGGCGCTTTAAATTACAACGATTACTACGATACCCTAACTGGTGGCGGTGGCAAAGATATATTTTTTTTTGGTGACGACTCAAACTTCATTAATACGATCGCCGATTTTAGTGGATTAGATAAAGGAACAAACCCCACAGCAGCAGTCATTGCTGAAGTGGATACCCTAAATTTCCAGAACTATAGTGGCTTCACTGCCCAAAACTTGATCCTTACCCAGAATGGTAACAACCTGGAAATCAACTCTCAAAGGTCTAGCTTTGACAAAATCATTTTAGAAAACTTTGCCCTGTCCAACCTTGATAACCTTAGCAAATCCACTGGAGCCACTGTAGACTTAGGCAATATTCTGTTTTATGGGCAAACTACCATCACCGACAGCTTTGATGTCTTCAATGCTAACTCCACCCAAAACACTGTGTTTTTTCTAAACACAGTTACTTTCCTAAACGACCTAGACAACAATGTTAGTGGATTTGACAATTCAAATGATGTCATCAATGGTCAAGGGGGTGATGACTTTATTGAAGGCTTAAGTGGCAATGACATTTTGAGGGGTGGTGCAGGCAATAATACCATCAACGGTGGTGTTGGTGATGATACTTTAGATGCTAGCGGTTCATTAGGCAATAATCGGCTTTTTGGTGACGATGGCAATGATTCTCTAACAGCCTCTGGCAGCGACCAAAGCTTCACCTATTTCGGTAAAGAAGTCGACGATCGCTCTTTAGGCAATAATACCCTCAACGGTGGTGTTGGTGATGATACTTTGGATGCTAGCGGTTCATTAGGCAATAACCTTTTAGATGGTGGCGATGGCAATGATTCTCTCTCCATCTCTGGGAGTCAAATCAGTGCGGAGTACACACTGGATAACTCTCGCTCAGATGGTAATAACACCCTCAACGGTGGTGCTGGTGATGATACCTTAAGCGCTAGTGGATCATCAGGCGATAACCTACTTTTTGGAGGCGATGGCAATGATTTTCTAGACATCTATGGCTATATTTACCGAAATTTGGACTTTTCCTTCGACTCTCGCTCATCTGGCAAGAACCTCCTCTCTGGGGGCGATGGCAATGATACTCTAACAGCCTCTGGTGCCACTGGTAATAACACCCTCAACGGTGGTAATGGGGATGATAGCCTTATAGGTGGTGATGGTAAGGATAGCCTCACAGGCGGCGGTGGTAAGGATAAATTTGTTTACAAAGGCTTAAGCAAAGACAGGACTAATACTTTCACAGGCGACGACACAATTAATACTGGCACTCATACGATCGCCGATTTCGGTGGAGTAGGTAACGGAACCATTGGTGTCAAGTTAAGAAAATTAGAGTCTTGTCAAGTGGGTAAAATTCAATGGTTAAACTCAAAACAGTGGTGTTGATTTGAGTCATGAGTA
>NZ_JBALDN010000072.1:0-6886 GCF_036917375.1 Nostoc sp.
TTTATCGTACAGACTAACTAATTTAAGATGATTGCATTTACGGGCTACAGCCTAGCCACACAAAGGCTTTAACTGTTTTCGGAGATGTCTAAAGATATATTTTGCTGATTTGATTAATCAAAATAAAAGTCGAAAAGTTTTCCGTGAATGCAGAATAATAAGGTTTATCAAAAATATTATTTATATATGGATGAAGTTCATCAATAATCCTCGTTTCTGGTTCATTTTTCAAGCTTGACCAATGAATTAGCTTCACATAATTACTGTCAGCAGTATTGATAAATTTGGTTCTTCAGTACAATTATTCTTCTTCCTCCTGCCTTCTGCCTCAAAACCAGTGACTTTGTACCTCATGCAAAAGAAAACTGCTGTAATAAGCATCTCACTCGAACAGGTATACTTGCTGGTGATGGGGTGCTGAGTAAGATAAATCTGGGCATGGAGAAAGTAGCGACACCAGACAGCCCGTCGTAGACATCGCTCTTGTGGAGACTAGTCCATCGCCCCCCAATCGATTCTCTCTCTTATTGCCGAAAGTTTTGCTGATGTGGACTATTGGAGTCATGAGTGGGGAGTTGGTGGGAAATCTTGGGTCAAGATTCGTTTTACAAGCTTTTTTAGGCTGATCCCCCACTAAGACAGTTAGGTTAAATTGCAAATGAAATCATATCCCTGCCTAATTCCCCGATTTAGGTGTAAATCCAGGTTAAGACTGCGGATTTTGCCTAAGCCCTAACAAATTTCCGTCAATATCCTTGAAGGTGGATAATTGCACTCCGTGACCGACATCGGTAATTGGCCCAACTGAGACTCCTTTTTCAGTCAGGCTTTGACGAGCAGTAACTATATCGTTGACAACAAAGGTATTAACCGTATTACCTGGTTCAACTGAGTCACTCAAGTTCAATCCGATTGCAAAGCGTGGAATATCAGGAAAACTAAACTGTCTCCAGCTAGGTGTGTCATATTTTTCTTCAGGAACTAACCCAAGCTTGGACTTGTACCACTCGGCACTAGCTTCAAGATTAGTAACGTCTAGTTTAGTGACAAAACTATATTCACCAAAAGTGTTTTTCAATGTCATATTTTACTGTGCTAATCCAGAACTTTTCTAATATAGCTATTATAAGCTTTTTAGCATAATATACTGCAAGCATAGCAATGAATAGTAGTTTATTTTTGCTCGTGTACTTTTACTCTAAAAGCCGCGCTGTTACATCTACAGTCTGAATTTTCACGGGATGCTCCCGTCAGGATCGCCTTTAAGGCAACTTGTAAATGTTGCCGCAAATAATATTAACGCCTACCTAAATATAGGTAAGCGCTATTGTTTTATTTCAATTCAGGGAGAAAATATAGTCAAATGAGTTCCCCGATGTTTACTATTAATTAATTCCAATTTAATTGATTACAAAGCACTGCGACTAGTTAACGCGTTCCATAAGAAGATTGCAACAATTGCACCAAGAACTGCGATCGCGATACCGGGAATGCTAAGAGTTGAAGCTGTTAGAGTCAAGGTTCCTGTATTGAAGAATACACCCAGACTGCCACCAACAAAAGCACCGATAATTCCTAATAAGATTGTTCCGAAGATTCCCCCGCCTTGATGACCGGGGTAGATAGCCTTTGCAATAGCACCAGCAATTAGACCTAAAACAATCCAAGCAAGAATATTCATTGTTTTAATTTTATAAAAGTTTTTCACTGACAAATACACAATAGCAATCCCAACATTGATATCCGATCTACCAGTAGAATCAATTCTTAATAGCCTTGAGGATGAATGCTGTTACTTCTGGTGATATACTCCCTAATTGAGATTAATAATAAATAAAAAAGCTCCTAGTAGTCTGCCAACCCAAAATTGTTAGGTGAGGGCTGGGGAAAGGGTAAAGGAGAAAGGGTAAGGGATTTAAAACCTTTCCCTCTTACCCCTTCCCCTTTAACATGAGTCCCTTTTCCCAAAAGAGTGCAAAAAGCACTTTTGCAAGAGGTCTTTAGAGGAAAGCGATCGCCCTCATACCCCAGCCCAAGCCAAGCATCAGAATGTGCCGCCCTTTTTCAAAGATGAAAGCTCTTTATATAGGGAGAATAACTGTTAACTGTTGACTGACAAGGTAGCGATACTAGCTGTTTGAGGAACTAGCTTGATTGAGAAGGTCAATAGCATCTTGGTCGAGATTTATATTGACAGCTTTGATGATATCGTTGAGTTGCTCAACCTTTGTTGCACTAACAATAGGTGCGGTAATGGTAGGATTAGCAATGAGCCACGCCAGAGAAACTTGGGTGGGAGTAGAATTATAAGTCTTTGCCACCCGATCAATTGCCTCTAGAATTCGTAAACCACGAGGATTTAAATATCTTTTTACAGAACTACCACGCAGACTAATAGACAAATCTTTTTCTGAGCGATATTTACCAGAGAGAAAGCCACTGCAAAGAGAGGAATAGCTAATTACACCAATTTCTTGTTCTTCGCAGATTTGTTGTAAACCCTGCTCATAACCATCTCGGTCATACAAGTTATAACGGGGCTGAAGGCTTTCGTAACGAGGATAGCCATGCTGACGGCTAATTTCTAATGCCTTTAATAGACGCTCTGCACTATAATTTGAAGCACCAATCGCACGTACTTTTCCCTGACGAATCAATTCTCCGTAGGTTTCAAGAGTTTCTTCAAGTGGAATAGTTTCATCGTCGATATGCGATTGATATAGATCGATATAATCAGTTTGTAACCTTTGCAATGAGTCTTCAACAGCTTGTTGAATGTGTTTACGAGAAAGCCCTTTGCCTTTAATACCCATATCGTTGCCAACCTTAGTTGCAATCACCACTTGGTCACGATTACCACGCTGCTTGAGCCATTTTCCTAAAATTGTCTCAGACTCTCCGCCAAGATTTCCTGCAACCCACTTGGAATACACATCAGCTGTATCAATAAAATTACCTCCAACCGCGATAAAGCGATCTAAAATCTCAAATGAACTATTTTCATCAATTGTCCAGCCAAACACGTTGCCACCAAAAGATAGTGGTGATACTTCTAATCCTGAACGTCCAAGTTTACGTCTTTGTGTAACAACCATAAGTTTTCTGTCAAGACAGTTTTAGAATTACTTGTGCTAACTATAAAGGTTTCCTCTAAGAAACTTTTATACGGTGGAGGGCGATGCCCAAGGCGGGCTACGCCTACGCTAGATATAGTTTAAACCGGGGCGCACCTGTGCAATTAGTACGGCAGACTTTGAGGCATACCAGTTTCACATCACCAGCTGCTATGCCCGCGCCAAGCAAACGCCTCGGTAGTTCTGGGAAAAAGGGCGAGGCGGGAAAAGAGGGCGATCGCGAGTAGCGTCTCGTATAGAGAAAAACCTGGAGAGCGATCGCTCTCCAGGTAGGGTCATCTCACAAAATCGCATTGCTCCCAAGGTAAAGCTTGGACGGTATCCGCGACTTTGAGCAGATGCCTCGGTAGGCTACAAATAGGGTTGCTGGTAATGGAGTGCTGAGAAGGCAAATCTGGAGATGGAGAAAGTAGCGACACCGGACAGCCCGTCGTAGACATCGCTCTTAAAGCAAAACGTAGCCAATCGATTTTCTCTCTTACTGCCAAAAGTTCTGCTGATGTGGGGCGTTGGTAGGAAATCTGGCGCGAAGATTCGGTTTGGGAGCTTTTATGTTAGAAAAGCTACTGCTGAGGGAAAACTTAAAACAAGACCCTGTGTTGAATAAACTAAAAGGATTCATATTACAAATTATCGAGGTTTTATTCTTAGTCAGCAACCTCAATCAACATGAAAGTATTACCCGACGATAGCTTTACGATTTTGACACCTGATGAACTGCCTATAGTTCTGCAACGACTGAATGCACAAGTTGAACCGACAAAAGCATTTAGATTCTCTAAGAAACACCTCCCTTATCAAGGAACCATTTCGGAATCAGGGTTTCAAATCAGTCGCATAATTCATTACCGGAACTCGTTTTTACCAGTGATTCAAGGACGCTTTGAAGTAGAATCTCACCAAACCTTGATTCATGTACAAATGAGGATACATCCTTTTGTGATGGCATTTTTAGGATTGTGGTTTTTATCCTGGTATGGTGCAGTCATTCCGATAACATTGACAGGTGCTATGCCTAATTATATGGCTGCGCTATTTGTAGGTATGCCGATGTTGATGCTAATTATTTTTTGGGTAGCTTTTTGGTCAGAAGCAAATCGCAGCCGCAGTGAATTAGCTCAAATTATTCAAGGACAAGTATAAGTAACCTGTTTGGAAATCAAATTATGATATTTTCTTCATTTAAATAATTTTTAATAGTGTTATTAGCATCATCTAACTTTCATATTTTCATAATTTAATTATTTGATTTGCTCTATTTATAAGCGATCGCGTCCCATCCAATGGGAACCATGTTATGTAATTGCATTCCTGGGTACCATGAAATTGTTGAATTTTCTCAAATCCAAACCAGTCATTATAGTTTTAGCAATTGCAGTAAACATCACTGTCATTGATGTACATTCTTCTAGGTCAAATTTTCCCATAGGCAAGAGTACAGTTACTCAGTTTCAACCACAGATTCAACTTGTTCACACACTGACTGGGCATAAAAAAGTGACTTTTGGCGTTCGAGCAGTTGCGATTAGCTCAGATGGGCAAACCCTGATTAGTGGAGGTAGAGATGATACAATTAAATTCTGGAATTTACGTACTGGAAAATTGCTACGTAGTTTAGAAGCTGACTCAGATGGTGTCACTTCGATTGCGATTAGTCCAGATGGCAAGCGGATTGTAACTGGTGGGATAAGCACCCCAACAGTTAAGGTTTGGGATTTAGGCACTTTCCTTATGCTAAAGGGCGACAGTGGGCATACCCAACCGATAGAAACCGTTGCGATTAGTTCAGATGGTAAATTGATTGCTAGTGGCAGTGACGATCGTACAATCAAGCTTTGGGATTTACACACGCTTAAGCTGCTTGATACTATTGCTGCACACTCAGGATTTGTGAGTAAAGTTGCATTTAGCCCTGATATGCAAACCCTTGTAAGTGCTGGGGGTGGCGATGATAATACAATTAGGCTGATTGATTTACAAACCAAAAAAACACGCCATATTCTCAAAGGACACAAAACCGGAGTTGATGCTATTGCCATTACTCCAGATAGCAAAAAGCTTGTTACTGGTAGTTTTGGTCAGCTGGTTTCTCGAAATCGTGCAATTAGTACGCTAAAGTTATGGAATCTTCAAACTGGAAAACTGCTGCATGAGTTTACTGATAATTTTAGTTCAGTTGAATCTCTTGCTATCAGTCCCGATGGAAAAATTCTGATTTGCGGCAATTATGATGGCACTATTAAACTGTGGAGCTTAGAGCAAGGGAAACTTTTGCACACATGGAGGGATGGTTTCAGTTCGGTTTTAGGGCTTGCTCTTAGTCCAGATGGTAAAACCCTTGCTAGTAGCAATGAGGATAGCATTATACATATTTGGCAAATTAAATAACTGCATTGTTTCACTACAATATAAAACTTAAGAAAAGTGTCAAATCTGAATTTCTGTTTTCTGGTCTAGTAGTTCGCTTTCGTGACTTGGCGGGGTAAAGGGTAAGGGGGAAGATGGGGTCCCCTCTGGGGATAAGGGGCGGGGGGAAAGGTTTCAAATCCCTTACCCCTTACCCCTTTCCCTTTCCCCTTTCCCCAGTCCTCACTTAGCATTTTTAGGTTGGCAGACTACTAGTTTTTTAAAAGCGCTCGCATGGTGGCGGATATGATCTTCAATAAAACTGGCGATGAAATAATAACTGTGATCGTAGCCTTCTTGGTAACGCAAGTTTAGCGGCTGGTTAACATCTGTACAAACTTGCTTAAACACCTCTGGCAGTAATTGTTTAGCTAAAAATTTATCACAAGTCCCTTGATCGATAAGAATTGAACTGTGATAACCTACTTGCTTGACTAATTCACTAGCATCATAAGCACGCCAATTTTCTTGATTGCTGCCAAGATAACCACTAAAAGCCTTTTGACCCCAAGGACAACGCATAGGTGCAGTAATCGGTGCAAAAGCTGATACTGATTTGTAGAGTTCTGGGTTTCTCATTGCACAGACAAGTGCCCCATGTCCCCCCATCGAATGACCGAAAATGCCTTGTTTATCAGGTTGGGTAGGGAAATTTGCAGTAATTAAAGCAGGTAATTCCTGGACGATATAACTATACATTTGGTAGTTTTGACGCCACGGTTCTTCTGTAGCATCAACATAAAAACCTGCACCAGTGCCAAAGTCCCAGTCATCATCCTCACCTGCAATGCCAGTATTACGCGGACTGGTATCTGGTGCAACCAATATCAAACCGTACTCAGCGGCAAAGCGCTGCACTCCTCCCGCCTTCGCCATAAAATTCTCTTCTGTGCAAGTTAATCCAGAGAGAAAATAGAGAATCGGTACAGGATTTTGAGTTGCTTGTGGTGGTTGATAGATGGTAAAGCGCATTTGGGCGTTACAGGTGGAGGAGTGATGACTGTAGAAACCGAGTTTGCCACCAAAGCTTTTATATTCTGAAATGAGGTTGAGGTTAGCCATTAGTTATATTCTGCTTTTCTGAGCAGCTGTGGAGAATGGTTATTTTAGCGTAGTAGTTCGCTTTCGTGACGGAAGCGGGGTAAAGGTTTTAAATCCCTTACCCTTTCCCCTTTCCCCAACATCTTGGCAAAAGTTACAAATGCCAAGATGTCTTTTGAACTAGGCAATTCCGATGCCGCCTGTTACACCATACCCCTCTTCTGTCACTTTCCGGGTATTCTGAATAAAAGAATAAAAAAATAAAACCCTGAAAGGTAAGTAGGTCAATGGATGTAGAATTACAA
>NZ_JBALDN010000073.1:0-24519 GCF_036917375.1 Nostoc sp.
TCTGCTTAAACCTTTGATTTTTAAATTTTGAGGTGCAAAGTTTGTGACTCAGTGATCCTGAGTTACTTTGTCATGCCTTTAGTCTAAACTCCAGTACTGAAGTAGACTGGAGATTTTTGGCGATATTTAGTCATCTTCAGATGACTTTAGCTATGAGACGGGAATTGAAATTCCCGGCGGACAAGCGGTTTCACGTTAAGTTGACACCAATGCCCGCAGGGTATGCCCCACTGATAGCGTTGTAAAGTAGTAACAAGTCTGCGTACTCTTACAGAGAAGCAAGCTATGCAAAGCGTCTTGATTCTAACCGGAGGCAGATTATTTCCGGCTCCGCTTCTGAATTCTTCTTCAAACTTTTGTTGTGTTAGATATTATTGAAATAGCAATTAGGAATTAGTGAGTTGAAGTAAAGCTATTCGTTTCGATTGAGGATAAAAATGATAGGGGCTGACTCATATTACTAGCAAAACCCAGTATTCCAGGATCTCGATGTTCGTAAAGTAACTGGCCTTTGCTATCAAACAAAAAAGTTCCACCACGCTGAGTTAAGTAAGCAGAATTAGGTACATAAGTATGCCAATTGCTGAGAACTTCAACCATATTCCGTAGCCGTAGAGTAGCCAATTCAAAGGGACGTTGAAACCCACTTCCGCCAGCTAATTGGAAAAACGAGCCTTTAAAAGCAGGTAGAGGAGTACCTTGAATAATTTCATTATCTTCAATGAGTTGAGGGGCTTGACGATCCCCCCTGTATCCCCGAAAAACTTCTCTTAGCGTTCCAGGACTTCCAAAGCCTGCACACATTAACACTAGATTTAGCCAAGCTTTCTGAACAGGGGAAAGTCCTGGAAGAGGAAGATTGAGACCTGAATAAAGTTTGAGTTGGTGATGTAGTTCTCCATTAGGTTCAACAAATAAATTTTCCGGTGGAAATCCTGTATATTCACAGAATCTTATTCCAGAGGCGCGATTACCAATTCCCACTGCCCGAATAGCAAGTTTTTCACCTGAAAATTTTTTAGCTTCGCGCTGTAACCACCACGCATATTCAAGACTATCAAAATCCCCAAGTTGGGGCCAGACTAAAACAAGGATATATGAGGCAGGCTCGCAATTTTCTAGTAAGGGGCGGGTCATGCCATCACTAACACGCTGAAGTTCGGTCTGATTAAGGATAGTGTAAGGATTCATTACAAATGATTACTCGGATATTTGGGGTATCAGTGACACAGGATGTAAAAGCATTAGTATGACATAATCTCAAGTTTGTAAATAATTTGTTATACTAGTTAACAGAAGTTCATATTTAGGTTTGACACCGCTAAGTAAGGCAATACCCAGTAAGTCTCTTGATGAGTGTATTACTGCTAACAGCAGCTAGGTATGAAAGCTTCTTTTCAAGATTGTCAACATTGACCCTTTAGTTTTCGCCTAGTTGGGCGATTGATCCTGCGATGAATCAACCCATTACATTATCTTTAGAACAAGAATTTAGCCTTAGAACTTTTGCCGATCAAGTGCAGCAGATGTCTCGCGAACAAGCTCAAGAGTTTTTGCTTATGCTCTATAAGCAGATGATAATTCGCGAAACGACTTACCAAGAATTGCTCAAACATCAGTGGGAACTTGATTCAGACTCAATTTTGGGCTAAAGCATACAACCAAATAAATGTTTTGAATTTTTAGCAGCGACAAAGAAATATTGGTAGAAATGCTCTGTCGCTGCCAGCTTGGGAGAGTGCTGGAATATACTAGCAGAAGTCCCTTGGTACTCCGATTGACTTGATGTCTGCGTAAAAGTGACTTTACAGCAGTTTTTATGTATTTGAACCACACGCTAGGGGCGCAAGGCATTGCGCCCCTAGCGTGTGGTCTATGATGGGTTGGTATTGGCGCGCTCGGCGTTTCACCAGTTAATAAATTAATAGAGTGGTTGCTAACAAAAAATAGGTGAACTTTGAACGAGCCAGAGTATGAGATTAGTTGCAAATACGGCATTACTTAGTGTAAGGCGAAATGATGTAAGCGACTGACGCTCTACAATGCGATACGCGATCGCTCCGTGCCATTTTTATATCAGCAGGTACGAGCGTTCTAGGCATGGTTCCCTTGGCAATCTTTCCAGGACAGGGATCTGAATTGTATCAAGGTCTAGGAATATGCCTTAACCGGAGGTTTAGCATTTTCCATAAGTTAAGGCATTTACCGAGGCTTTCCTGACAATAATTGCTCAGATAATCACAGATATGCTAAAAAGTAACTCCAATCTTTACTGCTGTGATTGCGGTGCAAAGTGTGCAAATACCTCCGCCCCTGTTAGGTTCTTGGTTTCATTGGCAAAACAGTAATATTTGGGCTTTTCATCTATGAATATCTGACGATCGAAAACAAGACCTTCACAGCTATCGAATAGTCCAACGGGTATAAAATACTGGTTATTTTGTTTAAATTTGTAAAATAGATGGCTACCACACTTCTTACAAAATCCACGCTCTGCCCATTCTGAAGATTGATAAACTTCGATATATTCTTCACCAGAAAAGCTAACATCACTCCCAGACTCAACTACTAACAAAGGTCCTCCACCCCAGTTGCGACACATACTACAATGACATGCTTCTATCTGATTACTCATACGGGTTGTAGAAACGTTTACTACTCCGCACAGGCAGCTACCTTTTGCAATGCTCACATTAGACATATTTTTTCTCTGCTCCCAAAAATGCGCTCTATTTTACATTCTTTTTTGTTTCATGCTGGAAGTATCTGCACTATTGAGTTTAGAGGCTGATACAACTAATCTAGTCGCTTCTTGACGCTGATTTCAATCAACATTGATGTTACATCTCCAATTTAAAAATATGGAGTTTTGCGTTTATCGCGTAGAGCCTAACTTGATGGATGGGCTGAGGTACGAAGCCCATCTACCGTGCTTGAGTACAAACGTCTTATTTCAGTTTGCAGCTTGCGGTAAGTTCCAGATTGTAGAAAGTCCCTGGTTTGGGATTAATTGAACGCAACTGCTGAATAAAAGCATTAAATGTTGTATTGCTTATGCCGAAGCCAGCTTCAGCACAAGCAGATAAACCTCCTTCGATGGGAATAGATCCGGTTCTGGGACTATATACAATGAATTTATCGACGGTGCTAGTGCCGACTGCAAACCCGATAACCTGGCGAACTGTTCGCAAAGCGGCATTATCTAAAGGACCACCAATACTGCCAATACTGATATTAACCGCACGACTTTCAGCAAAGGCTGGCGCACTAATCGACAATACAGTCCCGACAATCATCAAACAGGCGAACTTCTTCATTTTCCTCTCCTCCAAAAAGCTGAAAAACTAATAATTAGGTTTCGACATGGATGAAGTACATCAGAGACTTTACCATGTAAGGTTTTCAGACACTAGGGTGTGTGTAAACTACAAAATCTATGATTCTGAACTTTTGGGGATTACTTCAGCATTAGGTCTTTCGTTTTCTGAAAAATGTTAATTTCTTAAAAATTCTTTATAAAATCGCCTTTGCAGACCCTGGCTGTCTAATTGGTGTTGTTTACAGAGAAGTTGAAAAAACCTAGAGCGGTAAAACTTGCTAGAGGTAGGTTGGAAGCATAGTAAACTCGTTTGATATTTTCTAAGACGCATACGTAATTAAGCCTTTAGTCTCACCTCTCCAGTTAGTTTTGCCGTTCTAGGAAAAAACATTTAGCAACAGCCATCCCAGCGTGAGACTGACTAACTCAATGTAGAACAGACTAGCGCTGTCGAGTCCTTGCCTGATTCGCAACTTCAGGCGCTTCTACCCTTTAATAACAATATCTGGTAAACTTGGCAGTGAATTTCGATATCGCAACTAACTGCCATAAATCCTCTTTTCAGAACCTATCCATTCTTTCTCTCGTAACAGATACTTTTGAATTTTACCAGTACTAGTTTTTGGCAGAGTAGTAAATTCAATTGTCGTAGGGCATTTAAAAGCAGCAATTTGATGGCGGCAGAATTGGATTAATTCTTGTGCTGTAACTTGCGCGTTTTCTTTGAGAGTAACAAAAGCTTTTGGCACTTCACCACGCTTGGCATGAGGTACAGCAATAACTGCACATTCTAACACGGCTTCATGGCGGTAAAGACATTGTTCAACTTCAATACTAGAGACATTTTCCCCATTTGTAATGATGATATCTTTCATGCGATCGCGCACCTCAATATAACCATCAGGGTGCATTACTGCTAAATCACCGCTATGAAACCATCCTCCTCTAAATACCCTTTCGGTGGCTTCTGGGTCATTATAGTAGCCTGTCATCACCATATTTCCCCGCATCACCACTTCCCCCATTGTTTCACCGTCCGCCGGGACATCATTCATATTTCGATCTACAACTCGCAAACCATCTGCACCGATATAAGGTACGCCTTGGCGTGCCATAAGTTTTGCTTGTTTTTCAATATTTAACTTATTCCAATCTGATTGATATTCACAAACACTATACGGGCCATAAACTTCTGTTAAACCATAAACGTGAATAATTTTTGCGCCGATTTTAGTAAGTTTTTCAATCAATATTGGTGATGGTGGTGCGCCTGCTGTAGTGATAGTTAGAGGTTTTGCTAATAATTGCGGACAGTCTGGATGATTGAGGAGAGAAATTAAAACTACAGGTGCTGCATTTAAATGAGTTACTCCTTCTTGTTGAATTAACTTCCAGATAGTACCGGGGTTAAACTTGCGCAAACAAATATGAGTACCACCGATAGCAGTTACCGCCCAAGTAAAACACCAGCCATTGCAGTGAAACATAGGCAGAGTCCACAAATAAACTGAGTTAGGTGTTAGTGTTGTTTCGATTATTTCTCCTAAAGAGTTAATATATGCACCGCGATGAGAATACATTACACCTTTGGGTTTACCAGAGGTTCCACTAGTGTAATTAATAGAAATCGTATCCATTTCATCTGTAATTACCCAAGGTAAAGGAGTTGGATTGCCAGTTTGGAGAAATGCTTCATAATCCTCTCCATTTATAGGTTCAAATCCTTTAGTATCGCTGATATTGATTATATACTTAACAGTTTTGAGACTATTTTGAATAGGTCTAATTATATTTGCTAACTCTGTATCAATAAAAAGAAATTTAGCACCGCAATCATTTAAGATATAAGCAACTTCTTGGGGAGCCAAACGCGTATTAATAGATACTAGAATCCCACCTATTAAAGGCACAGCAAAATGGGCTTCTAGCATGGGTGGAGTATTGAAACAAAAAAAAGCGACGCGATCGCCTTTTTCAAGTCCAGCATGATGCAGTGCTGAGGCTAGACAATTGATCCGCTCTGCAAATTCCCTGTAAGTGAAGCGTTTTTGATTATATATAATAGAAACTTTCTGACTATAGACTTTAGCATTACGTTGAATAAAAGTTAGAGGTGTGAGAAAGCTGCGGTCAACTGCTTTAGGATTCATGGCTAATGCTAACAGTAATTATTTACTGCATGAGCATACCATACGGTCATAAAGTACTACATGATTTTTACAGTACTTAGTTACTGCGATCGCATTCAATTAGACTAGACTCAGGGGCAGGCTCAGTCTACCTTGAGATTCCGGTTACTTGTAAATGGTAGGCACCCAAGGTTTATTCTCACAGAGATGCCAGTATCATTTTTACGATGTTGACTGCGTTTATTATGGCTTTGTTCCAGTGTTGACGAGCAATTAAAAAATTTAAATTATACAATTAACATCCGGAAAACCAAGGTGAAGTTAGGAAAAATAGTGAAGATATAATTGTAAATTTCTTTGATTGAGTTAATATAAAAGGCTTTCACAATGGTTACTACTCCTGTACACTATCTGCAAATTCTGGGCAATCCAAATATTGAAATTTCTCAAGATGAGTTGCGATCGCTTTTAGGAGAAATAGAAGTACAACTGCATCGTAGCCGAGTTTATCGACGTGCTTTAGCGATTGTGCAGAAGTTAATAGGTTCAGAAACAGATCAGGCTCAAGATTTATTAAAAGCCGTAGGTAGAGAAGCGATCGGTTTAGCATTTCGACAATTTGCCCAACAACATCAAAAAGTTGAAACAGCTACAGATACAAAGCAAGCCACGGAAACAGTCAATTCTTCATCAGAGATACAGCAGGAATATTGCACTCAACAGGAGCAATCCTCTAAAAATGCAGCAGAAAATTCGCTGTGGAAAAAACCACTACAATTTCTGAATCATCAGAGGATTTCTCAAGCAGAACTTGTCTTGCAAGCAGACCAACAACGCATGGTGTGCCTACGTCAAATCGGGCAACAACTCCATAAAACTCGTCTGTCCAAAGGGCTTTCTTTAGACCACATCCAGCTTTCCACTCATATCCGAACCGAGCTGATAGATGCATTAGAAAACGGCAACTCGAAAGAATTGCCAGATGACATTTTTGTACGTGGATTTATACGACGTTATGGAGATGCTTTAGGACTTAATGGTGTTGCTTTAGCTGCTTCTTTGCCAGTACAAGCAGCCATACCAGTAACTCAGCCCCTTTCGTACCAATCTAAAAAAGGAATGGGATTGGAAATTCGTCCGACGCATTTATATGTAGGTTATACAGCTCTTCTTGCTGGTGCAATGGGAGGATTAGCTTTGATGTCCCAGCAACAAGCAAATACCGCTATATCAACTGAGCAAGATAACTCTTCTTCTGTTTTACAATCGTTAAAACAACAATCCCCTACTATTAAACCAGGGATTAAATCTACTAATACTGGTGTGGCTGTCGGATCTGATATTTCCCCACCAGAAGGATCGTATTAACGTGCACCACAATCCAATTACATCTTACATATAGACTTTGAATTTTCCCCCTTCCCAACGCGGGAAGGGGGTTAGGTTTTTGGTGGACTTTTCCACATAACGTGAAAAGTCAGGTTAATTGATATATTGGAACCTTTATGAAAGTCAGGTTAAAATCGCAAGCAAAGTGTAAATCTGAAGTGAAACTATGAAAACTGCTGAAAAATTAGCTGCCGGTTGGCTACTGACACTCGGATTCATGTTTGTAACTCTATCAGCAACAGCGGCACTAGAAAAATTCGCTACACCTAAAGCCATCTCAATACCGGCGGGGGAGTATGAGTTTAACGCACCGAATGCTACTTATGAAGATAATAATGCTGCTGTTGGTGGTCTAATTTTTGGTGTCCCTACCCTAACACTGGGCACGTGGTTAGCATTGGGATTGTACCGTCAAAGTCGGCAGGAGAAAAAGGCAATTAATCAACAAGTTAGCGATCGCCTGCAATCAATTTTTTATGAGATGCTACAAGAAAATCACGGGCGCGTAACTGTTTTAGGCTTTGCCATCCAGTCACAACTACCCGCAGCCCACGCCAGACAATATTTAGATGAAAAAGCTAAAGAATTCAATGCAAACTTTAAGGTGAACGAAGAAGGGGCTGTATCATATCATTTTGATGTCTAATTGTCATTAGTCCTTTGTCATTTGTTATTTACTAATGACCAATGACCAATGACGATCTTCAACTTACGGCTAGGTCTAATGACGCAGATTTTTTTGAGCGTAGCTGCCATTTTAGGCGGTTTGTCGGTTGCTGCTGGTGCTTTTGCTTCCCATGCCCTGCGGGAAAAGATTAGTGAGCGATCGCTAGAAATTTTTGAAACTGGCGCTCGTTACCAAATGTATCATGCTCTGGCACTTTTTCTAGTAGCAATACTAATTAGTCGTACCGAGTCGCCTCAACCCACACTCGTAGCCAGTGGATGGCTATTTATCATTGGCATTGCTATTTTCTCAGGTAGCTTGTACGCCCTTAGCTTAACCGGTATTAAATCCTTGGGAGCGATCGCACCACTAGGGGGCACAGCCTTGATTGCAGGTTGGGGTGCTTTAGCTTTTGCTGCTTGGAATTTGAAGTTGTAAAAAAATTAGGAGTTAAGAGTTTTTAACTCCTAACTCCATTTTTTAGAAGCTCATTTACCTCATTGTTACAGCATATTTTATACAAATATTCCATGTAGATTGAGCATTTTAATACCCAAAAGCTGCAAATGATGAACTCAATTCCTTTCTTTTTAATTAGGGAAAGTGACTCTTGTCTATGTATAAAAACTAATAATTTAACAAAAATATTTTCTAACAAATAAGATTTACCGATTCATAAATCATAATTTGAATAATGCGCGGAGTTTGCAACCATTTGAACTATTAAAACACAAATAAACTAATATCGTTATTTAGAGCTAACACAGAATTTAAAATTCCTAAATTTATCTTTTTTAGAAAAGCTAGTATTGATGAGTTAAAATCTTATAATTTATAGCTACTTGCTCTCAGGCGTATTAACAAGTTATCTAAATTTGCATTAGCTGAAGGTGCTTCAGGTAATGGGCTAGATTGATATGCCTCCTGTAAATTATTACGCAGACGTTCATATTCTCTTTGATGAAAAACTACATTAATATCTGACGAAACAGACTTTTCTGTACCTGCTAATTTTTGGGCAATCAAATCAGAAATATATGGCAAATTAAAAACCTCATTTAACTTAATTAAATTAGACTCAACTACTCCTGTTTGCATCAAATAGATACCAGTTAATAAAACTCGATAAACATAAAGCAATGGTTTAATTCGATGCGCATTTTCTTTCTCAAAAAGTTTCCATTGTGTTGCGGCAAAACCAATATAATGATAGCTATGATGACGGGTAATACAATTTTTAGCAATAATTTTCAATTCCTCATGTTCAGGTGAGGTTATTAATATTAAAGGAGAATACAATTGTTCTAATACATAACCATTCTTTTTAAGTAGCATCAAAAAGAATTTTTTGACATCATGAGTTACTAAATCAATCTCTAAAGATTCGCGAACTTCTGAAACTTCAATAGTTTCATTTCTAGTCTGTAATCCCACTACTTCTTGAACTGGTAAAATATGCACGCCACGCAAGTCATAATCAGAATCGGGTGAGGGAAAGCCATATAAGTGGGAACCGCTGATGATGGCGAATAAAAACGGGTAAGGCTGTTGCCTAATAATTGTGTTAATAGAAGTTGGAATATTCATATATTTCTAGGTAATTGGATTGCTTGCCCAGAAAATAGCATCATTAGTGTGGGAGCAGACTATGAGATTCAAATTGAGCAAATCTAGTGTGAAAGAGGCTATTTCTCCAGCCTTCGATAAATGTCGCTCGAAAACTTTTGTGCTATTCCAGATATGACGAAGCTACATTCTCTAGTCAACCTCATTCTGACACGATCTGCTATTTGCTGGTACTTAGGGTATATTGCCTATATCGAATCTTTATCGCTGCAAGAACATAGCACTTAGGCACTTACTTGCTACTATTTTAATGGGAAAATGCGGAAAAATAGCTTGAAAGCTTGAGCTATATTGCTCAAGCATGATTTTATTAACTATAGCTATGTGTTTCACTTATTGGGGTAAGGGTCTGCTATCAAAGTAACCTATTACGCCAAGCAAACGGAGGTTTCATGTCGATATCTAAAGCTGTTAATAGTAAGGTTACTTCTCAAAGCAGCGTTGAAAAACGCTTGCAGATAGAGCGTTTGATAGGAGCGACTCAAATAGTTGCACCTAATGCTGGGAGTGATGTAGTGAAGGGATTAACTCAAACACCTAAATCTCTACCCCCTTGTTACTTTTATGATGACCGTGGTTCCGATCTGTTTGAGCAAATCTGCGATTTACCAGAATATTATCTTACACGCACAGAAACAACGATTTTACAGCAGTATGCTGGTGAAATTGCCAAGATAACTGGCATTTGTGAATTGGTAGAACTTGGCAGTGGTAGTTCTAGCAAAACCCGCATTTTACTAGATGCCTACCAGCAACTAGGCTATCCTCTGCATTACCTACCAATTGATGTATGTGCAGGTATGTTGGAAAGTAGTGCCAAGCAGTTATTAGAAGATTATCCCTTACTCCAAGTTTATGCACTAGCGGGAACCTATGAATTAGCCCTTGCAAAACTCCTACCGACGCAATTACCCAGTCGGATGATTTGTTTTATTGGTAGCAGTTTAGGTAATCTTACCCCTGATGAGTGTGATGTGTTCTTCTCTCAAATTACCAATGCTCTACAAGTAGGTGAGTATTTTTTATTGGGGATAGATTTACGAAAGCCAAAACAGATTTTAGAACCAGCTTATAACGACAGCCAGGGAGTGACAGCTGCATTTAACCTCAATATGCTGGAACATTTAAATCAGCAGTTTGAGGGTAACTTTGACACCACCCAGTTTGAACACCGAGCATTTTACAATGAAAGCAAGCATCAAATAGAAATGCATTTACGCAGCTTGCGATCGCAAATTGTAGAATTACGCGCTCTTAATCTTAAGGTTAATTTTGCACTAGGTGAGACTATCCTCACCGAGATTTCCCGCAAATTTGACCTTGATATTATCAAACAGCAACTAACTGCACAAGGTTTGTTACCTCTTCATGTGTGGAGAGATCCAAATCAATGGTTTGGCTTAATCCTCTGTCAGCTGCAAGCATAAAGCAAATCAGAGTATGCCTCATATATATAGTGGTTCTCAGTTGAGTCCAATATATATATAGCTAACAAAAACAGCCCTTTCCTACAAGCATTAGGGAGTAACACTCAATACGGTTCGAATTACCCCCCTTAATCCCCCCAATAAACGGGGGGAAATAGAAAGTTCCCTCCCCTTTCTAAGGGGAGGGTTAGGGTGGGGTAAAACTTTGGTTAATCAACTATTTGAAACTTGTGTATACACCGTAGCCTTTGAGGAGAGAGCAAAACGTATGAATGCAAATTCCGATCAACCCAAGCAAGTAAACTAAATGTTTAGGCGCTAATTATTGCTGCATTGAAGGTGTGGGAAAAATTCTGCTGAATATAGGAACCCGTGGACGAGGTTTATTTGCTGTTATATTGGCATTAGTAACAGAAGATTTATTAGTTACCTCAGAAAGAAGAGATGGTTTGCTATTAGTAGAATTGGTAAAATCACTCAATTGGGTAGCCGGAGGTGAACTTGAAGATATGGAAGTAACATTCTCAGTATTTTGACTGTTGGTTTTTACCGGAGTTTGAGCTTGAGATGGAGTAACGAGGAAAGTTGAACTTGTTCCTAATACCAGTACAAACAAATGAGAAATATATTGTTGCATAGGGATTGGTAAAATGGGTTGATAAATATTCAAAGCTTAAAGAAGTTGTGTTTGTTCTCAGTTAGAAATAAAACTGCAATTGTCCCATAGAAGTCATGACGCTGTTGTCCAATAAACTTGAACACAGCGATTTCAAATGAACAGACTATTAATGCTTAGTACATTAATTCGCTAACAACAATCTAATTTTCTCAATCAATAGGAAGCTAGACTCTCTTTTGTAAAAGAAAGAGAGCGGTTATTTTAAGACACTGAATCTGCCTGAAAGAAAGTTAGCAAATAGATACACCTGGAATAATTGACGTTTTTTAATCAACTAAGCCAGCACAACTTTTAATATTGTATTTATATTTAACTTTTTAATAAAAGAGGAATGTTACTGAATTTTAGAAAAAAACCGATTTATATAAAATCAACTCTCACTCGCATATTTAACTAACTAAAGCAAAAAGTATATGAATTTTTAATAAAACCTAAGTTTGATGAAGTAGTTTTCAGAACGCTTTGCTGCAATTGAAACAGAAATATAACAGCAGATTTGCACATTATCGATTACTCAATTAGAAGAATTAGCTGAGGCGCTGTTAGATTCCAACAGTCAAAGCGATTTAGTCAATTACTTAGGAAATATCTTTTTACCTCAACCTCATCAGAAAGATTAAGGGATACCTACGTAAAAGGAAAGGGGGCAGGAATTAGGGGAACTCCTGCATCTTGCTCCCCTTCTCCTTGCTCCCCTACCTCTCTAGTCAGAATTATCAAAAAGCGTTACAGCTTCGTCCCACACTCAGCACAGAAGTTATGGGTAGGAGCATTTTTGGCATTGCAGTTGCTACAATACAATGGCTCTGCTGCCGCTTTCGGCGGTTGCTTCTGCAAGCCGACCATTTGAGCGTTGCTCTTACCAGGGGCTACCATTGGATAGCAGTTTTCGTCTCTGGTGACGTGAACATTTAAGATTACTGGGCCTTTATGTGCTAGCATTTCGGCGATCGCATCTTTTAATTGACTGCGATCGCTAATTATCATGCCTTTAATGCCATAAGCTTTTCCCAATAACTCTACGTCTGGCATCCCTACTTCCATATCGGAGCATGAGTAACGTTCACCATAGAAGGCTTGCTGCCACTGGCGCACCATCCCTTGCCAGCCGTTGTTGAGAATTATTGTCTTGACATTTATACCATACTGTGATATAGTTCCTAATTCCTGTAAACACATTTGGAAACTAGCATCACCGCTAATACAGATGACTTCCTCATCAGGAAACGCCACTTTCGCGCCCATTGCCGCAGGTAAGCCAAAACCCATCGTTCCTAAACCAGCGCTAGAAATCCAGCGCCTTGGGCCATTCTTCAGGAATTGTGCTGCCCACATTTGATGTTGTCCGACATCTGTGGTGTAGAAAGCGTTGGGTGCTTGGCTATTGACTTCTACAATCACTTCTTGGGGTGAAATGCTGTCGGCATGATGCGGCACGATGAGAGGATACTCTTCGCGCCAACGGTTAATTAGATTCAGCCACTCTTGGTTTTGATTAGGTGTAGCCTTTACCCCTGTTTCTTTACAGCGACGCAACAAGTCTACTAACACATTCCGCACATCGCCGACGATGGGCACTTCGGGAATCCGGTTTTTGCCGACTTCTGCTGGGTCGATGTCGATGTGAATTACTTTGGCGCGGGAAGCGAATTCGTCTAATTTACCTGTAACGCGATCGTCAAATCTAGCCCCGACGCAAATCAGCAAGTCACAATCACTAACAGCGAAGTTAGCGTAAGCAGTGCCGTGCATCCCCAACATTCCCAAAGCTAGGGGATGATGTTCGTCAAATGCACCGATCCCCATTAAGGTTGTGGTGACGGGGATATCGAATAATTCTGCTAGTTGTTTGATTTCTTCATGGGCACCAGCTGCGATCGCACCACCACCCACATACAATAGCGGACGGCGACTTTCAGTAATCAACTGAATCGCGGCATGAATTTGTCGGGGATTTCCCTTCACAGTGGGACGATAACCGCGTAACTTGACTGAACCTGGTTTTACAGGTACATAGTCAAATTCTTCTAGAGCTACATCTTTGGGGACATCAATCAAAACTGGTCCCGGACGCCCAGTGCTAGCGATGTGGAAGGCTTCGGCGACAATTCGCGCCATATCTTTGGGATCGCGCACCACATAAGAGTGCTTGACGATTGGGAGGGTAATCCCGTAAATATCAGTTTCCTGAAACGCATCTGTACCAATCGACGGACGTGCTACCTGTCCTGTAACCACAATCATCGGGATTGAATCCATGTAGGCGGTGGCAATGCCTGTCACCAAGTTAGTTGCTCCTGGGCCAGAAGTACCAAAGCATACTCCTACTTTGCCTGTAGCACGGGCATAACCATCAGCAGCGTGGGCTGCGCCTTGCTCGTGTCTCACGAGAATGTGCTTCATAGCACCAGTTGCTTCCACCTTATACAGGTCATCGTAAATTGGGAGAATTGCCCCACCGGGATAACCAAAAATATAATCAACCCCGTGGCGATGAAGGCTGTCAAGCAGAGCAAAACCGCCAGATGCACGTTTGGGCACGACTGGCGGACTAGAAGCACGAGACTGTTTGTGATTCTCGATTTGTGGGAGACTAATTGGGGAAAGCGATCGCACGGTCAAACCTCAGACTATAGCTAAAGTTAATGCTGAATTCTGTAGTTAAGATTTCATTTTAATTGAAAACTTCAATCAAAATCTTATTAATTTTTATATTAAATATAAAGCTAGATTATTAGCTTACATTAGTTAAATTACGTCTTGCAAGACTTTGCGGGTATTTTGCCAAGCCCAAACACCGACAACTACGACAACAATACTCATTGTTACAAGTACAATTCGCAAGCCGAGAGCATCAGTTAAGGGCCCAGTGATGGCCAAGGGTAACGCCAAAGCGATGTTAACGGCATGATTTTGAAAGCCAAATACTTTACCGTGCATGGTAGGTGGTGTTTGCTGTTGAATTAAAGTTTGCATGGGGACACCAATTAAAGCAGCACCTACACCCAAAAATGCACAGAGTCCTAGAGCTAGCAACAAGTTATGCGTAAAAGTGAACACCCCTAAAACTAGTGCCATCATCAAAAATCCAATTAAAGGTAGGGGCTTGCGATGCAATTTCTCACCCCAGTTACCTAAAATTGCCGCACCAAAGACCATACCCACCCCTGCTGCTGCCAAGAAAAAGCCAAACTGTTTTTCTTTTAGACCAAACTCCTCAGCTAATCGAATCGTCAGTACTGTTAAGGCTGCAAACACACAATATAAGGTTGTCAGTTGCAGCATAGCGTTCAAGATCAAAGGGTTTTTCTTGAGATAACGCAGGCTCTCAGTGAATTCAGCCCAAGGGTGATTTGATGCCCGATGTTCCCGGTGAGGTTTGTTTTCTTTAAACTTAATTGGCTGCATAATTGCAGCCGATAATATGTATAATCCACCAACCACAATCTCTTGACCGTATTCTTCTCCCATCCAGCTTTTCGCCAAACTCAAAATCGGCTCTCCAATGGCAAAGCCAACAATTAAAGCTCCCATCATCGTGCTGCTAAATAGTGCATTGGCTGCTAACAAATTCTCTCGCTTCACCAATAAGGGAATGGCTGCTTGTTCCGCTGGTGCAAAAAACTGCGTCACCGTGGAAATAGCAAAAGTCAGGATTAACAAAATCAGGAAGTGTCGTGGTAACAAGGGAAGACACAGCGTTAATATTCCCCGCACGACATCTGAGCCGACCATAATCAGCTTTTTTGGCAAACGGTCAACAAAGATGCCACCAGCAGAGCCGAACAAAATTGCTGGTATTGTAAACGACAGCATCAAGGTTGAGTACATCGAGTTTTGTGCCAACCCAGGAAGCGGTGGGTAGTTCTCCAGCAGAGCAATCAGCAAAACGAAGAAGACCTTATCTGCTAACTGGGACAGCAGTTGCCCAATCCACAGAAGCATAAAACCACGGTTTTTTAGCAGTGCGCCAAACCCGTTATTAACAGCAGCTGGTTCAGTTGGAAACATTAGATACTTTGGGTAGATGGGGCATAGGGAAAATAAATGCTAACTCCTCTGTACAGACGCGATTAATCGTATCTCTCCTCACTCCTAACTCCTGTTTACTTAATCCATTGTCCGGATTAATTTGCTTCATAGTGCTTTAACAGCATAAGCAAAAATTCAGCTGCTGTCAGACGACCTTTGGGTGGAATAATCTCAACGGATGAATCTACCCAATAGCCTTGTACGGTTTGGGGAGATTTCCAAATGGACAAATGATCGACTGCTGGCTGTGCATAAAAGTTATTTTGCCCACTACCTAGCAAACATGAACTCCAATGAGTGAAATAATCATGACTCATCCGATGAATAGGGAAATTTCCCTGTAGTGGTACTCCCCATCCATCTATAGCAATAAACGCTTTCACACGACCACCCAAGAGTTGCCACAAATGCGCTGCTCCTATTGCCCCAACTACGCCAGCACTAAAGCTTATGAATATAATTGGTGATTCTAGAGAGTCGGTCAAGCAATACCTGGGGTGAGCTACGCTAACGCGCAAAAACTGCAAAATGTGCAATGGTGATAAACTTGAAAAGTCTTTACTCGGAAAAACCAGTATATTAGATTGATTTTTCGCAATTGACCCATTAGGAATATCTAAGCATTCCGAGATAAAGGATTCAGTGAAGGCTGGATCGTGGATTCCAGGGCAAATAATAATGATGCTCATCTCTCTGTGCGTGGCAGCTTTCAAAATTATGAATAACTTAAACCTACTACAAGGGTCTATTAGCTGCTCGCGTTTACTAAAAGATGATGGGAGATGAAGAGAAGATTTTAAGTAATATTTAGTAGCAAATAAAAATAAGTTTAAAAAAATATGTAATTTTGCTCAAAAGTATTCAGATGCAGGGATGACGCTTTGTGTCAGTTTGTGTTATTGCTTAGTGCGATCGCTAATTGCAATTATAGAATAGACTTCTTGCAGAAGTGGGGAAAAGGTTAAGGGTTAAAGGGTAAAGGTATGGAATTTTCCCCAACCTAGTAACTTTTAACATGCACCCCAATATCTTGCCAAAGTTACTTTTGCAAGATGTCTAATCTAAACAATTTTGGCAATTTGGCATCCAATGTCTTTGGGTTGCAGTTTCAATGGAGTTATCAACACAACGGGACAGTCAAGAAGTTGTACGAGGGATATGGTAAAACTTTCCGCTTCTGGTGTCCCGTGCTATGCCAGTTGTAAGCGTGAGTGCTGTAGAATCGCTCTACATAATTTATACAGCGCTCAACAGAGTTCAGTTCCCACTTTACAACTGGCTAGAAATGAACAAAACCAAATAAAACCTCAGAAGATGAAAGATGTAGATAGCTGGCATTTCTCTAAGAGCGATCGCCAGCTTTTGACGCTGGTACAGACTGTTGATTGCTGGAAGTCCTTAATTTTTATATTTTTTTGATGAATTTATACTAGTAATTTTTGAAAGAATATAGTATTAATTAAGACTAATTAATTCCTAGTACAGCACGGCGGAAATAAACATACCCTTCGGGTTCACCAGTCGCCTGCGGAGGGAAACCCTCCCTCCGCGCTGGTTCACCATTTCAAATGGCGCAAAAGCGCAAAGATAAGAGTTTTAAACACTTGATTTGGGAATTTCATACTTCAAATCAGCAATGCTAAAAACTCTTTTTCCTATACCCTTATACCCATTTTCAAGAGAAATGAGCAATTTTCATCAATATGGAAAAGGAGATGCAACTCATAACAGCGATCGGCAATACGCCTCCTTAGTAGAACAACTTGATTTGATGATTCGGGCACGGTATCCCTTACTGTATGTGATTACCGTTGAAGAAGAACCTGTAGAAGAAGTGTTGCAGCAAGTTGCATTGCGTTCCCAACCAAAACGACAGCTTTTATTTTGGGATATTGTGCGGGGTTGGAGTGACAATGGTGCAGATAAAGGTTCGGTGATGGCTGCATTAGGGCGAATTGGCAAAGCTGATGCCCAAACACCTGCAATGTTTGTACTGCGTGATTTGCATCCATTTGTGAAAAATCCGACTACTGAGAAGAATGCCCCAATTGTACGGGAGTTGCGAAACTTGACGCGGGAGTTAAAGCGATCGCGTAAAATTATCGTTACCACCAGCCATACTTTAGAACTTCCCGACGAGTTACTGCAAGAAGTTACAGTCGTGGATTTCCCGTTACCTAGCGTTGGCGAAATAGATAATTTAATCCAACAGCTGGTAGTACCAGATAAGTTAAATGTTTCCGGTTTAGCGCGGGAACAGTTAGTGAAAGCCTGCCAAGGTTTAAGTCGCACCCGGATTTCTAGAGTGTTGGCAAAAGCTTTAGCTGCTAAACAGCTGGTAAACGAATCTGATATTGACGGCGTATTAGAAGAGAAAAAGCAAGCAATCCGGCAAACTGGGATTTTAGAATTTTTCACACCACAAGAATCACTCAAACGAGTTGGTGGATTAGATCAACTCAAACAGTGGGTACTAATGCGCCAAGATGCTTTTACCGAAGAAGCCAGACGCTACGGTATTCCTAACCCCAAAGGGATGTTACTTGTGGGCATTCAAGGAACAGGTAAATCTCTTTCAGCGAAGACAATTGCCCATGAATGGCGCTTACCGTTATTAAGATTAGATTCTGGGCGTTTATTTGGTGGGATTGTCGGCGAAAGCGAAAGTCGGGTGCGCCAAATGATTCAGTTAACTGAAGCAATGGCCCCGTGCGTTTTGTGGATTGATGAAATTGATAAAGCCTTTGGCAATATTACCAGTAGCATTGACGGGGATTCGGGGACATCGCGCCGCGTGTTTGGCAGTTTGATTACCTGGATGCAGGAGAAAACCGCGAGTGTGTTTATTGTTGCCACAGCGAATAATGTAAAAATATTACCAGCCGAGTTGTTGCGGAAAGGAAGATTTGATGAAATTTTCTTTTTGAATTTACCTACAGAAGCCGAACGCCAAGAGATTTTTAAAGTGCATTTGCAACGGTTACGCCCGAATCGGCTGCGAGAATTTAACTTAGCTTTGTTAGCTAAACAGAGTCTCAACTTTAGCGGTGCGGAAATCGAGCAGGTAATCGTTGATGCCATGCACCAAGCGTTTTCCACAAGAGTTGAGGGACAGCGCCGAGACTTTAATACAGAGGATATTTTACAGGCTGTAGCGCAGACAGTACCATTAGCTGCGATCGCACATGAACAAATTGAAGCATTAAAGCAATGGGCAGCACAAGCCGGTGCAAGAACCGCCTCCAACGATGTGCTGTTGGTAGAAGAATTAAAACAATACTCAACCGAACAAGGAATAGGCCCTTTAGAAGTCGATTAAAATAGAAAAACTATGTGTTTCCTGCGCCTCGTTTTTTAATCCAAAATCGTTCGACTGAGCGAAGTCGAAGTCCAAAATCTCAAATCAAAAATTGGTATTATGTCTCATTTCACAACTATCAAAGTCCAAATCAAACACGGTGAAATTCTGCATGAAGTTTTGCAAGAATTAAACTATCAAGTTGAATGCAACACGAATGTACGCGGATATCAAGGCGATACGACTCAAGCCGAGTATGTAATTCGCCAGAAGAATGGTTATGATTTAGGTTTTCGCCGCAGTGGTGAAAATTACGAAATAGTTGCAGATTTTTGGGGAGCTAAAATTAATCAACAACAGTTTGTTAATTCCATCAGTCAAAAATATGCTCATAAAACCTTGATGGCAACAGTGCAAGAACAAGGTTTTAATGTTGAAGACGAAGAAGTATTAGCAGATGGAACAGTGCGAGTTGTTGTAGGACGTTGGGTGTAAATAAGTGCTTGGGCTGGGCATCTTTCCCAGCCTAGATATTTAACCTCTTGCAAAAGTCCTAATTACGAATTAGTATTACTCTGGTATACTCCAAATTTTAATAGTTTTATCGATACTCGCGCTAACAACAGTTTTTCCATCAGGACTCACAGCAATAGACATAACATTAGCTGAATGCCCTTCTAAGTCATGAATTTCTTCACCTGTAAGCAAATTCCAAATTTTAATAATGCCATTATTTAAACCTCCAAAGAAAGCTTCACCATCCTTACTAACAGATATTGAGTGAATCTTATTATCTGCTTCCAGGGTAAGTGTATAAATTTTCTCTCTTTTTTCTATATCCCAAACATCAACCTGATTTTCTCCTCCAGCAATAGCAATTGTTCCATCTGGACTGATAGCAACACAAGAAAGTCCTGGTGCATAATTATTTAAACCCAATGTTTCGTTTCCTAGAGTTGTAATTTGTTGTCTTTGCTTCCAATTCCAAATTTTTATTGCCCTATCAATAGCACTACCACTAATCAAAATCTTCCCATCAATACTAAGGGAAACCTTAACAGTATTCATTCCCCAAACGTAACAAGGATGCTCTCCCAAAACATCATATTTTCCTGAACGGGGTTGTTCCCAAACATAAATCAATTTATCTTGACTACCACTAATTAGAGTACCATCAGGAGCAACAGCAAGAGATAAAACAGCATCAAAATGCCCCTTAAGTGTACGAATTTCTTGCTGATTTTGTAAATTCCAAATTTTTATTTCATTCCAATTATTGCTATACAAAGTTTTTCCATCTGGACTGAACGCAAGGGCATAAAGAGATGATAAACCTTCACCTAATGTGGAAATTAATTGGCTGGTTTGAATATTCCATAATTTGATAGTTTTATCATGGCTTCCACTCGCAATAGTTTGTCCATCGGGACTAAATGCTATTCCATATACATCAGATGTATGTCCGCTTAAAGTAGTTAAACATTCAAAAAATTTATAATGGTATGGATTTAAAGCTGCAATAACCTGTTCAAGACCAGCTTCTTTTCTTTTATGTAATAACTTATATGCTACCGCTTTTAACTGCACTGATTCATTCTGTAAACTTTGAATGACTAACTCTAAGCCTGCGTCACCATAGTTGATAGCTTCAGTGAGTGCAGCCATTTTTGCTTCTAAATTATTACTTAAAAGACGACGCTTAACGCCTTCGATTCCGCCTAGAACTACACCCGAAACTGGAGGTGGTGCTTGTCCACCAAGTACAGCATCATATTCTCGCGGTTGGTTGGCATTTTCTGGCATAATTCTCTTCCTCGACTCTAATAGCAGTGTTCCCAATTCAGGAAATGCGATCGCACTTATTTGAAATCGCACCTATCCTTGATTCTATGGAACTCGCCATACTTGAATTAATTTCCTAACGTAACTGACAATAGTCTGTCCATCTGGGCTAATAGCAACACTTTTTCCATAAGAGGAAAGTTTAGCAAGTCGTTCTTGTGTCTGCAAGTTCCAGATATTAATATCACCGCCACAATTAACAAAGATTTTGCCATCAGAATTGAAAGTGAAAAAGTTTAATTGACCACTATTAGGAAATAAAGTATGAACTTCTTTACCAGTTCTCAAATCCCATATTCTAATACGTGTTGGTAAATGATTATCGCCAGTTATTAAAGTTTGTCCATTGGGACTAATTGCTAATGAAACAACGCCATAAGGATGTCCATTTATAGACTCATGCCCTACTAAGGTATAAATCTCACCTCCCGTTATTAAATTCCATAGTTTAATAGTCTCATCTAAACTAGCGCTTGCTAAAATTTTTGCATCTATATTGATCGCAAGCGAAGTTATATTTTTTGAGTGTCCTTTGATAGTGTAAATATTTTGTTTTGTTTCTAAATCCCAGACGAGAATATTACCAGCTTCATTACCACTAGCTAATATTTTGCCATCAGAACTGAGAGCAATAGCTGTAAGAGTGTTACGCCTTCGAGTTTCAGACTCCCACAATGGTTGTCCGCTAATAACATGACTTAATTGCTCGGTATTGAAATTCCAGATTTCAGTTCTAATAGTACTGTCATGCTGAGAACCACCTATTGCTAAAGTTTGAGCATCGGAACTAAAAGTTAAATGTTTTGGATAGTCTTTTACTCTCGTACCAAATATTTTACTGATGGTGCGAAGACTTTTTCCTGTCTTCAAATCCCACTTTTTAAAGTCTATATAAGTTCCACCAATAATACTGCCATCTCTTTGAGGTACTTCAAAAGAACTACCGCCAGCATCACAACAGACTAGGGTTTTGCCGTCGGGATGAATAGCGATCGCAGCATCATTCCTATTAAGCTCAATTGTATAAACACACTCAAAAAACCGATAGGGATTAAATTCTAAGATTGCCTGTTTTACTTTTAATTCTGAGATATCCCGCAATAATTTATATGCTGCTAGCTGTACCCGTTGTGATGGATCTTTTAAAGCCTGAATTACTAAATCCCAGCCTTCTTGTCTATAATTAATCAGTTGCGAAAGCGCTAAAAGGCGGTAATTTTCATCACTGCTAGCGAAACGTTGTTTTGCGCCTGACAATCCGCCTAAAACTACACCATCGACTGGCGGAGGATTTTTTCCGCCAAGTACAGCATCATATTCTCCAGGTTGTTTGGTATTATCTGGCATCGCTTTTTACCTGTTGCTAATACCAGTGTTCCCAAATTTAGGCTATTTTGCAGTTTGCTAATTTCTCTGCAAGCGCAGACAGGGTTCTGCAACCTGTCCAAAAGTCACCTAACCCCCAACCGATAAATGCACCGCCACGGGGTAGGTGTCCTACGTTAGCACTCAAATCGAATGTCAAGTCATTCCAATACCGCCAAGCACCTTGAGAAAACCATCCCACACCTTTACCAAAGCGACACCACGCTTCCCAGTCAGGATTGGATG
The DNA here is from genome assembly GCF_036917375.1 of Nostoc sp. GTDB lineage: Bacteria > Cyanobacteriota > Cyanobacteriia > Cyanobacteriales > Nostocaceae > Nostoc. Next base: position 22,020 of record NZ_JBALDN010000073.1, read on the forward strand.
TACAGCCAACAATTTGCCAGATATGCGTCTGTACAACAAAGCCAAAGCGTCCATTGCTATATTTTTGCCAGAGAGTTTCAATCGTGTTTAAATCTTCACAAGGGAATTTTTCAACGTCTGATGGGTCTAAAAATCCTTGTGGTTTGCGATCGCATACGCGCAGCATTATACTAGCAGTCTCTTGGTCTGCATCTTTCCACTTTCCAGAAGCAAGCAAATTTTGCAAACGACTGTAGTTTACATCAACCGCAGAGATTAATGGTATATCACTGTGTAGATGAGACTGTACTTTTGCTAATGCTCGTTGTCCCAGCAGTGACGATACTGTAAATTCCAACTTTTCCGATTCAGTATTTACAATCTGAAACACCAATTTTGTACCAGCTTGGCCATACTTTAGGGCTTCTTCAACGGCGACAATTTGTTGTTCTAGGGATGTAGCGCCGATCAACCGTCGTTTAACACCTTCAATACCTCCTAAAACCGCACCATCTTTTGGAGGTAGTACTTGTCCGCCAAGTACTGCATCATATTCTCTTGGTTGATTGGGATTTTCTGACATTGCTGTTTTATTTAGAAAATGCTTGCACTCTGTCAATACAGCCCTGCTGCACTGCTTCAATTAAAATATCTTTTGCACCTTTTCGCTTAAAGTAAAGTGCTGCATAATTACGTTGTATCTGGGTGCCGTTGAACAGGTAATGTCGAATTCGGTCTTGACCTTGAGAAGTATCAACTAAGCCCAGTGTAAAGTCAACTAACTTGTAGGTGGCGCTATTGCGGTCATATTCTAGATTATCCATCAGCGTATCGATATCGGACACTCCGCCAGCACGCGCCATCGCCACGAAAGCATCATATCTATCAATTTTATTACCATACTCCTGAAGTATTTTTTGTACTATAGGTTCTGGTCGAGAAGCTAGTAGTGAATAAGCTGCTTGGCGTACTTTCCATAATTTATCGTCCAACGCCCAAATTACTAATTCCAAACCTGCTTCGCCATACTTGAGTGCTTCTTCTAGTGCAGCGATTCTTTGTTCAACTACCGGATTTGCCAACCGTCTTTTAACACCTTCTAGTCCTCCTAAAACTACAGCACCAGGAGGCGCTTTTTCTTGACCACCAAGGACAGCATCATAAACTGTTGGGCGATTGGAATTTTTTGACATCGTGTTTTTATTTTTTATATGATGGAATTATTGAGTGCGATCGCCATAATCACCTAATTTAATAAATACTATTTTCACAACAGTTATTGTATTATCTAAAGACTAATTGTATTGAAGCTCAGGTAATCCCCAAACTTTAACGGTCGTGTCTTGGCTAGAACTAACAAGTCTTTGACCATCTGGGCTAATGGCTATACAAAAAACACAACCTGAATGCCCTTTAAGAGTTTTTTTAAATCCTGTATTTAAATCCCACACTTTAATAGTGCTGTCATAACAACCACTTACAATTGATTGACCATCATGGCTAAAAACAACAGAGTAAGCACCAGATGAATCGATGAAAGTGCGTTTCAGTTCCCCTGTATTTAAATCCCAAATTTTGATAACCTGTTCCCAACTACAACTAACTATTCTCTGGCTATCTGGACTAATAGCTATAGAAAAAACATTACATGAATGTGCCTCTATAGTAAGCTTAAGCTCTCCTGTAACAAAATCCCAGACTTTGATAGTTCCATCATGACTACTACTTACAATTGTTTGTTGGTCAGGACTAATGGCAATTGAACAAACACAATCTGTATGTCCCTCTAAAGTATGTTGACTTTCTTTTGTATTAAGGTTCCAAATTTTAACAGTTTTATCATTACAACCTGCACTGACAAGGGTCTGTCCATCAGAACTGATAGCTACAGACTTGACTTGTCCAGAATGACCCTTTAGGGTATACTTAAGCTGTCCAGTATTCAAATCCCAAGCTTCAATAGAGTGTAAATAAGTGCCATTGAAAATTGTCTGACAATCTAGGCTAATACATATAGATTCAATCCATGAGCCACGACTTTGGAGTGTAAGTTTAATCTCTCCTGTATCTAAATTCCAAACGTTGATTATATGATTCGCATCCCCACTAACAATTATCTTTCCATCGGAACTAATAGCAATAGCATCAACACCTATTGAATGCTGCTTAAAGGTAAAAAAACACTCAAAAAATAGATACAAATTGTGATTTTGTAATATTTTTTTTACTCTTGGTTCTGCCCTTTCTAGCAATAGCTCAAATGCTGCTTTCTTTACCTGCTCTGATTTATCCTGCAAAGCTTGAATAACTAAGTCTAAGCCTGCTTCTCCATATTTAAGTGCGTCTTGGAGTGCAATAACTTTTTGCTCAATAGTTGCACTTGTCAAGCTTCTGTTAACACCTTCTATTCCACCCAAAACTAAACCATAAATCAATACGGTTCAGTTAAGGCTGAAAAACTGATTAGTGATATGAAATTTAGGAGTTTCAACTCGTTGTCCAGTACCTCTGTGTTTTGGCT
>NZ_JBALDN010000074.1:0-12681 GCF_036917375.1 Nostoc sp.
CGCTTAAACCCCATAAACGACTCTATTTCCAGCGTGGTTTCTATGCCCTATCCCTTATGCAGCAACCTTTATAGGTAGGTTGTCACCCTCTGAGATTTTTTACACGATCTCAAAGATCGTCAGCAAAAATTTTAGTCATGTAATATTGGTTTTCTTGTCTCTAATCAACTAACGAGATCGGCGATCGCTTCTGAAGCGGGGACTACAGCTTCAGGCTGATAGCGGATGCCAGCTTGCTTGAAGCGATGTAAAGCTTCACCCAAGCGATCGCAGTCTGCAATCAAACTGATCCTGACATAACCCTCACCTGCAACCCCAAAGGCATTACCTGGAGTAACCACAACGCCTGTTTGTTGCAACACGTTCAGGGCAAAATCTGTGGAACCAACACCAACGGGACACTTCACCCAAAGATACATCGTTGCCTTGGTTTTGGGGATATCCCAACCCAACTCTCCTAACCCGTGAATCAGGAAATCGCGGCGGGTACGGTAGCGTTGTTGTACCTCGTGCAAATACACATCTGGCAGTTGCAAAGCTGTTTCGGCTGCTGTTTGTAATGCTGCAAAAATGCCGTAATCCAAGTTAGTTTTCAGCGTCCGCAAACCTTGAATTACATGGCGGTTGCCCACGACAAACCCGACGCGCCAACCAGCCATATTGTAGGTTTTAGATAAGGTGTGAAATTCCACACCAATATCTTTCGCGCCGGGAATTTCTAACAAGCTAGTAGGTTGATAACCATCAAAAGCTAACTCGGCATAACACAAATCATGCACCAGCAAAATTTCATATTTGCGGGCGAAGGCGACGATTTCTTCAAAAAATTCGCGGGGGGCGGTGGCAGCGGTGGGATTGCTGGGATAGTTGAAATAGAGAATTTTAGCTTGTCTTGCAACTTCGTCAGGAATGGCAGCTAAATCAATTAACCAGTCATTTTCAGGTTTAAGAATCAAACTATGGATTTTCCCGCCAGCGATCGCCGGGCCGCGAAAATGTGCCGGATAAGCTGGGGAAGGAACCAGAACTAAATCACCAGGGTTAATGTAGGCGATCGCTAAATGGGTTAATCCTTCTTTAGAACCCAGCAATGGTAAGGCTTCGCTATCAGGATCGAGAACCACATCATAACGGCGACGATACCAGTTAGTGATGGCACGGCGGAAACTAGCTGTGCCCTCAAAGGGTGGATAACCGTGATTGCTAGGATCTTTTAAAGCTGCGATCGCCGCTTCAACAACTGGTGCTGGCGTTGCACCATCGGGGTTTCCCATACCCAAGTCAATTAAATCTAACCCTTGTTCCCGTGCTTTAGCTTTCAGTTCATCTAAACGGGCAAATACATAAGGTGGTAGTTTTTGTATGCGTTCTGCTGGGACAATCCAATTTAAACTCATAAAACCTCGTCACTCATTCCCTTGGGCGAAACTCGATTTGTTGTATCTCTACTATCTATAGGTGCAGTGGTAGAAACCATTGCCGCCATCAACTGTTCTGGCGCGACTTTAAACGGTAGTCGATGAATGTCAGAATTAGGAACTAGAGCCATTTCGGCGGCTGTTTGCAATTCACCTAATGTAATATTGCCCAATTCCAAATCACTCAATTTTTGGGGTAGTCCAATTTCTGTGTAGAACTTTAACAACTGTTGTCGTGCCGATGCTGCTAGTTGATTACCTTGTAGCATTTCTTCTAAACGCAGTTGCACCAAAATCCCAAAAGCAACTTTTTCGCCATGAATACTGCCATGTCCCGAAATATGAGTTAAACCGTTATGCACGGCATGGGCGGCAACTGTGCGACACTGCGCCCCTCCAAGTCCCCCAACTACCCCAGCTAGTAACACAGTAGCATCTACCACTTCTCGCCAAATCTCACTACTTGGTTCTTCCAGGGCGGCGGCTGACTTTTGCAACAAGATATCTCGCAAAACTCGTGCTTGTTGCACCGCAGCAATAATTAAAGTGTCTTGCAGGTGTCCACTGCTAACTGAAGCTTCGTACCACTTAGCGATCGCATCACCAATTCCAGCTATTAAGGTACGTTGTGGTGCAGTTTTAATCAAGTCATAATCGAGTATCAATAAATCGGGACAACGAGATAGCCCCACGTCGTAGAGAAAAGCTCCATCTTCCGAATAAACATTTGACAAGGCACTCCAAGCTGCACAAGTAGCGCCGGAAGTTGGAATTGTCACCACTGGTAGATGTAACTGCTGTGCGACTAATTTCGCTGTATCTAGGGCTTTGCCGCCACCAACACCGATAATGACATCAGCTTTATGTTCTTTTGCCTTCTCCTGTAAAGATTTCAGGCTAGCTTCGCAGCAATCTGCACCATAAGAAGCTTGGACAGTATGTAACTGCTGCGCTTCTAAAACTGGTTGTAAATTTTGTTGGCTGATAGCGAGAGTAGACTTACCTGCCACAATTAAGGGACGACTTCCCAAACAGGCAATCTCTGCTGCGGCTGTTTGCAACACCCCAGAACCACGGATTACTTTTGCGGGGGAAACTGTGAGCGTAAAGAACGAACTAGAGGTTTGAGTAGACAAAGAAGGTTGAGTAGAAAAATTATTGGGCATATAATCTCGTTTACCAAAACCTTGATATTTCTTAATAAAATAGACTAGCGATCGAGGATACTTGTTGCCAAGCTGGTTTTTGGATAGCTCCAACCTGACACCCAGATCATCTGGATTTGAGCCAAGCAATTAAATAGACAAGTCCTGTTGCCGAGTGATTGAGTAGTTTGACGACATTGCTTGAATCTATAAATATCCATTGGCCTGAAATTCCGAACTATCAAAGTTTTGAATAACCGTATAATTAATTAACATTACCATTGTCAGATTCTCAAGAAAAGCAATCGAGAATTGATAATGTGTAGGCGTTTGTGCTATTTCATGCAATTTTTAGCTACAGATATATATGTAAAGGTATGCAAATATATGTCCCTACAACCCCTTGATTTGCTGCAAAGAATTTTGAAAATGGCAACAGGGGCAATTAGGACAACAACTGACAAATTACAACTGTCAGTACCCATTACCCCATGCTAATTAACTTTTTCCCACAGTATAACCACTAAAGTGTGAATATCTTAATCTAAAAATAACCATTAATGTATCAGTAAATACAAAATAATGTTTGTCATCCTGATAACAGGTAAATTACTTTATTTTCTAGGATTGGGGATTGGGCATAAGAAGCAGAGGAGAAAGACTTACTGCTACTTCTCCCCTGCTCCCCTGCTCCCCTGCCTCTTAAGCAGTAGGTTTTGGCAATTTGGCGAAATTCTCTGTGTAAATTTTGACTGTTACCGGGGAATTTTGATGAGAAACGAGCGATCGCTTGACCTCACCCAAATAAATTGGGACAGAAATCCCTGTTTCCGGGTGGATAATGGTACGGGCGCGAACTGTCAAATTTCCGTCTTCCCGTGTACCTGAACGACCATAAGAAAAGAGATTGCTAGCTGCTTGACGTAAAGTTGCTTCTAATTGTGTGGGTGTAATTTGGGGTGATGTGGCAATCACCGCTTGTGTTGAGCCATTGTCATAAACTAGAGTGTACCGGGCTGCTCCAGGAATCACAGTCCGACTCAAGGGGACTATTGAGAGTCCAAATAAACCAGCAGTCACCACCAGCATAAAGCCAGTCGTACCCACCAACCGAAAGCGGATGCCCCATTTGAGAATAAAAGCCAAAAATGTCAAGGCAGCAAATACCAATGTAGCTATACCTGACCATTGGGTGTACTGAAGAAAGTTAGCTGTTGTGAGCATAAGGTTGCTTATGGAGGCGTCTTTTTTTCGTTACCGACACACCCATTTTACCGAGAGCTTACACCATAAGAGTTATCGTAGTCTTTAATGCCAATCAGAATATTAGACTTCTTGCAAAAGTCGGGGTAAAGGGTAAAGAAACTCAAAAACCTTTCCCTTTAACCTGAACACTATCAATAAATTGCCGTTCAATCAGCATCTTTGCTTTATTCAGAGCGAATCCTAATTTTAGCTGCCGCGTCGTTAAGTCAGCAAAAAACCACATTTTTTTGGCAGCAATTGCAGGGATAATCAGGCGATGTAAAAAGTCCTAAACCAGTGAATTAGCCAAAATAAAAGTTTTAGCAAATTTCTTTACATCTCAGGTTTAATGTTATTAAATAATCGACTTTAACAACACTGTTTAATTTAATATTCTCTTTTTGTTTAAATTATTTTGCGTTAAATTAATTTTTGATATATAACCGATCAATCCTGTGTTTGAATCGTGTTTAACTAAATAAAAATAATAAATATACAAAAGGGCATCTACAAGAGATGCCCGTCATGCAGGAAAACCCCAAAGGGATGTCCCTACACCTTCCCAACAATCAGCAACAGTGACTAATTAGGTATTAGTCACACTCACAGACGTGAATATAACAATCTTATTAACTTAAAACTCTCAATGTCCCCAGTGCATACACTGAAAAAACTAATACCTAATTTTGACGAGATGCAAGCCTGTCTTTTTCGTGATAACGATGTACTACTCCAACAATAGCAGCCAAAATTAGCCATGAAAGTGCATTCAAACGAAAATCAAAGAGGGTTACATCTACTGTATTCAATAAAATCCACCCAACAAAGGACAGAAGATAACTGAAAAATATCAATTTGTCTCCTGTATCTATATATTTTGACTTTTGCAGTAATTGGACACTTATAATCAAAATCCAAGCTAGTAAGCCACAAAATAAACAAGTACTGGGAAAACCAGTTTCAGCAGATAACATCAAAAACAAGTTATGGGGATGACCCAAGGGAATCTGCATCTTTGCTTTGTAAAGTGTACTAAAACTGCGTAATCCCCAACCAGTCCAAGGATGTTGTTGAGCTAAAGACCAGGCAAACTCCCATTGAGTTTTTCGCATTAAAGCGACTGGTCTATCTGGATACATATCGTCATTTAACCTTGCCCAAAAGAAGGCAGGAACTACGAAGCGAAAAATGTGAGCGACTGATGAGGGAGCAAAAGCCGCCAAAAGAATACTAGAGACGATCGCAGCAACGCTACCTACAAGAATGCGCCAACCTTGGTAGAGTGCATAAGCTAAACAGGCAAAAATAGCGATCGCCCACCCATTACGCGAGTTGGTAAAAATTAAAGCAATGAAATTTGTAATCACCGCCACGCTTAGGAAGAGAAAGGGAACTGGAGAGTGGGGCGCAGTCAGTCTTTCCCCCCTGCCTCTCTGCCCCTCTACTCCTCTGCCTCCTATGCCCAATCCCCAATACCTCATCCCTAATCGCCATTGTTCGATCCACAACCCTAGACTAAGGATGAAAACTATTACTAGATAAGCTGCGAAGGTGTTAGCGTGCAAGAAAAGTGAAGCGATACGACCAGGTGGGTTTCCGCCTGGTGTGATTGTCCAACTAAACACAACCCACACAAACTGGAACTTGAAACTCCAGCCTAAAAATAATTGTCCCAAGCCCATAATTGCTACAGGCATGGAACCGATCGCTAAAACCCAAGCCATTTGCCGCAATTGGGCAAATGTTTGAATTAGAGCGCTATGGGCAGCGAAAAGTAAAAAAAATGGTAATAAATTAAATAAGCCGAGGAAAGCTGCTGTTTTGTCTTGGGCAAACCCAGCACTCACGATCAGTAATAGACTCAACAGGGCAAATCCCCAGTTGAGGGGGCGGTGATTAATTTTGCGGGATTGTTTCAGCCAAGTTATTAATGAGACAAAACCTACAGTCACAGCCCCCACAAAAGGACTCAATGGGAAAATTAACAGTGCCCATAGAGAGTAGTTCCAAGAAGATTGCCAACGAGACTTGAAATAGTTAAAAACTTTGTTCAAGCTGGCTCCCAACATTCCTCACGAGTGAGGCGAATTTGAGCTAAGGCAAAGATGGTGGGAATAATTCGACCATAGTTAGTAGCGATCGCTCTCCAGCCTAAATCTGCAATAAACCAAGTCCACATCATTGGACCAATTACGGCAAACATCGTGCGGGCTGCCCCATAACGAGCTGCACTTACTGTCATACCCCGTTGCGCCATTTGCATTGCTACATAGCTTTGAAATTGCGTTGCAGCTGCTTCTGTACCTGTAATTGCCGTTTGTTTGGCTACTTCATAAGTAGCAAAGTGAATAGCAAATTGACGAGCAATTTGCTTAAGTACAAGTGGCTGGAGAAGAGAAGTAACCGCCAGCGCGCTACCGCCTTTGAAAAGTAACCCCAAGGGGTCACGTTGTAATAAAAGTGGTAGGGGTTGTTTTAATTCTGATTTGAGCAACTGGCGCTGCACCTGTAAAGTCAATTTTTGTTTTTCTTGTTCCGGCAATTTTTTCCATACCTGTCCTAACAGATGCAAAAATACTTCTGCTTCTAAATCAATAGTTGCCAGCTGATGAGAATAGGGAATTTTTAGATACTTACATACTTGAACTAACGCTTGTCGGTAAGTTACCTGCCCTGTGCGTCCTCGTAATACTGTTATCCCATCTGCCGCTAAAAAACGAAAGCGGCCCTCTAGTGCATCTAACCAAGCTTTGCGGTCTTGGCTTTGTACTTCGATGGGTTCGGGTGTGTGTACATAGTCTAAGGGATTGAACTTACGACTAAATAGAATTGCCGTTAAATCTTGCAATTCTTCTTCGGTCGCTAACTCTAGCGCCGCCCTCATTTCATCCAATTTCCCTTCCTCCCTTCCGTGCAGCTTTCTGTACCTTATTCTACTATTAGCTTTCAGCAGTCATTAGTAGTAATTTTGTCCTTTGATAATAACTAATGACCAATAATTAACTAGGGACTATTGACTCATGACTGATATTGCAGTGATTGGTGCCGGAATTGCTGGTTTAGTCTGCGCCCAGCAGTTAAGTCAAGCTGGATATTCGGTGGTAGTGGTGGAAAAGTCGCGTGGTTTGGGAGGAAGGCTAGCTACACGCCGCTTGCATGGAACTTTGGCGGATCATGGGGCTTGTTACCTGAAACCAAAGGGTGAATTATTGGAACGTTTTGTGGAGATATTACGCGATCGCCATATCCTAGAAGTTTGGACAGATGAGGTTTACGAACTCACAGCAGGCGCTCCTTTATCTGAACCGAAAAACCGCAGTCCGCGTTATATTGCACCTGGAGGAATGAGTGCGATCGCTAAATCCCTCGCCCCAGGTTTAGAAATATTACTGAATCAGCGTGTCATCGCTATTACCCCAACTCCCGAAAATAGCTGGCGTTTGACTCTCGAATCTAGTAATGAAGAATTAACTGCAAAAGCTATAGTTGTCGCTATTCCTGCACCCCAAGCTGTGATGTTATTGGAATCTTTGGATGAGAGTGTATTGGATGCAGTCTTTCTTGATAACTTGCGTTCTGTAGAATTTTATCCTTCGATTAGTGCGATCGCGGGATATCCTTCTACATCCCAACCCCTCCCTCAGTGGAAAGCCCTAACTTTTGTGGATAATACTGATTTAGCATGGATTGGTTTGGACAGTAGCAAGCGTCCTAACCCTCAACAACCACATTTTGTGGTGCAAAGTAGCGCTGATTTTGCCCAACGTCATCTAGAATCACAGGATTTACAACCTGCGGGACAATATATGTTGCAACGAGCAGCTGAATCTCTGTCTCTTCCTTGGCTGAATACTCCTGAATGGATGCAAGTACATCGTTGGCGTTATGCCTTTCCTAGCCATCCTTGGCACGAAGCTTTTTTGTCTGCTGGAACTCCCCTACCTTTAGTTTGCTGCGGTGATTGGTGTGCAGGCAATCTTGTCGAAGGTGCGATGCTTTCTGGATTAGCTGCGGCTGATGAAATTAACAATCAGTTGCATCATCTCTCTTTCGATAATGTGAATTTTTTCAACGTTTTTGCCCGATCATTTCATCTGTCGCTAGACTGATCCTGCACCATTGTGAGTCGCTATTTTTCTGACTGACTAAATCAAAGTGCAACAAATAAGTTTTTTAGATGAAATAGCAAATTTTGCTGCGAACCTAAAAAGTGATGCCAATTATCCAAAAAGCTTAACTTCATGAAAAACTTGTTCCTAATTCAAGTTTTTTTATTGCTGTTAGTCTTGATCCCCTAGCCTTGATGCTGCGTTTTATGTAGATTTCTGCCTTTTTGACAGAAATTTGAAATAATTAGGATTATAAATATAAAATGTCGGTAACTTACCAGCTTATTGGACGCTATTTTAATAAGTCATGCTGTAAGACAGTATAAAATTTAACTAAAACAAGCAAAGCCAAATGTCTGAGATTGTACCAAGATAAGAGGCTAGTTTTGGGGGTGATTGCATCTGTAAGTTGAGTTACTTTTAACTGATTGTCATCACGACGTTGCCATCTAAAAAAGTTATTTTCTCCACCAAGCATTGACTTGATTAAAAAAGGAGTTTAAAAACCATGAAAACGATAGTCAATTTAACACAACAATCAATAGTGGAAGAAATTGAAAGTATTTTGAATACATATCCATCCCATCCATATCAACAAGCCTTTGCGATTCCTGATTTACGCCAAGAGCTAATTACTTTCGTCCTCAGCCGCATTCCCTCCTTTTACAGCGTTATGTCTAATGAACAGATTCCAGCGGAGGCTGAACAAGGAAGCTTGGCTTATTACAAATTGCCTCGTAAACCCTTAGAGCAGCAACTACATTTACAGAATTTGATTCACCAAGGTATTTGTCTAATCGTTCAAGAAAAATCAGATTGGATTACCCATCGTGTTTGTGAGACAGTTCAACCAGCTTGTGAACCCTCTCACTGGTTTGGTTAATAGTTCTAACCAGATTTGGCTCTTTGCTGAAATATCATAACGTCCGCAGTGAATTTTGAATTTTTGAGCTAATCCCACAGACTTTAGCCGTGGGATTAGCTCAAAAATTTTTTAAGTATATTCCTCTTGAGGTGTAAACTTTGACAATTACTAAGTTCAAAGGATATTCCCAGGATATGAGAAAAATAACTCCTCTAATGCTAAGTATTTCCGTGAGTATCGGGATGGGAGTATTAACACCCAAAGTCACTAATGCTCAATTGTTTTACCCACCAGCAAGCGATCGCCATTCATTAATGGTAATCGGTCAAGGGGTAGTGAGAGTGCCAGCAGATACAGCGGATATTGAGTTGGTATTCAGTAGTGGAGGTAGCAATGAGGAGTTACAAACGCAACCATCAGCCTTCCCAGAAACCCGCCGAATATCCTCACCCTCCGGGTTCGGCAGTCCCTCTTTGTTGGAACAACAAGACCGGCCTGCCTCACCAACTCTACTTTTAAATTACAAAACAGCAGCAGAACCTTTACCAAACAAAAAATCACTTACTAAAGCAACTCTTCAGCCTGTAGTGGATAGTTTAGTTGCTAAAGGCATTAGGGCTGATAAAATTCAAGTACAAATTAATCCTAATGCCAGTGAAAATAACGCCAAGATATTGGTGAGACTAGAAAAACCAACGCGCGATCGCGTTCAGGAAATTGTTGCTACAGCGAACAAGTCCACAAGCCAGATTGAAAACCTTTCTGTCAAGAGTGTGGGTGTTGAGTACGCAGTTAATGACTGTCAGGCTTTACAGAGTTCAGTTTATCAATCAGCGATGAAAGATGCTCAAAGCCGCGCCCAGGCTTTAGCATCTGCGATGGAAGTTAAACTGAGTACTCCTTCTGTCGCCGAGCCATTTTACACATTATTTTATCCCTCATGTAATTCTAAAACTGGAGTTCCTTTACCGTCGTTTGCTAGTTTTTTATTATCACCAGCTTACGATCCAGAAGCACCGGCAGAAGTTGAAATGAAAAAGGATATTTTTGTAACATATACAACGAAATAAACATTTATATTTACTGCGTCGCACTTTTATTTAGTCAAAATTGGAAGTGCGATCGCACTGAATTATTTACTTCATCTTTTAACCTACATTCCGTAGATGTGATTGAGATTATTAATATTTTTGAGAAAAACCAGGGAAGGGGGGAAATGGATGGAATTTTCCCTTACCCTTTACCCTTTAACCTTTCCCCGACATCTTGAAAAAGGAACTTTTGCAAGATGTCTAATATCTGCGGAATATGGGTTAGAACATCAAGGACTAAAGTCCTGATTACGAACTTATTTACCCATCAATTTAAACGTCAATCACACTAATTGCTTTAACTGTGATTTCGCTAATTTATCAGGTGCGATCGCTCCATTCTCTGTAATGATGGCTGTAATTAACTCAGCTGGGGTGACATCAAAAGCTGGGTTGTAAAAATCTACACCCGCAGGTGTGAGAATGGTATCACCAACTTGATAGATTTCTGTTGGTTCGCGTTCTTCAATGGGAATTTGGCTGCCATCAGCTAATTCAAAATCAACGGTGGAAAGGGGTGCAGCTACAAAGAAAGGTATATTATGTGCTTTAGCTGCGATCGCAACACTATATGTACCAATTTTATTGGCAGTGTCACCATTAGCAGCAATTCGGTCAGCACCCACAACTACAGCATGAATCAAACCTTGTTTCATACAATGGGCTGCCATATTATCAGTAATTAATGTAACTGGAATCCCTTCTTGCACGCATTCCCAAGTGGTGAGTTTTGCGCCTTGCAAGCGGGGACGGGTTTCGTCGGCAAATAAACGTTCTAAACGTCCCTCTCTCCAAGCAGAACGCACAACACCCAAGGCTGTGCCATAACCAGCTGTAGCTAATGCCCCAGCGTTGCAGTGAGTAAGCAGCCTCAGCTTTCCTGGGGTAGTGGGCAAAACTGCCAAACCATTGTCGCCGATCGCTTGACAGGTTTGCAAATCTTCAGCGTTGATTGCTTGGGCTGTTTGGAAAAGGGTTTGCTTGATGTCTTCTACTGTTCCCAGCGTTTCGTAGGCGGCTTTCAGCATCCGGCTAATTGCCCAAAATAAATTGACCGCCGTGGGACGCGTAGAACGCAACAACTGAGCTACTTTATCTAAGTTTTGCAGAAATTCGGTGCGATCGCTTGTTTTAATTTCCCTTGCACCAAGATACATTCCATAAGCCGCAGCCACTCCAATTGCTGGCGCACCTCGCACAATCATAGTTTTAATCGCCCGCGCCATATCTTCACTGCGGTGAATTTCCACAAATGTATATTCGTTGGGTAAACGAGTTTGGTCAATTAGTGACACTGAGTCGTTGTGCCAAATAACGGGATAAACCTCGTTTGTCGAAGGTGTCATAGAAAAAGGTCGTTAGTAAAGGGTCAATATTTTTTACTTTAATGCACTTAGATGATTTCATTTGAAAAAACAAAATTCAATTAATTATTTTTAGCTATTGATAATTTTGCTGCGCGGGTGATTACTTAATATTTATTTACAGCACTTTGCAACTGAATGAGGTACAGAACCAAGCGTTCACAAATCAAATTATTCTTCTTCCTCCTGCCTCACTTCTCTACGAGAGGCTGCGCCAACGACTACGCTCAGTGACCACCTGCCTTCTGCCTTCTGCCTCAAAACCAGTGACTTTGTACCTCATGCAAAAGAAAACTGCTGTAATTTACTGCTTAACTGTCCTTGCATTCTCATTAGAAAAGTGGGAGGATGTTTGGCTAAAGGATTTATAAAATATCAGCATCTCTGAGTTGATATATAAAATTTTTTTGTCCTAACTAAATGGCAAATGTACACTTTGATAAAAGTTTAACTAATTATTCAAAGCCTTTGAAATAGAACTATGAAACGTCTTGTGATTTGCTGTGATGGAACTTGGCAACAGTTAACCAGTCTTTATCCAAGCAATGTGGTAAAGCTAGCTCAATCTGTGAAATCGATTGCCAGTGATGGGGTTACACAAATCGTATTTTATGACGAGGGCATTGGAACCGAGGGTCAAAAGGTTTTAGGCGGAGCTACCGGACTAGGAATCGATAGAAATATAGAAGATTGCTACCGATTTCTTAGTCTCAATTATGTTTCTGGTGACGAAATCTATTTGTTCGGCTTCAGTCGTGGTGCTTACACAGTTAGAAGTTTAGCCGGCATGATTTATTGCTCCGGTCTTCTAGATCGCCCCCATGTTACTAAAGCACATGAAGCCTACGAGCTTTACCGTAACCGTGGCATTAAACCCAAGGATAAGACAGCAGTAGAATACCGTCAAGCTTATGGCGATCGCGTCCCTATAACCTTACTCGGTTGTTTTGACACCGTTGGCGCCCTTGGTATTCCTGGGATACCAGCCTTTAGTAGGTTAAGCAAACAGCTTAATATGCGCTACAGATTCCATGACACTACTTTAAACAAATGTGTTCAGAATGCATTGCACGCGATGGCGATTGACGAAATCCGCGAAATCTTTGATGTCACTCCCATGAAAAAGCATCCTGATGCTGAAAAACAGCGGGTGATTCAAAAGTGGTTTCCAGGCGTACACGGTTGCGTTGGTGGTGGAACCGAAGAAAATAGTGGGTTATCAGATGCTGCTTTACAGTGGATGATTGATTCCATCGGTGAACTAGGATTAGGTCTTGACTTAGATCCAAATGTAATTCCGACAGGCATCAACCCTAATTATGAATGTGATTTTAAGAACGATGCTGGATTCTTTAGACATCTCCGAAAACAGTTAAAGCCTTTGTGTGGCTAGGCTGTAGCCCGTAAATGCAATCATCTTAAATTAGTTAGTCTGTACGATAAA
>NZ_JBALDN010000075.1:0-15123 GCF_036917375.1 Nostoc sp.
ACTCATTACTCATTACTCATCACTCATTACTCATTACTCATTACTCATTACTCATTACTCATCACTCATTACTCATTACTCATTACTCATTACTCCCCATTCCTTTGGCAACTAACACTGTCACATCGTCCCGCTCTCGGTTAAAGTCTCGGTATAGCACACCTGCAATCAGGCTGGGATGTTTTTGCATCAAGCCTGGATAGCGATCGATCTGCCACTTAGAGCTTAATCCGTCAGAATGCATAATTAAAATTCCGTTGGCATACCAGGGATAGCTAAACTCTTGAATTTTGCGGATTTCATGTCCGACCGTGCCATTGTGAGATAGCAGATGGCGGTGCTCAGTAAAGGAGAAAATGCTGGCAGCGATGTTGCCAATGCCCGCAAAGCGCATGGACTGTTGTTCAAAGTCGATTTCGGCAATGGCGAGTGCTGCTCCTCGCGTACTTCGCAAGGCGGCGTGGGCAGCTTCGACGATCGCCCCCGGAGAACGATGAAGATGTTCTTGAAACATTCTCACGGCAGCAGAAGCAGCAGAAGCCGCGGCAGGCCCATGCCCTAAACCATCAGCTACTAACAACAGGCTACGACAACTATCGACTTCCGATGCCCAGGTATCCCCGGAAACCTCTTCTCCTCGTTTGGGCAAACAGATCGCTCCAATTTCTAAAAATTTTTCAGGCAAATGGGGGGCTGGGTCTGGCCAGAGGTGAGCCAAGAGCGCTGTTCCTTGGTTGGGAACGGAGTAAATTTCCAATAAACCAGAAAGGCGATGAATTGCACCCATACCATTGCCCAAGGTTCCGGCTGTGGAAAAGCCATCTTGCAAACACTCATCCACATCGACCATTCCCCGTCCTTTATCTAGCGCTAAGATTTCAATGCCAATTCTGGAATGTTCTTTGAGCGATCGCAGCAGCACGACTCCCCCGTGGGCGTGCTGTACCAGATTGTTCGCAATTTCTGTCACCACAATCCCAACCTTGCCCCGTTCTGTTTCCTGAAAACCGAGCTGAGTTGCTAAAGCCATCGCTGCCCGTCTGGCTTCTCCGGTCTGGCTAGATTCAGTAATTGTGACAGCGACAGATTCTTTCATTTTATTTCCATCGTACAATTATTATCCGTGTCCCTTCTCCCACCACAGACTGAATCTCAAACTCGTTGGCAAGTCGTTTAGCACCACCCAGCCCCATACCTAACCCGCTACCCGTGGTGAACCCATCCTTTAGCGCTAGTTCGATATCGGAAATTCCCGGCCCCCGATCTTCAAAGGTCAGCCGGAGTCCTCGTCGTCGCCCTTCCTGAAGGGTTTCTAGCTTGACTGTGCCGCCCCCTCCGTAGTCTAGGGTATTGCGGGCTAACTCACTGGCGGCGGTGATAATTTTAGTTTGGTCTACTAAGCCAAAGCCAATTTCCACGGCCAGCTGGCGCACAGACTGCCGAACTAAAACTACATCTGTAGAAGATTGAATGTTAATCGTTTCAGTCTTCTGCATCATCATCTGCACGCCATTTATTGGCAGTGATTTGATACGTGGTTTCATTGAGTGACGATCGCAACAATGCCATACCCTTTTCGACGTTTAGGGCAGTGCGAATCCCCGTCAGCGACAGCCCCAATTCCACTAAGGTGATTGCCACAGCAGGCTGCATCCCGACGACAACTGTCTCAGCATCCAGCACCCGTGACATTCTGGCAATGTTCGCTAAAATCCTCCCAATGAAGGAATCAACAATCTCTAATCCCGAAATATCGATCAGGACACCGTGAGCGTGAGTTTGAGTGATGCGGTTTGTCAAGTCTTCCTGTAGCATGATGGCAAGGCGATCGTGCATATCTACCTGGATTGTCACAAGTAGAAAATTGCCCATTTTAAGTATAGGAATGCGTTCCATTGCTTTTTTCCAGCTATTTGGATTGAGAGCGGGTAATGGTCGTTCCCAACCGTTTTAGCGCCGTGAGAAAGGCATCGGCTAACGTTGCTTTTGTGACTACATTTGTCAAGTCAATGCCGAGATAAACGATCGTTTGGGCAATTTGAGGACGAATGCCACTGATCATACAATCAGCTCCCATGAGACGGGCGGCAGTAACAGTCTTGAGCAGATGTTGAGCAGTCAGGGTATCGACAGTGGGAACCCCAGTAATGTCAATGATGGCAACTTCGGAACTGGTTTCGACAATCTTCTGCAATAACGACTCCATCATCATTTGAGTCCGGGCACTATCCAGGGTGCCGATTATCGGCAATGCCAAAATTCCCTCCCAGAGTTTAACCACTGGGGTAGACAGCTCCATCAACTCTTCCTGCTGCCGCAAAATCACCTCTTCCCGCGCCTTTTGATAGACTTCAATGGTCAGTAATCCTAGCTGATCTAGTAAGTTTGTGGCTAACCAGATATTTTCACCCAACTCAATCGGGTCTTGCAATTGCTGACGCATTCGCTTGAAGAGGGGTTGCTTGAACGAAAAGACGAATGTAGCGGTTTCTGAGGGTGTGAAACCATTTTGCGATCGCGATCGAGAAATGCTGTTGAGCATCTCCCGCATATCTTGCCACGTTGCTGCCTGAATATTGGTAAAGTTGCCCCGCCCAACGGCAATCCGAAACAAACTAAGGAATTCTCGGCACTCTTCCTTTAGCTGTGCTTCTTTAATCAAGCCTCTCCGAATATTCACAGTGGCTAGTTCTTGAGTCCACTCCGACAGCAATTCTGCCTCGAAGGTTTCTAATATCTCTGATATCTTACTTTCGCTCATCGTTTCTTTGAGGGCAACCGCTTTCATTAGTTCAAAATCAGTGTATGACGATTCAGCCCAAGGTGAAAGCGACGATCGCAAAAAGCCTAAAAGCTTGCTAGATATAAAGTGCGATAAATTGGGCAGACATAGAGCGATGCATGGGTTGGGCTACGCCTACCCTAAGATTGATTGAGAATCGGCAAAAAAGTTACAAAAAAATGCGATCGTCTAAAAAGTGTATTTAAGGCAAATTTCGGGACTGTGGTTGAATGGGAAGCGGAGAACGAGAAGGTACTTTATCGCGCCTTAAAAGTAAAGGAAGACTTAGAAACCCCAAAATAATTACTACTCCAGTCATTATCCAAACCGTCAACCTATTTGGTCTATAGTCACCTCGTTCAATTTGCCAGAAAACTTGATTGTATCGCCACGCAGCTAAGGCAATAGTCGAAATTCCAAAAATTACCAAAGCAACACCCAAATTTTCCGAGTTAGATAATGGACTTACCGGAGGTTCTTGTTGAGTAATAGCAGTATTCAACTGACGCAGAAATATACCAAATCGCGCGATCGCAAAACCAAAGCCAATCAATGCAATTGAAGTGCGTAGCCAAGCCAGAAATGTCCGTTCATTCGCTTGATGCTCCCTTTGACGGTCAATTTTCGGTATTTTATCCATGAGTAGCTTCTGAGCCTAAGTTCGCCTTAAAAAGTATTCATAACATTGATGAATAGCATGAACTAACGCCACACAGGACTTACACAACTGGCATAATTGCCCTCGATGCAACAAAAGCGTACCTTCAATATCAACAAGGTCTTAATACTTACAACCCCAGCGATCGCGAGAATCTTTACAATGGTAAATAAGGTAAAGATATATATCAGAGTCAAAATCAATGGCACTATTCGGATTTGGCAAAAAGGTAGTTATGCCCACACCTGAGGAAGCTTTGCCAGGAAGGGCACAATCTATCTCAGTACCCGCAGCTCATTATGTCAACAAGAATCGCTTAAAACCTCCTTTTCCCGATGGATTAGAGAAGGCAATCTTTGGCTTGGGCTGTTTTTGGGGTGCAGAACGCAAATTCTGGCAACTTAAAGGAGTTTACACCACCGCAGTCGGTTACGCTGCTGGGTTCACACCCAACCCCACTTATGAAGAGGTATGTAGTGGGCGAACCGGTCACAATGAAGTGGTGTTGGTTGTGTTCGATCCCAAAGTGATTAGTTATGCCGAACTGCTGAAAGTCTTTTGGGAAAGCCACAATCCCACCCAAGGAATGCGCCAAGGTAATGATACTGGCACTCAATACCGTTCGGGAATTTATGTATATTCCGAAAATCAAAAGCAGCTAGCAGAAGCATCGCGGGAAGCTTATCAGGAAGCTCTCAACGGTGCAGGTTATGGCAAGATTACTACAGAAATCTTGGATGCGCCTGAATTCTACTACGCCGAAGCTTATCATCAGCAATACCTGGCTAAAAATCCCAACGGGTATTGTGGTTTGGGAGGGACAAATGTATCTTGTCCTGTGGGTGTAGTTGAATCGCAAGTTAGTAGTTAGAAGGAAGCAGGGGGGCAGAGGGTCAGAGGGGCAGGGGAGACAAGGGGACAAGGGGGAATTATTGAAGAAGTTTCTCCCTTGTCTCCCCCATCTACCTTGTCTCTTCCTCATGCCCAATGCCCCTACTTAAAATACAGCTTTGAGTAAAGCGATCGCTCGCACCCATAACATAATACTAATAGGCGCTCCAAGTAGAATACCAGCGATCGCCCAGCCTCTCTGATGGGCTTTGAATTGTTCAATGCTGCGCCACTGCCTACTTTTCCAAGCCCATTCGTTGCCTTTTGCACCGAGTGCGATCGCCATTATCCACCAAGCATTAGGTACAAAACAGAATAAACCATACCATACTTGATTCGGCCACATCCACAACCAAGGCATTAGAAAAGCACCCCAATTCCAACCGAGAATTTCCTCTGGAACTGTTTCATTGTGATTATTAATACCGCATCCAGAATTGTTGATGATTTCTTTTAGTGGCAAAAGCTGATTCTTATTTGCAGATTTGACACTCAGTCCCGATTTGAGGGCATTCAGCGCAACGCTAGCACTAGTAAATCTTTGTTCGGGAGCGGGTTCTATCAACTTTTGTAGCCAACTGACAAAACTGGGACTGAGGTTATTAACTCGGTCTGTAAATTGTAGTCGCAAATCCTGCTGGGGTAAATCAGAGGGGGAAGTTCCAGTGAGCAAATGAATCAAAGTCGCTCCCAGTGCATATAAGTCTGAAGCCGCAACAGCTCGACCACCAAATTGTTCCATTGGGGCATAACCATAAGTCCCGACAACGGTAAAAGTAACGCCTTCTCTTGCGGCTTTATCTTGAACTGCGCCAAAATCAACTAAATAAATCCGATTATCGTCGCCCCAGATTAAATTACTCGGTTTAATATCTCTATGCAACACCCCAGGATTCAACTCATGTAGATAGGTGAGAATATTTAAAACTTCAACAGCAATTTTTCTCGCTCGCTTTTCACTAAACCTTTTGCCAACAGCAAGTTTTTCCTTAAGCGACTCACCAGGGATATATTCTTGGATTAAGCCAAACCAGAGTGTGCGATCGTCGATACAAAAATAATCTATATATCGAGGGATGCGGGGATGATTTAGCTGTTTAAGAACTTGTGCTTCCCTCTCAAAAAGTTTCAGGTCATCCCACTGTACAGTACCGCCAAAGGCCAAAAGTTTGACCACAACGATAGAATTTTCGCCATCAGAGGCTTGTAAATCCAATGCAAGCCAAGTTTGACGAATTCCATTGTTGCCGAGTTGGCGCTGGATTTGATAACGATCTTGTAATATTTGTTCTGGTTGCAGCATCTTAACACCTGCTGGCAATTTACGTTGATCTGATTCCCTTATATTCAAGGATAGTCATTATCTAGATAAACTGTGGCAGCCTGATAATTTATTGAAAGCAGTTGAAGATTGCAATTTTGGGATTATCTAAAAAATTAATGCGAATTATGGTTCGCATATGTTATAAATATAGTAGAGATTAAAAGTGGCCAAAGAAGCACAAACAAAACAGATTATCATCTATGCCAATCAAGACGGTTACGAGCCTTTTGCAGAGTGGATAGATAATTTACGTGATCGACAAGGAAAACGACGTATACTGCAACGCTTACGCCGCCTTGAACAAGGCAATTACGGCGATGTTGCGCCGATAGGAGATGGTTTGAGCGAGTTGCGAATGTTCTTTGGTTCTGGTTATCGCGTCTATTTCGGTGAAGATGCTGAAAATATTGTTGTCGTACTGTTTGGAGGCGACAAAAGCACACAGAATCAGGACATCGAAGACGCAAAAGCTTACTGGAAGGAGTACCTAAGCCGTGAGAAAATTTAGAACACTTGATGAATTTGAAGAAGAGTACTTCCGCAAACACCCGGAAGAAATCGACGATTATTTGACCGAGATATTTCAGGAATATGCAGAGGACAACGATTCCGGCGCATTGTTGGCATCTTTGCGCGTCGTTGCTCGTGTACGAGGAATTAGTGAGATAGCCGAGCAAACAGGCATGACACGCCGGGGATTGCAAAAAGCCTTATCCAGTAATGGCAACCCGCGCCTTGAAAACGTCAATTCAATTATGAAGGCGCTCGGATATTGTCTCACCCCGACTACCAGTAACCAAGGCAGCAGGGGAGACAGCAATATGAGCCAGAAGCTAGCACCAGCAAAAGTACCAACACCAGGAAAAATTTTAAGTCGAGAATTAGAAACCCGTAGCTGGACACAGAAAGATTTAGCAGAAATTATGGGGCGTCCAGTTCAAACCATCAATGAAATTATTCACGGAAGCAAGCAAATTACACCTGAAATAGCTATCGAACTCTCTCAAGCCTTGGGTACTTCTCCAGAGTTCTGGACAAATCTTGAAGCAAAGTATCGGCTTCATCTAGTAGGAAAAGAAAAAAAAGAGCAAGATATAGCTCGTAAAAGTCGATTGTATACAATTGCTCCCATCTCTGAACTAATCAAAAATAAGTGGATTCAAGCAGCAGATTCAATTGATGACTTAGAACGGCAGGTATGTGATTTTTTCGGCATATCTTCTTTAGATGAAACACTCCAGCTAGATGTTAATTTTCGTTGTTCCGAGCATCGAGAGCCAGAGGAAACTTCTCGCATAGCTTGGGTAAAACAAGTTGAGAACCTAGCAAAACAACAAGCAGTTGCTAGTTTTAAACGCAAAAAACTTGAGACTGCTATCCCTGAAATTCTTGCTTGTGCGAAACAAGTAGAAAGTATTGTGCAGATTCCTAAATTGCTGGCAGATTTAGGTGTACATTTTATAATTGTGCCGCATTTAAGCAAAACCTACTTGGATGGTGCAGCCTTATATTTAAATGGTAATCCCGTTATCGCGTTGACATTGAGATATGACCGGATAGATTCATTCTGGTTCACCCTCATGCATGAGTTAGCACATATTGTTTTAGGACATCAAGGAGCTTATTTAGATAATTTGGATGCGTTAAAAGAGAATGATGAGGAAAGAGCAGCTAACGAAAAAGCCGCTGACTGGTTAATAAATCCTCAGACATTAAATGAATTTATTATTACTAGTAAAAAAGTCTTTTCTCGGAAAGCGATTGAAGAATTTGCTCACAATCAAAATAGACATCCAGGCATCATTCTTGGTCGCTTACATTATGACAAATTAGTTCCCCATAAAAATTTGAGACCATTACTCGTTAGAGTTAGCCCCATTTTGGGTAATTTTACAGATAATTTTTGCGATAGTAAGCTTGATATTCCGCAGACAGCAGAGGCTCCCACCAATCACGATGATTGAGATACCATTCAACTGTTAAACGTAAACCCTCAGCAATTGTTACTGAAGGCGTCCAACCAAGCTGAGTTTTTATTTTGTTTGCATTAATTGCATATCTCCTATCGTGTCCCTGTCTATCCTTAACAAAAGCGATCAACTGCTTGGCTGGATATACTGGTAAATCAGGTGCTAATTCATCCATCATTTGACATAAAAGTTGCACGAGGTTAATATTTTCCACCTCATTCTTGCCACCAATATTGTATGTTTCTCCTGGTTGACCATTATTGATTACCACATCTAAAGCACGGCAATGATCGCCCACATAAAGCCAATCCCGCACATTTTTACCATCACCATAAACAGGTAATGGTTTCCCGATCAAAGTGTTGATACACATTAGAGGAATTAGTTTTTCAGGAAACTGATAAGGGCCGTAATTATTAGAGCAATTTGTGATAATCGTTGGAAGTTGATAAGTATGATAATAAGCACGTACTAAATGATCGCTACCCGCTTTCGAGGCAGAATAAGGGCTATTGGGAGCGTAGGGTGTGGTTTCACAAAAAGCTGGGTCATCTGCGCCCAGGCTACCGTAAACTTCATCAGTAGAAACGTGTAGGAAACGATAATCAGATGGTTGTGCTTTCGCCTCCCAATGTTGCCGAAAAGCTTCTAGTAGGGTGAAAGTCCCGACTACATTAGTTTGTACAAAAGCACCTGGGCCAAGAATCGAACGATCCACATGAGATTCAGCGGCAAAATGGGCGATGGTATCAATATTTTCCGTTGCTAATAGGTTGTCTATGATGGTGCGATCGCAAATATCCCCCTGCACAAACCGAAAATTCTCTTTTCCTTCAACCAGCGCCAAGTTTAGACGATTCCCCGCGTAGGTAAGCGCATCCAACACCACCACGCGATCGTCTGGATAAGCCTGACACCAATGATGGACAAAATTCGCCCCAATAAACCCCGCACCCCCAGTAACTAATAACCGCCGACTCATTGAATTTCCTCTCTTCTCTCTGTAATCTGTGCGCCTTTGCGGTTCGTTGCTATGTAATAATTCAGAATTCAGAATAGTTAAACAATCAGGAGAACATTTGATGAATAAATATACCAATCATTCTAGATTACTGATAAATTCTAGCCTTTGACTCCTGGGTGCTGAATTCTTACGTTTCTATTACTTAAAATATTTCTTCCTCAATTTACCATATATCCTCTGAGCGAGTAATTTCGCCATCCGTATTTTAGTCAAACTCTTAATATTAGATGGCTGCTGAATTTTGTGATCAAAAAACTCATTTAACTCATCCAGAATAACTTGGAAACGCTTAATAATATTTTCAGTCCGATGCTCAACCAAAAAATCTTCAGATAAGTTAAAAGCTACTGAAGATTCAATTACCTTCAAAATACGTTGCACATCATATTCTTGAGAATATCCAGCAATTTTATAGCAATTAAATCCAGGGTCTAAGTAATCAGCAAGTCCACCGTTTACACTAGAAAATACTTGACAACCACAAGCAAGAGCTTCCATTGGTTGTAAACCAAATCCTTCACTAACACCCTGTTGTGCCCAGTACTCAGCAGAATCATAGAGGTAAACCTTAGCTCGGTTGAATAGTCCAGGTAAATCCTCTATATATGAGTCAACAACCAATACTTTACAACGTTTTTGCAACGCTGGAATCAATTCTTTAATTAAATATTCCGAAGACTTCCGAGCTTGAACTAAAACATCAATATCCCGTTCCAACCCTAAATTTTGAAACTCATCAGAGATTTGATTGGGCAAATAATAAATCAGAGAATTGGGTGATTTTTCTCCCCAATATCCCATTGTATAGCGGCTAACAGTCATGATTGGAATGCTTGCAGGTAGTCTAAATGAATAACCTGCGCTATGTGCATGATAAACGACATTGTATTGCTTAAGTTTAGCCACAAGTTGAGCTATATCAAATCCCCAACTGATTACAAAAATTACATCATTTAAATTTTGCTCTTTTAGCAAATCATCAATAAAAAGCTTATCTTTTTCCCGTTGACGGTAAGTTACAACATCAGCACTACAGAAATTCTGAGCTAGATTAAGTGCTTTTAACTCAGCCCAAAGACCACCACAGGCAAATTTGCTATCTGTACCGGGAAGTAAGAAGTAAAGTTTTCTCATAATTTTTTTAGGGGAGTAGGGAGTAGAGAGTGTGGAAAGATGGGGAGACAATAGAGAAAATTTTATCTTGTCCCCTTATCTCTTCTTGCTCTCTTTATTCTTGCCAGCCCACTTTAACAAAATGTGCCTCACGCCCCCAAACGTCACGTGTACGGGTAATATTTTCGATTGCTAGGTTAAAAGGAATAGCGGTTGTAAGGTAACGCTGTGCTATGGAACCTAAATCAGGTGCGAGTTCTGCGGCTGTCGTTGCTGCTAACCCCAAACCTATAAGTTGCTCGATTGGTCGAAATGGTAACAATAGATGCACACCGACAGCTAGTCCAGCCGTTAAGAGCATTGCTACTGATAAATTTGTGCCACAACGGGGATGTACGGCCAAATCCCATTCTCCACTGGTAATGCGATGTCGAGCAAGTGTGACTGCACGCCGCAAATCACTAATATTTACCTCACCATAGAGGTAAAATCCCTGCTCAGTAGATAAACCGCCTAATAGTTCATTATCTAGTTGAACATTAGTCGATTCTGCTGGAGCAGAATAGGTACTTTTTGATTCGCTAAGAACCCAAACAGTAGCATGTTCTAAAGCGTGAACCTGCCGCAGCATCAAAATTTCTTTCAACCCTGGAATAAACGATAGCTGTCTGAGTAAGTCGGCATCTTGTGTGGGTTGCGGAAAGTCTGAAGATTGGTTTTCCAGACTTGGAACCTTCTCAGATACAGGTATCGAAAAATCAAAGTTAAAAAATTCAAAGGGAGACCAGCTACCCTGAAAAGAAGCGGAAGTATTCATTGAAATACTACTCCCAAAGGCGATGGGGCAACATAGATTTCTTTCAAATGTAACGCTTGCACCACTGAATTGTTGCGAATTTTTGTAGATGATTGTTTAATTGGGACTTCCAGAAAATAAATTATCCCATTTTCATAGTGGCAGATTTTTTCTCCTCTGCTCCTCTGCTTCCTCTGCCTCCTCTGCATACACAGCAATGGAATATTTTTTTCGTTGGAAATCCTTAGTTAGGATATGGGACATAAGAGGCAGAGGTGCAGCACTTCGGCTCCTTTCGACTTCTCTACGAGACGCTACGCGTTAGCGGAGCTTTCGCTTTAGCGATACGCTCAAGGCAAGTCGCTCAGTGACCGAGGGGCAGAGGGGAAAGACTTACTGCAACTGCTCCTCTGCTTCTCCAATCCCCAGTCAATTTGGAAAGGAATTCCGATCTTTTTAGTTTCCGAGTCCGAGGGTCAGCTGGCTCCACTAACATAAACTCCGGCTGAGTGAAGGACTCGGAACTTCTGGTAGAGTGTTCACACTGAAAACTTAGGCGTAAAGAGGGAAACAATCAGTAAAACTCAAAATTGGTTTGTAATTTACTAGACCAAAGCAATTACGCTTTTACTAGTAAATTGTTTATTCAATCTGGTTAGGCAGAGTACAGCAATTGACATCATTCAAACAGACTTTGCCCCACTGTAAAGCCCAGCGGACAAGGGCTACTCGATTATCTGTCTCAGTCTTAGTGAGAATATTACTGATATGGTTATCAACTGTACGCTTGCTAATCTCCAGTTTTGCTGCAATCTCTTGGTTAGTTAAGCCAGCGGCTACTAAGTCGATAATTTGCAGTTCTCTGTCTGACAGACTAACGGGGGTCTCAGACTTGCCACCAGCCATGACTATTTCTATCCTCCCTTGGTATATGTACTTAATCGCTCTTTCTAATTCTAGAAGATTCTTTTCTTGGTAGGAGTTTCAAGTGTTAGCAGTAATATGATTGTCAATATTTTCTTTGGATTTCAAGTTGCTAAAAATATAAACCACATGAGAGTTTATGTAACAAATATAGCTTATTTTGACAAACACATCCTCTAAGCACTGAGATAAAATAAGCGAGGATTAGAAGCACATACACTCTATATAAGTAGTAAAAATTGCTATTTAATTCTATGAAGGACTGGCGACAGATTAGCAAAAACTATTGTAGATTTTATACTGTAAATTCCTAATCCTAAATCAAAATCTAAAATTGAAAATGAGATGAGCAATCCCCGTGTTTTGTGCCTTGGTGAAATTTTGTTTGATTGTTTAGCCGATCAATTAGGGCTAAAGCTGGAAGAAGTGAAATCTTGGACTCCTTACCCAGGAGGGGCACCAGCTAATGTCGCCTGTGCTTTAGTCAAGCTAGGAATATCAGCAGGATTTATTGGAGCTGTTGGCGAAGATGAGCCAGGAAATGCACTGGTCAAGCTATTACAAGATGTAGGTGTAGAAACGACGGGAGTACAACGCCATCCCACGGCACCAACGCGGCAAGTTTATGTTACACGGGATCTGGCTGGCGATCGCACTTTTGCCGGATTTGGTCAGTACGATACCGCAGAATTTGCCGATACTCGCCTGCAAGCTAAACAATTGTCAGATTCGCTGTTTCAAGAAGCAGATTTTCTGGTTTTGGGTACTTTGGAATTAGCCTATCCTGAAAGTGAAGCGGCAATAAACCGCGCTTTAGAGTTAGCAGAACATTACGACTTAAAAATTGTGCTGGATGTTAACTGGCGTCCTGTATTTTGGAAAGAGCCAAACATCGCCCATCAAAAAATTCCAGAATTATTTAAGCGAGTTGATTTCCTCAAACTCTCCAAAGAAGAAGCTGAATGGCTATTTGAAACCGCAGATCCCGGAGCTATCACTTATCGTCTAGCTTCGATTGAGGGGGTACTAGTGACAGATGGGGAAAACGGCTGCACTTATTGTCTAGGTGAGAACGAAGGCAAATTACCCTCGTTTTCCATCCCTGTAGTTGATACAACTGGCG
Source organism: Nostoc sp. (assembly GCF_036917375.1). Classification (GTDB taxonomy): domain Bacteria; phylum Cyanobacteriota; class Cyanobacteriia; order Cyanobacteriales; family Nostocaceae; genus Nostoc. The sequence continues at coordinate 12,606 of NZ_JBALDN010000075.1, forward strand.
CAGGAGATAGCTTTTTGGCAGGATTCATCCATCAACTGAGTCAGTATGGTATCCACAGCTTGCGGGATGCAGAAACAGTAAAACGCATTGTCACTTATGCCAGCGCTGTTGGGGCACTGACTACTATTAAACCAGGTGCGATCGCTTCTCAACCTACTGCTGCTGAAGTCGAAGCTTTTTTAGCCACACATCAACTCTAGGAACTAGCATAAGTCACTGGGATATCAGCCACTAAAGGCTGATACTCCCGACTAGAAAATGTAAGAAAATCTTCATAGCATTCTGCGGTCATATTAAACAATAAACGCAATTGGAGAAGTTTTGGTATTAGGTTAACGCGCTCAATTTTTACTTTTAGCAGTTTTGAATTATCCTCAGTGCATAAGAGGAATGTACTCAGGTCAGATATATTTTGAAATTCGTTAGTTAAATACAGCAGAATTCAGTAGTAAAACACGCCTTATACCTGGGTAATAGACAAATAGTTTTGTACCTCACTTTCCTTGAAATCTGCAACAGTTCACCCGTTTGTAATTGATTAATCCGTTCAATTGTACAAACAGGAAGGTGTCGCAATCTATGCACAAAAAATATTAAATCTTTACATTTTTATGATTTGCATAAACAGTAATACTGATATCTATAAGTGAATAGAAAGCATAGATTAGCTTAAGGAATTGGTGAAGCTTTATGAAAAACATCACAAAATGGCTTTTGGGCTTGGCGATTGTTCCTGCAAGTTTGGTATTGGCATCTAGTCATGTTAAAGCCAGTCAAATTGCTGGTGAGTGGTTCTTTGGTCTTTGGGATTGTAATATTGACGGTAGACCAGCGAAAATGCAGTGGAAAGTAGTCGACGATCCACAAACTAGTTGTAACGGTGATGTTTGCTCTACTACTTCTGGTGTCCGTCTCGTCGGGCGGTTTAGTGATAACGGTAGTGCGTGGGTTCCTCTAGGAAAACGTTTTTCCAGCAGACAAAAACAGGATTTAGGTATTCGTTATTTAGGTGCAGAACAAGATAACTGGTATCTCAAATATAACAGTCGTACTAAAATAGCAGATGGTTGGACGACATGGCGGGGTAAGCGCTATCCATTACAATGTCGTAATCGCAGATAAACATATTTGCCAAATTATGCAAAATATGTAAATAAGCGATCGCTAAGTTTGAGTACTAAACACGCCAGTACCACATTTTTATTTAACTTGACAGGCTAATACTTTAGTTAGCCTGATTTTGCTGCCATAGAGTATCAACAGTTACAAACTCATAACCCTGTTGTAGCAGTTGTGGAATGAGAATTTGAATTGTGGCAGCAACATCTTGTCCACCGCAAGCACCATCATGCAAAACAATTATTGAACCATTTTTTACCTGTTGCATAATTCGCTGTACCACAGTGGTGACACCTGGTCGCACCCAGTCTTCTGGGACAACGCTCCACATAACTGGGCGGTAATTCCACTGAGAAAAAAAATTTAAAGTAGCAGGTGTAAATAAACCGTTCGGGGGGCGCACATCTCGCACTTGTTGAGGTTGCAGGTTGCAGGCTTTATAAATGGCAGTTTGGGTTTTTTCTAAACTGTCCTTCAGGTCATTTGGGGAAAGCATGGGAAAAGAGCGATGATCGTAGCCATGCAATCCAATCCAGTGTCTGCGATCGCTAACGGCTTTAGCAATGGCTGGTGAACGGTTGACGCAAACACCCAACCAAAAAAAACTCGCTGTAATCTTGTAACGATCTAACACTGCCAAGACTTCGGGTGTGTATTGCGGGTGGGGCCCATCATCAAATGTGAGCGCGATCGTTTTAGAACCGGGATTTCCAGCCCAAAGGCAGTTGGGAAAACTTGGCTGGAGAATGCGGTAGAAAATTGGGAAGAGGGGAGCTAGCTGCATAAAGTTTTTTCTTTTTCCGTAATCTTGCGTAACTACATTGATTACTTAATATGAGGGTGTCAAGCATGATTCACACGCTTAACAGTCTTAATATTTAGAACTTACACGCTGTACAAATGCACAGTTATATGAATTAGCACTTCTTGCGATCTTAGGTAAGTTTTCCCTTGTTTCTATTCCCAAGTTGGAAATGTAGTTTCCACTCACGATCTATTCCTGTCTAAATGACTTAACTTATTTTTTTAGTTATCAGATCGACAGGAAATATCGCAGTCATAAATGTAGGTGGAAAAGAAAATTACAGCCTTATTCACATAATTGTCTTTTTGTAGAATTGTAAGTCCTAATATTAACAATTAATCTTGATTAAGGATAAACTTTCATGGCAATTAATTTTTCCGGAACTAATGGTAATGATGTTATCTTCGGTAGTAGCGACAACGATACCCTCAAAGGCTTGGATGGTGATGACAAACTGTTTGGTGGTAATGGCGATGACTTCCTAGATGGTGGCTTTGGATTTGACACCATTGATGGTGGTGCTGGAACTGATACCACATCTTACGCTTTCTTCTCTGGTCCAATTGATGCCAATCTCTCCACTGGTGTAGTTAA
>NZ_JBALDN010000076.1:0-48178 GCF_036917375.1 Nostoc sp.
GCTATCGAGTCGGTGCAAGTTTTTTCTAATCAGCACCTTAATGGCTCGATAGCTTTCTTGTCTATTCCCTCAACTAAAAATTGTCCGGAGTATTGCTATAAGTTACTTCAAGAAAGGAAACCATATAACCCTAAGTGGTTAGGGTAAAATATTTTATTAACCTCGTTGAAAACCCTTTGCGGGCTTTTGTTGCCCTTTACCCTTGGGCTTAGATTTGTTAACTTCTCCTAAAGCTTCCTGAAATAAGTTATGCAAATGTATGGGTACACTGGCAATGTCTGGCAACTCTGGCTCAATTGGTTTGTGGAATTCTTGCAAAAGTGTATCCAAGTCACTTTCAAGCCTAAACTCTGGACGTTGCAAAAATGTTTGCAACACATTTTCTAATTGAGTTGGATACTGTTGTGCTAATCGATGCCAAATAAAAGCATTAATACTTTTATCTTCGAGGTAATAGCGAACTAGTTTTTCCGCCCCTTGAACACTTTGCCAGTCCTCTGCTGATAAGATTGCTTGTATTTTACTATAGGTCGGTAAAAACATTTGTCCCCAACGGGGATGAGAGAGAGCCGTTACCTGTTCTGCTTTCTTGAGTTCAGCAGGTAAATCAACCTTTGGCATCACCATTTTGCTCTTACTGCTTTTGCTGTTAAACATCTCAGAGACTACGTTGGAATCAGCACCAAATTCTTGTGCTGCTGCTTTGATTTCTTCGTCGCCAATGCCAGCGGCTTCTGCCACTTCAGCAAGAGATTTAGAAGTATCAATTCCTGCGGCTGCAAAGGTTTTTTCAGTAATTACTTCCTGAAATTCCGCTATTTTTTTATTAAGCTGATATCCAGGTAGTGTGATTTCATCAGTGCCAAAAAAGTCCACAAACTGCTGATGATATTGTTCTACTGACTGCCAAGCTTCTTCTAGCAAGTCTGGAGCATCGCTGTAAAGATTACTTTTATAGTTTTCTTTAAAATTACCAATTGCTACGGCAAGTTTTGGTTTACCTAATTTACCCATTATTGTGTAGGGGCCAGAAAACATCCAGTAGCTATCGGTAACGGGAGAAATGCGAGTTAGCAAGATTTCTCCGACTTTTAACCGAGATATTGCCTGTAATGTTTGAGTATTGTTTGGCTTGACGATGTAGCGTTTATCTGTCAACCAGTTCGTCAATTCAAAGCCATCAGGTAAAATATTAGCGATGGCAAATAAGCCAATAAAAGTATGATGCCAAGTGTTTATCAGGCTGCGATCGCTTTCTGCTAAATCTGGATGGCTTTCGATAAACAACTCTAATGGAGACTTATCACCGACTTTCCCGGCTGTCAAAAAGCTATCGATGGTTAAGTCTTGCTGCGTATTATCCCCACTTCCACGGCGCAACTGTTCTGCTGCATAAGTTTCCAGCGCTTGTGCCAGTTCGCCTTCAGCATCAAGGACAAAATCAACTAAGGCTTGTTTTAATTCGTGCGATCGTTCTAATATGGCATCCACAAGTTAATCTCTCGGTGCAACAGATGTAAATTATAGCCTTTGAGAGAATTTCAGCATCTAGCAATAGCTAGATTTATCGAGATGCACATTTAGAAGAATTGCTTTTTGGATATAGAATTTATTTGTTTTTTGTTTTTTGTCAAGCCTGATGCGGTGCATTTGGCTTTGTTCACTGGGTTGACAATTGCAGTGGCGATGTTCTTTGTAGGCTTTAATATTTTGACAGATAGCCTCAGCTTTTATCTAGGCAATTTTGAAGGACTGACACAACAGTGGCGAAATGCCATGCTTACCTTCAGTACCTATCCAGCGACTTTGTTTGAGGGAACCGTGAAACTGCTGCTGTACACATTGATTCCAGTTGGATTTGTAACTTATTTGCCGATTGAGGCATTGCGATCGCTATCATTGATTCATGCTGTGCTAGCAGTGGCTGGGTCAACTACTGTGCTGTTGGTTGGTGCAGGTGTGTTTTACTAAGGTTTGCTTCGCTACTCTTCAAGGAATTTGATGCAGATGCGAGATTGAGTTCAATGTTGGTTATATCATAAATATCTAGGCTTTATGTCCTCTAAAGGAACACATGAATAACCGCCCTTCATGCAAGTGTTTCCAAGCTTACTACTTAGGCAAGAAATTGTCTGAAATAAAGCTGCATCAAGAGCAGCAAGATATTGAGTGCGATGCATGGAAGCGATTATTAGAGCTTGTGGAGGTTGCATCCGCAGATGAGCGAGAAGAATTTGCCCCCGGACGTGAAATAGGTTTGGATGACTGGAGCCAGATTATCACACTTCCTCCAACAATATCGAAACTAAAATTTGTTAAGCACTTGATGCTGTACGGGAGCAATCTTGTTCGCATACCTCCAGAAATCGGTGAGATGACGAATTTAGAAACGTTTACTCCCTACACATCCTATCGATTACATTGGTTTCCCTATGAAATTACTCGTTGCAAAAAACTAAAGGATAGTACTGTTAGTACTCGTACTCTTTACGGAAATTACAAGTTTCGCTTACCATTTCCCAAGCTTCCGGTGGGAAAAACTGTGGAGGCAGGTTTCCCTACAAAATGTAGTGTTTGTAATGCTCCTGTCATTGCTCCAAATTTACATCAAGCATGGATCTCTCTTCAGGTGGCTACGGATGTTTTGCCCCTTCTTGTTAATGCTTGTTCACAAATCTGTATCGACAGACTTCCTCGACCACCAAAAACCTATGTGCAGGAACCGCACACTGGAGGGCTACATATCCAACAGTCGCCAATTGATGATTTCTACCGATGACTCTAGATACAGGACTTACTCAAAATTACACGCTGTAGGGCAATTAATGAATTGCCACTACCTGACAATCAGGGTTGAGGCTATCGTTTTCATAAGTCCTATAGATGGACATATTCAAAATGTGAGAGTACACCTCAATACAAATAAACAATATTTTGAATCACTTAGCAGCTTTTTTCAAACCTTGCCATCTTTGTCGTAGTTGCTGCAAGTTAGGTGTATGACCGCCATAGCGCCAACCAACATAAGCTTGACAAATTTCATCTATTACCTCAGCAGTTGCTAGAGCATGATGCTCGTATGAGACTCTGGCATACTCTAAAGGTGTTTGTGCTGGATGTTTGCCTAAACCTTTTTGGGTTGTCCATTGCAGCATTTGTTGATAAAGGCTTTCCATTGCTGGCAATTTCTTTAACCATTGACGGTTGCGCCACTTTCGCCACTGACCCCAACCCAGCCAAGCAAAGAAAGCTGCTGTAGTTGACAAGGTTAAGCCAATTAACACGCCGAACCAACCTTGAGAGAATAAAGCTAAAAACCAAGCGATCGCTCTAATCACCCACTTAAATATTGTCTCAAAAATATTATTCAACAAACCTGTCAGCGGAGAAGGTAGCCAGCCAGCAACCCAATGCCACAATTGGCGCAAGACACTAAAAGTCTGAGTGTCTTCTATTGAAGGTGGTATCAGAGGATGATTGGGAATAGGGTCAAAGGCAAACCAACCATATTTAGGAAAATATACTTCCGTCATCGCATAAGCGTCAGTATTACGGACAACATACAGCCCTGTAAATGGATTAAATTCTCCTGAACTAAACCCTGCTACCAACCGCGCTGGGATGCCTATGGAACGTAGCATCACCGTGAGAACTGTAGAGAAATGGTCTGGATAGCCTCCTTTTTGCTTAAACAAAAAAGTTTCTACCAAGTCTTCTTTTTCACTCAAATAAGGTAGTTCTAAAGGATTTTGAGGAACAGAGTAGCGTTGCTTTAAATATTGAGCTAAGTAGAGAGCCTTCTCATAGGGTGAATCTAGGCTTTTAGCAGACTTTGCGACTTTTTCTTGATTGTAGTTAGCGAGGATTTCTTCGGTACGTTGCCGGACTTTTTCAGCAATTTCGGGAGGAATTTGCAAATAATGCTTTGTAATTTGTTGCGGATATTTAGTAGAAGCTTCACCTAATTTAGTGCGATCGCGGTACGGTACTTCGGAAACTACTGTGTAGGTGAAACCTTCTGATAATTCTACAGGCGATCGCAATCCGTCTTCTTTATCAATAGCGATCACTGGTGCTGGAAAATAGACTTCCTTGGCATTAGCCATCGCTGGAATGAGGTTAGGCAAATCCGACACCACTGTATAAGTTTGTACTACCTCTTGGGTTTTAGCAGTGAGTACAGATGGGGGAATAAAAATTTGGTAAGACCAAGGCGATCGCCTGATAGTCGTAACATTTTCATTGCGAGAAACTTCCCAGCCCTTACCTGTATAGCGATCGAATGCTAATACTCGCCAAAAACCCTCAGCTTGCGATCGCACCCGCATGACAACCTTGGGTTTCATCTCGCCCCGCAGGTTTTGATTCATTTGGCTATTAAAACCGTAATAAAAATTATTATCTACTTTACCTGGTTCACCTGTTTTATTTTGTCCCGTACCACCGCTACCATTGCCTTGATTCTCACCTTTACCTTGACGGACATAACCGGGATTAATGATACTACGACCTGTAAAATTATTTTTTACTTGAATAGCAGAACTTACAGGAAAATTCCGTAATTGATAACCAGGAAATCTGGGTAAAACAGCAAAAATTGCCAGCCCCAGACCGACAATTAGTAAAAAAGTTAGAATTAAAAATTTAAAATTAAGACTTGAGGAATTCTTCTGATTGAATTTTTCCTTTTGAGTTTTTAATGGCTGCAAACCCAAGCGCGAGCGGTAGTCTAGTACTAAAGTTGGCAGAGCGATCGCCAAAAATAACAGCAACACAGGTGCAAATGCTAAAGTCTGACTTAAGGTTGCCGCTACACCCAATAAAATCAATCCGATAACAATCGAATAGCCCAAATTTTTCCGGCGTGGTGTATCAAAGCTGTGTAACACCTGGAGTTGAATTAATAACTCTGCCAAACCCAACCGCGTATCATTTAACTCTCCCGCTAATCGCCCAAAGAAAGCACCTAGTGCTACTAACATGCCGATGGCGATGCAGAATTGAACCGCGACATTGCGATCGCGGCGACGATAATAACTCCAAATTGCACCCACAACACTCAGGGGTAACGCCCAAAAACTGAATGAAGTTTCGGCGGCAATATCTGTCGCCACAATTCCCAAAATAACCAACGCTAGCACCAGCACCCGCAAAAAAATTGAATCTTCCACTTCAATCAAAGGCGACCCCTGCGGATTTTGCCGCCAGAAATTACCTACAGGGATACGCCAAAACCGATTCATCCTGGATAAGTTAAACATTTGAGTCTAGTAGAAGCAATGATGTAGATGCAAAAAACACAATGCGGGGAACGTAATTGCCTACCCTAGTACTGTGTCAAAAAAAATTAATTATGGATAGGTGGTAGAGATGGAGATACACGAGAAATGGGTGACGCGGTGAATTGAGAAATAATCAAATACTTTCTCAATATCTCCATGTCCCCATATTCCCATGTCCCTGTGTCTTTGTAATAACTGCTTCTCGTAGACACCCTAATGACCGTTTATTGAAAAATAGGATAAGCTTCAAAACCAGGAAAATCCTCTTAATATATATCGGCGTTGATTGACGTAGTGTGCTAGCGGTGGAAATTTAACCTAAATTGTGGGATTAATCACAAACAACAACGACTGTTCGTCTATTTCTGGAAATTCAACTTCCAGGGTATAAATTGGGTTAAGTTGCTCGCAGCCTAACTCTACATTTAAGTATCCCGAAGTCGAAGATGTTGTCATTGCTAAAGTGCCACTTCCCCGCAGCGTCAAAGTTCCTTTAACAGGTAACTCAGCTTGAACAAGCAACTTCGTAAGTTTACCTAGAGACTGGTATTCTACTCTGATGTTCAAAGCACCAACACTGGTTAGCCATTGTCTTTCTACCACCGGACTGGTTGCTGAAACTGGTAGAGTCAAATTTTCCAGCAGTTGTTTAGCTGCTAGCAACGACAAAGCCATCTGTTGACGCGGTTGTAAATCTGAGTAATCGCTCTGAATAGCGGGCATTGTCTCCAAAGTACTTGCAGACCGATAGGTGCTTCTTAGCACCAATCCAGCTATATCATTTAGTGCTTGAGACTCATTGGGAAAAAAGTTCTCCACCACTTGAACTAATTTTGCCCCCAACGGTACTGAAGATGTCACTAAAGCCTGACATTGTTCTAGCAATTGCTGGAAAACTCTTTCCGGCAAGCGAGTCGGCAAGGTCAACTTAGACTGTTGTACCATCCATCCCCAGCTAGGAACGAGTGTCATTGAAGGCTCATCAACAAAATCAGGATATTCGATTAATTGTGTTTCCCAAGGAAACAACGGTGGGTGTTCTTGGGCTTGGATTTGTAACCGATTCTTAAGGACAGCTTGAAAACGATCTTGCACAGTAGGAATTTCTCCCAATTGAAAGGTCTGGGGCGTTCCTCCCAATTTTGGCTCGCTGCTTTTTGAAGCAGTGGCTTCATTGAGGAGGTTTTTTACCCCGTCATTTTCCTCACATTCTACCGATTGCTCGTTATTTTTGACATCATCTGTCAATAACCAATCGAGACACCGGTGTTGTAAGGATTCTGAGTCACTATTCATGAGTAGATGCACCCGATCCGGAAACTAATGAGTTACGAATTTCCCAAGCTTGCTCAAGAATCTTAAACCATCGTTTTTGCAGTTGTGCCATTGACAGCCCTAAAGTTTTTGCGATTTTTTCATCAGCTTGTCCTTGTTGCTTCAACTCTAATAAAGACCGTTGCTTATTGTCCAGCTGTGCTGTATATACTTGCCATTGCTGGGGAGTTAAGCCCAAATTTGTGTGCAAAGAAGCTTCCAGCCACTCGTGAACTAATTCCCAACGGTGCAACAGGGCAAACCGAATCAAATGATACTTAAAGCGCTGCTGCAAATAATCTCTCTGACGAGGGGTTAAACCTAAAACTGATTCAATTTCCTGTGCTGATAAATCTTGGAGGCGAAGGGAAAAGTAATCAGCACAGTCAGATTGTTGTCGTTGTTCGAGATAATTCATTAATTCCGTAACTACAACGGAACGCAAGGTGTCTTCTTCAGGTTCGGGTTCGGCTTGTGTTGCCATTGTAGAGCGCAATTGGTGAATTGCTGGTTCTTCCCAAGAACCGTCACCTTCATTATTGCTACCTTCTGCGGCTTGTTCTATATCTACGCTGGTTTCTGGAGGCTGCTGTTGGGAAAAAGTTTGCGCCCGCAGGATAATTAGCTGTTGCTGACGGCCTGGTAAGGGAATGCGTCGCTTGCCGTAGCGCTCGGTAAATGCCATATACTCGGACAATTCTAACAGCGTCTGAGGGCGATAAGTGGCACCAAGTTGATTTTCTCGCCGGAAAGCGTTCAACGCCTCTAGATAAAAACTCTGGAGGAAATCTTCAATTATTGTCAGCCGCCCTTGATAGCTTAATTGCTTCTGAGGAGGATTAATATATCGATAAATAATTGCACTCAAAGTACTGTGTAATTCGACCCTGCCCCGATTTGAACCTAACTGATAGTACCTGAGACACTGTTGCAGCCGATGCCGAGCCAAGGTCATCGCCGAGCTTTCTACAGATCCAGAAGCTTGGATACGTTTACTCTCATGACAAATCCGGTAGACTTCAGTGGTAATACGTCTTGCTACATCGTGGCAATTCTGTTCCGAAGCTTTAGTTGACTGCTGAAACTCCTTGGACAGGAGTTGAAAGATCGCCTCCACGCCTGTAGAATTTTCTCCCAGAATAGTTGCAGATGGAATAGTTGCGGTTGCGGCTGAATTCATAGTCTCGGTTTTCAAAAGACCCTAACTTACTTAAATACAACCTGTACGACTGTGGGTATTGGCTGGTTTGGTTTTACGTATAAGCTAAACGCAGGCCAATCCTATATTTAGGATATGGCTGATTTTATTATTCCCAATTCTGATGGGATTGTTCACACTTGATAGATGTTATTGCCATTACCCAGGAGTCGTATACAAGTCATTATGGATTTAGAAGCACAAATTCAATTGCTGATTGACAATGCACCCCGCGATGGTGTGACACCACACCTTGTTGCAGCAATTGCTCCTGCCCTTAGAGCGATCGCTCAAAAATTACGCTACTCCCAGTACTATATTCTCCAAAATTCAGAGGCAAGCTGGGTTTTAACTACGTTGAGCAATCGTGCTAATCCAGGATTGGAAAAGCGTGTGATTTACGCTTTCCCTACCATACAGGATGTCTCTCTAATTTCCCCTGCTGGGCTTGACCCTCAAATGCTAGCTAAAATTACTCCTGTCACCCATATTTTGTTCCAATTGGTGGCATTAGAACCCGTAGATAGTATCGTTTTTTTGGAGACGCCGGGTAAGACCACTCATACCGTCGAAGTTCGGCGAACTGAACTAGAAAAACTTATGCAGAAACAGTTAAGACAGCAGCGATCGCCTAAACCTATACCCCCTGATATTGCATAGAAAAAATTTGGATGTGGGATTTTTTAGATACAATCCCACATCCAACATTTTAAATCTCAAATTTCTTTAAAAAAGTTTTCTAAATCAGTAAAAAAAGAAATTTTTTCTTTCCGTTACACCATGCGACTAACTCAACTTCCGGTGAAACCTAAAATTGATTAAAAAACAGTTATCAGTGAACATTTTTCCGTTTTCAAGTTTTAGTTTCCTAGTGAAGCAGAGTCTTATACTTAAGAACTTTCACATAAAAAAATATCCCATTCTTTATTGTGAAGTGCCCAGTAACCAAAAGCAGCAAGACTTCGGCGTGAGCGCTCAGTCGAATACTATCCACCCCACAAGTACTAGTAATTTCTTTTTTGGAAATCCCTAAGAACTTCCAAATAAAACCCCACTTTCTACCTGCTAAATAAGTGGATTGAATTAAACATAAAACTGCTTTAGTGTGTTAACGCTTTAACACAACAGAACATTTCAGGTTTTCGGTACGTTACGGAAGCCACAACACACCTACATCTAAATCCCCACTTTCTACTTGAGAATGATAACTGATTTAATAGAGGCGACTCAGTGTGTACTCAGCTATGTTAATCAGTGCCTGGTGGGATTCTGAGAATGGGAGAACTGCAAGATGTTCAATTGCCAACTTAGCATGGTGAGCAGCTAACTCTCGCGCCTGCTGTATACCTTGACTATCTTGAATCAGTGCTAGTGCTTGCTCTAAATCTCCTTCTTGAGCAAATTCTCGTTCAATCAGCACTTCCAAAGATGGTTTTTCCGCCAAAGCAAATAAAACGGGTGCAGTTAGATTACCACTTTTGAGATCCGACCCCACTGGTTTACCCAAGGTATCTGTTGTACTGGTGAAATCTAAAATGTCATCAACAATTTGAAATGCTATACCAAAATGACGACCGTAGCTATATAGATGCTCAACAGTTTCTCGCGATACTTCACTGAGTAACCCAGCAGCTTTAGAACTGTTGGCGATTAAGGAAGCTGTTTTGTAGTAACTCTTTTCAATGTAAGTTTCAATAGAGATACCAGCATCAAAACGATTTAGTCCCTGCTGAATCTCCCCAGTAGCCAGATCCATAATGACTTCTGAGAGTAGTTTCACTACCTCCAAATTGTCCAAGTTTGCTAAATACCAGGATGATTGGGCAAAGAGAAAATCTCCTGCTAAGATGGCAATGCGGTTCCCGAACAAACTATGAACGGTAGGAACGCCTCGCCGCACGTCTGATTCATCTACCACATCATCATGTACTAAGCTTGCTGTGTGAATCATTTCTGTAATCTCAGCAAGGCGGCGGTGACGCTGCGTAATGTCTTGTTCTAACATTGTTGCCCGCGATATTAGCAGGACAATTGCTGGTCTGATACGCTTTCCCCCAGCTCCGAATAAATGTTCGGCTGCTGCAAACAGAATGGGGTGGCGATTTCCAACTAGCTGTTTTAGGTTATCTGCTAGTAGTCGCAGGTCTGCTTCCACAGGGGTAAACAGGGAGGTGGCTGGGGTCATGTATGGGCGGACTCTGACTTAGGTTACGAAAGTTTACATATCCTATACTCATTTTAAGATAACCCTGTGCCAGCGCAAAGTTTTCATCAGGTAATCCCATTTTTATGAGTCTATGGGTGATAATTAAGGTTGTGAATGCATTTGTCAATAAGTAATTGTGCTTAATTTGTGTGGACTTAGATTTTAAGTAACTTAAAACATGAATTCTCAGTACACAAAAATAAATATTAGATGAAATTGTGTTAAGTAGTTGCTCGTTTGATCTTTAATGTCACAGTTCAAAACCTAATTTAAGCAATATTACTTATTGACAAAAGTAATGCAATTTAAATTTGTCACCAATCGGTAAGGCTAAATTTGTCCAGATTGAGGTGTAGCTCTTCAAAAAATTTGAAATTTAGCAGCCAAATAAGCTCAAAATTCCGGGTCGTTGTGTTACGCTAAAATATAGGAATTTTAAATTTTGTAAGATATTCACACCCAAAAAGTAAGTCAGCTACTAGTTGATTTTACTGAGCTAGTGTTGTGAGTCTAAAATAAATCTTCGTCGGTTAGATTCAGGGAATAATTCTTTAATTTTTCCGACGATAGGCGAAACTCCTGGTTTGGAGCTATGTGATATCCCTATGGGAAGCCGCTACACGTCATCAGCGCACGTTGAGCGCAAACATTGCTCTTTTCACAGCAGTTTGAGCAAAAATAAAGCAGATCGAGTAGACCGCTGAGAATCGTAGTTTTAGATTGCTAAACGGCAAGCTAACTGCTGTGGGATCTATGGTCTGCTAGAAGTCGCATTAAATCATAAATTCTTTGTCCGTAGAGGATTTCATCTCTATAGGTAATTTTACTATAGGAAACTACAGCCATCAAGAATGCACTTGCTTGGCTGAGGTTCTACTAATTGTATGGAATTTTATATTCGTTTAGAAGGGTGCTAGTAGAACAATGATTTACGGAAATATACCTATGATGATTTTTATTTTAGCCTCTGGATATTTGTTCACAGTCTACCTGTTATTAGCACTGGCGAAGCGAACGGGTACAAAGACTGTTCATAGAAGTTTCCCTTCATCTGGTGAAGGAAAACATAAGCAGTCAATAGTCAATAGTCAATAGTCAATAGGCAATAGGGAATAGGCAATAGTCCTTGGTCATTTGTTTTGATTCAAGGACTAAGAGCTAAGGACTAATTAGTTTTATTGGAGTTGGGAAATAGCGATATCGGTGAAAGAGACCTCTTCAACCATTGGGGTATAGCCTAGCCACTGCACTCCTGATTGGGAAAACTGTTTCGGACAACCGCTAACAGCGAAGCGAGTTGGCAGTGGTAAGTGAGTATTTTTTAAGCCTAATAAGTCTAGTTCTTGGGCACAAGCTGCCACAACATGAACAGCTGGATCGACCAACTGGACTTGAGAGGGGAGGAGCGATCGCAGTACTGGTGTAAGGTGGGGATAATGAGTACAACCGTGAACTAAGGTGTCAATTTCCTGCTCTAATAAAGGCTCTAGGTAGCCTCGTGCAACTTCAGCAGTATAAGGATCGTGAATGCGGTTTTGCTCAATCAGTGGCACAAACTCTGGACATCCAACTTGCCAGACTTGGACATCAGGAGCAATTTCAAGAATAGCGTGCTTATAAGCATTACTTTTAGCTGTAGCTGGAGTGGCAATTACACCAATCCGCTTTCCTTGCTGCACCGCAGCTTTCGCACCCGGTAGGATTACTCCCAAAATGGGTATGCTGAATTCTTGACGCACGGTTTCTAGGGCTAGGGCAGAACTGGTGTTGCAAGCCATAATTACCATTTTTACCTGCTGCTGTTGTAGCCAGGTAATAATTTCACGTGTAAATCGTAAAATTTCTGCTTGTGAACGAATTCCGTAAGGAAGTCTAGCTGTATCCCCAAAGTAAACAATTGATTCATTGGGGAGTTGTCGATATATTTGTCGCAGTACTGTTAGCCCACCCACACCACTATCAAAGATGCCAATTGGGGCACGTTGGGGTTCTCGCTCGGAAAAATCGTCAAGATTCCCTTCAAAAATGGAAGATGAATACACAGGCAGATATATATTTAGGTTTTGGGATTTAAAATACAGAATTTAGCAGACAATCTCCAAATTGACCACTAAATTCTGCGCGTAAAAGAAGTTTAAATACCACCTCTTTAATTAGTAATTTGTACTATATTACCTCTGCTGTAAATATTTTAGAATGCCACGAGCGATCGCTTCTGCCATCCGATTTTGATATTCTGGTGTTCCCAATCTGGGATTATCCTCGTAACCAGTCATATAGCCTGTTTCTACCAAAATCGAAGGCATGGAGCTTTTCCTAAGAACATAGAATCTGGCTTTGCGGGTTCCTCGGTCTTTAATAGTACCGATGTCCTGGAGAATGGTTTTACGAACTACTTCAGCCAAATTGTAACCACTATCGTAATAATATACTTCTAACCCATTGACATCAGGGCGATTATCCACGGAATTAGCATGAATGCTGACAAACAAAGTCGCATTAACCCGCTTGGCAATATCTACCCGTCCCTGAAGTTCTACGAAAAAGTCGGCATCCCGCGTTAGTACTGCTTGTACACCATTTTGCTCTAAAATTGCTCCTACCCTTTTCCCAATAGGCAGAATTACATTCTTTTCTAAAAGTCCTCCCAAACCAGGGGCACCTGAGTCTTTTCCACCATGTCCTGGGTCAATAACTACTAGCAATTTCCCTCTGGGAGTTGAGGGGCGTGGTCGTGGCTGGGAGATTGGACGGGGATTATCTATGGAATTTGGTAATTGTCCTTGGTCTGGTAATGGCAGAGGAGGTAAAGCAATGGGCGGTGTGATGCTGCTACTACGTCGTAATTCTAAAGCTAAAAGCTGGTCGCCAACCTGGTTGAGTTCCCCAATTTGCACTCCAGCTGCTGGTTGAACCAAGACGGTGACAGTATTGGATTCTTGCGGTTGCAGGCGTACTCGCAAAATCGGGCTATTAGGATTGAAAGTCGGGCCCGTGACTTTGGGAGCTAACTTAGCATTGTTGATAGTGATGCGGAACAGCCCAGAAGTTCTATCCCAGCCTCCTGTAGCAGATAAAGTTTGGTCGGCTCGAATCAGCAGTTGTGTACCATTATTAGCCAGTTGCACAGACTGAATGTTAGCAGGTGTGTTACTTGGTGGTATGGGACGTGGACTGTTACTTCCAGGCAGTTGGGCAACTCCACGACTGGGTAGAACCACAAAACCACCAACACTGCTAGTAGTTGCTCGCCAATTTGGACTATTTTCATCCACTTGTAAAGTCAAGCGAACAACAGATGGACTGGTTTGCAGCTGGGTGAACTGGATACGGCTGACACCATAGCGATTAATCGACAAATCTCGCTGCTCTAAACTTGGTGATAGAGTTGCGCCAGCAATATCGATGTTAATTGCCTTTTGATCGTTGCTACGATTTACCTGAATGTGAGGATTACCACCATTGGTACGGACAAAAAAACCATCGCCAGTGACTTGTAAATTCTCAATTTGAGTAACTTTGGCGACAACCATTCTGTTATTCAGTGGATTTACAGAGCCGCTTGTCACCACATTGTAAATATTCCTTGGAGGGAATGTTGGTGTAGATGTTCTAGGTGAAGTATCTGTAGCTATAGCTTGTTCTGGTTGCCCCTCAGTGTTTCTTGCGGGTACATTGTCGGCTTGTGGCGTAGGTAATTGCACTATCCAGCGATCGCCACTTGTACCCACAAATTGCACTCTTTTGGGGTCTAAACTATAACCAGGAGTCAGTTCAACCACTATACGCGTTGTTTGTTCGTCAAACTGCCCAACACGAATAGAACGAATTGCACCGCCCACTTGTTGGGTTAGCTGCGGACGACCAAATGAGGTTCCTGGTAAATCAATAACTAGACGAGTCGGGTTAAAAATTAATTGTGCTTGGGGTTGAACATCCCCTTGAGTTTTAATTTCCAGCTTGTTTTGATTGGCATCAAAACGCCAAGATTCAAGTCTCGCGGCCATTGCCGGCGACGATAGCATGAAGATGGTTCCAATAGTACTGGATAGTAACCAGCGTAATTTCACAGTCTTTTCTCCTGATTCACATTTATGGGAGCCGTCAACATCTCAACATATTGGCTAATCCTCACACCGTCACCGCGCACACTTGAGTTTGGCGCTGTTATTAAGACACAGCTAATGGCGTAAAATATAGCACGCTCCTCTGATTTTGCCATGCCATTAGCCTATATAAATTTGACTGCCAATTTTAGATTTTAGATTCCCGATTTTAGTTTTCTGTCAGACTAGGGTCTTGCTACACTACCACCTGTTGTCGGTGATACAAATCCAAAATCCAAAATCATTCGACTGAGTGTAGCCGTACCTTCCAAAGAAGCAAGCTACGCATAGCGTTCTGTAGGACAGTCTAAAATCCAAAATTTGTTGAATTGCAAAGTATCAAATGACAATAACAAAGAAGTTACTCTTATTCCGCCGCAAGAATACTTAAATTGTTTTACTACTAAATTGGATAAAAATGGTAAAGATTAGATGTACTTACTCAACAATTTAGAAATTTAGACTAAATTACTTATCTTCTCTTTAGATACTGAAGAACGCCACGAGCGATCGCTTCTGCCATTTGATTTTGGTAAGCTGAGGTTCTGAGCCTAGCCATATCCTGTCGACCAGTCATATAACCTGTTTCCACAAGAATGGAGGGCATAGAACTTTTTCTGAGGACATAAAATCTGGCTCGCCGCACTCCCCTGTCTTTGAGAGTACTAATACTTTGAAGAATGCTACTACGGACAATGCGAGCTAGATCGAGTCCGCTGTCGTAATAATAGACTTCCAAGCCATTAACATCGGGACGACTCGCACCTGCGGAATTAGCGTGGATGCTCACAAACACATCAGCATTAGCTCGCTCTGCTAATTGTACGCGTCCCGGAAGCGTAACAAAATAGTCAGAATCCCGCGTCAGAATCACTTGTACGCCATGTTGCTGCAAAATCTCGCCCAGCCTCTTACCAATGGGCAAGATAACATCTTTTTCGCGCGCCCCCCCAATGCCAAGCGCTCCTGAGTCTTTACCACCATGTCCGGGGTCAATAATAACTACCACTCGCCCATTGGTAACTCGGCGCTGTGGTTGTCTAAAGGGTTGAGGATTTGGATTGTTTGGGTCTGGGAATGGCCCGCGGTTTGGTGGTGGTAGCCCAGGTAAAGCAAAGGGAGGCCTTCCGGGGAGGGAGACAATTCGCCGAGAACCTTGTATTGGTAAAGCCAAAAGCTGGTCGCTGATTTGCTGGGGTTGCCCAAGTTGCACTCCTCCTGCGGGTTGAACTAAAACAACCACTGTATTGGATGCTTGAGGTTGCAGACGTACCCGAAGAATGGGGCTATTGGGAGCAAAAGTAGGCCCTATAACTCTGGGAGCTAACTTGGCATTGGTAATTGTGACGCGGAAAATACCTAAGGATCTATCCCAGGTTCCCGTAGCAGATAAAGGTTGGTTGCCTCTAATTAGCAGTTGTTTGCCATTATCCGCAAGTTGCACAGACTCAATTGTTGCTGGTGAGTTATTGGTAGATGCTCTATTGGGAAAGGAAACGGCATCTGACTGATTGTCCGAATTATTACTTCCAGGCAATCTGACAACCCGACTAGGTAGAACTATTAAACCACCATCGTTACTATTACTTGCTCGCCAATCTGGGCTATTTTTATCTACCCGCAAAGTTACGCGGACACCAGGAGGTTGGGTTTGCAATGAGGTGAATTCGACGCGGCTAATACCATGTTTATTAACGGGTATATTACTCTGCTGCGTCAGACGTGGTGATAAAGATGCACCAGAGATATCGACGAAGATGGTAGCGCGATCGCGGCTGCGAATTACCTGAATCGGAGGATTACCACCACTGGTACGAATGAACAACCCATCACCTGTTACCTGTAAGCTCTCAATTTGAGTTGCCCCTCGTGCAGTAGTAGCAACCCTTGAAATATTAGATTGACGTTCGGAGTCTGGGGTAACTACACTGTAAGCACTTCTAGGAGATGAAGCTACTTTTTCGACTTCTGGCTTCGGTAATTGCACCGTCCAGCGATCGCCACTTGTACCAACAAATTTCACCTGTTTGGGGTCTAAACTGTAACCAGGAGTAAGTTCGACAACTATGCGTGTTGTATCTACATCAAACTGTCCAACACGGATTGAGCGAATTCCACCACCCACCTGTTGGGTTAACTGCGGACGACCAAATGTAGTTCCCGGCAAATCAATTACCAGCCGAGTTGGGTTGAAAATTAGTTGTGCTTGGGGTTGAACTGCTCCCACAGTATTAATTTCCAGCCTGTTTTGATTGGCATCAAAGCGCCAAGATTCAAGTCTCGCTGCCATTGCTGGCGACGATAGCATGAAGATAGTTCCAATAGTGCTGGCTAGTAACCAATGTAATTTCACAGTCCTTTCTCCTAATTCACATTCATGGGAGCCGTCAATATCTCAACTCATTGGTAAATCATCATCACACCATCACCACCTAAACTTGACTTCTGAATCCCTTGTTTGATTTTTAAGCCAGTATTTAGACACACTTAAATCATCGATCGGGTTTCAAATTAAGTTTAAATCCCCATGCGAAACCTTCCACCTTCACAGGTGGAGAACTCTGACTCCCAATAAAGCTAGAAAACTGATAATTGATAGCTGTTTACTGATAAGTGTTTGTTCTTTGCTGCCATCGATGCACTGAGTAAATAATTCCCATTACTGTCAAACGATCTAGCAAGATTTATGGGTGTTACTCCCCAATTATCTGGAAAATATTCAGATAAAGGCTCACAAGCCAAGGGAGACTAGAAATTAAGTAACATTCTGAATGCTGGTAGAAATTATAAACAAATGATTATTCTACAATCACACGGGACGGAGATTTGAAGATAGAAGTTTCCACTGCACAATTGGAGCAAGGGGGCAGGGGAGCAGAGGGGCAGGGGGTAAGGGGGAGATGAGGGGACAAGGAGATAAACAAAACTCCTAATTCCAAACTCCTAACTCCTAACTCCTAACTCAGCACTCAGCACTCAGCACTCAGCACTCAGCACTCTTAACGCCCAATGCCCCATTCCCCATTTCTAATAATTAACGATCGCCAGAATCTGGAGTTACTCCCAAATTGCTGCTGTCATTTGATGCTGGCACCCTCGACTGAGGTGGTTCAATTACCAACGAAGTCCCAGAGGAACCGTCTAAAATTAGTTGCTCTGAATTTCCGTCCACGGTTTTTGGATCTGGAAACACAAATCGTAACAATGGAGGAGCTAAAAAGGTTGTCAAGATAACCATCATAATAATTGCTGCTCCTAACGGTTTCGAGAGAGCGCCACTAGCAGCGCCGACACCAGCAAACACTAACCCAACCTCGCCTCTAGGAATCATCCCCACACCGATCGCTAAACGGTTGATTTCCGGTTGACCAAACACGCTTAAACCTGTGATTACTTTACCGAGAATGGCTACTGCAATCAGGAAAGTTGCCATAATTAGACCTTCCCGATTGTCGGGAATTGCTGGGTTTAACACTCCCAAATCGGTTTTTGCGCCAACAGTCACAAAGAAAATTGGCACTAACATATCAGCAATGGGACAGACTTGCCTTTGCAGTTCTTTACGTTTATCTGTCTCTTCTAAGACTAAACCAGCTGCAAAAGCCCCCAGAATTGCTTCTAAGTGGATGACGGCGGCAAGGTATGCCATCGCAAAGGCGAAGATGAACGCTGGTATCACCAGTCCACCGCGTGTCTTGAGTTGATCGGCGATCGCTACAAAGGACTTATTGAAAACATTGCCTAGTAGGATTGCTCCCAAAATAAAACCAGTGGCGCTGATAATCAAATAAATGACTTTGCTGACATCCACCACGCCGTCTTTAGCTAAACTGGCAACTACCGCTAAAACGATGATGCCTAGTACGTCATCAATTACAGCAGCACCCAAAATAATCTGCCCTTCTTTAGAATTGAGTCGCCCCAGTTCTGACAGCACTTTGGATGTAATACCAATACTAGTAGCAGTCAAAGCCGCCCCTGCAAAAATTGCAGGTATAGCGCTAATACCAAATAAAGTCATCAGTCCGACAGTCCCAGCGGCAAAGGGTACTGCTACCCCGACGACTGCGACGACTGTGGCTTGGATACCAACTGCCATTAAATCTTTTAAATTCGACTCCAAGCCGATTTCAAACAGCAGAATGATCACACCCAATTCTGCCAAAACGGAAATGACCTCGGACTGGGCTGCAAAGACCGCTGGAGCGGCTTCAGGCGTTAAACCAGCAGTGGTTTGAAGGAAGGACACGATCAAAGAATTAGAACTATCTGTGCCGCCTTCAGGAAACACTAAAAGATGGAAAACAGAGATGCCAACTACCACACCGCCAACGAGTTCGCCTAAGACAGGCGGCAAACCCACTTGGTTTGATAACTCTCCACCAACTTTACTGGCGAGATAAACGACTACTAAGCTTAGTAGCACTGCTTCGACTACCATTGAACTGTCTGCGGCTTGTGTTGCGCTGGCCAGCAGAGGAAAAGAGAAGTTGATTGGATCTAACAAATGCATTAGGTTCTCTGAAAATCCTTCTCTTTGATTTTGACGCGTTTCTGAAAAACATCCTATGGAGACGCAATCCGAATTCAAAATGAATACGGCGTAAATGAAACGTTTACGCTGTTCAATACTAGTGTAATTTTTTTAGTTTCAAAAAATGTAACCATTTCAGCTTTTGACGATCGCAGTGTCAAAGTAAGAACATACGAATCGTATCTAGCGATCGCACTTGAGTTGTGAAAAACTGATGGTGGCTGTTGGCTCTCAACGACCACCAGAAGATTGCTACATACCTTTATTTGAAACATCTGTGGATACTTTGAGGAGTGCAAATATGATGACTAGAGCCGCTTTACCCGGTTCTCAATTTCCATCGGGAAACTTGTGGAAAATACTGCCTTTAGCAATACTTGTATGTGCAACTTTTGCACTACCTGCATTGGCACAAGAAAAAGATAAATTGTGGCGAACCCTTAGTGTCAGTGGTCGCGGAGTCGAAACAATTCCCACAACTCTGGCACAAGTCAGTTTAGGAGTGGAGATTCAAGGGAAAACAGCCCAGGAGGTACAGCAAGAAGCCGCTCAGAGGTCATCGGCGGTGGTTGCGTTTCTCAAGAGCAAAAATGTTGAAAAATTACAAACTACTGGTATCCGTCTCAACCCGGTTTACAGCTACACCAATAATGTACAGAGGATTACAGGCTATGCTGCCAATAATACCGTGAGTTTTAGTATTCCTGTTGAGCAAGCTGGGACATTATTGGATGATGCAGTCAAAGCCGGCGCAACACAAATTAACGGCATTAGTTTTGTTGCGAATGATGAAGCGATCGCAGCTGCTCAAAAGCAAGCATTAAAAGAAGCTACTCAAGATGCACGCCAGCAAGCTGATGCCGTTTTTAGTGCCTTGGGTTTTAAATCCAAAGAAATAGTTAGCATTCAAGTTAATAATGCCAGTGCGCCTCCACCACCGCCAATGTTTTTACGGGCTGAGGCTGCCAAATCAGCTGATGCTTCCACCCCGATTGTTGGTGGTGAACAGCAAGTAGAAGCATCGGTGACGTTGCAAATTAGTTATTAGTCATTTGTCATTTGTCATTAGTCCTCTCTTACAAAGTTCTGATCGCCGGAAGCCGGCGCTCAGACTTTGCGCTTTGTCATTTGTCAAGGCAAAGGACTAATAATCAATGTCCAATACCCAATACCCAATGCCCAATTAAAAATGTTCTGAAGACATATCTCCTGTACCACCCTCTCCATCACGCTTAGAGCCTAATAAATCTAGTTGGTCTACTCTAATAATTGGTGTAGAACGGTTTGCTCCTGTTTGGCGATCGCTCCATGTGTCAAACTTTAAGGAACCTTTGATGCCGATTAAGCTTCCCTTACGGACATAATTACCTGCTACCTCAGCCGTCTTATCCCATAACTCCAGGGTAAACCAGTCAGGTTCATCGCTGTTGCGCGATCGCCTTTTCACCGCGAGTGTCAATCTACACTTCACACTACCAGATTCAAAATATTTTATATCAGGGTCGCCACCTACACGACCAACAAGAGTGACAATATTAATACTCATGTGCGTTACCTTTCAGTACAAACGTACTTAGCAATTTCGACTTTCATCATAGCGAATTGTGAAAGACTTGAAAATAATGTGTTAAACAGTTAACAATATAATTGACTTGAAAATTTATACACACTATTTGGAGAAACACATAAAAATATACGGATATACTAATCTAACCAGAGAATATCAAAAAGTACGGGGCTTGAGACATACTAAATATTCCTGGGAATCATATAAAAATATAGTCTAGTTGACTCAACTCAGGATAAGAACTTTATCAAATCCGGCACAATTAACTATTACCGTTGTAGTCAAAAAGTATCGCACATAGGGGGCTTACAGACGCGTGGGTATTTTTAGGAACTTTCGCACTTCATGGGATATGGGTATCGACCTCGGTACCGCGAACACCCTGGTTTATGTATCTGGTAAAGGTATTGTACTACAAGAACCTTCTGTAGTTGCTATCGATGTCAACGAAAAGGTTGCACTAGCAGTAGGAGAAGAAGCCAAAAAAATGCTCGGTCGCACACCGGGAAATGTGATTGCTCTCCGCCCTTTGCGGGATGGTGTAATCGCTGACTTTGATATAGCCGAACTGATGCTGAAAAGCTTTATTCAGCGTGTAAATGAAGGTAAATCTCTAATCCTACCCCGAATCGTCATTGGTATTCCCAGTGGCGTCACAGGAGTAGAAAGACGAGCGGTGATGGATGCAGCTCACCAAGCAGGAGCAAGAAAAGTCTATTTAATCGATGAACCTGTAGCTGCGGCCATTGGTGCAGGACTACCTGTTGCCGAAGCTACAGGCAACATGATCATCGATATTGGTGGTGGTACAACAGAAGTTGCAGTGCTGAGTCTTCAAGGTACGGTAATTAGCGAATCAGTACGCATTGCTGGAGATGAACTGACTGATGCGATCGTTCAGTATATTAAGAAAGTTCATAACTTAGTCATTGGTGAACGTACTGCCGAGGAAATCAAGATTCGGCTTGGTTCTGCCTATCCGACTAATGATGATAATGACGCCATGATGGAAGTCCGAGGCTTACACCTGCTTTCTGGTCTACCGCGAACTGTAACCATCAAAGCCCCAGAAATCCGTGAAAGTATGATGGAACCGCTATCAGTAATTATCGAAGCTGTGAAGCGGACACTAGAACGCACACCGCCAGAACTGGCAGCAGACATTATTGACAGAGGTATTATGTTAGCTGGGGGCGGTGCTTTGCTCAAAGGCATAGATACCCTCGTTAGCCATGAAACAGGCATTATTACCCATATTGCTGCCGATCCTTTGAGCTGTGTTGTGCTGGGAACAGGTCGTGTGTTAGAAAACTTTAAACAGTTGGAACGAGTTGTTATCGAAAGCTCTCGCAATATGTAACAAAAAAATATCAGACTTGAGTTCTATTTGAGTTCTATTTGGGTTCTATATAAATAGAATCCAAGTAGAACTTAATTTATATAAGTACATACAGGTATATATGGTGACAATACGGCGTTGGTGGGATCGCAAAGGATTACAAATTGGGTTGTTAGCTTTAGTAGTTGGTAGTGCTTGGATATTGCGACAGACTCAAGGTGAATTAGTGCTTGAGACATACCAGGCAATTACCCGTCCATTAGAAATGTTGCAGTCAGGGCCAACTCCAGAAGAACGTCTTAGAGATGCCCGGATAATGGAATTGCAAACCCGTATAGTAGATTTGGAAAGTCAAAAGACAAAGTTACAAGATTTATTAGGCTATGTGGAAAAAGAGCCGCTGGCATCGCGACCAATTCCAGCACGGGTGGTAGGACGTAGTGCTGACCAGTGGTGGCAACAAGTGACGCTGAATCGCGGTGCGAATGCGGGGATTCAGGAAGGCTTCATAGTCAAAGCAGAAGGCGGATTGGTGGGTTTGGTGGAGAGTGTAACTCCTAATACTAGCCGCGTGTTGTTAATCAGTGACCTAAAGAGTCAAGTGGGTGTATCGATTAGCCGCACAGCAGCTAAAGGCGTTTTGCGAGGAGATTCTTCTGCTGAAGCTGTATTGGAGTTTTATGAAAAAGTTCCAAATGTCAAAGTAGGAGATTTAGTTTCCACATCTACTTATAGTCAGAAATTTCCCTCCGGTTTGGCAGTAGGACGAATTAAGTCGCTGGATTTAAAGAAACTCCCGGCATCAGTGGCAAAAATTGAGCTTTTTCCGCCAATCCGCTCTCTCGATTGGGTAGCTGTTTATCCCAAGCCAGAAAACCCAGAGTCGGCAAATCAAGTGCCGCAAAAGTCTAAGTAAATTCTTTGAAAAAATCACTAGAAAAATGAAGATTCCTGCATTTGGTGGTAGCAGGCAGAAAAAGCCTAAATCGTCAGAGCGAAAATCGAAATTCCGAATTCAGCCGCTTGCTCGTTGGCATCCCGGTATACGTCAATTGTTTGGTTGGATAGTGACGGCTAGTTCTGTACTGTTATGTTTGCTATTATTACCAACCCGATTCCCAGGTATGGAATTGTTGGGAATTGGCCCTAACTGGTTATTAATTTGGGTGGTAGCTTGGAGTGTGAAGCGCACGGTGTTTGCCGGAGCATTAGCTGGTATAGTTCTGGGGCTACTTCAAGATTCGATGACATCACCTAGCCCGACTCATGCCATCAGTTTAGGTATAGTGGGGGCTTTAACTGGTCTGCTCCAAAAACAGCGTTTTATCGAAGAAGATTTTATTTCGATTGCTGTAATTGTCTTTGTTTTGGCAGTTTTGGCAGAAACTATCTTTGGGTTGCAATTAACTTTGCTAGGCAATGAGCGCAAGGTGACAGATATTTGGACATATTATCAGCGCGTCGCTCTGGCGTCTGCCATTCTGAGTAGTCTGTGGGCACCTGTGGTCTATTATCCGTTGAATCTTTGGTGGCAGCGGATGAAATTATTGGAGCAATAAGGGAGAGACGCGATTAACCCTTGTCTGTACAAGAATTAGGAGTAGAGACAGGATTAATCGCGTCTGTACAAGAATTAGAAGTTAGGAAGGGAATAGGTTACAGGTGACAGTAAAGAAAATTATCTTTTGTACCCTGTAACCTAAATCTTTATGGAATTTGGGCAACCTCTGGCAATATGGATTCAAGCTACAGTGAAACTGTAAGTGTGAATATTACAGACTCACGTAAGTTGAGACAGCCAATAATAGCGCCTAGATATTACTGTTTAATTATCAGGAGCAAAGCGCGATTCTCTTGTGGAGAGGCTGCGCGATCGCGTGCAGAATATTTACAGTGTTGCCTAAAATTATGGATAATTCCCCAGTGGTCGCTCAAGCAGATGCATCCTTACCAAATTACACTCAGGAAAATACACCAATAGTGGAGTCAGCAGCTGGCTCGAATTCACCACCGAAGCAAAAGGTAGGAACTGACTTTGACTCTCGCATGATGCTGCGGTGTTTGGAACTGGCCCGTCGCGCTTTAGGGCGGACTTCGCCAAATCCGCTAGTGGGAGCGGTGATTGTCAAGGATGGCGAGATTGTAGGCGAAGGGTTTCATCCTCGCGCAGGTGAGCCTCATGCAGAAGTGTTTGCCTTGAGGGAAGCAGGCGATCGCTCTCGTGGTGCAACAATCTATGTTAGTCTCGAACCTTGCAATCACTACGGACGTACTCCCCCCTGTTCGGAAGGATTGATCGAAGCAGGGGTGGCAAAAGTAGTGGTGGGTATGGTCGATCCCAATCCACTGGTAGCTGGAGGTGGTATTGCCCGTTTACGGGCAGCGGGAATCGAAGTATTAGTTGGAGTAGAAGAGGAAGCCTGCTGTCAGCTAAATGAAGCTTTTGTGCATCGCATTCTCTATAAGCGACCTTTGGGAATTTTAAAATATGCCATGACTTTAGATGGCAAAATTGCTACTAGCTCTGGTCATAGCGCCTGGGTGACAAGTCAAGAAGCCCGCAGCGAAGTACATCTAGTGCGGGCGGCTTGTGATGCCATAATTGTCGGCGGTAATACTGTCCGACAAGATAATCCTTACTTAACCAGCCATCAGGTGGGGGCACATAATCCCCTCCGGGTGGTAATGAGTCGCCATCTCAACTTACCGACAAGTGCCCATCTGTGGCAAACTGCGGATGCGCCCACTTTGGTGTTGACACAGAAGGGTGCTAACCCCGATTTTCAAGAACTGTTGCTCAAACAGGGTGTGGAGGTGGTGGAATTAGAATCACTTACGCCGGATAAGGCAATGGCATACTTATATGAACGAGGTTTTTGTAGCGTGCTGTGGGAGTGTGGTGGTACTTTAGCTGCTAGTGCGATCGCTCAAGGAGCAGTGCAAAAAGTTTTAGCATTTATTGCCCCAAAAATCATTGGTGGTAGTATTGCTCCCACACCAGTGGGCGATTTAGGTTTTACTACCATGACTGAGGCGTTGTCTTTAGAACGTGTTCGTTGGCGTGTAGTAGGCTCTGACTGCTTAGTGGAAGGTTATTTGTCCCAAAAAGCTAATAGTCAACAGTAATAACGCTTGACGATCGATCTATTTATCTTGATTTTGCAATCTATGAACACTGGCGTTCATGGGCAAGATCGCGTATAAGCGCTAGTCGAGATTGAATGTAGTGGCTAAGAAAATCAGTTTCGTTAGAATCTAACAACACTTGCGTTTCGGTTTGTTTCACTAACCACTGCACCAAGCTAGCATCATCCAGTTGTAAAAGGAGCTTGGCTTGAGCGGTTTCAACCACTGACCAAAGCTGACGCATGATTGTAGGAGTCATCAGACCTCAATTGAATAATTTAGCTTTGCTGTCTTCAGATTACACAATTCCAATCGCACTTTACGACATGAATGTAGAAGCTGAGACAAGTATTATTAAAAACTTAATAATGGTATTTATAACTTTATGAAGATTAAGAATTTGAAACTCAGTTTGAGAATGCGTGTGGGGAATTAGGCATGGGAAAGACAGGTTTTTATCGATTTAGTTGTAAAATCTAGAAAACAAATACACTAATTCTAAAAATTGGGTTTTTGTGTTTGGGAAGACTGAAATTATCTTGATTGTAGCCGAATAAAGTCAGTTTTTGAATCATTATATTGAATCCTGAGTCTGTCTTCTAGGATACAAAAATCTAACTTTTGAGAATGGTATTTGCCAGAAAATTAACACTGTTTGGCTGTGGATGGATTTACAAAATCATGTAAATCTGCATCCCAAATGCTGATGTAAATAAAATCACATTGTTGGCGGATAATTTGACCCTTGACCGAGCCATTTTTAAAACTAAAATTATCCGATTGGCGCTCTTGTACCTGTTTGAGTCCCTGCTTAATTTCTTCAGTGGCTTGCCCTGCTAACATCCCATTTAAAGTAGTTTCCATTACTTCTGGGTCTACCGATTGAGCAAAAGATACCTCAGTTTGACGCAGCGTTTTAGAATTACGATCGAATAAGTAGCCAAGATCAATTTCGTTTGGCACAAGTTTGTAAACGACAGCACGAGTCTTGCCCCATGCACCTCTTAAATCTTGATTTGGTTTGCCGAGGGTAGCTTCTACGATGTTTCTTGTTGTACCTGTAGGGAATGCGGGAACGCTTTGTCTGCTGGCAGTGGCAGCTAATTTACTGCGCGGCTTCTTTTGTGGTGTGGAACGCGCTTCTGGTGTGGGAACTGCGCTTACCTCATCCTTTGGTTCTGGCTGTGGTGTGGATACTGCTATCGGTGCTGGAGTCTCTGAAGTGACAGGCTCTTTTTCTGGCTGTGGTATGGGTACAACTGGGGGATTAAAGGTTGGTCGCCGTTGTGGTGGTGAGTTAGGGATAACTGGAACTGGAGACGTTTGGGAGGAAACGGGCGGTTCGGTAGATGCAGGAGTGGGAAAAGATTCTGGCGATGGCGTGGGATTTGTGCCAATGGTTGTTTCTGGTTGTTGCTGACGAATGATATTAGGAATTGCGACTGCACCAATCAAGCCGCCTATGAGCAAACTACCAACAATCACAGCAGGTTTTTGCCAGTTTCTAGGATTGGAAGATCCTGGAATCGCAGAATTGTTTTGCCGAGAATATAATGGCTGAGTTTGCCGAGTCGATGCAGTGGGAGAAAAACTAACTGTGGGAGTATTTGTAGTTAACTCAGTAGGTATATTAGTAGCAGACTGCAAGGCATATAGCATTTTACTGGCAGTACTGTAGCGATCGCCAGCATGAGGCTTAATTGCCTGATTAAGTACTGCCGCCAATTGGGAAGAGACTTTAGGGGCGTGCTGCTGCCAAAGTATTTCCCCAGTTTTTAAATCGGTTACTAGTTCTTGCGGATGTTTGCCAGTCAGCAGATAAATTGCCGTTAAACCTAAGCTGTAGATATCAGTGGCATAAACTGGGCGGCCAACGGCTTGTTCGCTAGGCATATATCCCGGCGTACCAATAACAAGCGATCGCGTGGGGTATCCTGGAGAATTCACCACTGAACGGATTGTTTCTTTGACTGCACCAAAATCTATCAAAACTGGCTCGTTATCAACAGAACGCAGAATAATGTTATCTGGCTTGATATCCCGGTGAATAATACCTTTACTGTGAACATAATCTAAAACTGAAAGCAGACTCAAGAGAATTTGCCGAACAGCAGTTTCACTCTCAAATCCTTTAGCTTCGACAACTTTTGTCAGAGTTTGGCCGTGAATCCATTCTTGGACGAGGTAAAACTGTCCGTTCTCAGAAAAGTAGGCATAGAGTTTGGGAATTTGGTGACTACTTTCACCCAAATACTCCAAAGTTGCGGCTTCCCGTTCAAACCGTTGTTGGATAAGTTGGTAGGTTTGCGGGTCATTATTGGTTATCGGCTTTAGTTGCTTGATTACACAGCGACGGCGAGAAGGCATGTGGACATCTTCTGCTAGAAAGGTTTCGCCAAACCCACCAGCGCCGATTACCTGGATAATTTGATAGCGATTGTTCAGCAGGGTTATTGTCATGAAAAATTATAAGCGTAGACACCCAGTGCGGAGCCGGAGATTTCTTGTCTTCTCTGAACTTGTCGTCAGACTTCGCCCTTTCCAAATGTACATCACATGAGCGAAGCCAGGGCGAATATACTCTGGTGAAATTAAATATGCGTTATCCAAAATCAAAATCCTTATAGAGACGTAGTAGTGCTACGTCTCTCCATTCTTTTTCAACACATACAGGGGATTTAAGTTAGTGAAGTACACAAACTAAGTCTCAAAGCCAGGTACAAAGCCTGTTTTACTTCTGTTAGCGTAGCGGGGCATAGCCCATTCTGACTCCTGAATTCTGCCGATCTAATGCAAGCCGATGCATTGGTATCGCAGAATCCTGCCAAATTTACTTCGCTACGAGTGAATGAAATACTGTACTAAGCGAACTCTATAGTCTCAACAAACTCTAAAATACTTTCTTTGATATCTTCAGCCTCTTCTTCAACAGAATCGGGAGTTTCGCCGTTAATAAAGCTGTGCTGACTACTAACTATGTACAAAAATTCCCCACTGATAAAGGAGAGTAAGCCCCGGTACGCATCTAATCTGATTGCAGTTCCATTATTTTCTTGCTTAGAAATTGTGGAACCTTTGGGCATATCAATTAACACGTAGTAAGCACCTCGCAAAGTATTTTCCAGATATTCGGTATATTCCACAGAAGCATCTGGTACATTAGCGAAAATCGCTTGGGGTACATACTTGTCTACTAAAATCGTTTGTAAATATTCTTCTTGTCCAACAGACTCCAATTCCTCTAACTGTTCTAGGGGGAAAGGATAATAATCGATTCTCAGCAAAGTACCGATGTCATCAGAAAAGCCAACTACTCCTTCCTGACTCTGAATTCTACCGCCCTGCTGCGGATCGACAGGAATCGGCACGGTAAAATTACCTAAAGGAGATTGATATGTCTGTTCGCTAAAATCTTCGATGACTACTGTCTCATCTTCATCGTCTGTATATTCTTCATCTTCTGCTTCTTTAAAGGCTGCGATTACCTCCTTGATGATTTCCTCTGCTTCTTCATCCTCAAGTTCTAAAGCTGCTTGTAGCTTTTTCAGGTAGGCTTGTTTCGGTTTGGGGATGGCGAGGTCATCGTCTAAAAGCACTATTACCCCAGCGGCAAAACCATCTAGCACTAATTCATCTGAGAGAGATACTTTAGCCGTATTAAACAGGGGCCCAATTCCCTCTTCTTCTGCAATGGAGATCAGTCTATCAACTATTTCTGCAATTTCATCTTCTGAGTATTCTTCAAAAACCTCGAATTCCCAAAGGATACCCGCTAAACTTTCTGCATCTACCTCTTCAATAAATGAATCTGCGATCGCAGTCACAGTTGCGATCGCCGCCACCGCTTCCTCTGGACTTAGTGATTCCTCTGATGTCTTTGATGAGTTAAAAACCTTGTCATATTTGGTCATAATTGCTACCTAACATTAATTCCTTGATAGTAATAACAAATTGAAAGTGACAATGGTCAGTTTACCAATGGAGCGAATCTTCTAGAGAAAAAGTTGCCTTATACGTGGTTGACTCAGTATTGCTCAGGTGCGACAAAACCTTATTAACAGATGATTTTCCCGGAGTTGAGGTGTTTTAAAATCTGTTGTCGAATATACACTTAAACACGAGTGAGGCTCAATATTTACCGCAAGCCAACTTAATTAAATATTGTAAATTTTTGTGGCCGACCAATTATCGTAAATAACTGCTATAGCTTTCTATATTTATCCTCTAGCAGATGAATTATATCTACCGATAGAATTATAAACTAGCCAGCGATAGATACCTATACCGTGGGCAGGATGTCACAATACCGAAGTTTGTAGTGACACACAATACTCAAAACGTTGTACTGTTGGTTCTGC
The DNA here is from genome assembly GCF_036917375.1 of Nostoc sp. Lineage (GTDB taxonomy): Bacteria > Cyanobacteriota > Cyanobacteriia > Cyanobacteriales > Nostocaceae > Nostoc. The sequence goes on from NZ_JBALDN010000076.1 coordinate 29,031, forward strand.
AAGTGTGAATTAGATGAAATTTTGAGTTTTTTTATGGTACAAACCCCACCATCCCAGTTTTCACCAGATCAATATAAAGTAGATCCTGCAAAGGAAAATGTAGAAGCTCTTATACAAGAACCGCAGTTAGATATTGAGATTGCTCTAGAGTTCCTTTACACCAGAGATATTGAATTTCGTCAGGAAACAATTTATTTTCTCGTAGTCGATCGCTTTTATGATGGCGATCCAGATAACAGCGAAGGTGCAAACTCAGAACTATACGATCCAACTAGACAGGATTGGGGTAAGTACTGGGGTGGCGACTTGCAAGGTGTCATCGATAAATTAGATTATCTCAAAAATATGGGAGTTACCGCTCTTTGGCTAACTCCTCTGTTCGAGCAGGTTGAAGAGTTATTTGTTGGCAATGCAGCAATACATGGCTATTGGACAAAAGACTTTAAACGGCTGAATCCTCGATACATTGCGGAGGGAGAGAACCCTTCTTTAAACGCTACTCAAGAAGACAAAAATACGACCTTTGATCGGTTAATTACAGAAATGCACAAGCGCAATATGAAGCTAGTGCTGGATATTGTCTGCAACCATAGTACACCTGATACCAGCGGTAGTAAAGGTGAATTGTATGATGATGGTGTCAAAATTGCTGATTTCAATGATGATGTCAATCATTGGTATCACCACTATGGCGAAGTGCAAAATTGGGAAGATGATTGGCAAGTACAAAACTGTGAACTAGCTGGTCTAGCAACCTTCAATGAAAATAATACGGAATATCGGGAGTATATTAAGTCAGCAATTAAACAATGGCTAGACCGGGGTGTGGATGCACTGCGGGTGGATACTGTCAAGCACATGCCGATCTGGTTTTGGCAAGAATTCACTGGCGAGATGACCAATCACAAACCAGATGTATTCATTTTTGGTGAATGGATTTATAGTAATCCAACTGACGATCGCTCAGTGGAATTTGCCAATCACTCAGGCATGACACTTCTAGACTTTGGGTTGTGCGTGGCAATTCGAGCTGCACTAGGACAAGGTTCAGAAAACGGATTCCAAACAATTCAATATATTTTTGACCAAGATCATCGCTACAACGGGGCAACAGAGCTAGTTACCTTCATCGATAACCATGATATGTGCCGTTTCCAATCGCTGAATCCCGATCCAGCGATGCTGAAGGTTGCGATCGCCTTAATTATGACCTGTCGCGGCATTCCTTGCATATATTACGGCACAGAACAGTATCTGCATAACGACACCGATGGCGGCAACGACCCGTACAACCGCCCAATGATGGAAAATTGGGATACTGAGAGTGAGATTTATCGTTGCATTAGACTGCTGTCTGGCTTACGACGACTGAATCCAGCCGTGTCAATGGGTAGCCACTGGCAAAAATACTTAACACCGGATGTTTACTGCTATGTACGCCGCTATCGCGATTCTGCGTGTTTTGTAGCTTTAAACCGAGGAGGAGAAGTTACTTTACCAGAAGTAGAAACAGAATTACCCGATGGCGAACATACTTGCGTGGTGACTCGCAACAAGTATGAGGTGAAAGATGGCAAGATTTACGATCTAGTACTAGAAGAAAGGGGAGTGATTGTTTTCAGCCACGTTGGCGAACGGATCAAAGCACAAACAATTGTCCGCGTCCAACTCAATGGCGTAGAGACTAAACCTGGTGAAATCATTGTGGTGACAGGAGATTGCCCAGAGTTAGGTAACTGGGATATTGCCAAAGCGTATCCCTTAGAGTATATCAACACCAATACTTGGTTTGCTGAAATTCCCTTTGATGAAAGTGCTGGTAAGCTAATTGCTTATAAATATGCCATGTGGCGAGAAGGGCGATCGCCTCTACGCGAAAATCTCGTAAATCGCCGCTGGGTGATTGCGAAAGAAGGTACTGTCAAATGGCGTGATACTTGGGCATCGGGAAGAGAATCTTAGAAATCAATATCGAATGAAGTATGAAGAGTGAAGGATTAAAATTTTGATTCTTCACTCTTCATTATTTTTGAATTTAAAGTAACAAAAAATTTAGTTGGGGTCTTAAACCCTTTGATTCATCACCTCTTTCGTTCAAAATACCCAACAGAATTCTGACTATAGAAACTTTTCCCCTTGACGTGTCCTTTCACTATGGAACAACTTCTCGATCCTGAATTTATCTAAGTACAATTTTGCGTAAAAGCGTAGCGTTTTTAATGCATGGGGATGCAATGGCATTATAGGGGCACGCATTAAGATTGTATCGGGATGCAATGGCATTGTAGGGGCACGCATTAAGATTGTATCGGGATGCAATGGCATTGTAGGGGCACGCATTAAGATTGTATCGGGATGCAATGGCATTGTAGAGGCACGCATTAAGATTGTATCGGGATGCAATGGCATTGTAGGGGCACGCATTAACATTGTATTGGGATGCAATGGCATTGTAGGGGCACGCATTAACATTAGACTTCTTGCATAAGTCGGGAAAAGGGGAAGGTGGGGCCCCCTCTGGGGATAAGGGGCAGGGGGAAGGGGAAAAAGTTCTGTATTGTCCCCTTCCCCTTTAACCTTTACCCTTTTCCCCAAGAATGCAAAAAGCACTTTTACAAGAGGTCTATTGTATTGGGATGCATTGGCATTGCAAGGTATTGTCAAATTTAATTCGCTACAAATTAATGAAATGCTGTATTAAGTTAAATTGGTGAGACTAAGTAACTAGATATAGTAGGCATAATTAAACATAAAATAAAATCCTAGTTCGTAATGAGTTATTCATCGCTCAAAACAAAGATGATCGGCTTCCTCAAGGTGGGAGAACACCACTGTAATTTAACATCATGAGTACATAGGCAAGCAAAAACCGCAGGCATCGCACATTCATCGCAAACTTTTAATATTGATGATATCTATCCACCTCTGACTTTTTATTGCGATAATTCCCAAGGGGGACGCGCTCTCCACTGGTCAGTTAAAGGGGGATAGATGACACTCAAGCGGTTGGTTTTATTTTTTGTGATGACGCCGATAGCAGTTCTGTTAGCAGTTTCGGCTTTATTCGGTAGTTGGCAAGAACCTCAATTTCAAAGTCGTTTGGAACTATACCAAACAAATATTGCTTTACAAGCTCAAGCTTGGCAATCAGAAGATAGCGGTGATGACAAACTCCAGACGATTCGGGAAGCAATACTTGGCGAGCAACCCCTAGAAAGCGCTACAAAGCAGTATCAGGATGCGCGTCAGTCAGTTCAAGCTAATTTAGACAAAGTTAACAATAAACTTGCACAATTACGCTCTCAGGCTGAAATAACTCCCACACCTCCGAAACCTCTACCGGACGCTCCTCCCACTATTAAAACGTCTAAACAGGGACAGCAACAGTTACAACAGTCTTTTCAGCAATTACAAAAATTACTGGCTGAATTAGACCTGCGCTTGGGGGTTTTACAAGCACAGCAAGGACAGACGGATACAGCCTTCAAGACTTGGAGCGAATTACAACAACGCTCAGATATTAATCCAGGGTTTGGGGAAACTGCTGCTGTATTGACAGGACTGTGGAGCAATCCTCCCCGTATCCTCCCAAATGCTCAAGAACCAATTCAAAAGAATTTAGAAGGTTGGTTTCGCTCTACTGCTTTGGTTAAGTTATACCAACTCCAGCAACGACAAGACGCGTTATCAGCAGTAAAATCCGCACAACAAGAATCTTCTGCTCAAGCAGTGATTAAATTGGCAGTTATTGGCACTATTCCTACCTTGGCAGCTTTGATTGGTCTCATACTGCTGATTTTATTATTTGCTCAACGCTTGTTGAAAGGAAAAGCCTCTTTATTAGCTCAAAATGCTGATATCCCTTGGTCAACGCCTTGGGGTGGTGAAACGGTTTTGCAGGTTTTTATCGTTGGCTTTTTCTTCATGGGGCAAATTTTTGTGCCCTTAGTAATATCGTTGCTACCTATCCCGCGTCCCATTGTAGATGTACGACTTCAGGCATTTTCTGTATTGGTTAGTTACTTCTTGGTGGCATTAGGTGCGCTGTTAGTACTGTATTTCTCTCTCAAGCGCTTTTTTCCCCTACCAGAATTCTGGTTTCGCTTCCGTTTTCAAGATAACTGGTTTTTGTGGGGACTGGGAGGCTATTGCACGGCTTTACCTGTAGTTGTGGTGGTATCTTTGATTAATCAGCAGCTATGGCAAGGACAAGGTGGGAGTAATCCTCTGTTGCAACTAGCGCTGGAAAGCCAAGATGGTATCGCACTTGGTATATTTTTCTCTACAGCTGCGATCGCAGCTCCATTTTTTGAAGAAATCCTATTTCGCGGTTTTTTGTTACCTTCTCTAACTCGTTACTTACCCGTGTGGGGAGCGATTCTGATTAGTAGTTTGTTGTTTGCGATCGCTCACCTCAGCTTATCGGAAATTCTCCCCCTGACCGCATTGGGCATTGTGTTGGGAGTAGTCTACACGCGATCGCGCAATCTCCTCGCTCCTATGCTCCTCCACAGCCTTTGGAATAGTGGTACGCTATTAAGTTTATTTATTTTAGGTAGCAGTTAATACTGGTACAATACTGTTGCCAAAAACAAAAATATCTGATTTTATCACCATAGGTAGAGACAATTTACTAGTACTAATTGGTTATAAGCATAAATACTAGCTGAAAACCCAATTACGATAATGGCAAAAGTAAATTAAAGAATGCTATTAACATAGACAACAAATTATCTAGTTAAGCATTTATTCTCATTCTGGTAGATTTTAGCCATTATTCGAGATGTTAATTGTCTTCTTGAACCATTTTTAGCTGTCATAAATTGGAATGCAATTCCGGTTTGCGCTCATGGAAGTGGGGATCGGTAACTAAAAAGCGGTTAGTAAAGATATGGAAGATGCCTTTTGCGCTTCTAGATTCCCACTAGCCACGTAATTGTCTTGCCATTGGTGCGATGGCGTTTCAAATTCGCTGGAAGCATCGCAAAAGAATCCGGAAATAATACTGATGGACTTGTAAAAAGTGGTGTATGTAGCAGCTTTTGCTGATTATTTAAGATTGATTCTGCTCAAGATAAATGTCTGAGCTAAAAATCTGCAAAACTGCTGCACCAGGGTTTGCGATCGTCAAATCCACCAAAAGTCATCAAGGAGCGCTAGTTCGGCCTAAAGTGCAAGACATCTTGGCGTCTCCTCTGGAATAGAAGCACGCTGATTTTAATTATTCATCTTGAGACTTACTCAGACTGAAAAAATTAAAAATCTATTTATTAAGCAAGTAAATGTATTTGCTTCCATTACAATAAAGACTTTATTTTTATACTCACTTATCAAGGAGCAGCACTTATATGGCAAATCTCAACCCCAGTCACCCTACCAAACAACTTCTAGCTGGTTACTGTGGCATTATCCTGGGAGCGTTTGGGGTTCATAAGTTTATTCTAGGATACGCTTCGGAAGGCTTTATCATGTTAGTAATTTCTGTCGTTGGGGGTTCTTTTACCTACGGCGTTGCTTTGTTAGTTATGCAACTTGTAGGTTTAATTGAAGGCATGATTTACTTAAATAAATCCCCTGAAGGATTTGTAAATACCTATTTTGTGAATAAGCAGGGCTGGTTCTAGTACAAGAATAGCCTTCTTACTGGAAGCAGAGAATGATATCTGCTGCCAAGCTTAGGATTGTAGCAAAAGCGCAGGGATAAAGGGTAGCAACCAAAGAAACATCCTTTTTCCCTTCCACTTCACCTTTTACCTTTAGCAAAAGTTATACAGCACTTTTACCTTTTATATTTATTTTTATTAATATGCTCATTTTCAAACCTAAACAGCTTAACTGGGCAATGTTCTTCTTGTTAGGCTTAGGATATTTCAGTGTTATGTCTCATTTAGAAATCAACTATTTCTTCAAAAACCTGATTGCGATCGCACCGATACAGGTGGCAGCGATTATTTATGTCACTTATCGACGTTGGAACTGTCAACCCCCCGTAGGGGAATTTAAAATTCAAAATTTAAAATTCAAAATTCAAAACCCTACAGATAAATCTGGGGACTTGGAACCTTGAATTAAGTACAGCGATAGTCGTTCATGCTCAACAAAGTACGATAAATTAATAATTTTAATATGGTTGACATTGAGTCATAGTTCCATATTTAGCCTACGCTCGAATTAGAGACGCTTTTAGTCAGGCGTTGAATTTCTGTAGCGAATCTAAACACAAGCTATGCAACTTGTCCCGAAAACTAAGCCAGCCCTAGAACTTGACCCAATCCTAGAGAAGATTATTTTAGATGTTGGGGGTATGAAGTGTGCTGGGTGTGTGAACGCAGTAGAGCGACAGCTGACCCAATATCCAGGAGTCAAGAGTGCCTGTGTGAACTTGGCCACAGAGGTAGCAGTTGTAGAGTCAGAAGTTGGTGTAATAGATGCAGATGCACTGGCACAGCGATTAACAGCTGTTGGATTCCCGACTCAACCCCGAAAAGCTAATGGCACAGTAGCGGGCGAAATATCGACCTTACCAGATCCAGCAGAACGACAACGCCGAGAAATGCGTTCTTCTCTATGGCAGTTGGCGATCGCGGCGGTGTTGCTGATATTGTCAGGAAGTGGGCATTTTGGTAATCTTGGTAGCTCAGTGCTGCCAGTGTTAAATAACATCTGGTTTCACTGTGGACTGGCGACAGTCGCGCTGTTAATTCCCGGCCGCCCGATTTTAGTAGATGGCTGGCTGGGCTGGCGACGAAATGCGCCTAACATGAACACTCTAGTGGGATTGGGAACCCTGACAGCCTACATTGCTAGTTTAGTAGCACTGCTTTTTCCCCAATTGGGTTGGGAGTGCTTTTTTGACGAGCCAGTAATGATGCTAGGCTTTATTCTCTTAGGAAGGACATTAGAGCAACAAGCTAGAGGTCGTGCGGCTGCTGCATTTAGGAAATTGCTAGCACTCCAGCCACTCTTAGCGCGATTGATTGCCAACCCAGAGAAAGCCGGAATGGGTTCTTCTAGTGTTGAGATTCCTGCTGAACAGGTGCGTGTTGGTGAATGCTTACAAGTGCTACCAGGCGATAAAATTCCCGTTGATGGTGAAGTGGTAGTTGGTCAAACAACGGTTGATGAATCAATGCTAACTGGGGAATCAGTGCCAGTAATCAAAAAACCAGGAGATATGGTGACAGGGGGGACGCTAAACCAGTCAGGAGCGATCGCTATTCGGGCAACCCGGATTGGAAGTGATACAACTCTAGCTCAAATTGTCGCCCTAGTAGAAGCCGCCCAAACTCGGAAAGCACCAGTACAGAAATTAGCAGATACAGTAGCTGGTTACTTTACCTACGGAGTGCTGACAGCATCTGTCTTAACATTTGGATTTTGGTACTTTTTCGGCACTCACATTTGGACTGATATTACCATGTCTGGTGGTATGGAAATGATGAGCCACGCTCACCACTCCTCACTCCCAACTCCTCACTCTTCCCTGTTAATTAGTTTAAAACTAGCGATCGCAGTTATGGTAGTCGCCTGTCCCTGTGCTTTGGGACTTGCCACACCAACAGCCATTCTTGTGGGAACTGCTATGGGTGCAGAACGAGGTCTGTTAATCAAAGGTGGCGATGTTTTAGAAAAAGTACACCAGTTAAACACCGTAGTATTTGATAAAACTGGCACTCTGACTACAGGTAATCCCATCGTCACAGATTGTCTATTAATTGAGGAAATGGGGAATGGTGAGTGGGGAATAGGGAGTAGTCAACCTCACTCACTACTCCCTACTCCCTACTCCCTAATTCAATTAGCAGCCGCTGTAGAAAGCGGTACTTACCATCCCCTAGCAAAAGCAATTCAACAAGAGGCACAGCGGCAACAGTTATCGATTCCAGAGGCTGTAGACTTTCACACGGAACCAGGACTAGGGGTATCTGCTGTGGTAGAGGGCACAGTTGTATTGTTGGGTAACTGGGAATGGTTGAGTTGGCACGGCATTGCCATTAACGAAACCGCACAACAGGTAGCACAGGATTTGGCAACAGATGGTAAAACAGTCGTTTGTGTAGCAATTGGGGGAACCTTAGCCGGACTAATTGGTGTTTCTGATACTCTCAGATCCGATGCTCGATCCACCGTAGATAAGTTGCGTCAGATGGGCTTACGGGTAATGTTGCTCAGTGGCGATCGCAAAGAAGCAGCTAGTGCCATAGCCAAACAATTAGGATTAGATAGCACTGATGTAATAGCAGGTGTTCCCCCAGCTAAAAAAGCGGCGGCAATACAGTCTCTCCAATTAGAAGGAACAAGGGAACAAGGAAACAAGGGGGCAAAGAAAACTCCTAACTCCTCACTCAGCACTCAGCACTCGGTAGTCGCAATGGTAGGAGATGGAATCAACGATGCTCCAGCTTTATCCCAAGCTGATGTAGGAATTGCCTTACACTCTGGGACAGATGTGGCGATGGAAACTGCTGAAATTATTTTAATGCGCGATCGCCTAAACGATGTCGTCGAATCTATTCAGCTTAGTCGCGCCACATTCAACAAAATCCGCCAAAATTTATTCTGGGCTTTTGCATATAATACACTTGGCATTCCTTTAGCAGCAGGTGTTTTATTTCCTAGTCTGGGTTTTGTGCTTAACCCATCTGGTGCTGCTGCATTAATGGCTTTTAGCTCTGTTAGCGTCGTCACCAACTCAATATTATTACGGCGATTCGCTCATCGCCCGTAGAATACTCCTTTACACGTCCAATTTGTCACCACAAATCTTGGTTATCAAAACACAATTCAGGAGTCAGTTGTCAAATTAAAACACTTACCAAAGCTATCATAGCTACTGGAGTAGAACGGCCATGTTCTACTCTTTCAAGGTATTATGCAATTTTAAAGCTTATTTAGATTAGCACCACAAACTTATGGTGCGCAAAAATGCCAAGATACGATACTAAACAAAGCTTAATCAATTACAGTTCCACCGATTTGTCAATGGCAGCAGAAACCAATGAAAACCATCTACTAATTATTGAAGACGATCAAGGTCGCAAAGAATTTTCTCTGGAGCACCCCGTCTACTCTATTGGTAGAGACCGCGAATGTAATATCCGTTTGATGTCGCAGTTTGTCTCCCGCCGCCATGCCACATTAGTGAGATTGCCACGAGAGCATAATAGTCATAGCTACTATTACCGGATTGTAGATGGCGATGCCAAAGGTAAGCCTAGTTCCAATGGTTTGATGATTAATGGACGTAAAATACCAGCCCACGACCTCAGAAATGAAGACGAGATCGTTTTTGGGCCTCAAGTACGTGCCATTTATTACCTTTTAAGAAACACCCAGCGTTTAGGGCAAACGGATTCGAGCGAGTACGATATTACACTAATAAACCCCGGTATGGCCGAGGATTTAGAGGACTAGGAGAGTGAATTATAACTACCAATCACAGTCTGGTACTCCCACAGTTTGAAGCCGTGGAAGTATCAATTCAATCACCAAAACTATCCTGCAATACTTTCAATCAAATGCCAATGGCGGCTACTTTCAATAGCTTGCTTGATTAACTCAAACATTTGTCGGCAGTAATTATCTAGGTGAATTGGTAGTTCTTCATTTTTAATCACAATACTCATCCGAGTTTCTGTTTCAGTAGATTTTGATTTGTCAATCAGTACTTCTACTGTTATTAATTTAGGAAAAGGAACATTTCCAGGAACCTCACGACCGATAATATATTCGGCTGTGTGATATTGAATATCCAACTGACAGTCCTGTAGAAGTTCTACAAGTAACGGCAACAGATGGTCACTAGGAACAGAAACAATAAATGAACAGGTATAGCGAGCCATAATAGCCCCAAGCCTTGCAACACTCCGTCCATCCTATAATACCGAAGTATCTAAATATAAAGTCATTAAAAAATCAAAGTTTTTGAGAGTAAGTACGTACTACCAGATATACAGTCAATGAAGAGGCAGGAGTCAGGGGGCAGAGGAGCAGAGGGGCAGGGGAACAGGGAGAAAAGTTCCAAGCTACGTCTGCAAGTATCAAAGCCCCATTAAAGGAGTTCAAAGGCTCATTAAAGTTATAGTGACACTAACTTCTTGCATTCTAAAACATAATCTCCTCTGCTCCCCTGCTGCCCTGCTGCCCTGCCCCCTGCCTTCTTTGGTAAGCTGAAAGTTTGATCAAAAACTTTACAATAAAGGTTTGGCTGAGGTAGAAAATGAAAGTCGCAATTACTGGGGCAACAGGATTTGTCGGTAGTCGTTTGGTACAACGATTACACGGAGAAGGTCATAAAATAGTAGTATTGACTCGGAATACTACTTTTGCTCGAAAGGTTTTTCCCTCTGAGGCTTTCCCTAATGTAGAAATTGTTGCCTATACACCAAATGCATCTGGTTCTTGGCAAAGTATCATCGCTAATTGTGATGGCGTAGTTAATTTGGCAGGAGAACCTATTGGTGAAGGGCGCTGGACACCAGAACGGAAACAAGAAATCCTCAATAGCAGAAAGTTAGGTACACAAAAAATAGTTGAAGCAATAGCCAACGCGAACCCTAAACCATCTGTATTAATTAACGCTTCGGCTATTGGCTACTACGGCACTAGTGAAACGGCTACCTTTGATGAAACCAGCCTATCTGGTAACGATTTTCTTGCCCAAGTCTGTCAAGTCTGGGAAGCTGAAGCGAGAAAAGTAAAAGACGCTGGTGTGCGACTGGTAATTCTGCGTTTTGGGATTGTTCTGGGCAATGGTGGTGCTTTAGGTAAAATGATTCCACCTTTCAAACTCTTTGCTGGCGGGCCTATTGGCAGTGGTCGGCAGTGGTTCTCATGGATTCACGTAGACGATTTAGTTAACTTGATTTTGCAAGCTTTAACTAAACCGGAAATAGAAGGTGTATACAATGCCACTGCCCCCAACCCAGTCCGAATGGCAGATTTAAGCCAAACTTTGGGACAAGTGATGAATCGTCCTTCTTGGTTGCCTGTTCCTGCTTTTGCGATCGAAGCCCTTTTAGGAGACGGGGCAATAGTAGTTTTAGAAGGTCAGCAAGTTATCCCAAAACGCACTGTGCAAACAGGTTTTGAGTACAAATATCCTAATTTGCAACCGGCATTAACACAAATTCTTACATAGATTCAAAGGGAGTGGGGAGTAAGAATTTTAGATTTGAGATTTTGGATTTTAGATTGAAATTTAATCCAAAATCCAAAATCCAAAATTGAATTGCCCCATACCCAATTTTTTGACTATTGACTAGAAAGAAATTTTTTGGAAACCCAACTGATAATACCACTGAGAATTGCACCGCCCATGAGGATGCCAATTGCGGGGTTAAACAAGGGTTGCCACAGTTGATGCCACAAATCCAAACCCAGGTTTACTCCGGCGGCATCACCGATCGCAGCGATCGCTAACCAGCCAAAGCCAAACAAAACCAAAAAAACATCGGCGACTAAAACCATGTTTAGCCAATTTAACAATTTATCTTTCATGATTGGATTGGGGAATGGGAAATTGGGAATGGGAAGTTGGTATTAGCAAGAAACAAGGTAAACAACAGAGACTGATTCAATAATTTTTCCTTTGTCCCTCTTGTCCCTAATCCCCACCCCCTACTCCCCACTCCCCATCTTTTACTTTTCAAACAGCCAATTTTTGACTTTTGTCAAACTTTGCCAATCTGGTTTTCTACTTAAACCGTCCTCAATACTATTTTTTATTTCATCACTCCATTCTTCGTTGACAAAAATCAACTGTTGTGCTATGTCAATGTGTTCCCGCAAACCTTTTTGCTTTGTTTCCAGCATTGCTAAGGCGAGATTGATTCTAGCTTGGGGATCTTGTGGATTTAACTTGACTGCCTTCTGCCCAGCTTTGTAAGCCAAATTGGGTTTGTTATCGAGTAGATACAACCACGCTAAACAAACCCAAGCTGCACTAGTTTTAGGAGCGCGATCGCACACTTCTTTAAATACAGGGATTAAAGATTCTGCTGATTCTCCTGCTTTATAGCGTTCTAAACCTGTATCAAACAGGGATTCAACTGTATTAGTCATTGGTCATTAGTCATTGGTCATTAGTCATCAGTCATCAGCCATTGGTCATTTGTAAAAGACAAATGACAAATGACAACTGACAATATTACACCCCAAATGACTTGCCGCAACCACAAGTTTGATTAGCATTGGGGTTAGTGAATTGGAAACCACCGCCAATCATGGCATCGCTGTAATCGAGCATTAAACCGTAGAGATATAACAAACTCTTGCGATCGCTGACAATTTTGAAGCCATCATAGTCAAAAACTTCATCATCAGGGGTGATTTTGCTGGTATCTTCAAAGTCCATCATATAAGACATCCCAGAACAGCCACCCTGACGTACTCCTACCCGTAAGCAGAAATCTGTGCCTTGCTTGTCTCGGAGGGATTTTACCTGGTGCAATGCGGCTTCGCTCAACAGAATTCCGCGTTGTTGAGCCGGAATTGCTTGTGTCATCTGCTTTTCAACTCCTTAATTAGTATAAGCGTTACCCTGTATCGGCTTGTTAATGCTTCTGGGTTGCTCGTTAAGTGTTTTTGTATTCATTCTAGCGGCTTAGATGTTGCTAGATACCAAATTGTAAACACTCCGTCAAAAGTAGCCAAAGATTTTTATTCTAGAATTAGAGACTCAATGTGTTTATACATTCGGTATTCTTAAAATTCAAGCCTTACGGCAGCAACAGAAGCAACCACCCTTCAGGTGCAGCCATAAAAATTTAATCTGAGGCTAGCTAGCCCCCAAAGTTTACTTCCAAATTGCTTCTTTTGATCTCTATGACAAGTTTTAATCGCTCTACCAGTCGTCGGTTGAAGAAATTAACTCAAATTCCTTCTGTATGGGAGGGCGATCGCCGTCCGTTGTCATCACCAAACCATCTGTCAGACTCAGAGGCAAAGGGAGAATGCATTCTTTGGGTAGATTACTCCCAAGGTGTTGTTCGGGGAATGGATGTGGTAGCTTCCGATACCGGCCCAGAAGCAATAGTTCGCACCTTAATGCAAGCAATGGAGCATCCCCAAAGTCCGGCAAGACCTGCTAGACCCCAAAGAATTGTAGTCAAAGACCGCGAGATCCAATTTTACCTGCGGGGAGTGCTGCAAGATTTGGATATCGCCATTGACTATGCACCAGAACTGCCTTTAATTGACGAACTATTTCGTGGATTCGCCGACATCCTCGATAGTCAAACCCCCGACTTACCTCCACAGTATGCACAAATCTTGCGAGAGAAAGCATTTGCAATTTGGCAAGCAGCACCTTGGGAATTTTTGGAAGAACAGCAAATTTTGTCAATCGAGATTAATAAGTGGGATGTTGGCACACTCTACGCCTCAGTTATGGGAATGCTGGGAATGGAGTATGGGATTTTGTTTTATCGCTCAGAAGAGTCTTTAAAACAATTTCGCGCCGCAGTTTTAACGGATGAAGAATCAACAGAGCATTTAGAAGAAGCGTTCCTTAAGCAAGATTGCTTGTTTCTCACTTTTGAGAGCGTTGACGAAACTGATGAAGATGAGGATGAAGAAGATGATTTGGCGGATCTGCCATTATCAGAAATTGACCCCACTTTTGGTAATATCCACCCCTTAGAAGGACTACGGTCTGTTTTGTATGACGAAGAAGCATTGGTAATCTTGGTTGCGATCGAAAGCCTGAGCCGCTTTATTCGCGATCACCGTCGCCAACTTCATGAGGATATCTTCCCTACTCTGGTCCGTCGCTATCGCATTTCTCTACCGCAGTCGGAAGAATCAACTAAATCAGTGCCTGTAACAGTCTCTACCATGCCGCAGTTAGCAGCAGAATTAGAAGAAATGGCAGGCTTTGGTATTGATGACGAGGAGATTAACAACCTTGATTTCCAATCATTGCGAGATGATTTGATACCAGAAGATTCCTTCCTCAGCTTAGGTGTAGTGTCTTGGGAAATGTTGGATTCTCTGCGAAAAGGGGTCAGCTACCACCAGGCTAGTGAAATCAAACAAGTGGGTGATGGTTTGCCGGTGATTTTAATTCAAACCTCCCGGCCCAAGGCGAAGACTGTAATTGAAAGAATTGAAGCAGCAGGCGGATTGAGAGCAATTTGCTTTAATCCAGGTGCCGATCCCTTTGATGGCGATCGCTACGACCTGGGTTTATTGCAAACTCAAAATGGCGAATTGTTCCTATTCGGTGAATTTTTAGATGAAGATCCGATTCATGTCGAAGCCCGAAAAAAATGGAATCAGCGGTGTAAAAATACTAAGGGCTACTGTGGCTTAATCATTGCCAAAGGACTAACGGGAGCCTCCCGTGGCAATCCGCAGTTACGAGATATGATGGCTTTGTTTGAAGGGCGATCGCTTTCACCTAAAGATTTAGGTATTGGCACTCTCCAACTTATGCCCCAACTTAAATTTGAGTAATTGCATGAATTGCCGCAATCCTCAATCTCAAATTATCGGTATGAGAAATTAAGTTGATGTCTATTTGATTGATTAAAACTGCATTTGAGAGGGAAAAAGGGGAAGGCTTTGCCTTTTAACGTTTAGCTCTCTTCTCTTTATCAATGGAGTGTTGATTCACCAGTGCTGAGTATGTCTTACCCCATAGCAAAACGTGGGGATGGAAGTAAGGGCGTATCATTGACAGCAGATTTCAAGGAAAGTGAGTTACACAAGCTAAGTCTGTTACCCAGATATAAAGCGTGTTTGACTCCTTAATTCAGAATTCTGAATTAAGGAGTCAAAGTTTCAGGGAAGTAAACAGGACTTAAGATTTTCACTTTTGTACATATCCCAATACAGCTCAGAATAAGCAACAAAACCCAGATTTAGAGAGGCGATTTATCGCGTCTTGAAAGACCTATTGTCTACACCAATAACCCTTAATTAAACCCTATTGGTATATAACCCATTCCTGGTAGGCAGTCTTTTAGGTAGAAGTAGAGTGTTTCCAGTTCCGTTCAGTCTTCACGATCTGCGTACCTATCAGCGTGCGGCACTTTGTAATGAATATTCATGTATATGTCAATACGAATACGCGACCAATCTAGAGAAGCTAACTTTACCTAAATTTCATGAAGTCCCTGTATTTTCATAGTTTTCTAGTTATTTTATCTCAACTAACTAAGTATAAATAACTACATCTAAATAAAGACTTATCTACAAAGACTGCTTAAATCAAACCTAACTGATGCACTGAGATATTGGAATCTTTTTTTAACAAGCTTTTAATTTTAGCCTTCTGTTATATATCAATATCATTAAGCAAAAGTTCAGATAATATGTTTTTCTTTGTAATTTTTTTATAAAGGCTAAAAAATAGCTTTGCTAGTATCTAAATGAAGATTATTTAAAGTGCGTAAATAATAGCTATAATAAACACACTACCGGAAAAATTTAAATATACGATTCTTTTTATGGGTATACTTACCAGATAAAAATAGTTGTGATAAAAAATTTATTGGCAGTAATTTATATCTTGGCTTAGATATGAGGTAAATGTCTTATGTAAAACTTATAATGCCCTACTTTGCTAAAAACGATTTATATAACATCCAGATAGATGAAGACGAAAAATTGTAAAAATATTGCTGCTTTCAAAGTAAGCTATATCGCTAGGAAGAAGATAAAAAAGATGCAATACTTTATTGCCTTCTGACGATAATTGATTCTAAAACTATGAAACAAAACTAAAATATTATTATCGACAACAGTCAAATAACATCACATATATTATGGATAAATTAGTCTGTGTGAAATTACAGATGTTGCTGTCAAAAATTACCAAGAATCTTGGCAATTTACACTCAGTAGACTGAGCTTTATCCTTTTTTTTATGGCTACTATATTGGCAGTGAAAAGCAACCAGCTTGATCGAAATCAGCCAAAATTCATAACAGTTCAAGTAGCTCTTAAGTTCTTGGTTACAGTCTGGTTAGATATAGGTGTTTGTTTTAAGGCGATCGCTTATTTGCCTACTTTCTAAGTCACTATTAACGCTTTATACACACCGCTCTAACCCGCCTGTAAACAAGCATTTAAGCATGATAATGATTCTGAAGCTTTATTTTTTGGTGTTCTAGCAGATATTCTCTCCAAGCGAGTTTGGCGAACTCAGTTAAGAGAGAAGGTCAAATGCTTTCAATGGAGAATAACTTTGGAAATCTTCATTGAGTCAATAGCAGGTGTCTCGAATTCCTTTATAAAATTTCATCGTCAGGCTTTACTCATGCTGTTAGTAGGGTTATTATCCTCAAAAGCAACGATGTGCTATTTATGCTGTCACAATAGTAACAAATAAAGTGTAGCATTTTGATTTTTTTAGAAAATGATCGATCCTTTGACAAAACAAACATTCTTAATATTAATGGTATTACTTGTTTCGTGAGACAAACTCTGATAACCTTATCGGTTCCCTCTTTAATTTAGACTCTTTCGACCATCTAAATATACAGCAGATAGCATGATAATGACAAATAAAAAATGGGCAGTTAAACGCATAACAGTTAATCTCGCAACGCAGGAAGCGGAAAAACTAGAAAAATATTGCCAACAAACAGGTAGACCTGCAACTGATGTGATTCGCGAACTGATTAGAAGTTTGCCTGTCTCCGACGACAGTAAAGATGCAAACAACTAAGAAGTGACTTTCATAACTTATCCAGAAAACTGCTTTGCCACCAAAAAAATATCTCTGATACCTTTGAGAGTCCGCTGTTATGGACAAAAGTTTGTCTAGATGATACAGACGCGTTTTTATCGCGTCTGGTCATTTACTGGGACTAAAAGAAGTAATCAAAAAGTTTTTAGTATCGATATTGGCAAGCATTAATATGCTGCTAGAGTTGATATTAAGTAGCAAATTCCGACACCAACCCAGTTACAATCTGTAAAGAAACTGAAAAGGAACGACGGAATGCGTGTTGCAATCGTAGGTGCGGGACTGGCTGGGCTAGCAACCGCAGTGGATCTAGCTGATGCTGGTTGTGAAATAGAGATTTTTGAATCTCGTCCGTTTGTCGGCGGTAAAGTTGGCAGTTGGATTGATGGAGATGGCAACCATCTAGAAATGGGGTTGCATGTATTTTTCGGGTGCTACTACCAACTATTTGACTTAATGAAAAAAGTGGGGGTGTTAGAAAACTTACGCCTCAAGGAACATACCCACACTTTTATCAATAAAGGGGGGCGCACTGGTGCTTTAGATTTTCGTTTTATTACAGGTGCGCCTTTCAATGGGTTAAAGGCATTTTTCACTACTTCCCAACTATCATTGCAGGATAAATTGCAAAATGCGATCGCTTTGGGTACTAGTCCGATAGTTCGCGGATTGGTAGACTTTAATGGGGCGATGAAAACTATCCGCAATTTAGATAAAGTGAGCTTTGCCGATTGGTTTCGCAGTCATGGTGGGAGTAATGGCAGCATCAAGCGGATGTGGAACCCCATTGCCTACGCATTGGGATTTATTGATTGCGAAAATATGTCTGCCCGTTGTATGTTAACCATATTCCAGTTATTTGCAGTTAGAACTGAAGCTTCAGTTTTGCGAATGCTAGAAGGTTCTCCATCTGAATATTTACACAAGCCGATTCTGGAATATCTGGAAGCTAGAGGCACCAAAATTTACACGCGCCGACAAGTTCGGGAAATTCAGTTTGCTGAGTCAGGTGAACAAACCCGTGTTACTGGTATAGTAGTTGCCCAAGGTGATGCAGTAGAAACGATCGCTGCTGATGCTTACGTTTTTGCCTGTGATGTCCCAGGAATTCAACGCATCCTACCCCAGGAGTGGCGTAAGTGGTCAGAATTTGACAATATTTACAAACTGGATGCAGTGCCAGTGGCTACAGTCCAGTTACGCTTTGATGGTTGGGTGACAGAACTGAACGATGGAGAAGAACGCAAACAGCTAAACCATGCGGCTGGAATCGATAATTTACTTTATACAGCCGATGCCGACTTTTCTTGTTTTGCCGATTTAGCGTTGACTAGCCCTGCTGATTATTATCGCCCAGGACAGGGATCTTTGTTACAGCTAGTGCTGACACCGGGAGATCCGTTTATAGCCCAAAGTAATGAAGCGATCGCACAACATGTTCTTAAGCAAGTCCATGAACTGTTTCCCTCTTCACGGGAGCTAAATATGACTTGGTACAGTGTTGTAAAGCTTGCTCAGTCTCTCTACCGAGAAGCGCCAGGGATGGATGCGTACCGTCCTAACCAAAAAACACCAGTAGATAATTTCTTCCTTGCAGGCAGTTATACTCAGCAAGACTACATCGACAGCATGGAAGGTGCTACTATTTCTGGACGGCGGGCGGCAAAAGTGATTTTGGAGAGTTTAAAGAAATAACGTAGACACGCAGTGGCTTGCCGCAGGCTACTCCAAAGAGTGCAAAGAACGCGATCGCAAAGCATCTCGTAGAGAAGGAAAAAGAGAAATGCCAGACTGGTTAGAGCATACTGTGCAGGTAGAAGTAGAGGCTCCCATAGATTTAGTATGGAGCCTCTGGTCTGATTTAGAGCAAATGCCCCGGTGGATGAAGTGGATTGATTCGGTGAAAATTCCGCCAGATAATCCAGATATATCTCTTTGGAAATTAAAAACTGGCAGTTTAGAATTTAATTGGCAATCCCGAATTCTCAAAGTTATTCCTAATCAAATTATCCAATGGGAATCGGTTGATGGTTTGCCGAATCAGGGAGCGATTCGCTTTTACGATCGCCACAATAGTAGCATTGTGAAAATGACTATTTCCTATGCTATTCCCGGCATTCTTGGCAAAATTATGGATAATTTGTTTTTGGGGCGGATAGTTGAATCGACAATTCAAGCTGATTTGGAAAGGTTTAAAGAATACGCGCTGAATGTTAAAGCTAATTAATGATAGATAGCAAAAACAGGTAGTAGGAAACCACGCGATCGTTTAGATGGTGCAGACTGCGATCTGATTTGAGAAATTGTATGATTTTTTAGTGATGCGCCATGATGTGAGAGTCTGAGTAGGCTGTTGACTTTAGACATCTCCAAAATAGTATTATTCTGTGATAAAAGAAGATTAAAGAGTTATTTTTACACAGAAGCATGAGCAATATACTGAATTACATTG
>NZ_JBALDN010000077.1:0-137503 GCF_036917375.1 Nostoc sp.
TTAGGACTCTCGCCAACTTTAATTAAATCCCATCCTAACTATCAAAACCTACGTTCTTACGGGGTTATTGCTGCCTAATTTTGTCCGGAGCATTGGTAGATGGGCTTTAGGTTTTCTTCGAGCCAGAGTATGTAAACGATTGCGCTCCTGAAAGCATCTTCTAAACCTAAGCTTGCTGTTTCTAGAGTGTCTTGGAGTGTTGCTCGTCACTGAAATTTACACCGAGCGATTGCAGGGCTGGAGCGTACAAATCAAATAATTCTTGTTCTACTGAATCGGCAGGCCAGAACCACATAAGAAAAAGAAAACTCCTGCTGGGTGGCTAAATAAAATTTAGCATTTAGCGTGAGAAGTGTTGATGTAGGGACTTTTGCGATCGCTAATCAAACACAAAGGCAAGTAGAACAGGATCACTCTGCTATGTTGTTGGTTGAAAATTCAGTTTTGGGTGTAGAAATCAAAACAGTTCATGAGGGTCAAAGTTCCGCCGCACCTGTCACCAGCACTGAAAAGTTGTCGTATGAGGCGATTGTTGCGAGGTCAAATGTACGACCAGAGCGTATGCAGAAACTCATGCGTTGCGGCGAATTCGGAGCAGAATCTAAGGTTTGACTTTTTGCATGAGTGCTGGAATGACGATCCGGCACTTGTGATCGCGTAAAGTTTGCTCCAGCCAAGTCTTGACCTTTGAAAGAACGACCTCTGAGATTCTGGTGAGAGAAGTCTTGCGGCATTGCAGGGTTAGCGAAAGCAAGGGTTGAAGCTAGATACAGCTTGAGTGTGCGCTTTTATGGATTTTTGCACAAGATTTTGTCATAAATGGTAAACAATCAGGAGCGATTACGGCTGTAGTGAATTTCTGCGCTTGAGCAATCACAGTCAATTACTTTATATTTAAAAAAGCAAATTTACCATTAATACCGTTTGCTTCCATCTTTAATTGGGCGACATAAAACTGTTTTTGAACTACATCACCTTCTGGTGTAAAAGCAATTTCACCTAAAGGAGTTTGATAAGTTAATCTCAGTAATTCCTTGTTCAACTCTTGACGCAAATTAGGTAGAGTTAAATCCTTAATTTTACTTTTTTTATCTAAAGATTGCAATGCTTCTACATATACTTGTAAAGCAGCAAAAGCTTGTGCGCTAACTTGGGGCGGCTCTCGATGATATTGCTCAATATAAGCTTTACGAAAAGCAGTGTTAATTTCATTTTTGTATTCAGGACTATAAGCTTGAGAAATAATTACACCATCACAAAGCATCCTGCAAACTGAAAATATATGAGAAGTATTAAATCCATTTCCGCCAATAATTAAACCTCGATAACCAAGTTCCCGTACTTGTTTGACTAAATTGCCTCCATCCACAGCTAATCCAGATATAATTATTAAATCTGGTTTTAAATTAATAGCACTACTGGCTTGCGCTTGAAAGTCGGTATCTGTAGTTTGAAACTTTTGAACTGTGACTAAATTTAATCCTAAATCTTTCACTGTTTTTTGAAAAATTTCGGTTTCCGATTTATTAAAGGCATCATTTTGTGCGTAGAACACAGCCACTTTTTTGATTTGAGGATTTTGTTTAAGCGCTGCTTTGACTGCGTAAGGAGCGACGACTGCAACAGATGAAGAAACACGAGCGATATAATCACCAATCTCAGGAATGCCTTTAGCAGTATTTGATGCACCAATCACTGGAACGTGATTGCGTTCTGCTATCGGGTCAGCACTAAATGCCTGTTGTGACAGAGTAGGACCAATAATACCAACAACCTTATTTTGATTAATTAAACTGCCAAAGGCATTAATTGCTCCAACCTCATCGCCACCAGTATCTTGAAATATTAATTCGATTGGTTTACCATTAATCCCATCTTTGTTATTAAAATACTTCTGGGCAATTTTAACTCCATCAGTTCCCTCTTGACCTAGTAGTGCTACATTACTGGTTTGAGCAAAAGCGATTCCAATAGGAACAGTATTAGCTGCACTTGTTACTACTGCGGAATTATTTGCTGGAGTTAATCTAACGTTATTACTTTTACTACAAGCTGCGATCAGCATCCAGCAAATAAATAATAATGCTGTATTACGTGAGATCCCAAACCAGAGCTTAACAGTGAGCGTGCTTTTCATAGATGCTCGATTATAATCTTTGAAGAATATCAGGGATTTTGAGATATTGTTCTTATATAGTACTTGTAAGCTGTTCAGCATACAAACTTCTTTTGTTAACAGGGTTAGCGCGTCTCAAACCCTATTGACAGGGGAATTATGGCAGAGGTACTGAGTTTGAGAGAGCCGCAGCCAATACAGAAAGCATATAGCGATCGTTCATAGCTGCTCGTCGTGATTTTTGGCGAATACTGCGACGAAAAGACGATTCTCGCTCTAATGCATTAAGAGCAATGCGACGTAGTAAAGCAAAGTTTTGTGGACTGTGTAAAGAACGAATTCGGCATTTATCCTCGTGAAAAGTAACATCCAATGTCCAATGAACAGAATTTTCTATTCCCCAATGCTGTCGAATTGCACTAGAAATCTTGTTTGCATCATTAATAAGGCTAGTAATGTAAAATTGCACTTCGTGTGTTGTTTTATTCCAATGCTGAATCGAACGTACTACCATGACTATTGTTTTTAGTCCTCCCCATAGTTCTAGTTGATAAAGTCCAGGAATCTGTGACACAGGTACGGTGTAAACTGTACGTTTTTCGATGCGGTAATGTCCTTTTTCAATACGTTGACTAATACTGATATCAATGTGTAAATTAAGGATTGTAATTAACGCTGAAAGTAGACTGTTGTGCATCTCAAAGATTTCTCTTTGTTGTCTCCAATGATACAAAGTCAGGATTTGCTGAAAGCAATAGAGACAGCTATACCTACAACTGCCATTGAGCAAGCGATAAGCCTACGGCATGGCTTCGCTTACCGCAAAAAGCAAAGCTAACGAAGAAAGAAATCGTTCTTTACCAGCACATTTAGTAATTTGTTTGGTAGTAGCAATGAGTCTGTGGTCGAGAGATTCGATACGAGATGTACTTAAAAATTTAGTTGATGGTCTTTCTGTGGCATGGGTAAAAGTTGGGAAATATTGGCGAGTACCCTGTAAATCAGCAATCACGCAAGCTCGGCAAAGATTAGGATCTAGGGTGATGAGCCAATTGTTTCATCAGCTGGTAAAACCGATGGCAACTAGCGAAACATTGGGCGCATTTTTAAATGGATTACGAATAGTGGTAATCGATGGTAGCTGTTTTGATGTTCCAGACAGTGAAGAAAATGCTAGAGTTTTTGGTCGTCCAAGTAGTCGTCCTGGAACAATTGCAGCATTTCCTAAAGTCAGATTAGTAATCTTAGTAGAAGCAGGAACACACATTATATTTGATGCCTTAATGTGTCCTTATCGTATGGGAGAACGAGTTCGAGCATTGAAATTATTACGCTCTGTACAATCAGGAATGTTATTGATGTGGGATAGAGGTTTACATTCCTACGAAAGTATCCAACGGCTGTGATTATTTAGGCAGAATCCCCGCCAATGTGAAATTCCTAGCAGAACAACCTTTAGAAGACGGCTCCTATTTATCCTGGATAAATCCTTCAGGTAAATTGCGGAAAAAGGGGTGTCAGCCAATAATGGTGAGAGTTATTGAATACACAATTGAGCATCCGCAAAACCCGACTGAACAACTTACTTATCGCTTAATTACTAGCTTATTAGACATTGAAAAATTTCCCGCAGAACTGTTAGCCAAAGAATATCATCAACGATGGGAAGTCGAAAATACCCTTGATGAGTTCAAAATTCACCTATTAGGGTGTAAAACTCACGTTCGTTCTCAAAAACCACGAGAAGTAGTACAAGAAGTTTATGGTTGGTTGTTAGGTCATTGGTCAGTACGAATATTAATGTTTCAAGCCGCAACTACTGCTGGGATTCCACCATTACGCTTAAGTTTTACAGGTACATTACGAGTTATTCGTCGAGCTATTCCTAAGTTTCAAGACTTACAGCCAGAAGATTTTCCCTTTTTTTCGATTGGTTAATTGTAGAAATTATAGATACATTGTTACCTGAACGGGTTCACCGTATTAATCCCAGAGTTGTGAAAAAACCTGTATCAAAGTTTCGTTCTAAAAAGCCGCAACACAGAGGCACTGGACAACGAGTAGAAGTTCCGAAATTTCACATCACTCCTCAGCTTGTTAGCCTTAACTGAACCGTATTGTGGTATAACCTACTGATCTGGAAGTGGGTCATGAGCTTTCAGTTCATGACCCACTAAACTCCAGTTCCCAACCTTGCGCTCCACCTATGACTGCCAGAATTGCAATCACCAAGATATGTGTGAGTTGATGTTTCTTTGTTCACTCTACTCTGGGGTCTTTGATGTCTCCAACATTTTCTACCAAACTCTTTAGAGTCGTGGGAGCAATTACCAGAGTGTGATTGGATTTGTACCAATCCTCCGTATGCTGACCTTGCCGTACCAATTATCAAGATGACCTGAGTGCTGCGATCGCAGTGGCAGAAGCTATCCGACAGTTGCAGCCACGGGTGTTTACGCTGGAGAATGTGCCGCGTTATCAGAACAGTCAGAGTTTCAGTATTAAGCTAATCGTCATTTAAATTGCATCATTAAAGAAAAACTTTTTAGTTTGCTGAAAATCCCAAACCGTTTTATCTCCTGCTTAATCACACGCTCGCGAGCAGCAGATTCTTGTGGTGGGAATTCCCAAATATCACGGATCTCATGTTCTTGCCGATCTGTTAATTGGAGATGATGTGGTAATTGAGACTGTTGTCCAAATAACCAAGGTACTCCATTTAATAATTCTCTTTCTATTCCATGAAACATATTTTTACCCTTATTAAAAATAAGGTGATTTTGACATTTAGCTTTTTACTTCTTGCTGCAATTATTGGCATTTGGCGATATCTTCGTTAAAACTGCTGTCCCAAAGTTGTTTTACATCAACTTTTGTGGAAATTACACCCGCTTGAAAAAAGGTATCAGCAACCTGTTGCTGAGAAGCAATAGCATCGTCAGAAACAGGAAGTAATTCTTGGCGACGCTGTTGTAGTCCTTGCTGGGCATCCTGATAAACGATGCCTTCATCTACATCAATGGTATTTGCATAATTCTTCGACCATTGCTTGAGATTAGATTCCCGCCAAGTTTGGGATTTCTGCAAACGACAGAGAAAATCAGCGATGTCTACGACGGGCTGCGCCTACGCAACTTTCTTTTGGGGATCGGCGATGTCTACGACGGGCTACGCCTACGCATTGGGTGAAGCAATAATCACAAAGTTACCGCTCAAAATATCTTTTGCAGATTCCAGCACCCGCGCCCCTTCTTTTTTGGCTTGGGGGATGGAATAACCGTAGGTAGCCCAAGCATCAAGCTGTCCTTTACGAAAAGCAGCTAGTCCATCGGGTATCGATAAAGGAATTGCATTGATATCCTTCATCGTCAGCGCGACTTTTTCCAACATTTTAATCAGGAAGTAGTGGGCAGTTGTAGCTTTCACGTAACCCACTCTCTTACCTTTGAGGTCAGCGATCGTTTTAGCAGTCGAGTCCTTGGGTACGAGTACAACTTGACCAATCGTCGGCCCTTTGAGAGTGGCAATAATTTTTACGGATGCTTTCGATTCAAGCGCAAAAATCGGCGGTATTTCACTAGCTGAGGCTAAGTCAATCGCACCTGCATTGATTGACTGTACCATCAAATTACCCCCAGTAAACTCAGTAAATTGAGTTGTGTAAGGGAAATTATCTAGTTTAGCTAACTTTAAATTTAAGTCCCATCCACCTTTAAATTTAGCAACATGCAGTTGAGTTGTATTCGATAGTGCGACTTGGGATCGCAAAAGCGGCGCGATTCACGAGAGCATTACCTTTGACAACTTCCCCTTCTCTATCGACCAAAATCAAGTCAGAAACCCGGATGTGGCCAAAGTACTTGCCAAGAGGATTTACCCAAAAATGGTCGGTAAACTCTGGATCTCTGGCGGTGATGTGGCCTGCTATTCCCTCACTAAAGCCAAAATGAGCAAACAGTCGAAATGCCGCAGCAAGGCGTTGTTTGCGATAGAATCGTTCTTCTTCAACTCGTTCAAAGACTGGCGGTTGTGGTCTAGTGAAATTTGCCATGATTTTCTCTTTCTTTTTTCATAAGTACATTGGAATATCCACGTGAAGACCGCAGACTTTTTTGTTCGGGATGATAATGATGTCGCAAATAGTAGCGGTATCATTACTCACGACATGGATTAAAATAGATGGATTGAATACTGTATCTTTCCTACCTAGCGGCGGCAGTTTCTAACGGACACACTGCGGTTTTAATATCTACTCGTTGCGGAATAATTTTTTGTTCTAGTAACCAATCAGCTGTTTTCTGAAGCTTGGCGATATCTTCAGCATTAGGAAATACGTAAGACTCTGGGCCTCGATTTTTAGTCACTTGCTTGGCTACAGTATCAGAGACTTTTAGCTCTTTAACTAAAAAATCTGATGCAGCATTAGTATGTTGATTTAACCATTCACCATCCTGACTCAAAGCAGTGAGAGCAGCTTTCACGGCGACAGGATTTTCTTTAGCTGCATCACCACGAACAATCATAATGCCGTAGGTAGGAGCAGGGTGTGTAGTGGTAATTCTGCGTGCCTTATGCTCTAATTGGGCAATAGAAATATAAGGTTCCCAAACTGCCCACGCATCAACAGAACCTTGATATAAAGCAGGTGCAGCATCATTCGGTGATAAGTAAACTCGCTGGACTTTATATGAAGGAATATTTTCTTTTTCCAAAACTTTTAATAACAGATATTCGCCCGCACCACCTTGATTAACTGCAACTTTTTTACCTACTAAATCAGTCGGTTTCCGAATGGGAGAATCACCACGAACTAAGATAGCACTACTCAAAGAATCTGGACTAGGACGCTGTACAGAACCAATACAAAGAGGTTGTCTTGCAGCAATCCCAGAAATGGAAGGAATATCACCACAGCCGCCAATATCCGCCCAATTACCATTAATAACATTTAAAAGCGTAGCGCAACGGTCAAATGGCCCACTCCATTCAACTTTAATATTTTGCGTGGCTAACTGACGCTCTAACTCACCTCGTTGACGCGCAATGGGAATAATCCCACCTTTTTGGTAGCCCAAGCGAATTACATTGTTTTTCTCTGTAGTTTTGGTAGTGACAGTGTTTGAGGAGGAATCTGAGTTAGCTACGACGTTGATAGCTTTTTGTGGACTGCAACCAGAAGCTATCAAACTAAGAAGAAACACTGCAACTGCGAAGATTGTACTAGCAGAACATTTTTCTTTGTACTGAAAGCGGTGTTCATTGAAATAATTCCCCACAATGGACTCCTTGATATCAATTTTTAGGAGTTTAAGCAGCCATATCTATGACGATCGGAAATAAGTTACACTAAATCGATTGACTTACCGTAGTATTAAGATATAAGATACCACCTTTTAATAGGCTGTTCAAATCCAGTCAATATTTCTTTATCAGAACAAAGAAGAGAAATTGAAAAGTTGATTCACCAAGCATTATTGAGTTGCCAGACCACTAGAAGTCAGGGATTTGAACAGAATTAAAAGAATCCTCTCTGCGGTAATGGTGTACCGTTGATCTCGTAGTCGCCGATCGCACGAGCCTTAAAGTGATTTGGATTGTGTGATGATAAAGTGCGGGCGTTGCGCCAATGGCGATCGAAGTTGGAGCTTTTCTTTGTTGTGGAAGCCCCACCAACTTCAAACAACAAGGTAGCTGAACGTAGAGCCAAATCATCAACAATCAATTTGGCTTTGGCTGCACTCAGAGAAGTTGCCAGTGCCACAGCCGTCTCTGCCTCTTCACTTTGAGCTTGGGCAGCAGGGAGGCGATCCAGACCATCAGCTGCTGCTAAAACAATCGCTTCGGCGGCAAAGGCATTGGCGGCGATTTGCCCGACAGTCTGTTGCAAGATTGGATCTTCTGAGGCTTGCTCGGATACAGCATGGTAGAAAGTCCGGGGCCGGGTACGGACGAGGGCTGTAGCATCGCGTAGAACGCTGCGAATAATGCCAGCATTAATTGCTGTTAAAAATAATTGCGGGACGATATTGTATGGCAGGTTGTCTTTGTCTGTGTCTGTCTCAAAAATTACTTCGTCAGCCTCTACACGAACATTTTGGAATGTTGTTGTTCCAGTGCCTGTAAGCCTTTGACCGAAGCCGTCCCAGTCGTCCACAAGGTCAATCCCCTCGCGGTTGGTGGGAATGAGTATAAACGCTTTAGTGCCATCGGGTACTAATACACGCACGAAAATCAAGTCTGCATAAAGGCTGCCAGTGCTGTAATACTTCGTCCCATTTAGACGATAGCCATCGCCATCGGGTGTTAATTTTGTATTCACGACTTGGCCGCCACCCGATCGCTTGGTTTCCAGTTCGGTCGTAGCGAGTCCAATAATCGCGCCATCGACGACGGCTTTCAGCCAGCGACGATTTCTTTGGGTGCGCTCAGAACGCAAAATTCGCTCTGTCACAGAGAAATGATTCCGTACAATGTGAGCCACGTTTGGATCGGCATCCCCCAGCCGAATCACGACCTCGAATAGTTCGCGTGCCGTGCTACCACCACCACCTTCAGCAACGGGGATTCGCAATGCACCCAACCGGGAATGCCGGATCAATTCAACCACATCATAAGGAAGGATGCGATCGCGATCGCGCTCACTTGCCCCCAGAGCAATAAAATCAAAAAGCTGCTGGAGTTCCGGCGAATTTGCTCTTACAGGAGCCGAAAATTGAATAGTTGTATCTGTAAGTTTCTCTGGACTCTTAATCATTAGTTTCTATCTCCGAATATCCTGTGGAAAATCTATGTTGGTGAGTGGTGAAGCAATTGCTATTTCTGGGTGACGCGACTTTAGCACTACAAAGTTGAAGAATGTTTCCAGCCTTGAGGCGATTACATCTGGTAACATATTCAGCCCACCAACTGCACTCAACAAAAACCATTCCTCTGTAAGGGTTTTAGATGTATTTAAATTTTACAACATACTAAAAATTTACCGAATTACCGTAGTTTGATACTCCCAAATTTTTCCCAAGTTGTCAATCTGTTTTAACGTCTTTTTGCAGGAAAGACTCAAAGTTGAAAGCCCAAAAGCGTCTACGGAGTCAATACTGCTCGCTTTGTGCATTTTTAACTCGGCATTGGGTTTCAGGGAAAAGGTTAAAGGGTAAAGGTTAAAGGTTTTTTCTTTGCCCTTTTCCTCAAAACCCGACAAGTATTGTCTACGGAGTAAGTCCAAGGAAAACGCCAGCCAGTCGCCTACACCTACCTAATTTGTGAACTTCTTCAAGGACAATTTTTATCCTACTCAAAGGAATTTAAAATCCCATATACAACAGGTGTTTGTGTTTGGCGAAGAGTCCTCCTTACAAAACGTAACTGTTATCTGCAAAATGATTTATATAGGATTAGAGTAGGTGGGCTACGTATAAAGTAGTTAAGTAACCTTTAGTAATTTGACCGTTGAACTTGGTATTAATTAATTCAGCGATCGCATCAAAAAAACGCGCTTTTGTAATGCGATCTAAATTTAGATGACCGGAGTAAGTATTTAAGAGGTTGAGATAACTTGCACTGTCGTATGTTGCATCCCATCGATAAGAGCGATAGACTACTTCACCAAACAAACCTGTTTGCTCAATCTCACTTGTTTTATTAGGAACTTTCTGCTCGCGCAAAGGAGGCTCATCGTCTTTAACCAATTGAGGAGCTAAACTTTGATATAGCTCCTGTACTTCTTCAAAGAAGCCATTACTAGCATCACTATGTACGTGTTCATTCCAAAATAGCGCGATCGCTCCTTTAGATGTGAGGGCAAGATCCGTTTTTTTGTAAGCAATATTTGGGTCAAGCCAATGAAAAGCAGTCGCCGAAATCACTAAATCAAAGGCATTTTCTTCTATTATCCAATCCTCAAAAGCGATGTTACACACTTCTACTTGCGGATAAGCAGCCAGGTTTTTTTGAGCAACTTTAGCAAGATTCTCACCCAACTCAATGCAGAGTATACGATAACCCCGGCGGGCAAGGGGCACAGTTGCCTGACCAGTACCACAACCAATCTCTAATATCCTTCCGTCTGGAGTGATTTTTGAGAGAGACACCACATCGTCAAAAAGTGCCTCTGGATATCCTGGTCGAACTTGGTCATACAACAGTGCTACTTGATTAAAAGTGGTTCTTAACTGACTTCTTTCATCTGTCATTGAATTTTAGATTTTGATATTGATTCATAGTTTAGTAGGATGCGGTTATATAAATTAGCCCTCCACCAAGATTTGCGGTGCATTACGAGAACAGCGATAATACACCCTACGAAACTGTTCCTCGTCCCCTTTTCCCCAATTACAAATTAGGGTAAATACTCCAGCCATCAAGAACATTAAAAAGTTGCGTTTTCTAGATACTGTTAGTACGATATATGTCAAGTTTTCAGGCTTAATTTTCACTGCAAATGCTCAAGGCTTGATTTCTGCCGGGAGTATAGCAGCATATTCTTCAGGAGTAAGTGTTACATCCTTGACATTAATCTTTTTAGTGATGAATTTTTGCTTATAAAACAAGTCAGATATCTCTTGCTGTCCTGCTATAACCTTATCGGTAATCGGTCTGATGCCAAAACGCCGACGCTTGACTATTGTTTCTAAGGTTGGTAAATCAAGCTTGGTATCACGCCCGACAATTTCGGCAACTTCTCGCGTATTTGCTTTAGACCATTCGCCTAATTTGTAGACTTCTTCAAGGACAATTTTTATTAGCTCAGGGTTCTCTTTCACGAAGCTACGTGCAGCTATCCAATAGCCTCCTTGGGTTGAAAGTCCTTTAGCATTACGAAGAATCCGAACTTTTTCCGTTCTCTGGAATATAGCCAGGTGGGGGTCACTTAGCACAGCTGCATCAATGCTCTTACGCGATAATGCTGCACGAGTTTCTGGTGCTATCAGATTGAGATGTTTGACATCTTTTAGCTCTAGTCCTCCTTCTTGTAAAGCTTTAACCACAAAGTATTGACTAGCAGTAGCTCTTTGAAAGGCAATTCCTTTACCTTTTAAATCAGCTATAGTTTTGATAGGGGAGTCTTCTGGTACTACGATCGCCGAACCTTCACCAGTACCCGGTATAGTATTAGCAAGAAGAACAAAAGGAATACCAGCTGCTTGGGCAAATATGGGTGGAGTTTCACCAACAGCACCGACATCCAAACTGCCCACATTTATTGCTTCTAAAAGCTGTGGACCAGCTGTAAATTGCGCCCACTGCACTTGAATACCCAAGGGATTCAAGCGTTTCTCTAAAACTTGTCTACTTTTGGTGATATCCGCAGCAGTAAAATAGCCAATTCTTAACACTTTTGTCTTAATGCCATTAGGAGCTGCAACTGCTGCCTTTTCTCGTGTATCCGGTGCTTTACAACTTACTAAAGTTGTGGAGAGAGTAAATACTCCAGCTACTAATAAAATTAGAAAGTTGCGTTTTCTAGATGTTGCTACCATGATGTATTACCAATTTTCTTGGGTTTAAAATACAGGCTTTAATTAAAAAACTGATTTTGGAATGATGTAAAAGTTGAAGATGGGAAATTTTTTATTTTGTGGTTAGACTCTGTTTACTAACTCTCTTATCTAAGTAATCTACTGCAACTCTACCGATTTACAGTAGATTATGATTGCATGGACTTTACCACAAGCTAATTTAAAAATCAAGCAGCGAGGATGACGGTGCTATTGATGCAAGTGGTAAAAAGAAAGAAACAATAGGTGTGATATTAGCGATCGCAGTTTACACCAGACTAGTTTGGAAGAAGCGATTAGCAGGGCGCGCCAGACCGAGATTTTCACGCAGCGTTGTACCCTGATATTTTACAAGCCTTCGCGTTCGTAGACAGATGGTGAACGCACAAGCGACAGCGTAACCGCAAGAGCGTAGCCGATCGCCCGAATCATATCATGTCCGATCAAAGACTTATCATTAAGGCAGCAGAGGAGCAGGGGGGCAGAGGGGCGGAGGGGAAGGGTTTTTGGGTTTTTGCATAGATTCGGGAATCATAACTAATTAGCCGAACTTGATATCAAGCGAGGAAGCAATTGAGTTATTACTTCAACTCACCGTACCCGTACACCCAATTTTGTATCCCAGTGTATGGGTTTATCAGCTTTTTGCAGGGGAGATTCTGGAATTTGACCTACTGATACACCGTATTTCCAATTTGGGGGACAGATAGCAATGTAACGTGCATAACCTCCCAAGCCACCTTTAAATTTGGGATACCCAATAGAAATCAACGCACCTATTTCTGGTACCTGCTCTAGATTTGCCACACCCTCTGCTTGGGTATATCCATTGTTTAACAGCCAAGCTTCTCCTTCGAGTGTTGGGGTGCTGTCTGTATCCAGGGGTTCATGTCCGTGAAACAAGATATGGCGTTGTAAATGTAGGAATTTGAGAGCATCAAGACTCACCCCAGGAAACTTAGTTCTAGTAGCTAGTTCGGGGTTTGGCCATGATGAAGACCAGTCAGAGCGAACAAACACGACTGAGTCTTGGGGAATCCTGCCATGTTTGCGTTCCCAATCCTGAATATCTTTGACACTCAGGTGGTAATTAGGATCTAGAGCAACTTTATCTTGAATAGAAATTACTACTAGAGGACGAACAGCAAATGTTGCTGGTAACTCATCAATAGCTGGATAGTCAGGGTTCCAGTGAGCCGGTGGATCTAGTTGAGTTCCTAGCTGATCGGTGGATAAATTATAATGAGTTGCTTCAAACCCATCCTTTTGGTAAGTGTATGGCGAACCTGTTTTTGGGTTGATGGCAGGCGCAAACTTTGATGAACCAAAACCTGACCATACAGGAATTGCTGGAGTGATAACATGAGTCAAGTCAACATATTTGGCTGACTTGAGCGAGCGCTGATAAACTTGCCACAGGTCAGGCTTACGTAATGGCTGTACTGCGTTTACAGACCCAAAACCAACACTAAACAGAACAATTAAACAAATAATTCCCCAGAAAGCTTTTTGAAATGGTTGACGCAAAAATCTATCTAGTTCCCGCAAGAGATGTGAATGGTTAAATTGCGGCAGTATTGTCATCTGTTCAAGCTTATTGCAATTGATAGCTCTAAAGGCTCTAATTGTTTTACCACAAATTGCTACATTGTTGCTTCCGTAGCTGTTTTGAGGTATATCACCTTTTATTTTTAGAGGAAAGAATGGGAGCAACACCGAGGCAGGCAGAGCGATCGCCCTACCCAATAGAAGCGATCGCTAAAAAACAGCTTCACTATTAATTAAATATTTATTACTGAAAATCGAGTTCTAATACTTATAGATATTGGCTGACAATTTTAGGATGTGAAGATGACTCGTTTTTGCGGCAAAAAAAAGGTAGGATTCCCTTTGGAGTAAAGGTTTTGATATCTAACATCAAAACAGGGAGTGCCTACACTGAATCAAAAATCAGATATATTCCACTTTCGATTTCAGCAAATCGTTAGAACAGTTCCAAGAAAAAGTTACGAAACTTTTGGAACTAAAGAATATCTCAGAATGTGATGAACATTAGTTCTTCAAAGCTAAACTCCTATCGGAGCATTGACAATAAGATGGGCTGAGAAAAAGTTTCCACAAATTCCACCACAACTTTTTGCCATTTACTTATGAGCCAGTATATTTACAGTAGTCTCACAGATGATGAAGAACTCAATTTTTCTGAGGAAGCAGAGGTTTTCGTTTTTCCCACTTCTTTCGCCCAGCAGCGATTGTGGTTTCTCGACCAGTTAGCACCGGGGAATCCATTTTACAACGTGTCAACAGCACTTCACCTGACAGGTTCCCTCAACTTTACCGCCTTAAAGCAGACATTCAACGAAATTGTACGTCGCCACGAAACGTTACGTACTAGGTTTGTTATAGTAGAGCAACAACCAGTACAGGCGATTCCTGCGGAAAGCTGCGCTAACGCACCTAGCTTAACCATACCTCTTCCCTTAATAGACCTACGCAATTTCGACAGCCCAGAACGCGACACACGAGTGCAGCAAATCGTAACCCAAGAGGCTCAACATCCTTTCAATCTCACCACTGGGCCATTACTGCGAGTAAAGCTGCTGCAACTGGATGAAGCAGAATATCTGCTGCTGCTAAATCTACATCACATAGTTGCCGATGGCTGGTCAATTGGAGTGCTAATTAAAGAATTGGGGGTATTATACAAAGCCTTGGCAGGGGATAAGCGATGTCTGACAACCCTACCAGAACTACCTATTCAATATGCAGATTTCGCTCAATGGCAACGGGAGTGGCTACAAGGAGTGGCAGCAAACGGCACCTCGCCCCTACAAAGCCAGTTAGTTTATTGGCAAAAGCAATTAAACGGGATTTCGGTATTGAATCTCCCCACCGACCGACTAAGACCAGCAGTTCCTAGCTACAGGGGTGCAAAACAATTTTTAGAGCTACCACACTCCTTAACTCAAGCGCTAGAGGCACTGAGTTACCAAGAAGGCGTTACCTTGTTCATGACAATGTTGGCAGCGTTTCAGACTTTGCTCTATCGCTACACGCAGCAAGAGGATATTGCAGTTGGTTCACCTATTGCTAATCGCAATCGTAGCGAACTAGAAGGATTAATTGGTTTTTTTGTTAACAGCTTGGTGCTACGTACAGACTTCTCAGGGAACCCGACGTTTCGAGAATTATTAAATCGAGTACGAGAGGTAACTTTAGGAGCATACAGCCATCAAGACTTGCCCTTTGAAAAGCTGGTGGAGGAACTACACCCAGAGCGAGATTTGAGCTATCATCCTTTCTTTCAGGTCGTATTTAGCCTACAAAACACTCCCGTTGAAGCGCTAGAGCTACCTGGGTTAACGCTTTCGCTTTTTGAATTCGACAGCAAAACTGCAAAGCTTGATTTAGAATTCCATTTGTGGCAAGACTTGGAAAGTTTGAAAGGACAAATGGTTTATAGCACCGATTTATTTGATGACAAAACCATTACGCGAATGCTGGGACATTTCCAAACGCTTCTAGAAAGCATCGTTGCCAATCCAGATCGATGTCTTTCAGATTTGTCTTTGCTTACTGAAGAAGAACGACAAGAGTTATTAATTCATTGGAATGACACTAAACGAGACTATGCAGAGAACAAGTGTTTTCATCAGTTATTTGAAGCACAAGTGCAGGAAACTCCCGATGCGATTGCGTTAAACGCACGCTCCGCGAACGCACTAGTTTTTGGCGATGAACAACTCAGCTACAAAGAGTTAAATATACGCAGCAACCAACTTGCACATTATCTCAAAAAAATAGGTGTAGAAACTGAATCTTTAGTAGGTATTTGCATAGAGCGATCGCCACAGATGATAATTGCACTATTAGCCATTCTCAAAGCAGGTGGAGCATACCTGCCTTTAGATCCGAGCCTACCTCAAGAACGTCTTAACTTCATACTAGAAGATGCACAGGTTTCAGTCTTACTAACACAAGAAAAGTTGCTGAAGCATTTTGAATACTTCTCGAATCCAATTATTTGTATAGATAAAGATTGGGTAACTATTACACAACACAGCCAAGAAAACCCGACCAGTTGCGTAACATTTGACAACCTAGCTTATGTTATCTACACCTCTGGTTCAACAGGAAAGCCTAAAGGTGTTTTGCTCCAGCATCGAGGATTGTCAAACTTAGCTGCATCTCAGATTGAAATTTTCAACTTACAACCGAGTAACCGCATTCTGCAATTTGCATCATTAAGTTTTGATGCCTCAATTTTTGAGATTGTCATGGCACTGCAAACAGGAGCAACTCTTTATTTAGCAAACAAAGAATCTCTTCTACCCGGACAACCTTTGCTCAAATTATTGCGCGAAAAAGCTATTACTCACATCACCCTTCCGCCAGCAGTATTAGCAGTCCTACCAACAGAATCACTATCGGCATTGCAAACTATTATCTGTGCAGGTGAATCCTGTCCCGATGATATTGTAAAACGTTGGTGGAACTCTCAGCGTCGGTTTTTTAATGCTTATGGACCTACTGAAGCAACGGTTTGGTCAACCATTGCAGAGATTAGTACTATAAGTGAAAAACCGCCCATTGGTCGCCCTATTGCTAACACTCAAATTTATATATTAGATAAGTATTTACAACCTTTACCAATTGGAATTATTGGCGAATTATATATAAGTGGTGAGGGATTGGCACAAGGCTATCTTAATCGCCCTGAATTAACTCTTGAAAAGTTTATTCACAATCCTTTTAGTGATAAAAAGGGAGCGCGACTTTACAAGACAGGTGATTTAGCTCGGTATCGACCGGACGGTAATATTGAATTTTTAGGACGAATCGATAATCAAGTAAAAATTCGTGGATTCCGCGTTGAGTTGTCAGAAATTGAAACAGTCCTGAGTCAGCATGAGAGTGTGCAAAAAGCAGTAGTAATTGTTAAAGAAAATGTATCTGGTGATAAGTACTTGGTGGCTTATATTGTTTCCAATATAGAGACGCAAAATTTTACGTCACTACTACGTAAATTCTTAAAAGAAAAATTGCCAGAATACACGATCCCAAAAGCTTTTGTAATGCTGGATTCTCTGCCGCTAACAGCTAGTGGTAAAGTGGATCGTTTGGCGCTAACAGAACTCGACAGTTCGGCTAGCGGCTTAATAGATAAAACATTTATCGCTCCTCGGACTCCAACCGAGTCAACCTTAGCAAAAATTTGGGCTGAAGTGCTTAATATTGAGCGTGTGGGTATTTACGATAACTTCTTCGATTTGGGAGGAGATTCGCTGTTAACTGTACGCCTGATGAAGGATATACACAAGCATTTTGAGCGTGAATTGCCGCTATCTAGCTTATTTTTAAATCCGACAATTGAAAGTTTAGCAACTGCTCTATCCTCAAAAGTAGATTCTCTTCCCTGGTCGCCCTTAGTTCCAATTCAACCTGCTGGTTCAAGTCCACCTTTTTTCTGCATACATCCGATTTTTGGTGTTGTTTTTCCTTATTACGAATTAGCTACTAATTTGGGAAAAAATCAACCATTTTATGGGCTACAACCCATTGGACTTGATGGGAAAAGTCCTCCATTAACTCGGATTGAGGATATGGCTTCTCACTACATTGAAGCATTGCGTAGAGTGCAGCCTAAAGGCCCTTATTTTTTAGGCGGTTGGTCTTTTGGAGGTTGGGTTGCTTTTGAAATGGCTCAACAACTCCAAAAGTCTGGAGAAGAAGTGGCTTTACTTGCTGTGCTTGACACTTTAGCGCCAATTCCAGGCAATATACCTTCTTTGGGTAGTGGTTTCAAGTTTATGCTGACGACAGTGGCGCGATATATATGGCCCTTTTTCCTCGATTATTTTTATCTAATTATTGCGATCGCCAACAAACGAATCAACAGTTTAACTTCTCGATTGGCTAATTTTACTCAAATTGTGCAAAACTCCTTTTGGGAGTCGTTGACGCGATCGCTCCAAACAAATCTGTTTTCTCACCTCACCCTAAAAGAGGATGCCACGGTTAACGTTATACCCGAAGAATCCAAGTTAAGACTTTTAAGCGAGTTAGCAATTCGTCCAATGCTTCGTGTTTATTATGCCAATAGCCAAGCCGTTCTTAACTACGTTCCGCAAGCTTACTCTAAACGAATTCATCTTTTCAGAACAAAGGTTCAATCAAGCATTGCCAAGGAAGATCCGAGTCTGGGTTGGGATCGGCTAACTGTAGGAGGAACGGAAATTCATCATATTCCTGGCAATCACTTAACTATGCTGAGAAAACCCCATATCGAAGTTCTCGCCGCACAGCTAAGAGCTTGTATTGAGAAAGCACAAAATTTAAAATAAGGATCAATATGTCTTCTGAAGAAGTCTTCGTTTTTCCAGCATCTTTTGCTCAACAACGGCTATGGTTTCTCGACCAGTTGATCCCCGACAATGGTATCTACAATGTGCCGACAGTAATTCGTTTGACCGGTTCGCTGAAATTAACCGCACTAGAACAGACTTTTAACGAAATCGTGCGTCGCCACGAAACCTTACGCACAACATTTATTGTGTCGGATGGACAACCCCTACAGGCTATTGCACCCAGCTTAACAATACCTCTTTCTGTATTAGACCTCCAGCAATTGCCAGATGATGAACAAGAGGTTAAAGCAAAGTGCATTGTTACCGCAGACATAGAACGTCCTTTTGATTTATCCTCCGGGCCATTGCTGCGAGTAATACTCCTAGTCCTTTCTGAGACAGAACATATTCTATTACTGAATATGCACCATATTATCTGCGACGACTGGTCTATGGGGGTACTGATTCGGGAACTGGGAACGCTGTACGCAGCTTTTGCACAAAACCAGCCTTCTCCTTTATTAGAACTGCCTCTTCAGTACGCCGATTTTGCTCACTGGCAGCGCGAGTGGCTGCAAGGAGAAGTACTCCAAACCCAGTTAGCTTACTGGCGGGAGCAATTAAACGATATTTCTATACTGCATCTACCTACTGACAAACCAAGACCAGCTATACAAAGCTATCAAGGAGCAACCCAATTTCTAGAGTTACCGCTCAAGCTAATTGATGCACTAGAAAAGCTGTCACAGCAAGAAGGTGCAACATTATTTATGACGTTGCTAGCAGCATTTCAAACATTACTTTATCGCTATACACACCAAGAAGATATCGCGGTAGGTTCGCCAATTGCTAACCGTAATCGCAGCGAAATTGAAGGAATAATTGGTTTTTTTGTCAATAGTTTGGTGCTACGTAGCAACTTATCTGGAAATCCCTCTTTTCGGGAACTACTAGGCAGAGTCCGGGAGGTAACTTTAGGAGCATACAGCCACCAAGATTTGCCATTTGAAAAGTTAGTTGAAGAGCTACATCCAGACCGAAACTTGAGCTATCATTCGCTATTTCAAGTAGTATTTGGTTTTCAGAATGCGCCAATGTCAGCGCTAGAACTGCCTGAATTAATACCTAGCTTCATGAATATTGACATCAAAAAAACGCGTTTTGATTTAGAGCTGCATTTATGGAAGTGTTCTGAGGATTTTAGGAGCTTATGGGGTGCAAACTGGGAGTATTCTGACGGACTCCGAGGTGTGATAGTTTACAATACAGATTTATTCGATCCAGCCACAATTAGCCGGATGGTGGAACATTTTAAAACTCTGTTGTCAGCTATAGTTGCAAATCCAGAACAACGAATTGCAGATTTACCGTTATTAAGTGAAGTAGAGCTACATCAGGTATTGGTGGAATGGAATAATACCCAAGCCGATTATCCTCAAGATAAGTGTATCCATCAATTGTTTGCAGAAAAGGTACAGCAGTATCCTGATTCTATAGCAGTAAACTTTGCTAACGAGCAACTGACTTATCAAGAGTTGAATACTCGCAGCAATCAACTAGCACAGTACTTACAAAAATTAGGAGTATCTTCAGGAATTTTAGTCGGTATTTGTATTTCACAGTCTATAGAAGCGATCGTCGGGTTGTTAGGAATTCTGAAAGCTGGCGGAGCGTATGTACCATTAGATTCCAGCTATCCTCAAGAGCGTTTAAACTTTATGCTTGAAGATGCACAAGTTTCAGTATTGCTGACACAAGAAAACTTGCTCAAGCATTTTGAATGTTTCTCAAAACTAATTATTTATATAGATAAAGACTGGGAAATTATTACCCAAGAAAATCAAGACAATCTCGAAAGCAATTTAAATAGTAATAATTTAGCTTATGTTATTTACACCTCTGGTTCTACAGGAAAACCCAAGGGAGTTGCTGTATCTCACAAAGCTGTAAATCGGTTAGTGTGCAATACGAACTATATAAATTTATTACCATCTGATAAAGTCGCCCAAGCCTCAAACGCTTCTTTTGATGCTGCTACATTCGAGATTTGGGGAGCGCTACTTAACGGCGCTCAACTTGTAGGAATTAGTA
Source organism: Nostoc sp. (assembly GCF_036917375.1). Taxonomy (GTDB): domain Bacteria; phylum Cyanobacteriota; class Cyanobacteriia; order Cyanobacteriales; family Nostocaceae; genus Nostoc. The sequence continues at coordinate 20,049 of NZ_JBALDN010000077.1, forward strand.
AAGATGTAACCCTTTCGCCTCATGAATTGGCATTACAACTACGAGAAAAAGATATCAACATTATATTTTTGACTACCGCCTTATTTCAACAGATTGTCAGAGATGTTCCGCAAGCTTTTGCGACCTTGAAATATTTACTGTTTGGTGGTGAAACCGTTGATAAGAGATGGATTAAAAAGATTCTCAAATCTGGTGCGCCAAAGCACTTAATTCATGTTTATGGGCCTACAGAAAATACAACATTTTCCTCTTATTACTGCGTAGAAGAGTTACCATCGGCTACATCTTTACCTATTGGCATTCCGATTACAAATACGCAGATTTATATATTAGATACCTATTTACAACTAGTGCCTATTGGCGTTAGTGGCGAATTATATATTGGTGGGGAGGGGCTAGCGCGAGAATATCTCAATCGCCATGAACTTACTACTAAACACTTTATTTCTCATCCTTTTAGCAATAATCCCAAAACACGGCTTTATAAAACGGGTGATTTAGCTCGTTATTTACCAGATGGCAATATTGAATTTTTAGGTCGCATTGACAATCAAGTAAAGATTCGTGGCTTCCGCATTGAGTTGTCAGAGATTGAAGCGGTATTGAATCAACATCCAGCAGTGAGAGAAACTGTTGTCATTGTTGGTGAGGATGTACCTGATGATAAGTACTTGGTAGCTTATGTTGTTCTCAACCAGGAACAGATAGCGATGCAAGAGGTGCAAGGCTTTACATCCTTACTTCGTCAATTCCTCAAAGAAAAGTTACCAGAATACATGGTGCCAAGCGCCTACGTGATACTGGAATCTCTACCTCTAACACATAATGGCAAAGTGGATCGGCGTGCTTTACCCATGCCTGATACAATTTCTTTCAATAATCAAGATTATGTGGCACCGCGATCGCAAGTTGAAGAGTTACTTGCCCAAATTTGGGCTAAAGTTTTGGGAAAAGAGCAAGTAGGCATCCATGACAATTTCTTTGAATTGGGCGGTCATTCTCTCCTAGCGACTCAGCTAACTTCCCGTATCCGTGACACCTTCCAAATAGATTTGCCTGTACGCAATTTGTTTGAAGCACCAACTGTTGAACAACTTGCTAGATGTATTGACACAATGTTTTGGACAGCAAAAGGTTTATATAAAGGTGGAGCTACGAGTCAAGAGCGAGAAGACATAGAATTTTAAAGAGAAACACTTGAGTTTGACCAGCAACGCAAAATGTGCTGATTGCTTCGGCAAACTGTCGGTTTTGTTCCATCAATGCCATGTGTCCACCAGGTTTTAGCTTCATACCATAGTTATAATCATCCAAGTTTCACTCTCAGGAATGATTTATACAGTCTTAGAAGTGTGATAAAAATGCTGGGTTAGGTAATAAGCAGTGCAGCTCGGCAAAAAGAACTATCCAGTTAAAAAATCTTAAAAAGCTTATGACACAAGCAATATTCTTACAGCATAGCTGCCTGCTAACTTCTAATAAATAACAATACTTGCGAAGGGGTTTAATTTTGAATACGGTTGAGTTTTTAACTTATCTTCGCAGCTTAGATATTCAAGTTTTTATTGATGGTGAAAAGTTTCGCTGCAACGCCCCTGAAGGAATTATTACACCAGAACTGCGTGCAGAAATTCAAGAGCGTAAAGCAGAAATTATTGAATTTTTAGAAGCATCTAATCGTACTAATAACCACAGTTTTAAACCTCTCGTACCTATTTCGCGGTCAGGAAATCTTCCCCTCTCCTTTGCTCAACAACGGCTGTGGTTTCTTGACCAATTAATTCCTAATAATCCTTTCTATAACATTCCACTAGCACTACATTTAACAGGTTCGCTCAAATTAGCCGCGCTAGAGCAAACTTTTAACGAAATCGTGCAACGACATGAAGCTTTACGCACCACTATTGTCGTACAGAAAGGGCAACCAGTTCAGGTAATTAATCCTACCCTAACAATACCTTTACCAGTAATAGATTTACGGCAACTGCCACAAGCCGAACGAGAAATACAAGCACGACGACTCACTACACAAGAAGCTCAACGTCCTTTCAATTTATCAACTGATTCGTTGCTGCAAGTAAAACTGCTGTGGTTGGATGAGACACAATACATCTTGCTGCTAACTATGCACCACATTGTCTCTGATGGTTGGTCTATTGGGGTGCTGATTCAAGAGATAGCAGCACTTTACACAGCCTTTGCCAGCAATCAGCCTTCTCCTCTACCGAAACTTAGAATCCAATATGCAGACTTTGCATACTGGCAACGCCAATGGTTGCAAGGGGAAGTATTAAAAAAGCAACTAAGCTACTGGCAGAAGCAATTAGACGGCATTTCTATGCTAAATCTGCCAACCGACAGACCAAGACTAGCTGTTCAAACTTACCAGGGTGCAAGGCAACCTCTGCAATTATCAAAAAGTTTGAGCAAAGCACTTTTAGCTCTCGGACAACAAGAAGGGGTAACTTTATTCATAACCCTACTAGCAGCATTCCAAGCTTTACTTTACCGCTACACACAACAAGAAGATATTGCTATTGGTTCGCCTATTGCCAATCGCAACCGTAGTGAAATTGAGGGATTAATTGGTTTTTTTGTCAATAGCTTAGTACTGCGTACCGATCTATCAGGAAACCCAACTTTTCGGGAACTATTGAGTCGAGTTAAAGAGGTAGCTTTAGGAGCATACAGCCATCAAGATTTACCTTTTGAAAAACTTGTAGAAGAACTGCATCCAGAGCGTAATTTGAATCAAAATCCGCTATTTCAAGTTGTTTTTGCGCTCCAAAATGCGCCGATGACAGCCTTAGATTTACCTAGTTTAACTTTAAGTCCGCTACCTTTTGAAACGGAAACAACGCGGTTTGATTTGGAGTTCCACTTGTGGGAACCAAATACTCAAAATGGGTTATGGGCAGATAGCTCAGAAGGAATTAGTGGTTTTGTAATTTATAGCACTGATTTATTTGATGATGCTACAATCGGTAGGATGTTAGGACATTTCCAAACATTACTAGAAAGTATAGTTGCAAATCCAGAAGACCGAATTGCACATTTACCACTTTTAAGCGAATCTGAGCTACATCAATTGTTAGTTGAATGGAACAATACTCAGGCAAATTATCCTCAAGATAAATGTATTCATCAGTTAATTGAGAGCGTAGTAGAGCAGAACGGTGAGGCAACTGCACTAGTATTTGATGATGAGCAACTTAGCTACAAAGAGTTAAATATACGCAGCAATCAACTTGCACATTATCTAAAAAAATTAGGAGTGAAAAGCGAAGTTTTAGTAGGACTTTGTGTAGAACGATCTTTTAATATGATAATCGGGATTTTGGGCATACTGAAAGCAGGTGGAGCTTATGTACCTTTAGATCCAAGCTATCCATCTGAACGTTTAAACTTTATGCTTAAAGATGCTCAAGTCTCAATTTTATTAACTCATGAGCGATGGCTTGAATGCCTAAAAAACTATAATTCACAAATAATCTGTTTAGATAAAGATTGGGAAATTATTTCTCAAGAGATTGAAGATAACCTTACTAGTAAAGTTACAGTAGATAATCTCGCTTATGTCATTTATACCTCTGGCTCAACTGGAAAACCAAAAGGGGTTAAAATTGAACATAGAGGATTATTAAATTTAGTATTTTGGCATCAAAAAGTGTTTGCAGTTTCACTCCTTGACCGAGCAACGCAGATTTCTGGAGTTGCCTTTGACGCTTGCGGTTGGGAAATTTGGCCTTATCTGAGTACTGGGGCAAGCATTTATTTTGTAGATGATGAAACTAGGCGATCGCCTGACCATCTCCGAGATTGGCTAGTATCAAAAGCGATAACAATTTCTTTCATCCCAACACCTTTAGCAGAGAAAGTTTTATTATTAGATTTTCCTCAGAACGCAGCTTTACGAATATTGCTCACAGGTGGAGACAAACTAAATCAATATCCTTTAGCTTCTCACTCTTTTCAAGTATTTAATAATTATGGGCCAACGGAGAACACAGTTGTTACAACTTCTGGTCATATTTCTGTTAAGAATAAAGATAATTTAGCACCTGTAATTGGTTGTGCGATGCCTGCGGCGGGCGTAGCCATCGCCAATACAAAACTTTATATATTAGATAAACATTTACTACCAGTACCTATTGGCGTTCCGGGAGAGTTATACATAAGTGGTGATGGGTTAGCACGAGGTTATTTAAACTATCCTGATTTAACCGTTGAGTGCTTCATTTCTAATCCTTTTGATAATAATCCAAAAGCACGACTTTATAAAACAGGTGATTTAGTTCGCTATCGAGTAGATGGCAACCTTGAATTTTTAGGTCGCCTCGATGAGCAGGTAAAAATTCGTGGCTATCGGATTGAGTTGGGAGAAATTGAAGCGGTACTGAGTCAGCATCCAGCCGTGCAGCAAACTGTAGTAATAAGTCGTGAGGATGAACAGGAAAAGCGCCTAGTAGCTTATGTAGTACCAAAAACTGAATATAGTAACGAACAGGAGAATTTGCAATTAATGCAATTGCAGAATGAGCAGGTTTTGCAATGGCAGATGTTGTATAACGAAACTTATAATCAATCTACTGATTTAGATCCTACATTTAATTTTGTCGGCTGGAATAGTAGTTATACAAATCAGCCTATTCCAGCAGAGCAGATGCGTGAGTGGGTGGATAACCAAGTCGAGCAAATTTTGGCTTTGCAACCCAAACGAGTGTTAGAAATTGGTTGTGGAACAGGCTTGATTCTATTTAGAATCGCACCTCATTGCACTAAATATTGGGGAACAGACTTTTCCTCAGTTTCACTTAACTGCATTCAGCAACAGCTACAAAAACAAGAAATGCCGCAGGTAACACTGTATCAGCAAATGGCTACTGACTTCGAGAAAGTAGAAACAGCAGCTTTTGATGCAGTAATTCTGAACTCGGTTGTACAATATTTTCCTACTATTGATTATCTGATTAGTGTATTAGAAAGTGCTGTGCAAGCAACTGCTCCAGGTGGCTTTATCTTCATAGGGGATGTGCGTAGTTTGCCACTCTTGCAAGCTTTCCATGCGTCAGTCCAACTATATCAAGCTGAACCTTCCCTTACCTGCTTCGAGTTGCAACAACGGGTACAAAGGCAAATATTTCAAGAAACAGAGTTAGTTATTGATCCAGATTTTTTTACTGCAATCAAGCAACGCTTTCCGCAAATTAATCATGTACAAATCCAACTGATGCGGGGTAAACATCACAATGAGTTAACTGAGTTTCGTTACAATGTGATTCTTCATATTAGTGCCGAAATTGATAGTAATCCTGGAAATTATTCAGTGCTGAACTGGTCTGAAGATAATTTAACAGTCTCAGCAGTGTGCCAGTTATTAATTGAGAATCAACCAGAAATATTAAGCATTATCAATGTACCTAATGCGCGGCTGATGTCAGCAATTAAAACAGCAGAATGGCTATCAGATGTAGAAAGTTTTAAAACTGTAGGTCAAATACGTAAAGCTTTGCAAGAACTAGAAAATTTCGGAGTAGATCCAGAAGATTTCTATGCGCTGAACGTACCTTATAGGGTTGATATTACCTGGTCACATTCAAGTACTGAAGGACATTATGATGTAGTTTTTGTACGGCAAGATGAAGTAGGTAAAAGAACTATTTTTCCCCATAGCACGACTCTCTCTCGGCCTTGGAAATCTTACGGCAATAATCCCCTACAAACCAAAGCAGGGCGTAAGTTAGTGCCGCAGTTGCAGACTTACATAGCACAAAAACTGCCTGAGTACATGATGCCATCAGGTTTTGTAGTATTGGAGTCTTTACCTCTAACAGCTAATGGTAAAGTCAATCGCCGTGCCTTAAGAGCATTCCATAATGGAATCAAGCCCCAATTACCTGAAAATTACATCGCACCTCGAACTCCTGTTGAACAAGTGCTGGTGAAAATTTTTGTTGAGGTTTTGGGACTTAAGAGCGTAGGAATTTATGATAATTTCTTTGAATTAGGGGGTCATTCATTACTGGCAACTCAGCTTGTCTCTAGAGTGCGCGACACCTTACACGTGGAGTTGCCTTTGCGTAGTGTATTTGAGGCATCGACAATTGCAGAATTATCTAAGGTGGTGGAAAGCTTTAAAGAAAGCAATGCTCAAAATCAAGCCCCAGTTTTAGTACCACTATCACGTGAAAGTCGGCGGATTAAGTTATCTTCCTTAAACGAAGAGAGCGTAAAACTTTAAAAAAAGATCGGGCACTAAATTGAATTGTTACATTAAGAATCAATTTTACTTTGGTTGTCTCCACCAAGGTTGTACTCCCTTTCAACAGCCGCCAGCAGCTTTGCCTGCAAGGATGACAGATAAGGTTTAGCTGGGAGCAACGCGATTTGGTGAGATCGGGCAAAAAAGCCGCGATGCCTGCGGCGGCCGTAGCCATCGCTAAAAACTAGTTTCCGTATAATATCAAGTTCGGATGAACACTTATAATTAAGCTGTCCTTATTTTTGGCCACCAGTAGTAGCAAGTTATATCATGTCAGCCTAATTAGTTATAATTCCCGCATCTGTGCAAAAACCAGGAAACCCTCTTTCCCTCTGCCCCCCTGCTCCCCTGCCGTCTTAATGATAAGTCTTTAACCGGACACGATACAAATCAATGATTATTTGGCTGGTAAAACTCAACCTTCTATGGTGCTGATGAGTGGTTTCTTGAAAGCGTAAATGTCAGGCATAATAATGTTTTGACCTCCTGGTTCTTCTAGTATTGCTGTTATCTCTCTATCGGCTAATACCCTAATTTCTCAATCAAAGCTACACTACCATCGGAAAATGTCAATATTTTGGGATAGCAGCAGATGATTGATCTCTACACCTTCACCACGCCCAATGGACGCAAAGCTTCCGTCATGCTGGAAGAAGTCGAATTGCCCTACAATGTCCACAAAATTGACATTACTCAACAACAGCAATTTACACCTGAATACATCGCCATCAATCCCAATAGTAAAATTCCCGCCATTGTTGACCAACAAACTGGGATTAAAGTTTTTGAATCGGGTGCAATTCTAATTTACCTCGCCGAAAAAACAGGTAAACTCTTACCCACTGAACAAAAAAGCCGTTTTCAAGTCCTAGAGTGGCTGATGTTCCAAATGGGAGGAGTCGGGCCAATGTTTGGACAACTTAACCACTTTAAACGCTTTGCACCCGAAAAACTTCCCTATGCTATCGAACGTTATGAAAAGGAAACTTTACGCATTTATGGTGTCTTAGATAAACAACTGCAAGACAATGAATTTATCTGTGGTAACTATTCTATTGCGGATGTTGCAACTTATCCGTGGGTAGCGATTTATGAATTTCAAGGTTTAACGCTCGACAATTACCCAAATCTTAAACGCTGGGTGGAGATAGTGCAGCAACGTCCAGCTGTGCAACGCGGAATGCAAGTCCCCTAAATACAAGACCAGGGATAAGTCAACAAGGGTGATGATGAATTATTAAATAATGCAACCCGTTCTTATTGCCAAGCGTACTCATACTGCGAAGAAACAAATTGAACGGGTTTTTATTGCGATCGCTTCTATGAGAAAGCTACTTTAGATTACGCCAAAAGGCAGGAAGTTTAAAATTCATGGGTTTGAAAATAGCACAAAAATAAACTAATCACACTCGTTACATCCTGTCTTTGCCTGAGAAAAATTTGCCCTTCCTGATTCAATACTGCTCGGTTAAGCATTTTTAAGTCGGAATTGGATTTGGGGAAAAGGTTAAAGGGTAAAGGTTAAAGGTTTTTTCTTTCCCTTTTCCCCTTCCCCTTTTCCCCTTAACCGACAAGTATTGCTTCCTGATTTACATCTCTTGCCTCATTTTGGAGAATTGGTATTAGTCCATCCTTTCCCCAATCGATTCTCTCTTTTATTGTCGAAAGTCCCGCTGATGTGAGCTATTGGAGTAATGAGTGGTACGTTGGTAGGAAATCTGGTGCGAAGATTCGGTTTGGGAGCTTTTGTGTTAGAAAAGCTACTGCTAAGGGAAAACTTAAAACAAGACCCCGTGTTGAATAAACTAAGAGGATTCATATTACAAATTATCGAGGTTTTATTCTTAGTCAGCAACCTCAATCAACATGAAAGTATTACCCGACGATAGCTTTACGATTTTGACACCTGATGAACTGCCTATAGTTCTGCAACGGCTGAATGCACAAGTTGAACAGGCAAAAGCATTTAGATTCTCTAAGAAACACCTCCCTTATCAAGGAACTATTTCGGAATCAGGGTTTCAAATCAGTCGCATAATTCACTACCGGAACTCGTTTTTACCAGTAATTCAAGGATGCTTTGAAGTAGAATCTCACCAAGCCTTGATTCATGTACAAATGAGGATACATCCTTTTTGTAAGCGAAAATTCAGATAAACCTTAATAAAACAGGTTATTGAGTCTTAATATATTGTCAAAAACTAAATTGGAATTTTATATGCCGAGTCCAAAGAAAGAGCCAACCGGATGTGGATGCTCAAATATTCCGATCTCTATAATCTTAATTATATTAGGAGGTGGTTATTGGTGGTTTACCGAGAAAGGACATCTAGAAATAAGTAAGTTTTTAGAGAATAGCAAAAAGATAAATATACATATTTTTAATCCTACTATAACTAGCTCTCCAAATATTACTCCAACTGCTTCTATAACTCCGCCATTTTCTGTAAAAATTACTACAACATTAGCTCCTAACAACAACAAAATTTTACAAAAAGTAATCCCAAAAGAAAAAATTGAATTGCCTCAAACGCCTTGGGAAAAGAAAGTAATTAGAGGAATTTATTTAACTCGCTATCAAGTTACCAATAATGCTGATGAACAAACGATTCGTGAAAGAGTTCGTTACTATCGCTCTCAAGGAATTAATACAATTATTCACGGTGTTTGGGGGAATGGTTGTACGATGTATAATAGCGACGTTATGCAGCAAACTTTTGGGTATAAAAGTTGTCCAAACCAGTTTCAAGAGCAATGGTTAAATTGGTTGATAGACGAAGCACATAAACAAGGAATGCAAGTTCACGCTTATTTTGAAAAGGGGATTAAAATAGATAAAAATAGCCCAATTTTTGATTTAGCGATTAATCGGAAATGGATTGTTCCAGGAGTGGATAAAACCTACTCTGGAATCGATCATTATGTACTGGATGTGGAGATTCCTGAAGTTGCTAATCTTTTTCAAAATATATTAGTAGAGTTTGTCAAAAAATATCCAAGTATCGATGCAGTTCAATGGGATGATTATCTAGGTTATTATGCTGAATTACCAGGAAAAGTCGATCGGACTGCAAATTTAACTAAATTTGTGCAAAAAATGGCAACTTCAATGAAAATAGCTAATGGGTCAGTGAGTTTTGATATTTGTCATCATAATCCTTATTGGGCTAAAAAATATTTTGCGGCTGACTGGGAAAAATGGGGCGTGGATCGCGTATTTATTCAAGCCTATAATGATAGTAATTTTGTTGAAGAATTAAATTACGCTCAAAAATATGCTGGAGTTGCAATTACAGATCGGCAGTTTGGTCGTTTAAAAGAATTAGTTGATAATCCAAAAATCAAAAGCATCTTAGTTTTTCCGTTTTCAGGAAATCCAGAAAAAACAGCTTCTAGCTTAAAAAACTCGCTTTGAACATGGAGAAAGTAGCGATCGCTCGCTACGGGCCATTTTACCGGGTTGATCGACCCATTCCATTACATCGCGATCGCAAACACAAGAAAACTTGACGGGACTTAAACGTTTCTGGAATCTTCCCCCTAAAATGGGTTTCTCCAGAACGAATCGCACTTACTTGTATATATATCACTTCAATACCAAATATCATACAAATCCGAATAAAGAGATTGAAATGGGAAACCTAAGCGTATCGGCTCAAAAATCATGTAGTGATGAATCAGATAAGCAGCGATCGCCCCATTTTACTTGAACCTAATTCTCAACACAGTGATAACTTTAGTTTGTTACAGATGGTCGATCTGATTGCTGAAACATTCGGCATTCACATCAAGGCACAGTATCAAGATAGATTAAAGAAAAATCTTTTAACTCGCATCCGGGCGCTGGGATTATGCTCACTCAATGAGTATTATCAGTTCTTGGTGGCAAGAAATCAATTAGTTCCTGGTGCGACTGAGTGGCAAGAACTAATCTCTTTACTCACTGTCACTGAAACTTATTTTTTTCGGGATCAGGGGCAGATGTGGCTGCTCAAAAATCAACTGCTCCCAGAGTTAATTGAGCGCAAACGGGAGCTTAGTTTAACTCAGTATAACGCTGGTAATGGAGAATTTTATCGACCGACATTACGGCTTTGGAGTGCCGGGTGTTCGACTGGTGAAGAAGCTTACTCACTTGCCATTCTGGTGAAGGAACTAATCCCTGACAATCAGACATGGGACATTCTGATTTTAGGCACAGATATTAATCAACGCGCGATCGCCCTGGCTCAACAAGGAATTTACAGCGATTGGTCTTTTCGGACAACCACTCCAGAGATCAAAGATCGCTACTTTCGATCTCATAAAAAAGGTTGGAAAATCGATCCTGCTATTCAAGCAATGGTCAAATTTCAACCTGGAAACCTGATGCAGGATAGCTATCCCGCTTACGCGTCCGGGATTCACGATTTCGATTTGATTATTTGCCGCAATGTGTTTATTTATTTTGACTTCAATGCGATCGCCCAAGTTATAGACAAGTTTTACTGCTCTCTGACACCGGGAGGGTTTCTGCTCACAGGACACACGGAATTACACGGGCAAAAAACTGAACCGTTTCAAGTCAAAAATTTTCTGCAATCTGCGGTTTATCAAAGGCATCCCTCACTCGACGAGCAGAGCAAAGTCTTGAATACCATAACACCTGCTGCCATTGAGAGCAGGAGGAGAAGAGAAGCAGGAGAAGAGAAATTGCTTAATATTAATAACTCTCTTCCCTCCCTTGCCTCCCTTGCCTCCCCTGCCTCCCTTGCCTCCCCTGCCTCCCCTACTTATCCGAACCGCGATCCCTCTCTCCCAAGCTTGGAGACGGGCTTCGACGCGAGCGCAAACACTCAAACTCTTTTAGATGCAGCCAAGGAATTGCTAATTCAAGAAGCTTATGCCGATGCCATTCAAGTAGCGGAACAACTGATTGCTCTTGCCCCCCAACACTTTCAGGCATATTGTTTGATGGCAGAAGCTTACGCGAATTTTGGCGATTACTCCCAAGCGAGTCAGGCGTGTCAGCAGGCACTCCAGATCAGCCCATTGGCGATCGAACCTTATCATTTGTTGGCTCAAATCGCCGAAGAGCAAGGAGATCGCGACAGTGCCAAATTATTTTTAAAACGTATTATTTATCTCGCTCCTAATTCTGTTACTGCTCACCTGGAATTGGGTTCTATATACGAACGAGAGGGAAATGAAAAACAGGCTCAAAAAACCTGGCGATCGCTTCTAGAAATTTTGCAAATACCCCAACAAGCGATCGATTCCCATAACCAGCAAACCCCTGCTGAATTAAAAGCACACGTTCTTAAGCACTTAAATTCAACTAGTTATGAGCTATGAATCTTATTTAATGTTTAAACTCAATCATTCACTCTATGGCATTCCGGCTACAGCCGTGCAAGAACTCTTCTTTCTGCCAGAAGTGACTGCGATCGCGGAAACTCTCAGCACAATTTTAGGCGTGATTAACCTGCGAGGGAAGTTTCTCCCCGTGATGGATTTATATCGCCGTTTAAAACAAGCACGTCCCCCTTTTCAATTGACTGACAGCATGATTGTCCTAGAGTGGCAAACTCAACGAATCGGAATCATCGTCAATCAAGTGGATAGCGTGCAAGCGATCGCACCCGATCGGATCGCTGCCAATGTTTGCGATCGATCGAAAGAGAGTTTGCCGGATGGATTAGTGACTGGCATTGCCAACGTTGAGGAGGGCATCGTTACATTGCTCAATCCCGAACTGTTGGTGGAACACGCCTTTATAGAGACTGTTTTCAATCTAAATTCTGATTTTAACAACAACAGCTCAGTCAATGACACACTAAAACACCCCTCTGATTCAGCCCTAAATCAGTGCTTATACGCTCATTTCGATTCGCAGGAGCGACAGATTTTGCAAGAGCGAACTGAAGCTCTCCGATGTTCCGTTGATGAGGAAGATTCGGCGTCGCTCTTGCCTCTAGCGGTTGTGGGGTTGGCGGGTGAGTACTTTGGGTTTGGCTTAGAAACGGTGCATGAGTTTACCGAGATTCACAAGATTACCCCGATTCCCTGCTGTCCGCCGCACATTGTTGGCAACATCAACTTGCGGGGCGAAATTGTCACCTTAATTAACATCAATAATGTGGTCGATCTGCCCATGAATGGAGTGCAATCGCATCAGCAAGCTGTTGTCGTGCGTCTAGAGCAACGAGTGGCAGGCATTGCTGTGGATGACATTTTTGATGTGACGTATATTCATCCCTCCCAAATGACCGCGGCTCCAATTGCCCTGCATTCTGCCAAAGACGACTATCTCCAGGGTGTCGCACCTTATCGCGATCGCATGATGAGCATCATCAATTTGTCTAAATTGCTCACTTCAGAGGTGTTGGTTGTCAATGAAGAAGTCTAACGCTCATAAATCTAGTATTCGCCAAGTGAATTTGGCGGGGTAAAGGGTAAGGGGGAAGGGGAAATTAAGAGGGGAAAAGGTTAAAGGGCAAAGGGGAAAGGGAATAATTTAACCCTTTACCCTGCGCCGTTCGCGCAGCGATCGCACCAGAAGGCGCTTACCCTTTCCCCTTTTCCCTGCCGCAGGCTTCCTTCCCCCTTTCCCCAGACCTCACAAGCGCATTTTTGGGTTGGCAGACTACTATCGCCAAGTCAACTTGGCGGGGTAAAGGGGAAGGTGGGGTTCTCTGGGGATAAGGGGCGGGGGGAAAGGTTTTAAATCCCTTACCCCTTACCCTTTACCCTTTACCCCACTTCTGTAACAAGTCTAATGTTGTGCAATTTTCCGTTGGTTCAAAAGTCCGATCGCAAAGATTACAAATGATAAAAATATTGGGAAATCTTTGAACTTATTCACTCACAAGAGATAACAAGATGCAAAGTAAGCGAAATTGGAAACTGAGATACTGGATTATGGGCAGCTATGCGGTTCCCATTCTGGCGTTGGTAATTTCTGCGGGGCTGATATTTATGAATATCAACTTGGTGAGTCAGCGAGCGCAAGATTTAGTTTCTTCCTATAACGTTAATTCAGCAATTAATGCCCTTGCCACGAATGTGCAGAGCGGTTCTAAGTCAGTTCGGGGCTATTTGTTAGAAAAAAATCAAACATCCTTTGACGAATATCAAAAATCTCAAAGAAGCTTCAACGAGCTTTTGTCAAAGCTAATGTCGCTTGCCAGAACAGAGCAAGAGCAACAGTCATTAACCAGGCTAGAGGGACTGCTGAATAATTTAATGGTTGTCGAGGATGATTTGATTGGCAAAGTGAATCAAGGCAAAGTTCAGGAAGCTGTTGAAACTTGGAGTCACGAAAATGCCCGCAGTATGGTCGATCGCCTGACAAGTGCGATCGATGAAGTTCAGCGCCGAGAATACCAGAATGCGATCCTGGCTGCCAAGCAACAGCAAGCAGCGCTTGATAGGCTCAAGCTAACCATCCTGTCCGCGACTGGACTCTCCTTGCTGTTGTCGGTTTTGACTGGCATCTGGATAATTAGCCGCACTGCTCAACGGATAAATGAATCAGCCAGTGCGATCGCCACCTCAACGGCTGAAATTGCCGCCACAATCGAGCAACAAGAGCGCACTGCCAACCAACAGGCAGTATCAGTCAGCGAAATTACTATCACAATGGACGAACTCAGCGCCTCTGCTCAACAGTCTGCCCAGCAAGCATCCACTGCCTCAACCAGCGCTCAACAGGTCTTAAATTTGGCAGATCAAGGCAATCAATCACTGACCCGCACCTTGGAAGGAATGGCAGCCTTGAGCCACAGAGTTAGTGCAGTAGCAGACCAGATGCTGCGCCTGAACCAACAAACCAAGCAAATTGGCAGTATTTCCGGGTTGGTGAGTGACCTAGCAAATCAAACCAATATGCTAGCGCTAAATGCGGCAGTAGAAGCAGTCCGGGCGGGGGAACAGGGCAAGGGCTTTGCAATCGTCGCCGCTGAAATTCGCAAACTGGCAGACCAGAGCAAGAAATCGGCTGAAAAAATTAATGTGCTGGTGAATGACATTCAATCCGCCATCAACTCAACCGTTGTGATGACAGATGAAAGTACAAAAACTGCTCAACAGGGGGCAGCAATAACTAAGCAGACGGTGGAGGTTTTTACCAGTGTCACCGATGCCGTCAACCGGATGGTGTTGAATATTCAGCAAATCTCGCTAAACGCTAGCCAACAATCCACTGCGGTTCAGCAAATTTTACAGGCAATGAATGCACTTAATAGCTCTGCTAGAGAAACAGCGATCGGCATCAGTCAGACTCGCGTTAGCACTCACCAACTCAATGATGCAGCCTACAAACTACAGAGTGTTGTGTAATCGGGGGAAGGAGAAGGGGGAAAGGGAAAGGGGGAAAGGGAAAGGGCGCAATGTAACAAAGATGCAGGTCAATGCAACAAAGATGCAGGTCGATGCAACAAAGGTGCAGATTAAGAGATTTGTGTGTATACCGCAATACTGTTCAGTTAAGCATTTTTAACTTGAAATTGGGCTTTGGGAAAAGTTACTAGGTTTGGGTTAAAAGCTTTTCTTTCCCCTTTCCCCTTTCCCCTGCCCCCTGCCCCCTGCCCCCTGCCCCTTAGCAATATCTGGAAATTCTCGAACTTATAGACTTACAGGAGATCGCAAGATGGAAAGCAAACGAAACTGGAGACTAAGATACTGGATTATTGGCGGATATGCCGTTCCCGTGCTGGCATTGTTAATTTCTGCCGGAGCGACAATCGTCAATATCAACACGGTAAACCAACGGTCAGAAAATTTATTGTCTTCTTACGACATTAACTCAATACTCGACGATCTTTCTGTTAGCGTGCAAAGTAGTTCTAAGGCAAATCGAAGCTATTTGTTAGAAAAAAATCAGCAATCCCTTGAGAGCTACCAAAAGGCTCAAAAGAATTCCAAGGATTTTCTCGCAAAACTGATAACACTTGCCCGATCGCCAGAGGAACGACAGTCTTTAACCAAACTGGAGGAACTGCTGAATAAACAGATTGCCTTTGACGATAACCTGATGGCAAGAGTGGATCGGGGCAAAGTCAAAGAAGCTGTTGAAAGCTGGAGTCAGGGAAATTCCCGCAATCAAGGGCAGGATGTCATAGACATGATTGGAGAAATGCAGCAGCGAGAAGATCAGACTTTTGCAATTGCTGCAAAAGAGCAACAAGAGGCGCTCAATGCCCTTAAGTTCACGGTGATGTTAGCTAGTGTACTCTCCCTGGTGGTATCTGTTTTGATTGGCATCTGGGTCATTAGCCGCACTTCCCGCCAGATGAACGCCTCTGCCAGCGCGATCGCCACTTCTACAACCGAAATTGCTACAACAATCGAGCAGCAAGAACGCGCCACTATCCAACAAGCCACTTCTGTCAACCAAACCACCACAACAATGGATGAATTGGCGGCTTCCTCGCGCCAGTCTGCCGAACAAGCAGAAGCCTCAGCCGCAGGGGCGCGGCAGGTGTTGTTGCTGGTAGACGGTCGCACTCAAGAGGGTCAGTTCAGCCAATCGAGTCTACGCGAGAAAGTAGGCGATATTGCCGCCCAAATTCTCCATCTGAGCGAACAAACCAATCAAATCGGCACGATCTCCACCCTGGTTAGTGACTTAGCAAGTCAAACTAATATGCTAGCGCTCAACGCGGCAGTAGAAGCCGTGCGAGCCGGGGAACATGGCAAAGGCTTTGCGGTTGTTGCTGCCGAAATTCGCAAACTGGCAGACCAGAGTAAGCGATCGGCTGAAAAAATTAATGTACTGGTTTTAGATATTCAAAAATCGACCAATTCCACCGTGATGGTGACAGATGAAGGCACGAAAACCGTAGAAAAGATTGTGGATGCCATCAAAACGATCGCGCTAAATGGTCAACAAATTTCCCTTACTTCCAATCAACAGGCGATCGCGGTGCAACAGGTGGTAGAAGCCATGAACTCGCTTAATATTTCCGCTAAGGAAACCGCCTCTGGTATTAGTCAAATTAAAGTCGGCACCCAACGACTAAATGATGCTGCCCAAGAACTAAAAGCCGTTGTGTAAAAACATATTGGAGTTACAAGTATGTTAAAAAATATGTCTCTGCATGGACGATTGATGGGTTCGTTTTTGCTGATGGGCGGTATCGTCATGGTAGTAGGGTTTTTCGGCTGGCGGGGTACTCATCAATTAAGCAGCCATATCGACACCCTCAGTAATAACAGCCTCCCCAGCATCGACGGATTGTGGAGAGTTAATGAAGGGCAGACTCAGATCCAGTCAGCAGAGCGAGCGATTATCAACCCCGAACTACCTTCCGCAGCCAAACAGTCTGAGTTAAATCGAATGCAGGCAGCTTGGAAGCAGATTGACGCAGGTCTTGAGGAATATGAAACCACGCCCCGCGGCCCCGACGAGGACAAACTCTATCAGACGTTTAAGCAACAGTGGCAGGCGTGGAAGCAGGATCATGCCACCTATCTTCAGGCTTACCAGGATTTTGCCCGGTTAGGTGTTGTAAACCCCACTGCCAGACAGCTGGAATTGACCAGCCAGAAGCGAGAAAATTCTCCAGAAATGAAGGTGGCGATCGCTGCTGCCGATCGCCTGACAAAACTCAGACAAAACGCTGTTGTCAAAAATGATGTTTCCTTTGCGGCGGCAACAGACTCATTGTTGCAACTGATCAAAATTAATCAGGATACTGCTGAAGATGCAAATAAAGCCGCCAATGACGATACCCGCTTGACCACAGGTTGGGTGGTTACTGGTATCATTGCTGGGCCTCTGGGGGCAATCTTACTAGGATTTTTTCTGAGCAACAAAATTGCTAAACCGTTGACAGGCAAAATTGCTCAAATTGTTCAAACAATGGCTGCTTCTACCAATGAAATCGCCGCTACGGTTGAGCAGCAAGAACGGACTGCGACTCGGCAGGCAACTTCTGTCAATCAAACCACTATCACTATCGATGAATTGGGAGCCTCATCGCAGCAGTCAGCAGAACAGGCAGAATCGGCGGTAACAGGCGCACGGCAGGCGTTGTCCCTTGCAGGTAACGGTGCTGATGCTGTAAAACGCACCCTCAAGGGCATGGAAACCTTACAGCAGAAAGTCGCGGCCATTGCGGAGCATATCACACGCTTAAATGAACAAACCAAGCAGATTGGCAGTATCTCTGGTTTGGTGGGCGAGTTGGCAAGTCAGACTAATATGCTGGCATTAAATGCGGCTGTAGAAGCAGTCCGGGCAGGGGAGCATGGGAAAGGCTTTGCCGTTGTCGCTGCTGAAATTCGCAAATTAGCAGACCAGAGCAAAAAATCAACCGAAAAGATCACCACCTTGGTAGGCGATATTCAATCTGCCATCAGCATCACTGTCGTTGTCACCCATGAAGGCACTAAAACTGTGGAAGAAGGGACGCGAATTGCCCAGGAAACATCAGAATCCTTTGCAGGTGTAGAAGTTGCAGTGAATAACATTGTCATCAACAGTCAACAGATTTCACTCAATATCAACCAGCAAGCGATCGCCATTCAGCAAATTGTCTCTGCCATGAATGACCTGAATATTGCTGCGCGTGAAACTGCCAGTGGCATTAGCCAGATCCGCTCTGGTACTCAACAACTAAACGAGTCAGCGCAAGCACTCAAGGCAACCATTTAGTCGCTCAACCCCTAACTACGGTTTGGTTAAAGGGGAAAGGGAAAAGGGGAAAGTTTTTGAATACATCCTTTACCTTTTACCCGCAACCTCATTCCCCAGACCACACTCGATTGTGAAAAATGCTTATCCGAACCGTATTGGCTCAACCTCTAATTACTTAAAACTATGATGATCGACGATGAAGAACTGAGAGACGTTTTCAAAGTAGCCAGCGAAGAACACCTGCAAAATCTGGATGATGGATTACTGCATCTGGAAAACCATCCCGACGATCTGGCTGTCCTGGAAGCCTTGATGCGAGAGGCGCATTCCCTCAAAGGCGATGCCAATATGCTGGGAGTCAAAGATGTAGGCACTCTAGCACATCAAATTGAGCATATTTTGACTCAACTCAAGCAACAAGAAAACCCTGCGTCCTCTTTGGGCAATGCTACAACAGACTCACCTTATGAACGCCTTGCTCATGCGATCGCCGCTATCCGCAAACTCGTTCATGAAGCCGTCACCGGAGAACCTGCCAGGGTTGATACCTTTTCTGTTCTGGCCGAATTGATGGGAGCGAGTGTGGGAGCAGGGGGGGATGAGGGGACAAGAGGACAAGGAGATACGGAGAATGAAAAGATCCTCTCTGCATTTTCCACACTCCCAACTCAGCACTCCCAACTCAGCACTCCCAACTCAGCACTCAGCACTCCCAACTCAGCACTCCCAACTCAGCACTCCCAACTCAGCACTCCCAACTCAGCACTCCCAACTCAGCACTCAGCACTCAGCACTCAGCACTCTTCTCGCTACCGCATCGAAACCATCCGCGTTGGCACTCGCCACCTAGATACGTTGATGACGCAAGCAGGGGAGTTAACTGTAACCAAAATTCGGATTGCTCATCGACTGGGAGAAATTGAGGCGATCGCCAATTTGTGGGAAGAATGGAATCGAGATTTATTCACTAATCGGTTTGCGTTCAGCCGAGAGCAACAAGGTGATGTCGCCCTGCAACGTCTAGAAACTTTTCATCATCACTCTGAAAAACGATTAGAGCAATTGGGTCATTTGGTGAAAACCTTGCAGAGTTCCCTTTCGGAAGACACAACCCGACTGGAACAACTAAGTGGCGATCTAGAAGAGGGCATTCGTACCCTGCGATTGCTACCCTTTGCAACGATTTTCAACCTCTTCCCTCGGATGGTGCGCGATCTGGCGCAACAGCAGGGAAAATTGGTGGAGTTGATCCTAGAAGGCAAAGACACCCTTGCCGACAAACGCCTGTTGGAAGAAATGAAAGATCCGCTAATGCACATTCTGCGGAATGCGATCGATCATGGGATTGAGCCACCACAGGAACGGGAACGGCTAGGAAAACCAACAACGGCAACGATTCGGCTTAAAGCTTACCAGACTCCCACTAACATTGTGCTGGAAATCAGTGATGATGGCCGGGGGCTTGACCTGGATAGAATCAAACAAATAGCGGTGAAACGGGGCATTTGCAGCGAGGAAGAATTAGCAGCAATGACTCCCAGCCAGATCCAGGCGTTGATCTTCGCACCGGGATTTTCAACAGCCCCCCTGGTGACAGAAGTATCAGGGCGGGGTGTGGGGCTGGATGTAGTGCAAACCAATGTCGAGAAATTGAAAGGTACGATTCAGGTAGAATCGTTTCCTGGACTGGGATGTATGCTGCGCGTCAATCTCGGTATCACCTTGGCAACCGCCCATGTCTTGATTGTACAAGTGAACCAAATGCCCTACGCCATCCCAGTGGAGTTTGTGCAAACCGCTTGCTTAATCAAGTCAGAAGAGATTTTTCCCTTGGAGGGACGAGACACAATAATTCGGGATAGCCAACCCATTTCGATTGTGCAGTTGGCCGATCTATTAGAACTGCCTCCGATGCCATCTGGATTAACTCAAGAAACAGCACTTTCCTGTATTATTCTTCAGGTTGGGCAAGCACAACTGGGTGTAGTGGTAGATGCCTTAGTAGATGAGCAAGATGTAGTGATTAAACCCCAAAGTCAGTTACTTAAACGAGTCCGCAATGTTTCTGGGGCAACAATTTTAGGCACTGGAGATGTGTGTATGGTGCTAAATCCCCAGGATTTGGTCAAGTCAGCCCGATCGCGATCGCAGTCCATCTCCTCTACCCAAACTCGTCAACTTGCGCCTACAAAACCAACCGTCTTATTAGTGGAAGATTCTATTGCCACGCGCACGCAAGAAAAGCGAATTTTAGAAACCGCAGGTTATCAAGTGATTACTGCTGTGGATGGTTTGGATGGATTTAACAAACTGCGATCGCACACTGTTGATGCCGTTGTTAGCGATGTGCAAATGCCAAATCTCGATGGCTTGGGGTTAACTGCCAAAATCCGCCAATATCAGGAATATAGCGAACTTCCAATTATCCTGGTAACATCACTTGCCAGCGATGAAGATAAACGTCGGGGTGCGGAAGCCGGAGCCAATGCCTACATTATCAAAGGCAGCTTTAATCAAGAAGCCTTGCTGTCAGCCCTCAAACGGTTAGTGTAGAGGTTTTAGGGTAAAATCTCAACTTATTATGAAAAACTCTGCCCCGATTCGCGTCTTTCTGGTGGAGGATTCCCTCGTCGCCTTAACCATCCTCAAGCGGATTCTGGCGAGTTCCCCGGAAGTGGATGTGGTGGGAACTGCTTCCAATGGCGTGGAAGCATTGGAGCGAATTCCAGCCGCACAGCCCCAGGTAATCTGCACCGATCTACACATGCCTAAAATGGATGGACTGGAACTCACCCGCCAGATTATGGCAGACTATCCCCGTCCCATTCTGGTAATCAGCACCTCCGTCAACACTCAAGAAGATTCCCGCAATGTTTTTAAACTGCTGCAAGCGGGTGCTTTGGATGTTTTTCCCAAACCCAGCATTGACTCACTTTCAGACTACGAACACGTCAAGCACGAATTAATCAACCGGATCAAAGTTCTGGCAGGGGTTACAGTCTTTACTCGCCACACTTCCCGTGCGACGGTAGAACCCAGAACGCATCCTCTTAGCCCCAAAAGTAAGCCAAAACCATTCAGCCCAAAACCTGTCAGTAACTCGCAATTCCCCATTCGTAATTCCCCGTCCCTGCCCAAAGTCGTGGCGATCGGAGCCTCCACAGGCGGCCCCCAGGCATTGTACGCGATTCTCAAACAACTGCCTGCAAACTTTCCCGTACCCATTCTGTGCGTCCAACATATCAGCGAAGGATTTCTGCAAGGACTAGTAGATTGGCTAGCAGCAGAATGTTTCCTGCGCGTGACGATCGCCCAACCGGGAGAATTTCCCAAACCGGGTACTGTCTACTTCGCTCCCGAACGACAACACCTGCAACTCGATACTCAAGGGCGATTAACCACCGTCAGCACCCCTTCTGTTTCCGGGCATCGTCCCTCGGTTACAGCTTTGTTTCAAGCCGTTGCCACCTGCTACCCGCGATCGGCGGTTGGTATTTTGCTGACTGGCATGGGACGGGATGGTGCAGATGGATTACAAGCGATCGCCCAAGCCGGAGGTACTACCATTGCCCAAGATGAACAAACCTGCGTTGTCTTCGGGATGCCCAAAGAAGCGATCGCTCTGGGAGCCGCCCAACATATTTTGGCGATCGGCGAAATTGCCCCCATGCTATTAAATCGAATTTTCAGTTATAGGCTGGGTTAGGTGTCAATACGGTTCGGGGAAAGGGGAAAGGGTAAAGGGGAAAGGGGAATAAAAAACCTTTAACCGCAAACCCATTTCCCTTTTCCCCAAACCCTATTTTGAGTGGGAGCAACGCGATTTGGTGAAATTGGTATTAATCTACGCCAATCAAAAATATTAAATCTGGAGATGGGTCACTTATCTAATAGTAATATTCTCAAAGGGCAACGAGTTGTAATCGCTGTAGATGGTGGAAGAACTAGAATTAGGTTTAATAAAAAAGGTAGACGCAGTAACAAAACAAACCGTCATGGCTTTGTTGGTGAATGGATGGAGCCAAAGTTACTAACAATTTATGTAGTAAATGAACAAGGTAAAAAAATTAGGACATCGGCAATACCTATTACTAATGATGGCACGTATTCTGGTTATAAAGAATTCCTCAAAGTTTTAGAGATGTATTAGTTAGTAAAAAGGTATTGGCATGACTGGTGAAGAATTGCTGAAGCGATATGCTGCTGGGGAAAGAAACTTTAGTGGGATTGACTTGAGTGGGGTTGATTTCAATAGTATCCCTATCAATGGCACTAGTATTGATCTGACTGGTATCGATCTCAGTGGAGCCAATCTCACTCAAGTTGTGCTTGGCTCGGTTAACTTGACCAATGCCAATTTGAGTGCGGCAATCTTGCTCAAAGCTGGGATGCACGATGTTACTCTGACTGGAGCCAATCTGACTGGAGCCGATTTGAGAGGGTTGGAAGCTCATGAATCTAATTGGCAAAGAGCTAACTTGACCAGAGCTAATCTGGGATTTAGCAAGCTCACTCAATTGGATTTGACTGAAGCGATCCTCAGCCATGCCGACTTGACTTGTGCCGATCTTATAATGTGCAAATTTGTCGATGCTGTAATGGCTTCCATTCAAGCGGTCTGCACTAAAATTACGCATGGCTTCTTCAACAGAGCTTATCTGAGAAAAGCCAATTTGGAGCGAGCTAGGATAGAGTACGCGGTGCTTGACTATGCCAACTTTACTGCTGCTAACTTGATTAATGCCGCTCTCATGTATTGTGACGCTACCAAAGTTAATTTCACCTATGCCTCTATGGGCGGTGTCGGAATTGAAACTGCCTTTACCAAAAGTAACTTCAGTAATGCCGACCTCTCCGATGGAAGTTTTTACCGACTGATCATCGAAGAGTGTGACTTTAGGAACGCTTTCTTTCACAGGACTCGAATAACCCAAGTTACCTTCGAGAACTGTTTGTGGGGTGAGGTAAGTAGTTTCGATACCGACGCTATCATCAGAGACAATTAAATTGGCAGATATCCCTTTTGAGTTCAAAATGCTTATCCGAACCGTATTGGGTTAGGTGTAGCTATAACGTGCAACGCATCTTATTAAAGGGGCTAATTTTGTCCAAATCCCAGAATCTGAGCAGCACTCAACTTAAAACCAGGAATGATCGTCGATGCTAGGGGGGTGTCACCCGTATAAATCGTGTCTTCATATTGCCCATTCACCCATAAGCACAGCGTCATTTGTTGCCTTTCCGGGTCAATAATCCAGTATTCCGCAATCCCTCGCGCCGCATATTCTGTGCGTTTGTAACGATAGTCCCGGTCGCGGTTGTCTTGTCCAGGTAAAACCACCTCAACCACCAAGATTGGCGGTGGCATATCTTGGGTAATTGTGTTGCTGCGTTGTCCTGCCAGCGATGCGTATCCTTCTTCACTCAGTATGGTCAGATCGGGTAAGCGCACCTTTGCTCGTTTGCCACTCACCACAATTTCCATATCTTTGAGGTTGATCAACACAATCGAAATGTATTTTGCTAATTCCAACATGAGGAGTTTGGCAAGCTTGCAGTTTTCTGGGGATTCAGTCGGCACTTCTACTAACTCTCCATCCACAAGCTCATAGCGCGTGTCAGTACCGTCGTCATAGGCAAGGTATTCCTCCATTGTCATCAACTTGGGGACGTTGGGTGCAGTTTGAGTCATGGCTAGAAATCTCCGCGATCGCCGCCGCAAGGCTGTCAGGATAGAAAACTGGCTGTGCCAATCTTAGCAAATCCTCATTCTGTGCTAATGTTTTACCCATCGCACACTGTTAAGCTAAACCACATCCAATAGTACTCGGGTTTTGCATTTTGAACCCAAACTTTGGTTTTGGGAAAAGGTTAAAGGGTAAGGGTTAAGGGTTTTTAATTTCCCTTTCTCCCTTTCCCTTTGCCCCTTAACCGACAAGTATTGAAACCACATCTAATTTGCATATCTAAGATTTATATAACTATTGTGGGGTGAGGCTCACGCCCAAGTCTGATGAACAAGCAGATCAGGAGCCAATAAATTTTCTTACAGCTTCGCGCAATTGTTCAGCATCAAAAGGTTTGATCAGATATTCTGTTGCACCCGCCAGATGACCCTTCACCCGATCGAAGGGGGAATCTTGAGAAGTCACCATAATCACGGGCAAATGCTGAAACTGGGGCAGGCTCCGCACCGTGCGGCAAAACTCCAACCCATTTACATCCGGCATCTGCACATCCAATAGCAAGACTGAAATCGGTTGATGATAAATGATCGACAGGGCATCAACCGCGTTAGCGGCTGTTATTACTTGATAGCCCGGTTCTAACGCTCGTTTAATCATTTGATGAATCACAGGGCTATCATCAAGCGCGAGAACAATCGGTGAGCTTGTCGTACCATTTGACATACTTTACAAGTCGATGAGTCAATCATCGTTGGCGTTTAGCATAGCATTCCCAAAGTCAGACTTGAACAATTGATATTTTGATAATTTTATACACATTTCAAGTACTTTTAACCAGAGGCTCAACCGGAATTTGAATCAAAAACTCGCTGCCTTTCCCAAGTTCTGAGGAGCATTTTAAAATGCCGCCATGTTTTTCAACCACAATTTGATAGCTGATGGACAGTCCTAGCCCGGTTCCCTTGCCGATGGGTTTGGTGGTGAAGAATGGATTGAATAGTTTTTGCTGGGTTGTTTCTGTCATGCCAGAACCGTTATCTCGAATCCGAATCGCTACACTATCTGCGTGGGAGAATTGGGATAGATCGGAACTACCCGATTTCTCTCTACTAATGAGTTCTGTTTGAATGGTAACGATCGGATTAGGCGTTTCATCTAAGGCATCGATCGCGTTACCCAAAAGATTCATAAATACTTGATTCAATTGCCCCGCATAACAATCAACGGGCGGTAAATTATCGTATGCTTTAATCACCTGAATCTCAAACTTGGCACTAGTTAATTTCAACCGACTTTTCAAAATTAACAACGTGTTGTCAATCCCTTCATGGATATCCACAGGTTTCATCTCGGCTTCATCTAGGCGCGAGAAGTTCCGCAGAGATAGGACAATTTGCCGAATTCGTTCTCCACCCATTTGCATCGACGACAATAGATTAGGCAAATCTTGCATCAAGAAATCAAGATCGATGGACTCTATCTTTTCCTGAATAGCATCAGTTCCATTGGGATAGGTTGCTTGATAAAGATGCAATAATTCCAGCAAATCCCGAACATAGTTGGTTGCATAAGTAATATTACCGTTAATAAAGTTGACTGGGTTGTTGATTTCGTGGGCAACTCCGGCCACCAATTGTCCCAGGCTCGACATCTTCTCTTGCTGTACCAGTTGCATTTGGGTTTGCTGTAACTGGCTCAGTGCATTCCCTAGATAGGTGGCTTGAGTTTGAGCGGCAAAGGCGGTTGCTCGTGTTTGGGCAAGTAGTTCTGCCTGATCGAGAGCGATCGCTACTTGATCGGTGACAGCTTTGAGTAACCGGACTTCGCTATCAGTCCATTGGCGCGAACCGCGACAGTGATGGCAAATAATAGCACCCAATTGACCAGAATGGGTTCTCAGTGGCAGCAACAGCACAGAAGTTACTGCCAGTTGATGCAGCAGGGCGCGATCCTCCGGGGTGAGTGCCTCTGAGGTAGTAGAAACATCCTCAATTCTTAGCATATCTAGATTTAAGATAGTTTCTGCCAGAACGGAGCCTGGCCCAAGGGAAAGTTCCCCCAACGCCATCTGAATCTCTGGGTTAGTCGCTTCGTGAGTCACCATAAAGTTAAACCGATCTTTGTTAGGCAGACACCACACAAAGTCACAGCGATCGGCTTGTAACAGACTATGAATCTCATTCACTGCCGTTTGTAAAATCGTGTCCAGATCCAGAGAATTACGGATTTGATTTGCCAGATTAAACAGAATTGAATCTTGTTGACCAACTAATTCCTGAGTAATCAATTGCTGTTTTAGGTGTTTGATTTCTGGGATCGTTTGACGTAGCTTTGTGGTGTTGCGCTTTAGCTCCAATTGCGCTATTACTTGGTGGCTGAGTGTCTGCAATCCTTTCCGTTGTTTCTGGCTCAGATCGCGCGGTTCAATGTCCATGACGCAGAGTGTACCCAAGACACAACCGCCAGTTATTACTAGGGGGACTCCGGCATAAAACCGGATATTGGGAGCATTTATAACGAAGGGATTAGTGGCAAAGCGGGGATCGGCCAGGGTATCTGGAATTACAAAGACATCTGACTGGCGAATGGTATAGTTACAAAATGAGAGGTCTCGGCGAATTTCTGTTAATGTGATTCCCACCTTAGACTTAACCAACTGGCGATCGGCTCCGATAAAACTTACCAGTGCCATTGGAGTTTCGCACAGATCGGCTGCCAGTGCTGTCAAGTCATCTAATGCCCGATTGGGTACAGCATCCAAACCCTGAAACTGATACACTGCTTTGAGTCGTGTCAATTCGTTGGTGCAGGGTATTGTTGTGCAGGGGAGTATGGAATCAAGTAACAATTCAGGGATTTTCATAGTTTTATTTTAATTGAGGTGCGATCGCTAATTTGACAGTTAAAGCTGAGTAAAATTAAAAACTATTAACTTTAGTATTAATAAATTTTGCGTATTAGTTTATACAGCAGAATGGGAAAGCTAAAGTTATTTTTGCTAATAGATATTTGCCATATAGTAACCTGATAATAGCTTCTTGAACTGATAAATGGTGCGATCTTAATCACAAGAAATAGGTTTTAAGAAACGTTCAGTTAAACACATTGCAAGTAACTAATTGCATACAAATAATCTATAGTTATCCTCACAGTTAATAGCAACCTGCGGCTGCCTCTCTTATCTGTTCTGGCGTTGCATATTTATAGCTGTTTACAGACGCGCTAGTTTCCGTTCTGGATGGAAGAAACAAGTTTAATCCTCTTCCCTTCTGCCTGGTTGTTGAGTTTCGACTACGCTCAACTGCTGCGTAGTCGAAACACTGCCTCCTGCCTTGTTTCTTAGGAGAGGGATGAATTGAGGCCATCTATTGTGCAATGTCCATACTGCGACTCTACTGAAATTAGAAAAAATGGTAAACAAAGAGGTAAACTTGCATCACATTTGTGTCAATTGTGGTCGTCAATTTATCGATGTTTACAGTCCACCAAAAGGGTACTCAGATGAAATCAAGCAAGAATGTTTAAGGTCATACGTTAATGGCATGGGATTTCGAGCTATTGAGATCCGTGGATATGCTTAAACATTCAATTCGATTGTTACTTTATTGTTTAAAGTATAGAGTAATACCAGTGTTTGCGTGATTCATCCCGCATTTATGCAACGCCGTTAACTGTTTAACATATCTCCTTTCCTTCTCTTCTCTATGAGAGGCTGCGCCAACGAGACACTAAGCGATCGCGCAGTGTCTCGTAGATAAGAAGAGTAAATCATAGACTAGCGATCGCATCGGCAACTCGCCCAGAAACAAAAGGCAAAATATCCCGACTCTTAGCCTGGGCTTTCCCTTCAGTAAATACCACTAAGAGGTAAGGGCGCTGTTCTGGTAACTCAATATACGCAGCATCATGGCGAACTTGACTTGTCCAACCAGCCTTTGACCAAATTTGAGCATTTTCAGGCAGTCCACCACCTAAGAAACCTGTCACCTGATTTTCTTCGGTGTCAGTGGGCAAATCGTTGAGAGGACGTTTCAGTAAAGCCATCATGGCTTGCGATCGCGCGCTTGAAACCGCAACTCCACCTACAATACTATGCAGTAGCCTAGCGATCGCATTTGTGGTCAACATATTGCGATTTTCTAGTAACTCCCCTACAAACGCCCGTTCCCGTCCATAAGGGCCATCACCCCAAGTTTTTTGACAGACGTTAATAGTCTCCAATTCTTCCCAAGCCAAAGATTGGTAATAGCGGTTAACAATATTACGCTGATATTTCCAGGTTTCAAAGGGCCCAATTGGTAATTCTGGCCCTGATGTAGTGCCACTCAAAATATCCACAACCAAGCTGGTAGCATCGTTACTAGAATCGACAATCATATCCCGCAAAGCTCGCTCCAACTCCTTGGAGGTTTGACTCATGCCTTTTTCTAGCCATTCATTTACCGCCACCAGGTAAAATAGCTTGACTACACTGGCAGGATAAATTCGCTCAACACCGCGATAAGTGAAACCACGAACTGGGTGATCCCAAAAAGCGTTGGGAGTCAGCGCCCCACCAGTATTTACTCGCACTGGTGGATCGTAAACAACCCAAGTCAAGGCAATTTGGTTACGTGCTAAGGTCGGAAATGCTGCCCAAGTTGCATCTAAAATGCCATTACCAAGATTTTCGAGTTGTTCGTCTTTATTAAAAAAAATCATTCTCTGATAATGTCCTTTAATCTAAAATCCAAAATGATTCGACTGAGCGAAGCCGAAGTCCAAAATCCACAATCAGGGGAGTATCAGTGTTTAGCTGACTTGAATTTATATGATTCTCCTGAATGTACGCGTTTAGCAACTCAAGCCGCATCTGGGCGACATTTATGGGTAACATCAAATCATCAAAATTCGGCGGTTGAGGTGTATTTATGTGAAGATGACTATCCGGGATGGCTATCTGTTTCAGATTTTGATTCATTACAATCTGCTACTGTACCTTATCAGGCTGCAACATTTTCTGAATCGGAGATTAAAAAACTTCTAGCAGAGATTATCGCCTTTACCCAAAAAGCGATGCAACAATCAAATTATTACCTTTGGGGTGGTACGGTTGGGCCAAATTATGACTGTTCTGGGTTGATGCAAGCGGCGTTTGCTTCGGTGGGTATTTGGCTACCTAGAGATGCCTATCAACAGGAAGGATTCACTCAACCAGTTACGATTGCAGAATTAGCAGCCGGGGATCTGGTATTTTTTGGAACTAGCCAAAAAGCCACCCATGTCGGGCTTTATTTGGCGGATGGTTATTATATCCATAGTTCTGGGAAAGAGCAGGGGCGAAATGGGATCGGAATTGATATTCTCTCGGAACAGGGAGATGCGGTTAGTCAGTCGTACTATCAGCAGCTGCGAGGTGCTGGTAGAGTTTTTAAGAGTTACGAACCACAGAGACGCTGAGGATGCTGAGGCTTATGAGGAGTGGGTTGGTTTCCGAAAGGAGTAGTGAGGAAAATGGGGCGATTTCAGCAATTGTCCCAGATGTTTCGGTGGTAGTACCAATACATGACGAGGTGGAGAGTTTGCCGCTTTTACTAGAAGCGATCGCCTCTACTTTATCTTCTAGTCAGGTAAATTATGAAATCATTTGTGTAGATGATGGTTCTACAGATGGTTCTGGGGATTTTCTCAAAGAACAGGCGCAAATCCGCACTGATTTAAAAGCGGTGATTTTGCGTCGCAACTACGGACAAACTGCGGCGATGGCTGCTGGATTTTATTACGCAGTCGGTAAAGCGATCGTTACTTTAGATGCCGATCTCCAAAACGATCCGGCTGATATCCCCATGCTATTAGCAAAGCTGGATGAAGGTTACGATTTGGTGAGTGGTTGGCGACAAAAACGCCAAGATGGGGCTGTAAATCGATTACTTCCTTCCAAAATTGCCAATTGGCTAATTCGTCGCACCACTAGCGTGAATATTCATGACTATGGTTGTTCGCTGAAAGCCTATCGTTCAGAACTGCTAGCAGATATGAACCTCTACGGAGAATTACATCGATTTTTACCTGCTTTGGCGTACATCGAAGGGGCTAGAATTACTGAAGTACCTGTACGTCATCATGCCCGCCGCTTTGGTCGTAGTAAATATGGAATTTGGCGGACATTCCGGGTATTGATGGATTTGTTAACCATTCTGTTTATGAAAAGATTCCTCACCCGTCCGATGCACGTTTTTGGGCTGTTGGGCTTGATTTCCATGTTTTCGGGAACTGCGATCGGAATTTACTTGACTTTCGTCAAATTGGCTTTAGGTGAGATGATTGGCAATCGCCCTCTGCTGATTTTGGCAGTTCTCCTGCTAGTAACCGGAGTGCAGTTGTTTTGCTTTGGTCTTTTGGCAGAATTGCTCATGCGTACATACCATGAATCCCAAGGGCGGCCTATCTATCGCGTGCGAGAGGTGGTAGCAAAAAATGTTAAGTAACGTAACAATAGTAGTCATTGGTCATTAGTCATTGGTCACTTGTACTGAGCGTAGTCGAAGTATTGGTCATTAGTAAATAATTAAGAGTAAATATTGGTTGACTCTAGACAAAAGACAAATGACAAAGGACAAAGGACAAAAAACTAGTTAAATTGCATCTACCTTGAAAGCATTTAATACCTTTGACGCCGAACTGCGGCGCAACCTGCTGATTTTATTTACGGCAGGTTTATTATTCTGGTCGAGCCTGTCTTCGCTCTTGCCAACTCTACCGCTTTACATCAATGATGTGGGCGCAAGCAAGCAAGAAATTGGCCTTGTTATGGGTAGTTTTGCCATTGGGTTATTGCTATCTCGCCCAATGCTGGGACGATTAGCCGATGAACGCGATCGCAAAATTGTCTTGTTGATTGGTACGATCGTAGCTGCGATCGCACCCTTTGGTTACATGGCAACCCAATCGATTGGGCTGTTGATCTTGGTACGGATTTTTCACGGCGTTAGTGTTGCCGCTTTTACCACTGGCTATAGTGCCTTAAGCGCAGATTTCGCTCCAGCTGAAACTCGTGGTGAAATCATTGGTTACATGACCCTAGCAACTCCCATTGGTTTAGCAATTGGCCCTGCCTTGGGTGGGTATTTAGAAGCTACAAGTGGTTACGGAATATTATTTCTGTTATCCGCCGAATTGGCTTTTGTCGCCCTCTTGGGGATTTTACAAGTTACGAATCCGCCAGTGCAAACGCAGGAGCAGACAGAGGGAGAAGATCGGAAATTTTGGCAAATTTTGGTCAGTCCACGGGTGAGAGTTCCAACTATAGTTATGTTGCTGGTTGGTTTGTCCCTTGGTGCTGTACATACCTTTGTGTCATTGTTCCTCAAATCCACTCAGGTGGACTTCAATGGCGGACTATTTTTTACAGCTGCGGCGATTTCTAGTTTTAGTATCAGGGTGTTTGCTGGTAAGGCAAGCGATCGCTTCGGGCGGGGTTTGTTTATTACCTTTGGGATTTTTTGCTACGTTTTGGCGTTAATACTGCTGTGGCAAGCTGACAGCGCGATCGTTTTCTTACTGGCTGCGATCGCTGAAGGTGCTGGTGGTGGTACACTGTTCTCGATGATGATTACCATCATGGCAGACCGTTCACTGCCACAAGAAAGGGGGAAAATTTTTGCTATCTGCATAGCTGGACTCGATTTGGGAGTTGCGATCGCTGCTCCTCTTTTGGGTATCATTGCAGAACTTGTAGGCTACCGCGATATGTTTGGCTACGGTGCTGCGATGACTTCTCTAGCACTTATCCTCTTTCTCACCCGTTCGAGTAAAAACTTATCCAACTCACTGCGCTTTGCACTAGGTCTAGCTCCAGATGCCTACGCCTTGAAAAACTTAAAAGTTAGGAGTGATGAAATTTAACTCATCACTCCTAACTTTCAACTCTTATTAAAAACGGGCGAGGAGGGATTCGAACCCCCGACACCGTGGTCCGTAGCCACGTGCTCTAGTCCACTGAGCTACACGCCCTCACCGACAATCTATATTAACACGTTCTAACCAAATGGCGCAAGATAATTTTCCAGCTAATTTTGCCAACTTAACTCATCTAGATCCCCAAGGACAGGCACAGATGGTGGATGTGTCTGATAAAGCACCCACCATTCGCCAAGCAGTAGCAGCTGCTAAAGTGCGAATGCTGCCAGCCACCTTCGCTGCCATTCAAGCCGGAAATGTCCCAAAAGGCGATGTGTTGGCGACTGCAAGATTGGCTGGGATTATGGCAGCCAAGCAAACAGCCAGTTTAATTCCTCTGTGTCATCCGTTGCCTTTGCAAAAAATCGCAGTCGAAATCATACCCGATCCCGAACTACCGGGTTATCAAATTCAAGCCACAGTCAAAACCAAAGCTGAAACCGGTGTAGAGATGGAAGCCTTAACTGCCGTTTCTGTCGCTGCTCTGACTTTATACGATATGGCAAAAGCTTTAGAAAAGTCGATTCAAATTGAATCGATTCGTTTAATAAGTAAGAGTGGCGGGAAATCAGGAGATTATTCGTCGGTAGAGTAATAAGCTAGTTATTGGGCATTGGGGATTGGGGATTGGGCATTGGGCACAAGGGGCAGAGGGGCAGAGGGGCAGAGGTGCAGAGGGGCAGAGGTGCGGAGGGGCAGAGGGGGGAACTGACTGCAACTTCTTTCTTGCTCCCCTGCTCCCCTGCTCCCCAATTACGGAAGATTATCAGGATCGATGCCGAGATTACGCAAATATGCTGCTAACTGTTCAGCGCGTTGGCGTTCTTGTTCAGCGCGTTGACGTTCTTGTTCTACCAATAACTCAGCCTGTTCAGCCCGTTGATTGAGTTCTAGGGAATTCAAAAATCTCTGTCCATCTGGACGGTAAATTACTAACTCCCCTTGTCCTGTTTGAAATCTAATTCCTAAGCGGGGACTGATCCAACCATCCATTTGCCATAGCTTATTCAAATGGTTGTTTTGCCGCAACCAGCCATCTAGTTGAAAACTTTCAGGGTCGTATAAATAGTATTCTTCAACACCATAGGTATCGTAAAACTCCAGCTTACGCTCCATCTCCTTGGTATCATTACTATAAGAAAGAATCTCAAAGACTACTTGCGGCGGGATATTGTCTTCTTGCCACTGACGATAGGAACGACGTTTACCCTTTGGTCTACCGAAGACAACCATCACATCAGGTGCAGTCGGTGTAATCAGCCGAGAACGGACGGGATACCAGAGCAAATCTCCTGCAATCAAAACATTGTCATTATTAGCAAACAGAATCTCTAAATTCTCCTTAATCAGGACAATCCAACGATATTGCTCTGTATTGTCTGCCATTGGTTTGCCGTCGCTATCTGGATAGAGGAGATCGGGGTCTATTTGCTCAAAGATTGTCATCGGATTTAACCCAGCGGCTCTTGACTTCCAATTCAATTATGACTGCTTCTAGAAGTCTAATAGCAACGACTGCACCAAAAACCTTAGAATGAGTAGGGTGTATTTAAATCTGTAACAAATATTTATGCCTCCTCGTTGGCCTCGCAAACCCGATCGCAAAGACCCAGATTACCGCAAGATAGATGACCGGATGAATTTTGCCATCCATGTGGCGATCGCTGCTTGTATTAATTCCGGGTTGTGGTTTTTCCACATCCTGAAAAGCACTAGCTGGGACTGGCTGCCGTTATTTACTGCAAGTTGGACAGGAATAGTATTAGTGCATCTGATTTATATTAGTGCGATCGCTAACTACACCGGAACTCCACCAAAATCCACCTGAAGATGGATTACTCATGCTGGGGCGATTGTAACCTCTGGTAGTAGGATTAGGCTGTTAATTGAGCCATAATGTAAAAAAGCCTGAGATTTCGCACTTTTTCTTTATGTAGGGTTATTTTTATGGCTAAGACTAACACCACAGAACTACTAGAAGCCCTAGCAGCTGAAATTGGCGAAAATGTCTACATAGACGTTGCCAAATGGCATCTTTATTTATCTAATGCCAAACTGCATACAGTTGTTGCCGAGCAACTGTATCCCTTAATTACTTCCAACGCTGTAAATGAAGACCGAGTTTTACAAGTCTTAGGATCGATTCCAATAAAAATTGGCGGCGGGAAACGTGAAGTTCCTTTAATCGATTTACTACCCCTGCAATGTCAGGTGACTTTAGTAGATATTTTGGAAAAATTTCAACGTGATTTCTAATCGCTAAAACCAAGATTATCTTAGTTGGACAATTTTATTAATCAGCATTCCCTGATTCAATTTTAGCTTCTGAATTAGGTATTTGTTTGCTGCGTTTATCTTATAAAAATGAACTTTACAGATACACATAGATCAATCTCGTGTAATTCATGTGTAGATATCTGATAAAAATTTCCTTTAACAATTAAGGAATCTCCGCGTTCAAAATCTGTTGATATTTGAGCGAGTTTATCTTGAAACTCGCTTTGAACTTCCATGCAAACTCATTGAGGCAATTTCTATGCTTTTACAAGTCAAAGATAGTGGCGAATTGGTGAAAATTGTTGAAATTCAGGAATTAATCGATCCGAATACTGATGTTGTTCAGGCAAAAGACCAAGAAGGTCAAGAAGAACAGCAACCTGAAACTTTTAAAAAACAAAATCTCGTTTTTCCTTCAGGTGAAGTTTTACCACGCTGTTGGTTAGATGCTGACTATAGACACGACAACAGTTAATGATTTGAAAATCGGGTAATTACTAAATAATAGGGTAGCACCTCTGTGCTACCCTATTATCTGTAAAATTATGAGGCAGCTTTTTCTCCTACCGTCACTCCTTCATTCTGTTGAAACTTCGGGAAAAATGTCTTAGTAATCCAGTCAGTTAAAATGTGAGAGAGTAATCCTAAAGGCCCAGCGAACAAAGATAAAGCCAGAGAGTGGAATGTCCAAACCCCTGTTTTCTGTCCTTCCCAATAAATCCAGCGGCCGACAAATAAATCCATCACTAAAAAATGAATCCAACCTGTTGCCGCAGCTGTTTCGTCTGCAAAAAATCGCGCAATATCAGCTAATTGAGGATTCGACAAAGCTTGAGCATTTTCTGGAGTAATGCTGTTGATAAATAAATATAAATATGTTCCTGCTAACAGTACAAAGGGTAGATATGATGACATTATCCACCGTGTGACTTTCCAGTTAGGCAATAAAATCATCAACGTCCAAAATGGCAATACGAAAATGTTAGCAACGTTAAATAGTTGAGATATTGTCATGTTTCTCTAAAGTGAAGAATTTTTGTTTTGAATTAACTAATTATTCATAACTAGTAACTCTCAGGAGAAAGATCCCCGACTTCTTTAAGAAGTCGGGGATCTGGATATACTTATAAAGCTACAAGTTGTGATTCGATTTCAGAAGAATTCAAATCACGTCCGATGAAAACTAAGCGCGTTTGCCTAGCTTCTTCTGGTTTCCAGGGGCGATCGTAAAATTTATCAAATCGAGTTCCCACGCCTTGCATCACTAAGCGCATGGATTTATTTGGCACTGCGACAAAGCCTTTAATCCGGTAAATTTCTTGTTGTTGTACCAATGTTTGCAACTGTTGTTGCAGCTTTTCGGGGTCAAAGGTACGATCCAAAATTAAATTAGCGGAAGTAATTTCTTCGTCGTGATTGTGGTCTTCTTCAGTATCGTGATGACTAGGACGAGAATCTAAATTGTCTTCAACTGCGGCTTGGAATCCTAATAATATAGATGCGTCTAGTTGAGAACGGTCGCTCTCAACAATTTTCACCACTCTGGGCAACTCTTGCTTAATCAATTCCTCAACTCTGGCTTTTGTCTCGGCATCTACCAAGTCAATTTTATTCAACACCACCAAGTCTGCACAAGCAAGTTGGTCTTCAAACAGTTCTTGCAAGGGTGTTTCGTGTTCTAGATTATCATCTGCTTGTCGCTGGGCTGCGATCGCATCTGGATCGCTAGCAAATGTCCCGGCTGCTACCGCCGCACAATCTACCACGGTAATCACTGCATCCACAGTGGCGGCATTGCGAATTTCTTGCCAACGAAAAGCCTTCACTAGTGGTTTTGGTAAGGCTAAACCAGAGGTTTCAATCAAAATGCAGTCGATGCTATCTCGCCGCTTGATTAACTCTTGCATCGTCGGGTAAAACTCTTCCTGCACGGTGCAGCATAAGCAGCCATTGGTTAATTCAAAGATATTAGTGTCACCCTCACCATCTTCGGGGCAAATTTGACAAGATTTTAATAATTCACCATCAATACCGAGTTCGCCAAATTCATTGACTAAAACGGCAATACGCCGTCCTTCGTTGTTTTGTAGCAGGTGGCGAATTAGGCTGGTTTTTCCACTACCTAAGAAGCCTGTAATTACTGTGACAGGAATTTTCGTAGCCATATTTTTGCCTGATTTACCCAGTATGGTAAGTTTTACGGGTTACAAACTTAAATACTGAGATTAAGCTTGGTTTGAAGATTGACTTAGTTATTTTAAGCTGAAAGTCTATGGTAAACCTGAAAATATTGCCGTTATTGTTGAGTTTAGGTTTGGCCTTAATTCCTCAAATCAGTCTGGCACAAACGGTAGAGGAGTTGGAACAAAAAGCAACATCTGCCGAAGAAGTGAAAAATTATGAAGAAGCCGCTAATATTTGGCGGAGTTTGATTGAACGGGATGCCAAAAACAGCTCCGCTTACGCCAAACTGGCAGATATCCTATCTAACCAAGGCAAAATTGCAGAGACGATCGCTGCTTATCGCCAAGCTTAAGCTGATAGTACGCAAGAGTGTAAAGTGTATGAATTTAGCTATCCGAAAGTCTGTAGTTAGACAATTTTATTCAACAGAACTTAACAAACTTTACTATTTATCAGACTCGTTCTGTAATTTCTTTCCTGAGTGTCGAATTGCAAGTGTTCAACTATTAACGCTATCTACTGATACTACTTTCAATTGTGTAGAGATCGAAAGAATTGAGCAAGATATTCCTCAGTCTGTAGCTAAAAGTTATAATCGCCACCTTTGGTACTCTCAATACAACCTTAACAATCTGTACTTGGTAAAAATTCCTGTTGAATCTTCAGATTCATTTGCTCTTTTGATAGAGGGATATGTTGATGATGGATGGGACAATAGCGGTCGGTTTATAGAACTTTTCGATAGACAAGGTGAGTTTATTGGAGCGGGTCGTTGTAACTATGAAGGTATAGAGTGGCTTTCTAGACAACTTAACGGCAAAGACTTCTATACTGCGGCTCCTCCTTGGGTTGGTGATGAGCCTGGAGTTCAGCGTGCGTCCGAGCCGATGTGGTCAGAGGAACTTCTCTCACAGTACGCTGTGACTATTGAGCATAAAGGTTCAGTTACCTGCTATATGCTTCCTAACGAAGATTAGCAAATCTTTAAACTGTAAGCTCGGCACGATCCATAATCAGTAGAGCGATCGCAGGGACGACCTCGCACCTTGATTGCGCGACATTGGCAGCAGCGATCGCTCTTTACCGTCAAGCTTTTACCAAAGAACTTACGGATTATTCTTACAGTAAATTAAGTGAAGCACTTGCTCAACAAGAGAATCTAGATGAAGCTCTGGGAATTTGCCAAAAGGTGGTAAAAACATTGCGATATATCTATGAATAAAAGTTAGGTTTTGGCAGTTGATCGTTTAACGCCCAATTTCCGATTTCTTGAATTTTGTAATCTACCGGATCGTGGAGAGTGAACGTGCGGAGATTACGCCAATAGCGATCGAAGCCATACTTTGCCGCAGTAGCACGTGCGCCCATAACTTCAAAAATACGGTTAGTAATGTCTAAACCGACCCTAGTCGCTGCAACTTTGGCAGTAGCAACGCAAAGCGCACATTCCCCACGTTGTTCGGCGGTGAGCGACCATTCTTTTTCCCAAGCCGCTTGTAGTAATTCTCCTGCCTGCTCAGTCAAGCTCTTAGCTGCTTGAAGTTCAACCCAGATTTTGCCATAGTGCTGGAGGATGTAAGGATCTTGGGTTGCACTTTCTACACCTGATGTCAGCCAAGGTTTTGTATTAGTTGCAGTATATGTTTTAGCAGCTTCAAATGCTCCTTGGGCAATTCCCAAGTAGATATTAGCAAGATTTAATTGAGTTAAGCAGGCGCGAATAGTGTTGAAGGGTTGACTGAGTTTATCTCTACTACCAAGAATTTCGTTAGGGTACACCAACACATTCTCAAAAGTAACACTACCACTATCTGTTTGACGTTGCCCGATATTATCCCAATCATCATGAACAGTAACGCCTTGTCGTTGGGTAGGAATTACCAAAATATTCAATTCGCCAGTTTCTTGATGAATGGCACCGATCGGCAATATATCCGAGTCTTGAGAGCCAGAGCAAAAGCTTTTAATGCCGTTGAGACGGAAATAATCATTTTCCGGTGTCAGAGTAGCTCTTTTATCTAAAGGGTTGAGAGCATTGCACCAAAACCAATTATTTTGAATAGTTGCTGAGTAATATCGCTGTTTTTGCTCTGCCGAACCAAAGATATGCGGAATTACTACACCTAAGTGGTGGTAAGAAAGAACGTGAGCAATTGAACTATCAACCTTGGCAAACTCGCGGGTAATTTGCAGAATGGTAATCCAGTTTTGCCCTAAACCACCGTATTCGGTGGGTACGATTAGTTTTAGCAAGTTACTTTTACGCAAGCGATCGCGTTCGTGCTTTGGTGTTCCCCCTTGTACATCCCTCTCTACAGCAGTCTGGGCAAATTCCCCTGCCAAAGACTTAGCTAAATCAAGATAATTTTGAGATTCTTTAGTTTCGATTAATGGCATACTTTGCAACTTCTCCTACCAACCTTATTCTAAGACGCTCATATTATCGACTTGAGTAATGTTGGATTTATCAAGGGCAAAGCATTTAGGTAAATATTACCTCTGAATGCTTCACCCCAATAAGAAAATACGGCAATTATAGCCAAGGATGGCGTGGAGGATAGACACCATTGAGAAAGTAGTTACCAACAGCGTAGTATTTCCAACGGACGGGATCGTGGAGTGTGTGAGCGCGGGCATTTCGCCAGTGACGATTATAGTTGAATTGCTCCAATGTGGATTTAGTACCTGCTAGTTCAAATAACTTGTTGGTAGCTAGTAATGCTGCTTCCGTCGCCAATGCTTTGGCTTCTGCAACAGCGATCGATGCTTCAACTACCTTGGGTTCTTCTAAACCTGACTCGTTAGCAATATCGATAAACTCACCCGCACGTCGCAGCAATGCTTCCGCAGCGTGAACTTGAATTTGCACATTGCCTAAGTTATAGAGCGTTAGCGGATCTTCATATCCTTTTTCTAAATTGCTGTCAACCCAAGGGCGAGTATGGTTGCGGACAAAGTAGATGGTGTCACGGACTGCGGCTTTAGCTATTCCCACGTCTACGGCGGCTTGGATGATTTGGGCGATCGCACCCATTGGAGTAGCTCTTTCAAAGGCTAAGTAGTGCGGAATTACATATTCTGCCTTAACTTTCACATTTTCAATAATAGTAGTGCCGCTAGCAGTGGTACGCTGTCCGAAGCTCGTCCAGTCATCAAGTAGCGTCAATCCTGGAGCATCTCTTTCGACAAATGCCACCACTGTCTTACCATCTGGATTACTGGCAATGACAGGAACCCAATGTGCTAGTAATGCCCCAGCAGAGTAGTATTTGCGTCCATTGAGTACAAAGTCAGATCCATCTGGTGTTAATTTTGTTTGGACATCAGTGACAGATTTAGTGCCAATTTCCGAGAAGGCGTTACCGAACCGTTTACCTTGTAGAACCAAATCAAAGAAGAACTTTTTCTGTTCATCTGTGCCATCCAAGCGAACTGCTTCCACCATATAGAGGTGGTTTTGGGGAATTTGGCCGAGGCTAGAGTCGGCTTCGGAGATGATTTTAACTACTTCTGCTAAGGTGACATTGGATACAAAAGCACCGCCATACTCTTTCGGGACTGTAATTCCCCACAATCCACTCTGGGAGAACTTTTCTACTTCCTCAGCAGGCAAACGCCGATTTTGGTCGCGTTCTGAGTCTCCCTTGGCAAACTCAGCTGCTAGTTCGTGAGCGATCGCGATCGCTTCTTTGTCATCCCGAATAATATGCGCTTTCTGTTCAGTATTAATTACTGATGTCATAACATAATTCCTTCTTGATTGTGATTAAATAACTAACAACAGAAAAACGAACCAGCTACACCGCAATTAACTCATCAGCTGAACGACGATTACCTTCCAGTTCCTGCACAATTGGTATTACTGTCTTACCAAATGCTGGAAGATCATCTGTGTAGTGTAAGAAGCCGCCCAAAATTAAATCGACTCCCGCTTCATAAAACTGGCGAATCTTTTCAGCTACTTGTTCATGTGTGCCAATCAAGCCCGATCGGAAGCCATCGTTATACTGCACTAAGTCTTCAAAATTGGAATTAGCCCACATTCCCTGACCTTCACGAGTCGAAGATCCCGCCTGTTTCACGGCTTCGCCAAATCCTTTCACCGCCTCTACATCGGCTTGGGCAATAATATCGCGCAATACTTCATGAGCTTCTGCTTCCGTATCTCGCACGATGATAAAGGAATTCAGGCCAAACTTAATTTTGCGTCCTTCAAGACTCGCTAATGCAGACACTTCTTCAATCTGCTCTTTCACACCTTCTATGGTGTTACCATTCATGAAATACCAATCAGAAACCCGGCCAGCCATACGTCGCGCCGCCTTAGAGTTACCACCTTGGAATATCTCCGGGTGTGGATTCTGATTAATTGGTCTAGGCTTCACCCAACCGCCATTAATCCGGTAAAAGTCGCCCTTAAAGTGAAACTCATCCTCAGTCCACAAACCTTTGAGAACGCGGATAAATTCTTCTGAACGACGATAGCGTTCGTCATGGTCTAACCAATGTTCACCATATATAGTGAATTCACCCTTGAACCAGCCGCTAACTACATTCAGAGCAAACCGACCGTTAGAGAGAAAATCAATACTAGCACCGATTTTGGCAACTACTCCCGGATGCCACAATCCAGGGTGAACTGCGGCAATCAACTTTAATTTCTTGGTGACTGGAGCCAACGCTGACACGGTTGTTAATGCCTCTAGCTGGTACTCAGCGCCGTAGCTGGCGATAAATCTAGCTTGTGCTAGAGCATATTCAAACCCGACTTCTTCTGCTGTTTGAGCCAGTTGAGCATTGTATTCGTAAGTCCAATCTGTCCGTTGGGGAATTTTACTAACAACTAACCCCCCGCTAACGTTGGGAATCCAGTATGCGAACTTAATATCTACCATAATTGTGCGTTTGTAATTGAAACTGCTTGGTTATTTCTCTCACTTGGCAAGTGATGTAACAAAGCCTAATTTGTCATCGCTAACAAATCAGCCAAAACTCGATCGGGCAAAATTTTAGTCAAAATCGAAAGCTTGAGAGCGGCTGGAAACTACTCTGGGTTTATAAGTAGACAATTTTCTTATGGTGGTAATATACCATAAACCTATCGTATTGCCGTATTTTTAATGAATCAGACTCGATCGCGACAATTTTTTCGATGTCGTCACTCGATATACTTAAATTCCATTTCCGTATTCCAAAATGGAATACTGCCGACTTTTACTGAGTATTGAATTATTTTATATTTGCTGCTTATCAGCCCAATTCAGTCAGAACAACCACGAGTCAGAACTCGACAAAGCATCGATACTATTCCATATCGCGATAAATAAATGCTTCTGGTGTATCATCTGCAACTATACACAACAAAGAGGGGAAAAGGTTAAAGGTTAAAGGGAAAAGGGATGAATTAGGTCGCGCCACTTGCGGGCGAGGTTTTTACCTTTTTGCCTTCCCCCTTCCCCCTTGCCCTTTCCCCTTGCCCCTTCCCCTTCTTAATAAATGTGCTAGTGTAAACCACTAAACTAGAAAATACTTCAAAATTTGGTTGGGATCTGAATCGAGATACTTATCTTCCCAATTCCCCATGAAATCAAAATTGAGGGGCAATTTCCCCATGCTTGCTTTCACGAATCAAAAGCAGTCACAGGGCTATTGCCCCTAAATATTTTAAGCGTTGTTCGCTCTTTCCTCAGAAACACCTATGAATTATCCTTCATCAGGCTATCTGAATTTATGACTCCACACACCATACTCCGCAATCTCAACACGGTTATTCAGCAGTGGCGAGTTCAGTACTACCGCGTGTACGACGCCGTGTGAGACTATTATATAGCATCACACCGATCGCCTTAATTAAATTACCTTCCAATTCCTGGAATAGCTTCATGTTCGTGCCAAAGGCGGCGTTAGCTTCATCAACGATGCGATCGGTTGCCGCCTCGTCAAGGGGTAATTCATCCAAAATTTGCCGATATTTGGCTTTGAATGCCTTCTCATCAGGAATTTCTGGAAACTCATAAAAGGCTGTGCCTTGTCCATCAGACAAATTCATTGCTGTTACAGCAATATTTTTGAGAATTTGTCCGCCGGATAAGTCACCCAAGTAACGAGTGTATGAATGGGCGATTAATAATTCCGGTTCTGTAGCAGATATTTCTCGGATTCGTTGTACATAAGCTTCACCTGCGGGAGATAGTTTGATTTGCTCTCTCCAGTTTGCACCAAAGTAATAACTTAGGTCTTGTTCTAGGCTATGCTTGCGGTTTAGCTGAGGAAAGTTAATTTTAGAAACTATCGGGTGCTGGCGGTGCTTTTCCATCTCCTCTTCCATCGCTGAGTAGACGAAGTAGAAGTTAGCAACAAGTTTCCGGTAAGAGTTTTTTTCCACTACTCCTTTTAAAAAGCACTTGACAAAACCTACATTTTCTGCCATTGTGTGGGCTTTCTTAGTGCCTACACGTAATTTGGTTGCTAAATTGCTGCTCATGCTAAATTTCTCAACTTTAAAAAGTTTACTGCCGGAGTTTTGATTCACTAACGGCTAAAAAGGCCATTAAAACGTTACCTTAAAACTATTTGATGAGAATTTATATTAAAATTTTTTAAGCTGCGATGATTTTGTAGTTTTTTACACAACAACATGGCTAAGAGAACAGAATTTTAGATTTCAGTATTTTGATTTTTTGTTGTTATTAGCTGAATTTTGCTTTCATTCTCAGCTTGGATGAAAAATTTTGTGATATACAAAAAGTAATATTTATTACATAGTTACTTGGTAATAGGATTGTAAAGTGTGAACTAATACAGATAAAAATCAAAACGAAAGTTGTCGGCATAAAAGGAATAATTAGCTAAGATGTGGAAACTTTACTAATAAAGTAAAAACCAATACTGATTTTATCAAAGATTTACAATCCAAGAAAGAATAATTCAGTATTATTACGTAAAGATGGCTCGCTCTAAAATGAATTTCTAAAGAGAAAAAGCATGTCAAAATTGCTGAATAAAGTCTTAAGTGCTATTTATTTTTCATTGTGATTGTGTGGAGTGTTTAAAAATATGGTTTCATCTATAACTCGGACATCGGGCATTTCTGGGGGTTCTACTTCTGAAGTTGAGGGATTGGGCAAAGGGATTGAGAGCAGTTTTGGACTGAATTTAATCCCATTACCAGCAAATCCTTTATTTGGCACAGATGGGATTCGCGGACGAGTCGGAGAATTACTGAATGCGCCTTTAGCATTGCAAGTTGGTTTTTGGACGGGGATTGTTTTACGTAACCATGCTACTCAAGTAGGGCCAGTCATTCTCGGACAGGACTCTAGAAACTCCAGCGATATGCTGGCAATGGCTTTGAGTGCAGGGTTAACAGCAGCGGGGTTAGAGGTTTGGTATTTGGGATTATGTCCGACTCCTTGCGTTGCCTATCTCACCAGCGTCACTGATGCCATTGGCGGAGTGATGATTTCTGCCAGCCATAATCCTCCAGAAGACAATGGGATTAAGGTTTTTGGTGCCAATGGTGGGAAGTTGCCGCAAATATTGCAGACAGAAATTGAAGCGGGACTGCGTGGCAAGATATCACCGATCGCTAGAGTCAGTAATTGCGGACGGCATTACTCACGTTTCGAGTTAGTGGAAGATTATAGCTCGGCGTTGAAAAAACCCTTAAACGGTGCCCTAAATCTTCAGGGAATGAAGATTGTTTTAGACTTGGCGTGGGGAGCCGCAGTTGGGTTAGCACCATCAGTATTTACACAAATGGGGGCGGAGGTAATCTGCTTGCATAACGAAGCAGATGGCGATCGCATTAATGTTAACTGCGGTTCCACGCACCTAGACATTTTGGCAGCAACGGTACAAGAACACAACGCCGACATCGGCTTTGGCTTCGATGGCGATGCCGATCGCGTCTTAGCAGTAGATAATACAGGCAGGCAAGTTAACGGCGATTATATTCTCTACCTGTGGGGACGACAATTACAACAAAACCACCAATTGCCAAACAACTTGATTGTATCTACAGTCATGGCCAACTTAGGCTTTGAGAAAGCTTGGCAGCAAATTGGTGGAAACTTAATTCGTACCGCAGTTGGCGACCAATACGTACAAGCAGAAATGCAGCGCACTGGGGGAATGCTAGGTGGCGAACAATCAGGGCATATTCTTTGCCGTCACTATGCCGTCACAGGAGATGGCTTGTTAACCGCGTTACACATAGCATCTTTGGTGAAAGAGGCGGGTGTTCCCTTGAGCGAATTAGTAGATCGAAGCTTCCAAACCTATCCACAATTGTTGCGGAACGTGCGCGTTGTCGATCGCGATCGCCGTTTGGGATGGCAAGATTGCCAACCTGTGCAACAAGCGATCGCTCTTGCTGAAGCTGCAATGGGCGATTCCGGCAGAATTTTGGTTCGCGCCTCTGGCACAGAACCAGTCATCAGAGTAATGGTGGAAGCAGCCAATGCCGAACTCGCCAACTACTGGACAA
Organism: Nostoc sp.; assembly: GCF_036917375.1. Taxonomy (GTDB): domain Bacteria; phylum Cyanobacteriota; class Cyanobacteriia; order Cyanobacteriales; family Nostocaceae; genus Nostoc. The sequence goes on from NZ_JBALDN010000077.1 coordinate 64,505, forward strand.
ATGAACTAGTTTCCAAAGTACAGCAGCATCTGATGGATTAAATTAGCTAATATTTCATCTCATCTGCAAAAAAACCCAAGTTTAATCACAGCTTCTACGAATTAACCACCCTTGGTTATGTCTAGAAGCTGTGACATTTTGATTGCCTATTAAACCTGAATTATCCAATACGTTTCGGTTAAGGTTTTTTGATGAAAATTGTAATTAGATTTGATAATTGATAAAAATACACAAGATAAAAATACTTAAATTCAGGGAGACAACATTGTTTTACTAAATAATTTTTCCTTCAATTAAATCCTCCCCTATGTTCAGTTTTTACCCAGCGCGATCGCTCCTTTTGCACACACATCTTTGAAGTGGCCACAATCATCACAGGAATCCAATGCACCATGTATAATGACCCTTGAATTGTTGCCCAAACCAAAGACCATCCTCGTAAATTTTGAAATTGGTAAAGTCCAGCAATAAAAGCAATTGTCAGAATGATGCTGAGTAGTGTCTGGAGGGGAAACAGAACTGGATGATGGCTATAAAATATTGTCCAAAGTAAGTCAGGTATTAGTCCAATTGGTAGAAGAAATTGCAATATAAAAAATAATATTAAATCAATTTCTTTTGCCCAACCTAAAGTAAAAATTTGCGGAAAATAATCTAGATAACGCTGATAGCCACCTTCAGCCCAACGACAGCGTTGATTCCAAAGTTTTTCCCAAGTAGTTACACCTTCTTCCTGAATTGATGCAACTGTAACAAACTCAATTTCCGTACCTGCTAAATAAAGTTTGAAACAAAGATCCAAATCATCGGTGACAGTGTTCTCATTCCAACCTTGACACTTTTCTAACAATTCCCGACGAACTAACATCCCATTACCGCGCAGTTCAGACATGCCACCAATAGCAATGCGATGGGTTTGTAGAAAGCTATCACAGCACATTTCCATCTGCTGACAACGGGTTAAAAAATTGGTATTAGCATTAGAAATTGCTTTTCGCACTTGCACTGCACCGATCGCTTGCTTCTGAAACAGAGGTACTGTTTGCCGGAGAAAATTAGCTCTTAACTGAGCATCTGCATCACAGACTAAGATAATCTCCCCTTGAGTAAAGGGAAACACTGCATTCAATGCGCCTGATTTACCACCTTTTGATTCCCGTCGATGAACTCGTAAAGCTGGAAATTGAGTTTGTAATTCTTTCAAAACTTGAGGAGTTTCGTCAGTACTACCATCATCAACAACCCAGATATCTAGCGAATCGCTGGGATAATTCAGTTGGCATAAGCTGTAAACTAGATTAGCCAAGACTGGACTTTCATTTTTAGCCGGAACTAAAATCGAGACTGACGGTAAATAAATTTCACTCTCCATCACTGCCGCAGCTGGTTTAGCTAACAGCATCCGTAACGTTTGCACAGTCAGGATTGCCGTTAATCCCAGCATCAACCATTGTGTTTCTGGTAGCCAGTGCAGCAAACTCACACCACCCCAAACTAATAAAACTACTATGGTTGCTTTGAGACGGCGATGAAAGCTAATATTTTTACTAGGCTGATAGATACTTCTTCCCACTTTATTTGTTATATCCTTTCGGTTCGTGGCTTAGTCCGGCGACGTAATAATAGCATCGTCACTGCTCCCAAAAGGAAACCGCCTACACCTGCTGCAACTGCTAGAATGCGCCCCAATTGTTGGGCAGCATTCAACACTGGGTTATTCAACAGATTGGAGGAGAAATGTAGCGATTGAATCGTCCATTTATCTTGGAGTTTTTGCAGCACTGCTGTCCATCGCAACGCCATATCAGCCGCTTTCCCATCTTTGAAAGAAAAGGATGCGATCGCTTCTCCAGAGGCAATATCTATTTCTGGAGTAAGAAATGTTCTTATAGTATCTCCTTTTAGTTGCATTTGGATATCTTTAATGGAACTGGAAAACTGCTGATTCCAGTACTTTTCAAACTCAGGAACTTTGTGAAAAATCTGATTATCAACTGTTGTGATTGTAAAATTTGGATGCAAGTAAGGCTGTATTTTGGCAAAATCACGAGTGTTTAGGGCTTGCAGGGCAATATCCCGCGTGCGAATAATTGCATTTATCTCCTGTGGGTTGACATCTGCTAGAGCGGATTGGGGTAGATTCCAAATTCCCAACACTAACAAAACACTCCAAAGTAGCTGAGTGCATTTGTATATGCTTGCTCGTCTCTGTTTCATCATCTAAAAAACCTGTAGATTGGGTGACGCTTACCGATAATTGTTTTAATTTTAATACCCACATTTTGCCACTTCTGTTGACTAGGGCTGATTAAAATAATTTTTACAAAGATGTTTCGACTACGCTCAACAATTAGGTAGGAAGCTTTCCGCAGATACTCGCCACAAATCTGGTACACTATGTTTTAGTTGGCGCTGTCGCAAAATCTCAACTCCCGCGACTGTCGCCACTCTATAAAAAATTTTTTCCATATACACAAGCTTTAATTTGGTAGGGTGCGTTATGGAATTTATTCCTAACTCACCGAAAATCTTTGACGGTGGGTTACTCTGACGCGATAACATACTCTACAAAATGAGGTTATTGAGTTAGGAGGCTGAGAAATCTAAACTTTGCTGAAAACAGATCAGCAGTTCATTCAATGCAGCCATATCAATTAAAAATGCGTCATGTCCGTGGGTTGAATTCAGGCACGCCAGTTGAGCATTAGGGATTAAATTTGCCAATTCTTGTTGTTCTACTGGAGGATAGAGGATGTCAGAATCAATTGCAACAACTAAAGCTGGTTGCTGGATGCTTTGCAGAATAGATTCATAATCTGACAAATCAGGACTGGTGCGATCGCGTGCAATATCGTGGCGATCCATTGCATGGGTGAGAGTGATGTAAGTGTTGGCATCAAATCGTTCTGTTAGCTTTTGACCCTGATGCTGTAAGTAACTGGTTACAGTAAACTGTTCAGATGCATCATACTCGCGTCCAAAGCGGCTTGTAAAACTATCCCAAGAACGGTAAGTAGCCATCGCCATCATCCGCGCTACTGCTAGTCCTTGGTTTGGCGGCGCCTCCAGAGTATAGTTCCCTCCTTGCCAGTTTGGATCGGCATAAATTGCCTGTCTTTGGGCTTCACTCAATCCAATACACCAAGCTGAATGTCTGCCAGAAACAGCAATGGGTGCGATCGCTTCCACCTTTTCTGGATATAACAACGCCCACTCCAGTGCTTGCATTCCACCGAGCGAGCCACCAATTACTAACCGCAGAGATTGAACACCCAGGTATTCTAATAGTGCAACTTGCAGGTGAACCATATCTCGGATTGTAATTTTAGGGAAGGATACACCATAAGGATTTCCCGTTATGGGGCTGATAGTAGTTGGCCCAGTTGTGCCGTAACAACTTCCCAAAATGTTGCTGCATACAATAAAGTCGCGTTCTGGATTGAAGGCTTTCTCTGAACCAAATAAAGGTTCCCACCAATCATCAGCATCAGCCGAACCAGTTAAAGCATGACAAATCAGTACCCCATTATCGCCTTGAGCATTTAACTGTCCCCAAGTGCGATAAGCAACCTGAACCCCAATTAATGTTTCGCCGCCTTCTAGTTGAAATGGCATTGTCAGTTGGTAAAACTGGGTTTGCGGTGAGATGAAGTCTGAGTAGATCATATCTGGAGTGGGGAGTGGGGGCAGGGGAGCAATACTGCTTGGTTAAAGGGAAAAGGGTAAGGGGAAAAGGGTTGGAAAGCTCGATATATAAGGTTTTTCTCCCCTTTAACTTTTTCCCTTTCCCCCAAAACCCGACAAGTATTGAGTAGGGGAGAAGTTGCAGTAAGTTTTTCCCCTGTGCCCCATTCCCAATGCCCCATTCCCCATTCCCCATTTTTTAACTCTTAACTTGCTGGAATGCTTGCTCAAAATCTTCTTTGATATCGTCGATATGTTCAATTCCCACCGATACTCGCACCAAATCGGGTTTCACACCGGCTGAAAGCTGTTCGTCATCACTTAGCTGTTGATGGGTTGTAGAAGCGGGATGAATGACGAGAGTTTTCGCATCACCAACATTTGCTAAATGACTCGCTAGTTTCACATGATTAATAAAAGCTCTACCTGCCTCCAATCCACCTTTGATGCCAAAATTTAAAACTCCCCCAAACCCATGCCGGAGATATTTCTTCGCTCGTTCATAATCGGGGTGATTGGGAAGTCCGGGATAATTAACCCAAGATACTTGCTCTTGTTGCTCTAACCACTGAGCCAATTCTAGGGCATTACTTACATGCCGATCGACACGTAGCGAGAGAGTCTCTAATCCTTGCAGTAACAGAAAGGCGTTAAATGGACTCAAAGCTGGGCCAAAATCCCGTAATCCCTCGACTCTGGCGCGAATAATAAAGGCAATGTTGCCAAATGTTCCACTAGGGCCAAACACTTCTTGAAAATTTAGCCCATGATAGCCGGGTGCTGGCTCAGTAAATAGGGGAAATTTGCCGTTACCCCAGTCAAATTTGCCAGAATCGACAATTACGCCACCGATGGAAGTACCATGTCCACCAATCCATTTAGTTGCAGATTCCACTACAATGTCTGCACCATGTTCAATTGGTCGAGCTAAATACCCACCAGCACCGAAGGTATTATCCACAATTAAAGGAATGCCGTTTTCGTGGGCAATGTGAGCTAAAGCGGCAAAGTCGGGAATATTGAATTGAGGATTGCCAATGGTTTCAACGTATAGGGCTTTGGTGCGATCGTCGATCGCTTGACGAAAACTTTCTGGGTCATTTCCCTCAACAAACTTGACTTTAATACCTAAACGTGGTATAGAAACTTTAAATTGGTTATATGTTCCACCATACAGAAAACTAGTGGAAACAATATTATCCCCAGTCTGAGCGATGGTACTGATTGCCAAGAATTGCGCCGCTTGACCACTAGCGGTTGCTAATGCTGCTACACCTCCTTCTAAAGCAGCAATCCGCTTTTCAAATACATCCGTCGTCGGGTTCATGATGCGGGTGTAAATGTTACCAAATTCCTGGAGAGCAAATAACCGCGCTCCGTGGTCGGCGTCGTCAAAAACGTAGGAAGTCGTTTGGTAAATCGGTACAGCACGAGCATTAGTTCCAGGAGCCGGCTCTTGTCCAGCATGAACTTGCAGGGTTTCAAAACGATATTGTTCTGACATAAGCAGTTATTTGAGTTTCCATTTATACAAACAATTAATAATGATTGAGCCTTATTTTGGATGAATCAACTGTAATTTGGAAGGCTTACCGTATTTTAACTGGTTGCGTCCAGGATTCCTCATCTATAGGACAACAAGTTGGAAAATAGAAAACGGAAATTAACACCTCTTAATTTTTTTATAAAAAAGCGTCTGAGTCATCATGCAAATAGACCAACCTTTTAAAATTAATGCTGCCCAACCAGACAAACTAAAACAATTTTTTCCCAAGATTTCCACCCCTAAACTCAATATTATCCTGTATCCGTTGCTAATACTAATTCAATTAATGCTTGCAACACATCTGTGGTTAAAGACGCGATGAATCGCGTCTCTACAAATGGTCTATTTATCGCATTCTTTTTTCAAATTTGTATAAATTATTCACTCAGTTTTTTATTTTTAAGCAAAAATTGCTCTAGATCGTGATATTGCCCTTTGAAGAAGGCATACTGTTTTAGTACACCTTGACTGTGAAAACCTAACTTTTTTAGCAACTTTTTAGAAGCGATATTTTCTAGCATGACTTGGGCAACAACGAAACGCAAACCCATTTTCTCAAACCCAAATTGCAAGATAGTATCCACTGCCTCAGTCATCATACCTTGTCTCCAAAAAGTACTGGCAAGCTCATAACCGACTTCAGCAGCGTGTTCTTGTGGGTTCCAGGTAAACCCACAAGAACCAATCAAAACGTTATCTTGCTTATGGACAATTCCCCAGCGAATTCCATCTCCTCGCTCAAACCGCTTGGCTCTACGTCCAATGACAGCGATCGCTTCTTTAATAGAAGTGAAGGTATCAAGATCGTGAAACAGAGTCACGCCTGGATCGGAGAATATAGTAAAGATAGCCTCAGCATCCTGTAACGTTGTCTCACGAAGAAGCAGCCTTTCTGTTTCTAATTGAGGAAAGGAAGATAGTAAAAAGCCGTTGCTCATAGTTGCGACTAACGATCTGAGGTTAAAGCTAAATTAGCGATCGCCACAGTAACAATTTCATTAGGCTCAAGGCTGAATAGTCTTCGCCGACTGGTTAAATAACAAATCTCGTAACTTATCTGGATCGATCGCTTCAGTTTTGAATGCTTCTGCTTTTTCGTAGGCGCGAATTGTTGCTGGACGCGCTTTAATTGTCTCAAACCAGCGCTTGAGGTGAGGAAAATCCTCTAGGTTTTGACTTTGGAGTTCATGCGGTACAATCCAGGGATAAGCAGCAATATCGGCGATGGAATAATCGCCAGCCACAAATTCTTTATCTGCTAGTTGCTTATTCAGCACTGCATATAAGCGTCCCGTCTCATTCACATAGCGCTTAATGGCATATTCAATCTTTTCGGGAGCATAAGTACTAAAGTGATGATTTTGTCCCGCCATTGGCCCTAATCCTGCCATTTGCCAGAACAACCATTCTAAAACTTGAGTGCGATCGCGTAAATCTTGAGGGATTAATTTCCCGGTTTTTTCTGCCAAATATAGCAAGATTGCCCCAGACTCAAATACCGAAATTGGCGCACCTCCATCTACTGGCTCGCGGTCAACGATCGCAGGCATACGATTGTTAGGAGAAATCTTCAGAAATTCTGGCTTAAATTGATCCCCAGCCCCAATATTCACAGGAATTATGCTGTATGGTAAGCCGACTTCTTCTAAGAAAATGGTGATTTTATGACCGTTTGGGGTTGTCCAATAATAAAGATCGATCATGATTATTTTTCCTAAAATTGTGCGATTGTTTTGTATGTTAATAGTGTGTTACAGACATCTCTTAATTACGAATTAGATTGTGGTGCTTTTGCAATCGCAGCCCAAACTCTATGGTGAACCTGAAGAATTGGTGTAGGATATTGTGTTTCGAGCAATGTTGCCAATTCCTGGTCAAATACTTCTACCTTTTCTGGTGTCAAACTGGCTCCTACACCAGCACTAGCACGAATTCGTCCCCGCCAAGCTTCGTGTGTATAAGACACAAAGATATCGTAAGAAAATGTGCGGATTTCTCGGAATCCTCCTTCGCCAATATCTTGTAACCACAAGGGATACAATCCATTACCGCCGCCCAAATTCCACGCGGGATTATGAGCTTTGATTAGTTGTTCCGTTGCGTGAACTACATTACCTTTTAAGGGTATCCAATCAAAATGTGCGATCGCAAGCAAGCCATTTACTCTCAATATACGAGTAATTTCCTTGACAGCACGCGGACGGTCAAACCAATGCCAACACTGTCCAGCTGTCACCACATCCGCACTAGCGTCTGGTAACTCGGTATTCTCGGCACTTGCAACTCGATAATCTACTTTAAGTTGCACAGATTCACTTAATAGTCTGGCTTGTTCTAAAAGTGAGGCTGATGGGTCTATACCAATTACATAAGCACCTCTATCGGCAAACCCCCGCGCCAGTGTTCCTGTTCCTGTACCGAGGTCAACAATATTTTGCCCTGGTAAACCTATACCATATTCAGACAATTTGTTAAATAATGAACTAGGAAACCCAGCGCGGTGTTTTGCATAATCAGTAGCAGTTGCACCAAAATCAATTTTCATACCTACAAAACTATTCTTGTAACAATTGTCTAGGCTAGAAGTTCTCTACCCACGGACGTAGTTCTATTTCCCATGTCCAAGCACTGCGGGGTTGGCGTAGAATACTCAGATAAGTTTGAGCGATCGCATCCGGGTCAAGGGTACTATCAGGATTATCAGCTGGATCTTGGCGAACTGCTGAACGGATTGCACCATCAATCACGAAATGCGCCACATGAATATTTTTTGGTGCTAATTCTCTAGCAATACTCTGAGCCAAACCGCGTAGTGCAAATTTACCCATTGCAAAGGGAGCAGACAGAGGATAACCCTTAACACTGGCTGAGGCTCCAGTAAAAAATATAGCACCACCACCAAGTTGCAAAAACCTTTTGGTAGCAGCTTGAGCCACAAGAAAGCCACCATAAGCAGTGACATCTAGGGTTTTTGCCACTTCACCAGGATCTAAATCGACAAGAGGCCCCCGCACCCGAAAACTGGGATTATAAATGACAATATTTGGGGAACCTACTTTATTATCAATATCAATAAATAACTGTTCTACTTCATCTGGCTTTGAGGCATCTGCGGCGAAACTAACCGCCCCAATTTCACTGCTCAATTGAGTAAGTTTTTCAATTTGGCGAGCCGCTAAAGCTATGGTAAATCCTTCTTTGGCAAATAAGCGAGCTAAAGAAGCGCTCAGTCCATTACCTGCACCGACAATTAAAGCTGTTGTTGGCATAAATTCAATTCTCCTAGTTCTGCAAAATTTTAGTTCCCTTTCTCTCCAAGGGATAAGGAGTTATATCATGTCCGCTTGATTGCTTATTAAACCCGAAGAACCCCTCCCCGCAAGCGGCTACGGTGTACACACAAGTGCTGTCCACATACACTTCAACTCTTTTACCCACATTTTAAACCGTCACACTTATTGACATCCCGCCCAGAACTAAAGTTCAGGGCTATAAGACTCGGAATTCATTCCGAGGCGGATAGAAACGTAGCGCGAGATTTATTAATAAAGATATGGCTGCGAGAAGACTTGTGTGTACACAGTAGCCCAAAGGGAGAGGGTTGGAGTGAGGGCTGATATTAGACCTCTTGGCATTTGTGCTTTTTGCAAGAGGGGGAAAAGGGTAAAGGTTAAAGGGGAAAGGGACTTTTGCAGAACCTTTTCCCCTTCCCCTTTCCCCTTATCCCCAGAGGGGGCCCCACCTTCCCCTTTTCCCGACTTATGCAAGAAGTCTATTCCATAATTCTGCACCTAAGACAAACTCATCTGTCCCCTTATTTTTCCCCTTTTTTATTCCAGGCTTAGTACTCTTGGCCTATTGTGTGCGTAGTTGTTGAATGTCGGCGGTGAAATTGTGGAAGCGGTTGTAAGTTTTAGCTAATCCTTCAGAGAATGCAAATTATCAAAACGTTGCTGTACATTTATAACCACTTGCGATCGCAGCTTAATTCCACACTTTTATTAAGATAACGTATACTATAGTGGGCTGCTACCGCCAGCAAGGGAGGTAGAGCAGCCCAATGAGCAGCATTTATTTCAGCCAGAGAAACGAGATTTCAAAAGGGTTGGGGCTGAAGTATGACACCAATGCCCTCAACCCTCACCCGCTCTTAAGCGTTAAGCTCTTCCTCTTGATGGGTTTGGATAGTGCAATCAGAAGTAGCGTAGGCAACGCAGGTGAGAACCCATCCTGCATCAATTTGATCGTTGTCTAGGAAATTTTGATCGTCTTGGTTAACTGTACCTGAAATCAGTTTGCCGGTGCAGGTAGAGCAAGAACCAGCGTTACAGGAATAAGGCAAGTCCAGATTATATTCTTCGTTAGCGATCTCTAGGATGTACTCATCATCAGGGACTTCAATTTCTTTTTCGCCGTCTGGGGTACGCAATGTAACTTTGTAAGTTGCCATGTAAAAATTCCTAACTCAATATAAACTCCATTTTCGATACTACGGGTTTATGTGCAGCTAGTCTAGAGTGAAATCTAGTTGATTATTTTACATCTTGAGATGCTTAATTTTAATCTCAAGTAGGAGTAAAAAATGCTGCGATCGCTTCAGCAAATCCCTCAAATGAACTATAATTTCTAGCCACTATAGAGACATTCATACCCAACTTTTGGGCGTTAGCTGTTGTATAAGGGCCAAAACATGCAATTACACAATGTTCGTAATCGCTTTGTAACTTGACCATTGTCAAAAAGCTTTCTACTTCCGCCGTGCTACTAAAAGCAATTACATCAATAATTCCTTCACGTATCAGGTTTAATTCCATACCGTAGATAGTTTTATCTAAACCCTGCGTAATATATGTGGGTACGCGAGTTACTTCTACGCCCAATTGCTGCAAATCCCTAATTAAATTGGGTACAACATCGGGTTCAGGCAAACCCACAACTTCTGGAGCCGGGATCAGCACTTTTTTCTCATGAATTTGCGGGAGTTTCGCTAATTCAGCCACAATTCCGGCTGGGCTAGATTCTCTTGGGATTAAATCCACCTTGCCACAAAAAGACAATAAGCTTTCTGCATCTTTTCCTAATGCACATAAGTGGCATTTTTGTACTAAAGATATAGAAATATTCAAATCATTTATACGCTGAAAAAATGCTGTGATTCCGTTTCGACTTGTGAAGAGAATCCAATCAAATTCGTTTATATCGGCTAAAGCGGCATCTAACTGAGTGTAGTTTGATAAATAGCGGGTTTCGATAGTAGGCATGAAAACAGGTAAACCACCTTTTTTGATGATTTGTTCGGATAACCTATAAGCATAATTTCTCGGTGCTGTTACTAAAATTCTCTTGCCATAGAGAGGTAAGTTTCTAGATGGAGTCAACAGGTTGATTTCTCTTGATTCGGTGTGCATTTGTTTCTCAAAACAGAATTCAGGAGTCAGAAGTCAGAATTCAGCATGAATTCTGTACTACGGCTAGAGTGAGCGCTCACTTAGCCGTCGTAAGCTGAATAATAGACCTCTTGCAAAAATATATTTTTGCAAGAGAGGGAAAAGGGTAAAGGGAAAAGATTTTGAGTTTCTTTTACCTTTTTCCCTTCCCCTTTACCCTGACTTTTGCAAGAAGTCTAATATAGCGCAATACAGATGTAGAGACGCAATTTATCGCGTCTTGAAAGACCAATTATCTACACTAATAACCAACAGTATTGGAATATAGCGGTTCTCGCTTGAGTGAAGTACAAGAATTCAGCAACACGAAAAAGCTGATGTAAATCCTAGCCATTTTTCTAGGATGAATTACTCCCCATTTTTCCGATGTCACCTGTGCTGAGAAAACGGCACGATCTGAATATCTAAAAACATTTGCGGAAAAATCTTATGTCTTCATTACTGGCTTTGTCGAACAGTTTAGCTGACACCGTAGAACAAGCTGGAAGTGCTGTGGTTGCAGTAAATGGTGGTACTCGTGTTTCCCCAAGCGGCATTCATTGGCGTAATGGCATCATTGTTACCTCTGATGAGTGCCTTCAGCGCTATGACGATATCACCATTACTTTATCAAATGGTAGCACTGCACCAGTAACACTCATCGGTCATGACTCTAGCACCGATATAGCTGTTTTTAAGCTAGAAAATGTAGAAATACCTGTGGCAAAAGTTGGCGATGCCAAAACACTCAAAGTTGGGCATTTGGTACTAGGACTGGCAAGAGGTAGCGAAGGTGACTTAAGGGCGGCGATGGGTGCAGTGAGTGTGGTTAGCGGTGCTTGGCGGAGTATGAGTGGCGGGAATATTGACCAATTTATCCGCCCGGATATCACCCTTTACTCTGGCTTTGCGGGTGGGCCGCTTGTAGATGCGGGTGGTTTTGTGGTAGGCATGAATACATCGGGGCGGCGTGGTACTGCTCTAACAATTCCAACTGCTACAGTCGATCGCGTGGTTGATCAGTTAGTAGCAAAAGGACGCATTTCTAAGGGCTACTTGGGTGTGGGAATGCAACCTGTACGTTTACCAAAGAATCTGAAAACTGCTCTCAATTTAAGTTCGGCAACTGGGGTAATTGTTGTCAATGTTGAGGCTGCGGGGCCTGCTGACAATGCAGGTATACTGCTTGGCGATGTTTTGGTAACGTTCGATGGCGTAACTGTGGGCGATACAGGTGATGTGCTGGCGTTGCTCAATAGTAGCGATCGCATTGGTAAAACTGTCAACGTGCAAGTCGTGCGGGGTGGAGTGTTAATTGAGTTAGCGATCGCAGTTGGCGAACGACCTACCAAGGAGGAATAATCCAATTTGGGATGGGTTTAACTAGCTCTATCAAGATTTATCTAAATTTTCTATTCATTTGAGCTTCTGAACTCGGAACTTTCACCTCTGAACGCGGAACTTTGACCTTTTTGCTCGAACATTCAAGCTTTGAACGCGAAACTTCGACCTTTTTGCTCGAATGTTGAGCTTTTGAACGCGAAACTTTGACCTTTTTGCTCGAATGTTGAGCTTTTGAACGCGAAATTTCGACTTTTTTGCTCGAACGTTGAGCTTCTGAACTTGAAACTTCAACCTTTTTGCTCGAATGTTTGACTGATTTTACTTTGACACGCTCAAAAACTGTATAACATGGCAAACACAACATTAATTAACGTCGCTGCTGAACTGACAGAGGTAGCTGCTAAACTACGCGATCGCACTGTCAAAGTAAAAAGTGGCTCTCTGGGAGTCGGTTCTGGTGTAATTTGGCAACCTGACGGATTAATTATCACTAATGCCCATGTGGCAACTAGCAACCGCGCAACTGTGGAATTGGCAGATGGAAGAGTATTTGATGCGGTGCGCACACAATTCGATCCGCAGCAAGATTTAGCCGCCTTGAAAATTGTTGCCACTGATTTAACTGCCGCAACTATCGGCAATTCTGAAGCGCTACGAGTGGGTGAATTAGTCTTAGCGGTGGGTAATCCCTTTGCTGACAGTGGCGCTGTGACAACTGGAATTATCCATGCAAATAATCCACGAGCAGTTATGGCCGATTTGCGGCTGTATCCTGGAAACTCTGGAGGGCCACTTGCCGATTGTCTCGGTCGAGTTGTGGGAATTAATACGATGATTGTTAATGGTTTAGCTGTGGCAGTTCCTAGCAACACCGTTGAGCGTTTTTTACAGGGAAAAAGTCGTCCGCAGCTGGGAGTTACACTGCAACCTGTGCTTTTAAGTAGGCGGAGCTTGGGTTTATTAGTGCTGTCAATTTTACCTAACAGTGCGGCGGAAAATGCTGGTGTGCAAATCGGCGATGTTTTAGTTGGAGTTTCGGGGCGATTATTCACTAGCATGAATGACTTAACCAAATATCTCCATGAAAGTAAAGGATCTGTGCCGCTACAAATCCTACGCGGTAGACAGCAATTCGTGATTTATGTTGCCGTGCAGTCCGATCAAACTGCTGTGGAGGCGACATGATCCGAGTAATGGTAGTTGCTACTTCCCCTGTGGTGCGGGCAGGGTTATCAGCTGTGGTGACTACCAATCCTCGGCTGACGGTTGTGGGGAGCGCATCCGATTTGGATGTATTGGCGAGTGAAGTTGGGCAATTACAGCCGGATGTAGTACTGGTAGATTTGAGCGGTAATTTTCAACAATCGGTATGGGAAAAATTGCTGGTTATTCAAGAACAGCAATACCCATTAGGAATAATTGTCATTGTTGAAGAACTCGACAGCATCGACTTAGAGACGGCGTTACGTTCTGGTATTCGGGGAATATTGCCCAGTACTAGTACAGAGTCAGAAATTGTCGCAGCTGTGGAGGCGATCGCTTTTGGTTTACTGGTGCTGCACCCGGATGCTGTAGAATTACTGTCTATCCGCGAAAAAATCGTAACGAATCCCGTACAAACCTTGACACCACGAGAGATAGAGGTTTTAGGAATGCTTGGATCGGGGTTGGGAAATAAAGCGATCGCAAAACGCCTGCATATTTCTGAGCATACCGTCAAATTTCATCTCTCATCCATTTTTCAAAAGCTCAGTGTCTCCAGCCGCACCGAGGCTGTTGCTGTGGGTGTGCGACTGGGTTTGATTATGCTTTGATCTTTAGTTATTAGACTTCTTGGTATTGTGGGGAAAAGGGTAAGGGGTAAAGGGTAAAGGTATGGAATTTCCTTTACCCTTTAATATGCGCCCCTACGACAGGTATGGTTCAAATACATGAAAACTGCTGTAAGACAATACAGTTCAGAATGCAATACGGTTCGGCTAAAGGGGAAAGGTGAAAGGTTTTGAATACATCCTTTCCCCTTTACCCCTTACCCTTTCCCCAAACCACAAGAATGCTTATCCGAACCGTATTGGTTCAGAATGGGCAACAGAACCCAGATGTAGAGACGCGATTTATCGCGTTTTGAAAGACCAATTATCTACACTAATAACCTTTAACCCAAGCTTATATTTCCAAATGTTGAGCTTTATTTAGCCTTAGAGAAATTTTGGGCTGGCTGGGAATGCTAAAGAAAGCACCTGATTGTCCTTTTATTGGACGGTTGTGGATAACGTTCATTAGCCTTCTTGCAAAAGTGCTTTTTGCACTCTCGTTGGAAAAGGGACTCATGTTAAAGGGGAAGGGGAAAATACAAAACTTTTACCTTTCCCCCTTACCCTTTTCCCGACTTCTGCAAGAAGTCTATTAGCCTCATATCCAAATACTTCTCGGTTAGGCATTTTTAATTCTGAATCGGGTTTTGGGAAAAGGCTAAAGGGTAAGGGTTAAAGGTTTTTTCTTTCTCCTTTCCCCTTACCCTTTTCCCCTTAACCGAGAAGTATTGCCTCATGCTCAGTTCATCGTACTACTTAGGCTTAGAAAAATGATACCTGTCCTTCCCGGTTACAACTTTATTGAAGCTCTGCATGAAGGTGTGAATACCGTTATTTATCGCGCTTCCAAGCAGTTAGATCAAAGCCTTGCGATCGTTAAAGCCCTGAAAGCCGAGTATCCCAGCCTCGAGGAACTAACCCGACTCAGACATGAATATAAAATATCGCAGACACTAATAGATATAGAAGGAATTGTCAAGTCCCTAGCTTTAGAAAATCATCATAACGGTCTAGCCCTAATTTTGGCAGACTTTGGTGCAGAATCTCTGAAAAAGTATATTAGCGATCGCCAATTACCATTAACTGAATTTCTCACAATAGCTATTCAACTAGCATCCACTCTCACTCAACTGCATCAAGCCAAGATTATTCATAAAGATATTAAACCTGACAATATTGTTATTAACCCAAAAACCGGGCAAGTTAAAATTATCGATTTCAGTATTGCATCGCGGTTAGAAAAAGAAAATCAAAGCATCAGCAATCCCAATTTATTAGAAGGTACTCTCGCCTATATGTCACCGGAGCAAACCGGACGAATGAATCGGTCAATTGATTACCGTACCGACTTTTATTCTTTAGGCGTTACCTTTTATGAAATGCTGACAGGTTCGCTGCCATTTAATGCCGCTGACTCTCTAGAATTTGTTCATTGCCATATTGCGAAAACACCAATAACGCCTCAAGAGTTCAATCCCAAAATTCCTTCAGCAGTTTCTGATATTGTCATGAAATTATTAGCTAAAACTGCTGAAGATAGATATCAAAGCTCTTTAGGATTAAAAGCCGATTTAGAAACCTGTCTGACTCAGTTGCAGACGGATGGCGAGATTTCCCACTTTATTGTCGGTCAACTAGATTCATACAGCCAATTTTCCATCCCCCAAAAACTCTACGGACGGGAAATAGAAGTTGCTACTTTGTTAGAAGCATTCGATCGCGTCAGTTCTGGTAGTACGGAAATGATGCTAGTTTCTGGTTACTCAGGCATCGGTAAATCGTGCTTAGTTTACGAAGTTCACAAACCGATTGTGCGCCAGCGGGGTTATTTTATCTCCGGTAAATTTGACCAGTTCAAGCGGAATATTCCTTTTGCTTCTTTAATTCAAGCATTCCAAGATTTGATGCGGCAATTGCTAACAGAAACCGATGAGCAAATAGCCGTTTGGAAATCAAAACTAATAGATGCCCTTGGCTCCAATGCTCAAGTAATTATAGATGTTATTCCCGAATTAGAAAGGATTATTGGCCCGCAGCTAGCAGTTCCTCAATTAGGATCGTCAGAATCACAAAACCGATTTAATCGGGTGTTTCAACAATTCATTCATGTATTTAGTCAACCCGAACACCCGCTAGTTTTGTTTCTGGATGACTTGCAATGGGCAGATTCAGCTTCCCTCAAGCTTATCCAGTTAATTATGACCGATCCAGATAGCCAATATTTATTGCTAATTGGTGCATATCGAGATAACGAAGTAAATGCCACTCATCCCTTAATTCAGACCTTGGAGGAGATTCAAAATACTGGTGCGATCGTAAATAACATTATCCTCCAGCTTTTGGATATCGCTCACGTCAATCAGTTAGTAGCCGATACTCTTCGTAGTGAGATTTTAAAGGTAAAGCCGCTAGCTGAGTTAGTTTTTACAAAAACCCAAGGCAACCCCTTTTTCTTAACTCAATTGCTCAAATCTCTTTATCAGGACAACTTGTTATCTTTTGACTTTGAGCGCGGTTTTTGGCAATGGAATATTGAGTTTATTCAGGGAGTTAATATAACTGATAACGTCGTTGAATTGATGGTCAGTCAAATTCAAAAGCTATCTGAGAAAACACAGAATGTGTTAAAGTTTGCCGCCTGCATTGGAGACAAGTTTACTTTAGATATGTTGGCGATTATTAATAAAACATCTCAGTCAGAAACAGCAGCAGATTTGTGGGAAGCTCTGCAATCAGGTTTGGTTCTACCCCTCAACAATTTCTACAAAACACCGCTCGTTTTCGACTCAGAACAAATGGAGACTGAGAATAGGCGATCGCACATTAACCAGCCCCCATCACCCATCACCTATAAGTTCTTACACGACCGGGTGCAGCAAGCATCTTATTCTCTCATTCCAGATGACCAGAAAAAACAGACTCATCTAAAAATCGGTGAATTGCTACTAATACATACTGCGGAAAAGGACATTGAAGAAAACATTTTTGAAATTGTCAACCAACTAAATATTGGTGCTGAATTCATCACCCAACAGCCTCAAAAAGATAGACTGGCTCAACTCAATCTTATAGCTGGACAGAAAGCAAAAGCAGCAACAGCGTATGAATCATCTGTTAAATATTTAAATGTAGGTTTGGAACTACTTGCAGTAGATAGTTGGCAGTGTCAGTATGACATGACACTCAACCTTTATGTAGAAACAGCAGCAGTAGAATTCCTCAACACTAATTTCGAGCGAGCAGAAATGCTTTCTGATGTAGTTTTGGCACAAGCAAAAACCCTGCTCGATCGAGTCCAGGTGTACGAAACCAAAATGCAGTTTTATATTGCTAAAAACCAAATGCAAGCTGCATTAAATACTGGAATGCAAGTGCTAAAAATGCTAGGGTTGCCTTTATCAGAAAACCCTCCAACGAGATTGACTAGATTGAATTTAGGAGGAAAACGAATAGAGGATTTAACAGAATTGCCAGAAATGACTGATGTTTATAAATTAGCCGCACTGCGAGTTTTGATCAATCTAATTCCTCCGGTTTATATCGCAGCTCCCGAACTTTATCCCCAGGTCGTTTTTAAAATGACCAATCTCTGTCTCAAATATGGGAACTCTCCTCTGTCAGCTTATACGTATGTACTTTATGGAATGTTGCTATGTGGCGCTTTTGAAGACATGGATTCTGGTTATCAATTTGGTCAGCTAGGCTTAAAGCTGTTAAATCAATTCAATGCTAAAGAAATGACGGCGAAAATCTATGAAACATTTAATTATTTTATCAGGCATTGGAAAGAGCCAGCTATTAATACTATAGAACCGTTAATTGAGGGTGTCCAAAGAGGGCTGGAAACAGGTGATTTAGAATATGCTTCTTATTCTGCTTGTTTTTATTGTACGCATTTGTTTTTTGTAGGTGAAAATCTAGAAATAGCTCTCCAGAAACAGGCGCATTATATTGCTTTGATGCAAAGAACCAAACAAGAGTTTCAAATTATTTATGCTAAGATAGTTCGACAAACTGGTTTGAATTTAATTAAAAAAACAGCGGAACCATATCGATTAATTGGCGAAATTTTTGATGAAAATAAAATGTTGCCAATTCTGATAAATAGCAATAATTACATGGCTATTTATCCGATCTATGTTTCTAAACTGATTCTGGGTTATTTATTTAAAAATTACGATCGCGCTGCCGAGGATGCCTTGCTGGCAGAAAAATACGAACAAGGTGGACGAGGGTTGATGTATAGAGCCGAACACAAGTTCTACTCCTCTCTGACTCTCCTAGCTTTGTATCCCAGTGCATCAAAAAGCGAGCGCCAACAATATTTCAGTCAAGTGGTAGCACAGCAGAAAAAAATGAAGCAATGGGCGTTGCATTCTCCTGCTAACTATCAGCATAAGTACGATTTAGTGGAAGCAGAAAAGGCGCGAGTATTGCAACAAGATGCCAAAGCGATCGCATTTTACGATCGAGCTATAACTGGAGCCAGAGAACATGGATATATTCAAGAAGAAGCCCTAGCGTCGGAACTAGCAGCAGAGTTCTATTTTGCTTGTGGCAGAGAGAAAGTTGCTAATACCTATCTCAGCGATGCCTACTATGGATATGGTTGCTGGGGAGCGAAAGCAAAAGTCAAAGACTTGGAAAAAAGATATCCTCAACTATTTCGGATATCAAAGCGAGAAACCGTTAGTACAAACGTGACTCGGATAATTAGCTCTACGAGTGAAAATGCTTCAGACTCGCTGGATTTAGCTACAGTTATGAAAGCGTCTCAAGCTCTTTCTGGAGAAATAGTTTTGAGCAATTTGCTAACTAAATTAATGACAATTGTGCTAGAAAATGCTGGCGCTCAAACAGGCTACCTAATTTTAGAAAAGTCAGGAGACTTGCTAATAGAAGCATCAGGAGCAGTAGAGAAAACCGATGTAACTGTTCTACAAGGAATCCCAGTATCAACCAGTCAGCAGCTACCAATTTCACTAATTAACTATGTAGCCCGAACTAAAGAAAATGTTGTCCTCAGCAATGCAACTAGTGAAGGAACATTTAGCACAGATACATACATCGCCACCCATAAACCTAAATCGGTTTTATGTACACCGCTCATCCATCAAGGAAAACTCAGTGGCATTCTTTATTTAGAAAATAATCTCACCATTGGTGCATTTACATCAGATCGCTTAGAAGTATTACAACTGTTATCTTCTCAAGCGGCAATTTCCATTGAAAATGCTCGTCTTTATAAAGACTTAAAATTAGCCAATACTAACTTAGAAGCCAAAGTACAAGAGCGAACTTTAGAGTTACAGGAAAAAAATGTGCATCTGCAAAAAGCAGAAGAAATCGCCCAATCAGCCAACCGCGCTAAAAGTGATTTTCTTGCCAACATGAGCCATGAACTGAGAACACCACTTAATGGCATTTTGGGTTACGCCCAAATCCTCAAGCGTGAAAAAAGTTTAACTAACTCACAAAAAGATGGTTTGAATATTATTCATCAGTGTGGCGACCACTTATTGAACCTGATCAATGACATTTTAGACCTCTCTAAAATTGAAGCAAGAAAAATGGAACTCCACCTAACGGATTTTCATTTTCCAGAATTTCTCGAAGGCATTGCCGAAATCTGTCGTATCCGCGCCGACCAAAAAGGTATTTGCTTAATTTTTGAACAGATTACTCAACTTCCTATAGGTGTCAAGGCTGATGAAAAACGGTTGCGGCAAGCTTTGATTAACTTACTGGGTAATGCCGTTAAGTTTACTGAAACTGGAGGTGTGGCTTTTAAAGTCGGCTATCAGGAAGGTAAAATTCGGTTTCAGGTAGAAGATACAGGAATTGGTATGGCACCAGAGCAATTAGAAGAGATATTTTTGCCATTCCAGCAGGTAGGAGATCGCGATCGCAAAGCAGAAGGAACGGGATTGGGACTAGCAATTACCCGCCAATTAGTTCAGATGATGGGTGGTGAAATCCAGGTGAAGAGTACTTTAGGGAAAGGGAGCGTTTTCTTCTTTGATTTAGATTTGCCTGAAGTTTCTCAATACGCTGATGTTGTCAAAAAAGTGCAACAAAATATCCAAAGTTTTAAAGGCGAGAAGCGGAAAGTTATTGTAGCAGATGACAGAGCAGAAAATCGTGCAATCTTGGTTAAGATGCTATCGCCTTTAGGATTTGAAATTGTAGAAGCAATAGATGGTCAAGATTGCCTTAATAAGGCATCTGAATCGAATCCAGATTGTATCTTAATGGATTTGTTGATGCCTCAAATGAATGGCTTTGAAACTACCCGTCGCATTCGGCGATCGCCTGAACTAAAGAATGCGATCGTGATTGGCACTTCTGCCAGTGTTTTTGATTTCGATCTCAACAAAAGTAAAGAGGCAGGTTGCAATGATTTTCTACCTAAGCCCATCCGGATAACAGAGCTTTTAGAAAAGTTACAGTATCACTTAAAACTGGAATGGATTTATGATGATGGAGAAACTCAAGTATCTAAAGGTAATCAAGCAGAAAATTCTCAGCAATCATTGGTAACTCCTTCGGCAGAGGAAATAGCCACTCTATTGAATTTAGCAATGAAAGGCGATCTCAAAGGTATTGTAGAGCGAGTTAATCAATTGGAAGAAATGGATGTTAAATATGCACCTTTTTCTCTAGATTTGCGTCAATTAGCTAAAGGTTTTCAAGTTAAAAAAATCCGTGAAATTTTAAAAAATATAGGAGTAAATTAATGAGTATTTCCAACATCGAAAATGGCATTATATTAATCGTTGATGACAACCCGACAAATTTAGGAGTGTTATTCGATTTTTTGGCTGATTCTGGCTTCCAAGTTTTAGTAGCGCAGGATGGCGAGGATGCAATTGAACAGCTCGAATATGCTCTCCCCGATCTAATTTTGTTAGATGTACTCATGCCTGGTATGGATGGGTTTGAAACTTGCCAGCATTTGAAAGCTCAAGAATCAACTAAAGACATCCCCGTAATTTTTATGACGGCGCTTTCTGAGACGGTGGATAAGGTTAGAGGGTTGAATCTTGGGGCGGTTGATTATATTACTAAGCCGCTTCAACATGAAGAGGTTTTAGCCCGTGTCAAAATCCATTTAAGCATCCGAAACCTGACTAAGAGACTGCAAGAACAAAATGTGCATCTAGAGCAGGAGATTCAAGAACGAACTAAGGCAGAGAACGCCCTCTTAAAACTGACATCTGAGTTAGAAGAACGCGTGGAAGAAAGGACGGCTGCACTTGAGCAATCTAATCAGCTGCTGCAACAGGAAATCCAAGAGCGCATTTGTACAGAGCAAGCATTGCAAGAATCAGAAGCACGCTATCGAGAACAAGCCAATCGGCTAGAACTTGCCTTTCGCCAACTTCAAGAAACTCAAAGCCAACTGGTTCATAGTGAAAAAATGTCCAGTTTGGGACAATTGGTGGCGGGTGTCGCCCATGAAATTAACAATCCTGTCAACTTTATCTATGGAAATCTGACTCACGCCTATCAATATACCCAAGACTTGCTCAACCTTTTGAATCTCTATGCCAAGTACACTCCTTCACCGCTACCTGAAATTCAACAACTGACTGAGGCGATAGATTTAGAATTTCTGAGTGATGACCTACCCAAATTGCTGAGTTCGATGAAGGTTGGGGCTGACCGTATCCGCGAAATCATTCAGTCGTTACGGATTTTTTCTCGCGTCGATGAAGCCCAAATGAAGCTGGTAGATATTCATGCTGGGTTAGATAGCACGCTGCTGATTTTGCACAATCGCTTTAAAGCCAGTTCCAACCAACTAGGAATTCAACTCGTTAAAGAGTATGGCGATCTACCCCTTGTGGAGTGTTATGCAGGACAACTCAACCAAGTGTTTATGAATCTACTGGCGAATGCAATTGATGCTTTGGAGGAGTATGATAAACAGCGATCGCCCCAAGAAATTTACTTTTGCCGCAGCACGATTCGGATTCGCACCGAAGTAACTGATAATGAGTTTGTGACTATTTGGATTGGCGATACTGGCCCCGGTATCACAGAGGAAGTACGCGATCGCCTATTTGACCCTTTCTTTACAACAAAACCCTTAGGTAGAGGCACGGGTTTAGGCTTGTCCATTAGCCAGGAAATTGTTGTCTCTAAACATGGTGGTCAGATAACGTGTATCTCAGCACCTGGTCAGGGAACAGAGTTTATGATTAAAATTCCGATGCGATCGCACCCTTTAGAATTGACTTTGGCTGCACCGTCTTATTTTGGCTAAACCAAAAACTTTTGAAAACCAATGTAAAAATACTTTAGTTGCAAAGCGATCGCTCGTATGAACATTTTAATGCTATCTTCCACCTTTCCTTACCCACCAACGCGCGGAGGAACCCAAGTTAGGACATTTAATTTACTCAAATACTTGAGTCAACGTCATACTGTCACCCTCGTGACTCAACGCGAGGGTGATGTTACAGACGCAGAAGTAGCAGGATTACGTGATTGTGTAGATCGTCTAGCTATTTTTGAACGCCCGCCAGATTCTCAAACCACCGGAATATTGCAGAAAATACAGCGATTTGGCAGATTTTTGCAGCAGGGAACACCGCCAAGCGTACTTAACCGCTACTCAGTTGAGATGCAAACATGGGTTGATAACTGGGTGGAAGCAGGAAAATGCGATGTAATTACTTGCGAACATAGCGTCAATGAAATTTATGTGCGATCGCATTTTCAAAAACAGCTAAAAACCATCGTTAATGTTCATAGTTCTGTTTATGCTAGCTGTCATAACCAATTAACAACAGGCATTTCAGAAAATTCACTCAGAGATAAAATTAATCTGCCACTTTTGCGGCGTTATGAACAGAGTTACTGTGCTAAATTTTCGGCAATTGTGGCGACAACAGCAGAAGATAAAATTCAACTACAAGAATTTAACCCCAATAGTGAAATTACAGTTATTCCCAATGGCGTAGATTTAGTTTCTTTCCCCAAGCGTACCACCGATCCCGGAGGACATCGCTTAATTTTTATTGGTGCAATGGATAATTTAGCAAATATTGATGCTGTCTGCTTTTTCAGCAATGAAGTTTTGCCAGAAATCCAAAAATTGTATCCTGATACTACTTTCGATATTGTCGGTTCTCATCCAGTGGCAGAAGTTTTAGCACTTGATAAAAAACCAGGAATTAATGTGCTGGGACGTGTACCTTCGATGGCAGAATATTTACATCGAGCTACCATCTGCGTTGTACCGATGCGGACTGGGTTTGGTATTAAAAATAAAACTTTAGAGGCAATGGCAGCTGGTATACCTGTAGTAGCCAGCGATCGCGGCTTAGAGGGATTAGCTGTAGATGCTGCTAGTCATCCATTACGGGCATTACGATCCAATAAACCAGCAGAGTACGTCACCGCGATTAGTCAACTATTCGATCGTCCACATCTGCGTTCGGAATTGTCTCACAACGGCAGACAACTGGTAGAAACAGAATTCACTTGGGATATTGCTGGTAAAAGCTATGAACAAGTTTGTCTTGGGAAATAGAAAAATGCTTGCCCTGACAAAGATCCCATCACTAACTCTAGATAATTTCTAATTTTTCTTTCTTGTCTCTGAGGGACAAATATGTGTAGAGACGTTGTATTGCAACGTCTCTATATCGGTCGTACAAATGATCTTATCTAAATCGTATTGGTTTTTAGTTAGCTGGGAAATAAGCACGTCAATTATTTTCAAATCTAGTCGAACAACCTAACACAAGTAATTTCTTCTGCTTACGCTTCTTCTTATTTTTGAGAGTAATCAAATAATTATCAACGTAGCGAAAAGCAGCTGCACCGTCGTAATCAGCAATGGCTATAGCTTGCAAGAAAACCTTTGAGGGAATTTCAAACCCTAAAAATTTTTCTGTTAAGATTAATAAATCTTCATCTGTAGCAGGAAAAGTAGTTTCTTCTGTATCTTCGGAATCAGAAAATATATCATCGATTAATGCTTTATACACTTTGTACCTCCCCAAAAGCATAAGATGCAAAGCCTGTAATGAAGTTTAGTTGCTGATCGCGAGTTTGTAAGTTAACTGGGAGTTCAGTACCAGCACATCCGATTTCCCGTAAAATTTCCAAACAATAAGCACCGAGTTGAGTGTATGGAGCTTGCTCCAATTCTTGAGCTACTTCTAGAGCCATCTCCAGATTGACTTGGATAACCGTCTTTACAGGGTTGGTCATAAATCCGCCCTCATAAACTGGATGCTCTAAGTTTTGATCGCAAACAGAAATAGCGTAACGGTGTTTTTGCGGAATTTATGAAGAGGGGAAATTAAAGTATCAGCGCATTTGCGGTAATGTACCCAAAGTTATGCAAACTAGTCCCAGAGTAGGCAATTTCTATCTAAGTGCGATCGCCTGCGATAATACGTATAAATATCTACAAATATTCCCATATTATTGCCAATATACTTACTTTTTGTGGGGTAAGCCACAAAGCCCACCCCACAATATTGGATAATTTATTTGTTATAAATCCCTGATATCTAGTCTTGCACAGTAGTTTAACAAGAGAGGCAGAAGGCAGTTATTGCAAGACTAATACTGTCCTTAGCAAGGGTCTAAGTCAAGAACACCAAATCTCTGCCATTGATGGACTGTAATATGTATGGTGGCGGCCTGTTTCTTGTGCGTCTTGTAGAAAAGCCACTACCAGATTGTATCCCTTCTGCCTTCTGCCTTCTTCACGCTTTAACCTTAGCTTTAGACCAGACACCATTTTCATCTTCATCATATTGTTGGTGAACAGTCTCCCAAGCAGCTTGTTCGGCTGTGAACTCGTCACTTCTTTCTTTGAGTACAGCATTATATCGTTCAATGAATGTACTCTGAGCTTCATCAGAAAGATGAGCGCGAACTTCAGGAGACAAGTCTGCTGGACTGTTGCACTGTCCAGAACAAGAACGAGCCAGAGTTTTCTCAATTGTGTGAATTTCTTCGCCACCAGCACTTTCAAGCAGCAATTGAAATTCGCCAGCGCGATCGCTCGGAACTTCTGCCATCACGAAAAATTCGCCAGCTTGTAAGCGAGTTTGGTAGATAGCCGCTTTATCTTCTGGCATTCCCAAAGTGGTTAGAACCGATACTAGACCGGCACCTGCACTACCTGCGATCGCTCCACTAGCAGCCCCCAATAACACTGCACCAATAGGCCCTGCTGCCACAATTGGGCCGACAAAGGGAATAAACAGTACGCCTACACCCGTAAGCAAGCTGAGAAAGGAACCAAACAAGGAACCAAAAACTGCTCCTGTTCTCAAACCTCCTAGAATCACATCCTTTTTACTAATGAAGCCAGCGATTCTCGTTTCTGACTGGAAGTTTCTGCCCATGACCGAAATATGATCTCTAGGCACACCCCTATCTAATAAACGTCGAATCACATCATCAATTTGCTTCTGCTCTTTGAATACAGCAGAAATAGTACGTTCTGCTTTGTATACTTCTGACACTTAAAAACTCCTTGTACTATCTTGTTTTTGCAATGAAGATGACCAATCAATTTTATATTGTTAGATTGACTGCACCCATAAGGATGAGCCACTGCGCTAGACGGATTCCCCAGGATAAAAAGGGCCAGCCGCGTGGGCGGAATTTCCCACTTGAGCGGACTGGCGTTAAGTGGGATTGGCGCATGAACCAATTTTCAATTCCAAAATTGGCAGGGTGAATGAGTAAATCCAGCCAGATTGATTCTTTCACATCAATTGAGGGAGGAATCGATCCTCCCTCAACTGATTTCACATGCAGCCGTCCTGAAGTCAGATGTTATGGCTATACACCTACGGGAGTCTTAGTCCCTGCTGTTGGCTGTCTGCCATCTGCATCTATTGCCTCGCCTTCAATAAATGAACGCAGCATCCAAGCTATCTCTTCATGCTGTTCGAGTAGTCCAGTCAAAAAGTCGGCAGTTCCTTGATCGTGGAACTTTTCACCAGACTGATCTACATGGTCTCTCAAATTACGAATAACCTGCTCGTGATCGTCCACTAAATTAGCTACCATCCCTGTTGCTGTGGGCACATTACCAGCATGTTCTTTGAGGGTAGCAAGCTTGAGAAATCCCTCTAATGTGCCAACTGGATAACCGCCCAAAGCACGAACCCGCTCTGCCAAAGCATCAATATTTAGAGTCAGCTTTTCATAGTGTTCTTCCCAAAGCTGGTGCAAAGAGCGGAACTGAGGGCCAACGACATCCCAGTGATACTTTTTGGTTTTCACCAGCAGTAAATAGGCATCTGCCAAATCTTGATTTAACAGATTAATTACACCTTGACGCTGTTCGTCTGTCAAACCAATGTTTATCGCACGCATTATTTTCCATCCCTAAGCAAACTTATTTATTAACTTGCCAAATTTTCCACATAATCCACATCAACCAAAGGAAACATTATGAGTTTAGATTAATCATCACATTCCATAGCTATACTTACACCTTAATAGGGATGAACATATTTTTATATTTAATTTAAGTCGCGATCGCCACATTAAAAAGTAGTAATGGGTCACTGCTTTCATGCAATCACTCATTACTACCAAAAAATTACCAAGGTATTAACTCTGTTACTTACCTGTAACTTTTTCTAAGAAATTCTTTGCTTTTTCTTCTACAGAGGTAGCACCCTGCGAATTTTCTGGACGCTTCTGCTTGTCAATATCAGCGGCTCCCTGAACCTCATTGAGTCCTTCGTTAGTCTCCTTTTGAGTCTCTTTCAATCCTTCTGGTGGTTCTTTAGCGGCTTCGTCAGTTTTGCGCTGAATGTCTAACAGTTGTGTAGTACCTTCGGTGGGATTACTTTGGTAGCTATCGATTGCAAAAGCAGGAAAAGCATTTGAGAATAATACTAGAGCACAAGTAAAAGCTACTACTAGAAAACGTACTGGACGGAAAATAGATAAAACAGAACTAATCATCTTCATTTGAAATCCTCAATAACAGCTTTAACAACGCAGAACTTTCAGTGAAAGAGCGAAGCATATACCTTTACTTACTTAGCAATTTTAAGCAATAATAAAATTGGCAAGCTCCGCTTCAATTTAGAAGTTCTTGAAAAACGAACTTTACGAAGAGATTTTTTTGGATTTCTGCATCGGATTAGTAAGGGATAATAAGCAAATACCACCTTAATTCTTTAGCAAAATCATTAGATTTCGTAATTGAAATCCTTCATTTCAGTTCCCTGTTTACACTTTTACTTTGAAAAAGCTAGGGTATGCATCAATCTCTAGAATGAAGTTTACTGTATCTTTAGTTATAATAAAATCAGTCTCTAGGTATATCGACTTAATCTAGTTTTGTCAGGCTAATGGCTATACTATTTATGTTCAGTTAGCTGGACTTTATCAAATTAAAGAAATTAAAGAATATGCACCTTAGCGGACATTTGTAAAGTATCAATTTATGTAAAGACTCTCCTTAATCCCCTTTAATAAAAAGAGAAAATAAATCTTTTATTAAATTTGATAAGTCTGCCTTATGACCTCTTCTATCGAATTTAGGTGATGGAACATTTCTATTAATTCATGGGATCTTGTTTTTCGCTTTCCCAGCAGCACTTTTAAGGGCGTTAAATAATGAATATCTGGGTCATCTCCTAAAGCAAGTTCGGCTGCTTGCAAGACTTTTGTCGCATTTTCAAAAATATATTCGTTTTGAAACGCTTCTTTTGCAGAAAGTTGGTGTAACGCTGCATCGGGTACAGTTGCTCTACCCGGTAAGGTTTCATCTAATACCAAACCTTTCAATAATATCAGCAAAGCCGCATAGATTGAAAAATCATCACAACTATCACAAGCCTTAAATTCGATGCGTCCCACTTCCGCCGGAATGCGGGCGATTTTTGTTAAGGCAGGTATACTATTAATCAGTTGTTCTTCTTTTGGAACAAAAACCAGAGTAGCTGGTCTTTTGCCAGTTCTGATAAATGTTCGTACCGATAGCCCATCCCATAAACTTCCGTTATAAAAAGGGGAACTATAACTAAAAGGAACGATATAGGGACTATAATAAGTGAACTTTCTGCCAATATCGATTGCATCTTCAGTTGACAAATCTGCCACAGAAATATTTAAATCTGGCCCATAAGATACCATGTGAATATTAGCAGTTTGTTCGTCAGGATAAGCTTCTAGCTGTTTGATTTCATAATTGTTTAATGGGGGTTGAGGTTCAAAAGCTGGATTGTAGGGATTGAAACTAACCAAAACTGGTGATAAGCCAAAGTCAGCCGCAACCTGACGTAGCAAGTCAAAACTTTCTGATAATTCAGCAATAGCACCTTGGATATTAGAATGAATAGTTGTTCTAATTTCAATACCTTTAACATGACAGTCTATGACTTCATCAGAATCCGCAAATCTTTCAAATCCCTCAATGTACCATCTCTTCATTTTAATACCCGCATCACCAACGCGGAGTTGAGGATAGTCACTGGAGTATGTAGGTAGCCTTGCAATAATTTGATTGAAATCAGCAAATTTTGTGTGGGAAAAATCAGCAAATTTTCCCTCATTGTTCAAGAACGCGACTTCATGTTCAATGCCAAAGAAAAACATTATATATACCTTAATTTTTGAGAGTTAACCTAATTTCACTAATGCCAAGCGATCGCAATCCCATAAAGAAGCAAGTAACATCAGTAAACGATTTATTAGAGAAAAGCGTCGGCGATATTTAGCTGGCAGGTTCGCATACTTAGAAAACTCCATCACTTTGTAGCACAAATTACAGTCTTGAACCTGATGAATATTTGAGAGACTCCAATCAAATTCACTTTAAGTAGAAAAATTCTCAATAATGGTACAAATGGATTTTACCTTAAGACCGACTATTGCGATTTGAAAACTTCTCTGATTTATTTTTCTGTGTTGCTTCTACTATCTTCATAGTCACTGGGTAGGGTAGCGTAGTAGTGACTGAGGAAAGCTTGAGACGTGAGTTTATGACAAGTACCGTTCAATCCCCCTACAGCAACGAACAGATTGCCGCTTGGTTGCGTGGACTGCTTACTATTGCTTGGGCTGATGGTAATTTTGACGAGCAAGAACAGGAATTAATTGCCAGCATCACCGAAAAAGAATTAGCTCCTAAGATTAAATTCGATTCACTAGAGGTAATTACCGCAGAGGAATTAGCCGCAGCGTTGGGTAAAGGTACACCAGCCGCAGAAAATTTCTTAAGGACAGCGATCATGGTAGCGATCGCAGATGGTACTTATTCTCCCAGCGAAGATGAGGTTCTGCAACAGTTCTGCCAAGCCTTGGAACAGCCAGAAGAGTTACTGGAAGCGCTTCGCCACACTCTGGAACACCCACAGCAAATTACTCCCACTATCGCCAGCCCTGGGCTGACAAAGCGTCAAATTAATGCCCTACAACCCCTGCAAGACTGGCTCGATAGGCTAGATATCCAAGACCCAAGAGTAGCCCGCTTTTTGTGTAAAATGATTCCTGCCCAGTGTCCCTTTGAACGAGATGTCACCCTATTTGGACGCAAAATTGTGCATATCCCACCGATGTGTAAAATTAACCCGTTATATGAGCAACTGGTAGGCTTACGTTTTCGTGCCCTCTCCTATTTAGCAGATAAATGCGGTGAAGATGTATCGCCATATATTTGAGTAGGGAGTAGGGGAGCAATACTGCTTGGTTAAAGGGAAAAGGGTAAGGGGAAAAGGATTGGAAGGCTCGATATATAAGGTTTTTCCCCTTTAACATGAGTCCCTTGCCCCTCTGCCCCTTGGCCACTGAGCGTAGCCGTTGGCGCAGCCTCTCGTAGAGAAGTGCTGCCCCTTTGCCTCTTCCCAATGCCCAATAAATAGTTCTGTAATTGAGTGAAAAATCTGACTCTGCTTTTGGGAATACTTGATTTATTCACCTGACTAATCTAGAACTCAGGCATTATCAATATGAAATGGATGAAACCATCTTTATATTTTGTACCCTTTTCCTTACCTTTGTATTTGCTTTCTGCTTTAACAGCACAAGTACAAGCTCAGTCGTACCATCCCAATAAAACTTGGCAAGTTAGTCAAACATTTAAGCCACCACAACGGGGAAAACTTCCCACAAGTGCTGGTGGTTCTACCCGTGGTAGCTCTTGCCTAAAAGGTAAACAATTAATAACTCCCTTAATACCTCCCGATAAATTAGGGCTGACATTTGCTCAACATCCAACATTTTTCTGGTATATACCTCCATCTCAACTCAAAACAGCCAAGTTTCTGCTCTTGACTGAAGACCAGAACGTATTTTATGAAGCCTCTTTTACACTTCCAAATCAATCGGGAATTATTAGCTTTAAACTTCCTGACAGTGCCCCTGCACTCGCTGTAGGTAAAACTTATCATTGGTATCTAACAATTATTTGTGATAATCAAGACTCTAGTGCAAATCCGACTGTAGATGGTTGGGTGGAACGCACTCAACCAGGAGCAACTTTGTCAGAGGCGTTAGCAAAGGCGAATTTGTACAAGTTGCCCACTATTTATGCAGAAGCTGGGATTTGGCATGAAGCGCTGACTAGTTTGGTGCAGCTACGCCGGACTGAGCCGAATAATTTCAAAGCGAGGCTGGATTGGAAACAATTTTTCAAGTCTGTAGGTTTGAGTGCGATCGCTTCCGAACCATTGATTGATTGTTGCACATCTAAGAATTAACCACAAAATTAAAAAAGGGTATTGGGCATCGGGAAAACTCCAAACTCCTAACTCCAAACTCCTAACTCAGCACTCAGCACTCAGCACTCAGCACTAAATATTATGTGGGCAAAGCTGAAACCGTACATCTGGCAATGGCGGGGTGTTTTACTTGCTGTTCCCAATATTACAGCCCTGGTGATTGCAATACGCTTAACTGGGTTACTGCAATTGTTGGAATTGGCAGCACTAGATCAATTTTTTATCCTCCGTCCACGAGAGTCGGCTGATACCCGCATTGTCATAGTTGAGATTAATGAGGCAGATGTCCGCAAGCAGGGACAGTGGCCTATGCCTGATGGAAAACTTGCTAGTTTGTTAGAGAAAATCAAACAGCAAAAACCTAGAGCGATTGGTTTAGATATTTATCGTGATTTACCTGTAAATCCCGGTCATCAAGACTTACTTAAGGTGTTTAAGTCTACTCCTAATTTGATTGGAGTCCAAAAAGTCTCTGATACTATTGATAGTTCGGCGGTTGATTCATCTCCAGAACTGAAACAACTTCATCAAGTTGGGTCGAATGATTTACCCATAGATGGAGATG
This sequence comes from Nostoc sp., assembly GCF_036917375.1. Lineage (GTDB taxonomy): Bacteria > Cyanobacteriota > Cyanobacteriia > Cyanobacteriales > Nostocaceae > Nostoc. Next base: position 95,608 of record NZ_JBALDN010000077.1, read on the forward strand.
GCAAAATTCGACGAGCATTATTGTACGTAAATTTAAATAATGACGAGATTCTGGAAAGTTTTGGGTTAAAACTGGCATTGTTGTACTTGAAACCTGAAGGTATTACTGCCAAGCCATCGGCAACTAACTCTAATTACTTGCAGTTAAATCGGGGTGTTTTCCCGATTTTTGAAGCTAATGATGGAGGTTACGTCCGAGCCGATGCTGGGAGTTATCAAGTGCTGTTGAATTACCGAGGACGGATACAGCAGTTTACTAAAGTATCTCTTACCGAAGTGCAAGAGAATCTCATCCCACGAGATTTAATGCGGGACAAGGTGGTATTAATTGGTGCTACTGCTGAGAGTTTGAAGGATCTATTCTATACGCCTTACAGCAGTAATGTCTTGACTGACCCAGAACGAATGGCGGGTGTCACAATTCATGCTAATTTGGTTAGTCAAATTTTAAGTACGGCGATGGAAGGCCGTCCATTGATTAAGTGTTTACCTGAGCCGCTAGAATGGCTATCAATTTTAATTTGGTCAATTATTGGTGCTAGCTTGTGTTGGCTGCAACGCCATAGTAGCAATCAGAAAACCTTAATGACTCTTAGTGTTTGTCTTGCGAGTGGGAGTTTAATTGGTGGCAGCTTTTTGGCGTTTTGGGCTGGTTGGTGGATTCCCGTTATACCTTCATTGCTGGCTTTTGGAGGTTCTGCGATCGCACTCACTCAGTATATTGCCCAAAGTGCTACCGAGATGCGAAAAACCCTCGGCCGCTATCTAACTGATGAAATCGTCGCCAATATCCTTGAAACTCCTTCTGGGTTAAAGCTAGGGGGAGAACGCCGAAAAGTTACGGTTCTCGTATCTGATTTAAGAGGATTCTCAGCTTTTTCCGAACAATTGCCCCCGGAAGAAGTAGTAAAGATTTTGAATCTTTATCTGGGAATAATGACAGATGTAATTAACCAGTATAAAGGCACAATTAATGAGTTTATGGGTGATGGTATTTTTGTGGTGTTTGGTGCGCCAATTAGTCGCAAGGATGATTCTCAACGAGCCATCGCCTGTGCTATTGCCATGCAATTAGCAATGGAGCAAGTGAATGAACAAAATCAGCAAATGAATTTTCCAATTCTGGAAATGGGAATTGGGATTAACACAGGCGAGGCTGTAGCGGGAAATGTTGGTTCTCAAAAACGCGCTCAATATACAGTTGTTGGCAGTCATGTTAATTTGGCTGCTCGAATTGAATCTTATACAGTGGGAGGACAGATTTTAATTTCCGAAAATACCTGTAAAGATGCCAATATTGACCTACAAATTGCTGGACAAATACAAATAGAACCCAAGGGTATAAAACATCCTGTGACAATTTGTGAAATTCGTGGCATTGGTGGGAAATATAATTTATTCTTGCCTAAATATGATGAAGAAATGATCGTTCTTACTCAAAAAGTACCTGTAAAATACTCAATTTTGCAAGGGAAACATGCAGTAGGAACAGTATTTATGGGGGAATTGATTAGCCTCTCAGAAAAAGGAGCGCAGATGCGATCGCCACATTCTTTAGAACTCTTGAGTAATCTCAAACTCAAGTTATTGATTGAGGCAGAAATGGCTATAGACGAAGATATTTATGCCAAGGCAATCGAACAGTCTGATGTTGACGAGCATCTTTTTCTGCTTAGGTTTACAGCTGTTCCCCCAAAAGCGATCGCAATTCTCAATGCACTGCGTCAGCTAGGGTGAGATTAAGGCATCAATCTTGAAATGATCACAAATGGAGGTGTATGGAAATAGGGTAAACCGAAAAAGTAGGTAGTCTAGCTTTTTCTAAAACAGTAACAATTGTTGCTGATACAACCAAGCGATCGCGGTAAGATTTTGGACTTAAGCCCGATCTAACTCCAATAACTCATAATTTTCAACGAATAATTAATAATTCGTAATTTCTGCTATAAAGCAACTCACTTGAGTTCTGGAGTTACAAATATGATTTCTTCTAAAACTGAGATTCAATTACATTCTAAGAACAAATGACAAACGGAAACAAATTTCAAAGATTAGTAGAACTTGCAAATGATTATGGAATTATTTGCGAACCAACACCAGAAGAATGTTTGATTGCATCCTTGCCTGGAGACGATGATTTCTTATTAGCTTTTACTTGGTCTGGTACAGTTGAGGGAGAGCCGTCAGAGCATGAATTAATCGCAATTAGCGTACAAGATATAGTCAAAGAAGTTACCGTTGCAGCTTGGCAGATTCCTTTTTATTTATTCGGAAACGTTTTAAGGCAGGCTCAGATGCTTGTCGCTGCCCATAAAGATTTTGTTAGCTAATAGACAACCAGTATCCCAAAACTGCTATCCCTGTCAACTATCTGTGGCAGGGATTTTTATTTCAACTACTGCTTTAAAGATTTATCAAATATTATCTGTTGAAAGTAAAAATAATTAATCTCTTCTTTTATTAATTTTTTTAACTATTTTAATTCTCTTAACTGTCTTAACTGTCTTAACTGTCTCTTAATGTAGTTATTTAACTGTCTGCTTAATTTTTTATATCTTCTTAAATATTAGTATAAAAAATTACTTAAATTTATAGATTGGCAAAAATAGTAACCACGCTAGACACTATGTATACCCTTTAGGTATAGTCTACAGGCTAAAATAAGCTGTGCAGATTCAGAAGATGAGATGAAAATTATTACATAGTTTGAAAGTAAAAATTATAACTAACTACTACAGATCCTATTATTTAGTTTCTTAAAGTTTGAGTAATCTTCTTTCATCTTTTATCTGCTTGCAAGTTATGTAAAATCATGGTTTTATCAAGTTAATGACCAAGTTATAGGAATTGGTTAGCTTGATAGTTATCTAATTGATAGTGAAGTTTAATGTCACTATTGTCATATCAAGTTCGGGTAATGACTGATTATTAAAATATCTACGCATTTATGCATTTTTGTATCTATGCGTCAGTTCTAATAAGAAGTTTTCAACCGGACATGATATTAGTTAGTCGGCATAGTTGGTCAAGAACAAAATTCAAAGCCCTATACATCAAATATCAAATAGCATTTCTCTCCAACAGCAAAAAGAAACATATCAGTTTTCAAGTTTGAATCTGTGTAAATTCAAGTAAGAAAGGAAAAGACAAATGGTTAATCCCGTAATATTGATTCCAGGACTAGCAGGATCGAGGCTAAAAACACACAAGAAAAATCAGTCAGAGGAAGGTGTGACAGGCGGTAAACTTTGGGTCGGTCAAGATATGGCACCACCAGCAGGCCAAAAAAGTCAGAAAGTAGATGAACAGACAGATGTGGAATATCCACCATCAAATATAGTCGGACTTAATGCACCAGTATATGCTATAAAAGCAGATCAACCTACTGAAGATCCGGTTGTCACGAATTGGAAAAAGAACCTGAAATTGAAGGATAGTAATGGCATAACCCCAGAAGTAGAAACAGACCAAAATCCGCCGCTAACAGAAGATGATCCAGACGTTCAATTTAATCGATTTGTAGATGGAATACAGGGGATTAAAAATTTAGCTGTTTCTCAAAAGGAGCTAAACGATATAAAAGCATTGATAGCAATCTCTTTTGGAGATAATCGTAAAAAATTGGAGGAATTGTACGCAGGTTTGCAAAAAGTGAATTACTTTTCAGAATTAGTAACTGCGTTATTAGACACTGATGAGTACCGAGGCGAAGCAGCTGTGTTGCCCGCAAATTTGGTAGCCCTTCCTTATGATTGGCGAATAGGCCCAACAGGTTTGGAACAGCGATATCAATATTTCTCTAAACTCAAGAGTACTATAGAGGAATTATACAAACCCAGCTTAATCCCACTTAAACTAGCTACACCTGTGGTAATAATAGCCCACAGTATGGGAAATAGGGTGACGCAATATTTCTTGGAGTGGATCAAAAACGATCCCTCCGCAGGACAAGCTTGGATAGATAAACATATAGAACGATACATAGCAGTTAGCCCACCGTGGATAGGTGCGCCACTAGCAATTCGTCTGCTGTCAACAGATGATGGATTTAATTTAGGAGGAGCAAGTTTATCGGGCATTAAAAAGGCATTACAATCCTTTTCTAGCATTCCTTCGCTATTGCCAGTAACAAAAGCGCAGTACCAGTATTTCAACACAACAGATTTTTCGTTTATCAGAAATGAAGGTGTTGGTGAGTCACAGACAATCGCTCCCGGTGACTTTAGAGCAGAAACAACCGAAAACATATTACAACTTGGAGGAGCCGAAAGTACGACGCTGAAATATATCAAGGATTATTATGAACAAGATCCGAATTTCAGTGATGGAGAATTCGGGAGTAAAGTGGTGAAAAGCCCACCCATCAAGAACATTGATGTCATTTATTCAACTGGTTTTGAGTCACCAGTAGGAGCATACTACTATCAAGAAGGAGAAGAACTCAAAGTAGCGAGTTATTTGGGTACACCCGAAGAGCCTGTGGAGGACGGAAACTTCGTTGTCATCAACGGAGTAAGATTAGAAAAAGCGGATAGAACACAACAACTGATCTCAGATGATGGAATCACTAATTCAGGAGATGGAGTAGTTGCATACGGAAGTTTGGCATACTTTAGGACATGGCAGCCAAACCCAGATGTACAAAACCAAACAATAACTGCATATCCATTTGCTAAACCTCAAGGGGCTGAAGCTCCAGAATTAAAAGAAAAAGGGATTGATTTTAGCCATAACGCAATTTTACGACACCCAGATGTGATTGCAAGAATTTTCAGTTTGTTGGGGGTATCAAAAACAATACCAACACCTGTTAGCGTATAAATTTTCAGAAGATTAGACCTCTTGCAAAAGTGCTTTTTGCAAGAGGGGGAAAAGGGTAAAGGTTAAAGGGGAAAGGGACAATACAGAACCTTTCCCTTTCCCCTTTTCCCGACTTATGCAAGAAGTCTATTGATTGAAGGTGGACACATAAGGCGATGTCTATGACGGGCTGCACCTACGCAGGTTCTTGGCAAAGAGCGATCGCCTTTCTTTTTTTCATATTAAAGTATAATTTTATGCTTACTAATCCTGGACTAAAAAAAGTTAAAAGTATTTATTCGTAGCTTGTGTTCAAGGATAAAACCTAACTTAGGTATCGAAATTATAAGGAATGCTTTCAATAACTTACCTAAACTTCATCTTTTGACTAAATTCAATCAACAAAATCTGCAATTGCTTTCTCAAAAGCTGCTTTTACTGTCTCAAAAGCAGCTTTTTATTTCTCAAAAACAGCTTTGAATTTCTCCTTTTGGCATATTCAGCAACGCCGAACGATTTTTAACTGTCTTTGAGCCAAAATTGCAGGCGGTAGGCTATTTCCCCAAATGGCCGAAAAGTTCACGCCACCCTGTTCAAACACCCGCCCTTCTCGAATCACACGAGTACGTCCTTCTCCACCTTCTGCTCGTTCCCAGTAGTCTTGTTGAAAGCGTGCTTCTCCATCAAGTTGCTCTAAGGCTGTGCAAATTTCATCCTGTAAATTCTGCATGAATTGCTGCGATCGCACGCTAACTCCTCTGAGGTTTAAATTTGTTAGCTCTGCTTCTTGCAGATTTACTCCCTGAAAGCTTTTTTCTCCAGCAGCATAACGTTTGAGAATTTCATCTACATCCATATTACTACCTTCAATTTACAACTGAAACGCGTTATTCTTCTGGACAATATTATCTTAAAATTGCACCAAAACTACCGCAAAGATGAGCATCTCTGCGGTAGTTCTAAGTTAAAGACTATTAAAGTAGAGCAAAAACAGCCAGGTGTAGCTTAATTTGCTACTTTCAGTTATCTCTAATTCTAGAAAGATATTAAGAGTTGTTGGGCTTGACTAACCCATTGCTTCCACAGCACTCAACATGAAATTAATCCGTTGCTCAAACTCCAGATTTTTGATTAATGTGACAAATTCATCCGTTTCACCAGGAAGTTGATAGTCGGAGGGCACTTGAATTATGCTTCCATCTTCCATTCCTTGTGCCAACAGAAACCAAACGTCTAATTTGGCATTGGGACTTAGACTATTATAGGTTTGGCTGATATCGTTAGCTGCACCATTAATAATATCGCGTTGTGCTTGCAGTTGCTCTTCTTTAGACAAGTCCAGGAATTTGTCAAACACTGCTTTTGCAGGAGCTTCAACGCTTGGAGGAGGTGCTGGTTGTAGCTGCTCTTTAAGATCGAGATAACCGAACCAAAGTAGGGCTAGCTGAGTATCCACATCAAAGCGTTGAAAAGTTTCTAAAGCTGGTCTTGTTGCTTCATCAATTGTGTAAGTCATAAAAAACTCCGACTAAGTTAAGGGTATTCTGATTTCTTCAGTTACTTACTGAAGAACATTTGCTTTCAGTACTTCATACAACTTAACGAACAAATGGAGATGGATAACCCTACTTAGGGTAGGGATAGGATCACCACATAAGACAGATATAAATAACTTAAGTTGCTAGTTACAAAAATGCCTGCTTCGATGTATAGGAAACCTAAGTAACGTCTGTGACTCTAAGCGATCGCTTGAAGGGGTTCCCGATTATCCCTGTTATGTCACTTTAGGCAGAAGAAAAATAGAAATCAGAGTGAGCTAGGGAGATGAAAATTGGAGAAGTTAGCCTATAAACGATAGATTGAAGTCTAGAAAAACCACTAGACAGTTGAGGAATAGGAAAGACTGTTAACCAGGTGTATATAATGTTAAACAAAACAAAAGGTTGAATAATTAAACGCAGATTGTTCAAAATATTCTTCCAGCCTTTACCATGATCCCACCAACGAACCATCATTGGAAACATACCAACATTTGCAGCAAATACTGTTATTGATAAAATGTCTTGATTGGTGGCGAGACTACAATCGCTTAAATGACTACGTAGTACAAGATATATCAATGACTATTTGCGTCATCCTGTAGTGCGATGGCATACCCGCCCACCGTAGGCGATGTTAAAGGAAAACAAACAATCATGTTAGATTTGCTGATTCAAAACGGGTTAATTTTCGATGGCTTAGGCTCTCCACCTGTTCGCAGAGATATCGGCATTCAAAACGGCCGCATTGTCACCCTCGCACCCTCCTTAACTACCCCAGCGCGTGAAGTGGTTGATGCTTCTGGGTTATGGGTGACACCGGGATTTATAGATATTCATACCCACTACGATTTAGAGTTAGAAATTGCACCAGGATTGAGCGAATCAGTGCGTCATGGTGTTACTAGCGTGGTTATTGGTAACTGTAGCTTGTCTGTTGCGATCGCAGAACCCCAAATCTTGGCTGATATTTTTCAGAGAGTAGAGACACTTTCCCATCGGCTGATTGCAAAATGGCTACAAAAGTCGGTTTCCTGGCAGACACCAGCAGAATATTTACAGCATTTGCAACAGTTACCCCTTGGCCCCAATGTTGCCCCAATGTTTGGGCACAGTGCTTTACGCGCTTATGTGATGGGATTAGAACGCAGTTTAACCGTTCAGCCGACAAAATTTGAACTAAAACTTATGCAGCGCATAGCCAGAGATGCAATAGATGCTGGCTTTATTGGCATTTCTATTGATATGTTTCCCTGGCATCGGATGAGTGGAGAATGGCAAGGCTGCACAATTCCCTCTCAACACGCCAAATTTAAAGAATATGCAATGTTAGCGGATTTGTGTCGGCGGTGCGATCGCGTTTTTCAAGTCACACCCAATTTACAAAGACTCGCTTCCTTTGTGGATATTCTGCGGATGGGTTCAGGGATTGGACAAAAACCACTGCGGCTGACAGTCCTCTCAGCCTTAGATGCCGTACACGATCGCAACCTATGGCGAATATTTTCCCCGCTACTATTTATTTGGAATCGGCTTCTAAATGGTAATGTGCGCTTTCAAACCCTAACCGAACCTTTCACCATTTACTCTGATGGATCTGTGACTCCCTTATTTGAAGAATTCTCCACAGGCGCACAACTCAATGGCTGTCAGTCACCAGAGGAAAGGCAACAATTATGGGCATCGGAAATTTTTCGTCGTCAGTTTCGCCAAGAATGGCTCAGTAAACGGCGTAAATCATTCCATCGCCAATTAGATTTGATGGAAGTTATTCATTGTCCCGAAGCAAGTTGGCAAGGGTTAAGTTTTGCGGAAATTGCGCGTCAAAAGCAACAAGAACCAGTGGATTTATTTATCCACGCATTACAAAAATACGATACAGATTTACGCTGGGTGGCGACAGGAGCGAACGATCGCCTAAAACCCCGTTTAGCGATGATGCTGCATCCTCATATTTTACCTGGTTTTACCGATGCTGGCGCTCACGTGCGTAACCTGGGCTACTATGATGGAGCTTTGTCTTTGCTCAAACAAGCAGTTGCAACCAAGTTCCTTTCACCAGAAGCTGCGATTTGCCGCGTTACCGGAGAACCTGCTGGTTGGTTTCGTCTTGATACGGGAGTTCTGAAAGTTGGTGCAAAAGCAGATATAGTTTTACTCGATCCAAATGCTTTAAATCAGCCAATTAGCCCGCAAGTGCAGATATCAGATCCAGTTTTAGATGGTGAACCTCGGATGGTTAAGCGTGGTTCGGATGAGATTGTGCAAGCTGTTTATATTAATGGGGTTCGGGTTGTTTGTGGGGGTGAGGTGAGCGATCGCTTGGGGCGTGAAAAGTTGGGAACTGTTTTGTTTCCTTGTAAAAGTATCTCACGGAGAGTTGTACCGACAATCACTCCTCAATGGCTTGTAAAATTTAAACAGCAATAAATTCCTCCATGCTTATTCTTATGAATGTAAAACTCCAGATCGACAAAAACAAGCTACAGGCAAACATTAGTATAAACATAAATAAAGAAACAGAAAACGAAAAAATTCTATGTTCTCATTGTCAGCGCACTGCTACGAACGGTATTAAATGTAAAGGTATTTGTGTGGCTGATAATGACTATTAAGGTATAAATTATATCGTTTAATCGCAGTGTATCTATGAATTCAGCTTCAATACAATCACCTAAAATTCCAGTTCTTGGTCCTTATGAAGCACAATGCTTTTCAAAATACTTTAAGGGTATAGACTCACTCCTAGCAAAGAGGTTTTTATTTGGTTTTCTACCGAATGAAGAACATATAACTTCAATTTTATGTGAATTACTTGATGAACGTGGCTCACAGTTACATCAACTTCCTTATAGTCTGTTGGATTTGAATAATGATCTTAAGAAAAACGGGGGTCTTTTACATGCTGATGTTTCTATATCAACAACTGATTACAATAAGCGCCAGGAGCATGATATAACTCAGTCAGCTATTGGTATTGTTGTCGAGTATAGAGACAATATTGAACCTAATAATAGTTTTAGTAATGGTATCTTGCTTCAAGCTAAGAAATTATTTCCAGCTAGTAACTCTGACTATAATCTAACTTCAGCTTATAAGTCTTTCGATCGAGTACAGCATAATCGCCTTGAGGATTTGAATAAGTTATATATAGACAAAGGATGTGGCGATGAGTGCATAAAATACTTAATGTATAACCCCTCCCTAGAAGCAATTCCAAAGCATGAACAACAAAAAATATTACACCGACAGATGAAGTTAGATGCAAAGTCAATCTTTGACTTTACTATTGGTTTGCAAAGATATAGAGAGCTTATTGAGGGAGAGCAATCTTCAATCCTTAATTTGGGATGTCTTTTTACGTCTATAGAGAATATACATATGCTTGCTACAAAAGCAGCTAAAGCTAGTAGGACAAAGCAAACTCTGTATGAGTTCACGTTAGGCTCACTCGTTGATTCTATAAATGTTTATGAGAGTTCGCTGTCTTACTTCTTCGTCTTTGATCTCATGATGAGGGGAGTGGGTTGCTCATGTGAAGAGTTTATCAAATTCCTTTATTCTGGTAGAAAAACAGACATTATAAATGAACTAGAAGTTGCGCCACCGAAGTATTCTATAAAACTAAGGATTACTGCTGCTGGTGAACAGTGATTTTCACACATTGCGCGATCTAAAGCACTAAACCAAGGATTAATTATAGAAGGTTATGACATGAATTATCATCCTCAACAAAGTTTTAGAAATAGGATTAATAATCAAATTATAAATCATCCTTTTACAGACTATTGGGATATTTTTATTCTTAAACATCAACATCCAATTAATATTACTTTACACGTTCTGGGAATATTCTTTTTTTACAGTTTACTCTTTTATACTTGGAAGTTGCAAAACTTTTGGTTGCTCTTGGGCTTACCATTAACTCAATTATTAGGATTAACTGGACATTTTTTATTTGAGCGTAGCCATATTGATTTACAAGATGCTCTATTTTCTTGGCGGGCTTCTTATTGTTTAGGTAAAATGTTATTTAGAATTTTGACGGGTAAATATCGAGATGATATTCGCCAACGGCAAGAAATATTAAATAATTATCTATCAAACAATTATGCAAATATTCAATAATTGGAATGTAATTGCTAAGGGTTGGTATATTGCCTGTCCTAGTCATGAAATCCCTAAAAAAACAGCAAAATCTGTAGAAGTATGCGGTCATAAATTTGCCATTTTTAGAGGTGAAGATGGGCAAGTACGGGCTTTGGATGCTTACTGCCCTCATTTGGGAACAGATTTAGGAATTGGGAAGGTTGATGGTAATTGGATTCGTTGTACATTTCATCATTGGGCATTTGATGAAACAGGGATTTGTCAAAATATTCCCTGTCAATCAGAAATTCCTACTCAAGCTAAGTTACAAGCTTATGCAACAGAGGAAAAGTATGGATTTATCTGGATTTATCCAGATGCTAAAGCACCAGAGGGAGTAGCTGATTTTGATGAGTTGAAGGGAAAAGAAATTGTTGCACAAGCTGATATTGCATTTGCCAGAAGTTGTCATCATCATATTTGTATGATGAATGGGATTGATGCTCAACATTTAAAAACAATTCATCATTTAGACATCAAAATGGATTTGTCGCTACATCGTAGTGAATTAGGCACGCAAATTGACTTTACAATGCGGGGACAATTCCCTCAAACTACTTGGAGAGAAAAGTTAGGTCAAAGATTTCTTGGTTCTACATATCAGTATTCAATGCGTTATGCTCATGGTTGCATTGGGTTATTAACAATGATGAAGGATGTTAAGCTTTTTCCGCCACTGTTTATGATATATGCTTATACTCCAATTGCGCCTGAAAGAACGATAATTCAACCGATTTATGTAACTGAAAAACGTCAAGGTCTTCTAGGGTATCTGCTTAGTCAGTTTTTGCTATTCTGTACTCGCTTGGCTTACTACATGCTTAGAGATGAAGATGGCAAAATTTACGATAATATTCGCTTTAATCCGAATTTACTCCTTAGTATCGATCGGCCATTAGCTGAATATATGGAGTATGTAAATCAGCTAGAACCGTCTCGATGGTCAAAAAATAGGGGTGTAAAATAGTAGACTGGGTTAGCGATCGCGTAATTCAACAAAAGCTTTGGTAATGTTGCGTTTTGTTTCTCAATCTAAATACATCTTAATTATTTTGTAGAGTGCGTGATTGACATCAACCCTTATTGAGAAGGTGCAAGATGTGAATACGGAATTGTAGCGTAAATAACCATTCTGGAATCTGTCACATTACACCGTAAATTTACCATAATGGTCGATAAAGTTTTAATTAAATATAATACAAATCGAGTTTAGGTAATTTCCGCGCAATGAAGAGTTTGCTGATTCCTGTTGAAAATTTGCAACAAAGCGATCGCACCGCCATGTATGCGCTGTTGCAAAATCACTTTCAAGGTATAACTTGGGATGGCTTTCAAATCGATCTAGAGCGCAAAAACTGGGTTTTGTTGTTGAGAGATGAAACATCCAATGCACTCAAAGGATTTTCAACTTTGATGTTATGCCAAAAGACTTTTTTAGGAGAAAAAATTAGTGTGGTATATTCCGGCGACACTATTGTTGATCCTAGTGCTTGGTCGAGTACAACATTACCACGTAGTTGGATTGCCGCCATCAATTTTCTGCGTCAACATTATGCCGAAAATAAACTTTACTGGCTGCTAATTTGCTCTGGTTTTCGTACTTATCGTTTTCTCCCTACTTTTTGGCAAGATTTCTACCCGCGTTATGATGTCACAACACCTACTGATGTTAAGCATCTAATGGGTAATTTGGCACAGGAATATTATGGTAACTTATATCAAGAAGCAACTGGTATTGTCCGGTTTCCGCATCCCCAAATTTTACGGGAAGGGCTGATTGAAATTCCATCAGGACGACAAACTAATCCTCATATCCAGTTTTTCGAGGAAAAAAATCCTGGCTATCGGTTAGGTGATGAATTGGTTTGTTTAACTGAAATTAATTATGACAATCTCACCCGTTCTGGACAACGGATGTGGAAGTCAGAATCATCATTAAAATTTGTGCAAGATTGTGTTCTTGTTTAACTTGTATGCCATCTACCGACCCACACTTAAACTTTAATAACTCAACACAATTTATAGAGGGATGGTACTGGACATTACTATCAAAAAAATTAAAGCTTGGCCAGGTAAAAGCTATAACTTTACTAGGTAGAAATCTAGCAATTTATCGGGGAGTTAGCGGTCAGGTAGTAGCTATAGATGCTTATTGTCCACACATGGGCGCTCATTTAGCAGAAGGTAAGGTAGAAGGTGGTGGAATTCGCTGCTTTTTTCATAATTGGAAGTATGACAGTCGCGGAATTTGTGTAGATGTTCCTTCTATCGGAAAACCGCTACCTGTGTGCATTAAAACTTGGCATACAGCGGAAAAGTACGGCATGATTTGGGTTTGGGTGGGAGAAGAAAAGCCAAGTTCGCTGCCTTTTGTACCAGAGTTAGAACAGGCAGATTGTGATTATGTATTGGGGACTCGCTTTGTCAAAAACTGCCATCCCAATGTCTTACTAATTAATGCGATTGATGCTCACCATTTCAATACAGTACACAATTTGCCCTTAGAGATTGTATTTGATTCTCAAAACCTGAACCCCAACGCTATTACCTTCAGCAATACTACACGAGGAGGGGATGATTCGTGGTTAATTCGCCTGATTCGTCCTCTATATCGCAACGAAGTTACTTATAGTATGTGTTACTGGTATGGCAGCACTGGTACTGTAACGCTAGGCCCGGATTTTTTGCACTTCTACATTATATTTACACTGCGAATGATCGAAGGTGGTAAAACTGAAGGGCAAACAATTCTTGTCACTCCTAAGCGTCGGGGTTTTTGGGGATGGGTTTTAAATCGTGGTTTGTTATGGTTAACGCAGCAAGTTGGTAATTACTTCGCAAAAGGGGATACACAGGTATTTCAAACAATTCAGTTTGATTTAAAGACTCCTACTAAAGCAGATCAATCTATTCTGGAATTTATTCAGCACGTTAATCACCAGAAAGCTTTAACCTGGGGAACTTGGGAAACTGTTAATCATCCAAATATTCAAACCCTATCAACACCTAGTCCTGAACATGGATTCAAAATATAACATTGTCGGTTTTAACCTACCGCATACAGATAATGATGACCGTTTGCGACGGATATTAACAGCAGCGTTACCTAATCAGAATAATTATGATAGTTCCCCGCAATTAAATTATTGGGATGCTGATTTTTTCAATTTACATCAAGTCAAAATTTTTCAACAATCTAATATTAATGAACAATCTGCTATTCTGAAACTTGCCAACCGTAGTCTGTTAGAAGAATCATATTTCATTGAGAAAGCGGGCGTTGGCTACATGGCAAAAATGGTACTTTTAGCAGAAACAGTTGAAGAACGAATGCTTTATGGATTGTTTACAGCTGATGAAGCTACCCACCTTCACCAAATTAGCCATTTTTTACCAGAAATGGAAGTAACTAACACGGACGATCTGTTTTTACGCTTACTATCAGAAGTGGTTGAAAGTGTAGATAAAACAGTTTTGTTGTTTGTACTGCAAGTCGTTTTAGAAGGATGGGGTTTAAGCCATTATCGGCGTTTAGCGAAGGAATGCCGCTATCCAGTTTTAGCAGAACTTTTTTCCAGCTTTTTACAATCTGAATCCCGTCATCACGCTACAGGAACTACCTTGTTTAATCAAATTACTGTTTCAGCATTGAGTCAAACAACAATTCTTGATGTATTGGCACAGTTTTTGTTTATGGTACAGGTGGGGCCACAAAATTTACTTGCAGCAATCGAACAAGTGAAAGGACATCTGACACGATCGCAGAAAATCCAAATTTTAGAAGAACTAGATACAGAGACTCATAGCGGAACGCGATTACAAATATTGCGATCGCTCATGGGAGGAAAATCAGCCCAGTCTATCCTGCAAACTTTAGAAGAACGCGGGGCCTTTGAACCACTCCCCGCCCATCAATGTGTGTAATAAATATTAATCTTATCTCTGCGTGAAATAAAAACGGATATGGAAAAAACTATTTATCGCAAATTACAAATTAACCACACCCGCAACAAACAGCAAGATCGTACTGCTTTAATGGATGAAGCTGTCACCAAGTTTCGCTACGAAGATTGTCAAAACGAGTATTGGAACCCAGAGGAATTTTCCCTGCTATATGGTACACCTTTATGGGAACAATCCAGCCAACATCAGCGTATAATTTTGAACCAACTTTACTGGGTAGCTTACTACTCACAAATTGTTTCTGCGGAAATTGCAACTATCTTTTTCAATCAAACCAGTGCAGCCGGACTTTACGCTCAAGAAGATTTTCGCTTAATCTGCGATACCTTAGATTTAGAATCCGCCCAAGAGCGATCGCACATTAACGCCTTCCGCACAATTGCCAAACAGGTTGAACAAGCGTTGTTTGGGGAACTGATTTTTACCTACCCCATGCGCGGCCCCTTTACAGAAACGATGGTTTATGCTGACACCAATGCCCTAAAAACTTGGTGGAAAAAAATTCAACTTCAATACTTTGGGCTGATTTCTGCAAATAATACTTTTTTGGCTTGTCAGTATTTTACAGTCCGAGGAGTGCGGACGCTAAACGGCAAGTTAGTACAGCACAAACTCAGCAATTATTATCAAAAACATCCTCATCCTGAAGCTGCTCCAATTCCTGCTAAAGTCTCTTATTATCACTTCATGGATGAAAGTTTTCACTTCAATAGTTCGACAATTATATCTCACGATGTTGTCACTTGTCTTAAGCCACCGACTGCATTTGAGCGACTGGTGGCTAATTTAGGATTGCTGGGCTGTCAGCGCGATCATTTTCATTTTTCGGCTGCAATTAACGGGATTTTCTGGTACGATCCGGCGCTGTATGGCAAGATTTATCGGGTGTTGCGATCGCCAATTTTTGACATGAGTGACAAAGATGCTAAAGAAATGATGCGCCGTTGTTTTACGGAGGAGTCAGAAGGATTACAACGCAGTTTTTCAACTCATCAGGAGGCGATGAAATCTTATCAGGTGTATGTTGAAAAACTCGATTATCTTTGGCAACGTAATCGGGATATGTCACTGATGGCTACTAATTCAATTTCTCGATATTTAGCAACTCAGCAAAAGGCTTTTCAAGGTTTTGAACAGCAAGAGGATTTGATTTTACCTCACGCAGAGACGCAGCACTTCGACTACGCTCAGTGACCGGCGCAGAGAGGAATGGAAGAGTGCTATTTAGGTAAAATTATTGCGTATTATGGCTGACTTATGTAAGATATCCTTTCCGGGAAGTGATTTTATTCCTATAAATTTGGAATGTCATCAAAATTTGTCTGAACATCTCACGATTCAGAATTCACCTGTTTTATTTGGTTGTCGGACTGGTATTTGTGGAACTTGTTTGGTTGAGGTTATTGGTGATATTCCGCCTCCTCAACCTGATGAACACGAAATGCTGGAGACTTTAGCAGCTAACAATCCTCATGCGCGGTTAGCGTGTCAAGTTAATGTTACAGGTAATGTTGAAATTCGTAAGATTTAGATGGTGATTTAAAAACAACTAAAAAAGCAAGTATGGATTGCTTAAAGCGCGTCGCAGAAATTCGTAAAACTTGTAACGTGCCAGCACCAGCCCGAAATGTTGCTATTGCTAGAGTATGGGTAGATGAGACGTTTACCGAGCTATTCGCCTTTAGTGGTAAGCTATTACGAGAGGGAGCGGTTGTTTTACCGAATCAACCGATGTTTAAAACCTTTGAAGTTACTGGACATCGAAGAGACTTAGACTCAGAGTACAAAATATTAGAAGCGATCGCCGAAAAATATACAAATAATAGAGAAGTAAACGGTAAGATTGAGTTATTCACCGAAAGAGAGCCATGTGATTCGTGTGAGTATGTCATTAAGCAGTTTAGGCAAACTTTCCCGAATATTCAGCTAAATGTACATCACGGAAACATTGCGTAAAGGAGTCGGTATAAATGTCAATTCGCAATTTACCCGAACCACTTCAGCTTATTTTTAACGAAAATCAGCTTTCGCCATGTTCAGATTTGGAAATAATTCAATTTGAACAACAACAAGGTATTACTTTGCCTAGTATTTACAAAGACTTTCTCAAGATGATGGGGCATGGTGCTGGTAAGTTTTTGCGTGGTTCAGATTGCTTTTACCAACATCTACCGCAAATTCAAGAATGGGCTAAAGAACTTTTGGTAGAAAATGATTTTCCTGAACCTTTGCCAGAAGATGCTTTTGTATTTTTCATGCACCAGGGTTATCAGTTTAGCTTTTTCAGGCTTTCTGAAGGTGATAACCCACCAACTTACTCTTATTGCGAAGGACAGCAAGAGTCTTGTTTTGTTAAAAGTCATGATACGTTTAGTGACTTTCTAGCAGTGGAAATCGAGCTATATTTAAAATCTTCGATGTCTCTAGCGAGTTAGATATTTGCCATATCAAATTGACAATCAGTTTTCCTCTTAACCAAAAACATTGTATTTTTACCCACTAAAAGCGAATTCAGAAAGCTTATTTCACAGTAATGTTTAATAGAAGGATGAATTGGTTAAACTCAATTTAGAGACTTAGATAAAATCATGGAAACTGTAAATATCGATCAAGCTGAAACGAATCTCTCACAGCTTTTGTTGCGGGTAGAGCATGGAGAAGAAATCATTATTTCTGACCGAGGCATTCCCATTGCGAAGTTAGTTCCGTTTCGCAACTCATCAAATCGCCGCGATAGTTTAGGACAGGATAAAGGGCGTTTTGTAGTGCCAGAGGACTTTAACGCCCCTTTACCAGATGAAATGTTGGCAGCATTTGAGGGCGGTGAGGAGTGAAACTTTTGCTAGATACGCAGTGTTGGTTATGGTGGTTTGCCCAACCAGAGCGTTTGAATGAGGAAGCGATCGCACACATTGCCGATGAAAACAATGAATTATGGTTATCAGTTGCCAGTATTTGGGAAATAGGTATAAAAGTTGCCATCGGTAAGTTACCACTGCCAGATCCTTTAGACAGTTATATTTCTAGTCGGATGGCACAGTTGGGAATGCGATCGCTAGAAATTACAGCGTCTCACGCTTTACAAGCGGCTGCTTTACCGTTGCATCATCGAGATCCTTTTGATAGAATGTTGATTGCACAGGCTCAGATAGAAGAAATGACGCTTGTCAGTGCCGATTCAATGTTCAATAAATACGATATTTCCCTGATTTGGGCTGCTAAATCGTGAGATTTTACTTCAATGGTTCTTGCTTATAGTGCAACAATTTGCCACTATCTATATTATCAAACTAGCGATCGGACTTGTCAGTTTTGGGAAATGTTGGGTTTCATAACGTCAAACCGACCTACTCACTAGAAGGTTTTAGCTCTCCAGCTGTGTAAAGGCTAAATCGAACGTAGGCAGCTCACCTTTACATCAGCAACAATATCCTTCGACAGCTAGCTCCAATGTATTGTCATGTTGCGTTTGTTGAGTCCCTGGTTGGGGCATAAGGATCTGTCTCTTGATATTCAGGTTCTCCAGGTCTGTAAGACATATGAGGTGGAACCCAGACATCGTATGGCATCATGTTATCAAATGGGTAAGAGAAAGCTTCCCATGACTCTGAACCATTTAAGTATTCCCAATAAGCGAATTTGCTGACGTTAATAACTTCAATAGCTCTAGCTAGTAATTTATAGAATTTTAAAAGTAGCAGTTCAGGAGACTGGTTTTCAAGGCAACCGATGGCGTATGCATCCATTGGGTTCGGACAGACTCCATTTTCACAGCAGTATGTAATTAGGTACTGATCAAAGTAATAACAAAGGTTAACCCATTGATAGCGAGGATAATTACGATTGTAGTAGAAGAGTGTCTCTCGCATACTTTTTGAACTTACACATTGATCAGTGACAATCAAGAATGTAAATATTTGATCCAAATGATTGTACCTTTGATCAATTGGATGACCATCTATGATTGATAAATTTTTATCACCTGCACTTCGATCTAGTTCTTTCACAGATCGAATATTATCGTAAGCCTCTGCTACTATCTTTGTAGAGGTTAACTGAGATTTAACCTCACCTACAGCAACAACTGATTCGCACGGGAAAAACATCTTACCGCCAACAGCCTCAAATGAAGGACACAAGGATGCATCGTAAATTACGATATCTATCTGACGACTAACCTTCCCATGAGCATCAAAAACAAAACCAGTTGATACACCAAAACGTTTGGGTAGATGCTTCCGAAGAAAATCTCGAATTACTTCCTCACGCCCTGTTCCCAGTTCTCCTGGATGTGAAATCAATTTTTGTTGTAATACTATACGCATTTGTTCTGCAACACTCTTGAGCAATTGAGATACATGGAATTCAGCCATCTAGTCCTCCTGATTGTTGCGACCAGACAATTCTAGATAATCTTTAGCTTTACAAGCAACAATGATTACTAAACTACCTACCTAAAATGTATAAGCACTATTACTCCATAAGCTAATTAGAATGTAAAACAATTCTTCCTAAATTTGCCTGTAGATACACCAAAAGAGATACAGCAATATTTATTTCAGACATTGCCATAATTTAAATACGATCGCTCCCACCCATCATGCAATTTGCAGATTTCTGGTACATTGTCGCACTCAGCGAACAGTTACAACCTAACCAGGTATTACCACGCACCGTTTTAGGAGAATGGTTAGCGATATTTCGCGGTGAAGATGGACAACCCGTAGCTTTGCGCGATCGCTGTTTACACCGCAATAGCCGTCTATCATCAGGTAAAATTTGTAACGGTGCTTTACAATGTCCCTATCATGGTTGGGTATATGACGGGGTTGGGAACGTTATTGCTGTTCCAGCCGAAGGAGACGATTTCAAACCTTCCCCACAGCGTCGAGCTAAGTGTTACGCTACCAAAGAACAGGATGGCTATGTTTATGTGCGGTTAGCCGATAGC
Source organism: Nostoc sp. (assembly GCF_036917375.1). Taxonomy (GTDB): domain Bacteria; phylum Cyanobacteriota; class Cyanobacteriia; order Cyanobacteriales; family Nostocaceae; genus Nostoc. The sequence goes on from NZ_JBALDN010000077.1 coordinate 115,008, forward strand.
GTTGATTTTGAACCCTTTTCTATGCCTCACTACGGACAAACAGGATGGGAAACGGTACGGGTAATTAACCGTTTTGCTAACAATGTGACTAATTGTGCGGAGAACTTTATTGATATTCCCCATACGGCTTTTGTTCATCCTGGTGTTTTCCGTACTTCCCGCCAACAAAAGTTAGAGATGACTGTTGAACGCTGTCATGGTTCGGTTTTGGTGGAGTATCGTAACGAAAACAATAATTTGGGATGGTACAGCCGTTTTCTGAATTTGCAGGGTGCAGAGATTAAACATAGCGATCGCTTTTATATGCCAAATATCACCTCTGTGGAATATAAAATGGCAGAGAATCGCCATTTGTTCATTACCAGTCAATCTATTCCAGAAACCGATAATTCAACTCTGGTTTACACGGATGTCACTTATAACTACGGTATTTGGAATAAATTAGCACGTCCCTTTGTGCGGTGGACTGCTCAACACATTATCCGCCAAGACGTGGAAATTTTGGGTATTCAGGGGGAAGCGATCGCTAAATACGGGACACAATTTTATAATACGCCTGCGGACACAATTCATATATTTGTAGAGTCAATTATGGCAGCTATATCTCGTGGAGAAGATCCGCGTTTATTGCCAAATCAATCAGTAAAAGTTACATTTTGGGTTTAAAAAATAATATCATCTCCGCATAAATTAGTTATGATTTTCCAATCATTTTTCCTTGTTCAATCCATCACAGCTAACACAGCTTTTGGCAATAACTTATCTTTAAACCAAACAATTCTGGCGGGGACATCATTTAATTTTACTCCCGCCTTCTCTAAATTAAGTCGCTCGGAAATTGCCAAAATCAAATCATCACGTCCAGCCCGCCGCACCTGAGAAAACTTCTTTTGTAAATATTCTGGTCGCCAATAACCAACAATTTCTAATAAGAAGGTTCGTCCATCAGGATGCACCAAGCGAAAATCAGGAATCATGACGCTACCAGGAATTGGGATCAAATCAACTTCTCTCTCTAACGCCCAACCACTTTTCAAGGCATCCCATTTATCAGCAAAAGATGCTTCTAACATACTATCGTAGGGCTTACCTGGTGGATAGTGAGATACTAAACCACATTCAGAATTGAGAGTAAAACGTCCAGTTTTCCAGGTATTTGTATAAGCGTCACGGGTTTGGAGAATCGAAGAAAGACTCCATTTAGTAACGTGAAGTAAAGCCGGAATAAGTTTAGCGATCGCTAACCCATATCGCGTACTAGGATTAAATAAACTCGTCGGCCCGTCAATGGTAATTGTAAACCCGTGGTCAGCATCACCTTCAATATAAGCCATCAATTGAAACAACTTTAAATAGCGAAATAACAACTTATATTCTCCCGGAACATTCCGGTGAGCATTTAACACCAGTTTACTGGCCTTATAAAACACGCCCTGTACTTGAGATAAGTTATATCTATTTAATAAATCTGGCGCTATTGGTGCATCAAAAACAGTCAAAATCTTATTTTCAGATAAATCAGCATATAATCCATTCCGAACCTGTTCTAACAAAACTTCCCGTTCAAGTTCTTGAGTTAACTCATCAGCAATTTTACTCAAAGTAACTTGGGTTGATTCTCGACTAGCAACAGATTTTGCAGCCAACGAAAACACCCGTTCTCTTAACATCTGTGGTTCCAGCGGACTAACTACCTCAAAAGTACAAAAACTGCTTTTGAGAATATAAGCTAACCCTCGCTTCACCCGATAATCTGTAGAATCTCCTTCAAAATCAGTCAGTTGTCGCTCAAGCACACCTTGAGTCTTCCCCACTGCTGATTGAAAATAATTAATTAACTCAGTCGCCAACTCCGAAGTTGCTCGATCAATCTTCAGTCTCTTCGGGATGATCTCCTCCCCGTTTTGGCGATGCATCAGTAAGTCTGTCGGTAACATCTGAATTCTGGATTTTAGATTTTGGATTTTGGACTGAATAATTAATTTCTAACTGTTCCGCAGCCTTCAAACTCCGTTCTTTCCCACTCCCATACACAACCTGCAAATTCCCTTTCTTCTCCCCTTGTCCCCTTGTCTCTTTGTCCCCTTGTCCTCTTATCCTCTCCCCTCTTCGCCTAGCCGAAGTCCCCTCCTCACTCGTATCCTCCGCCACCACCTCATACAAAATCGCCTGTTTATTCTCAATATTCCCCTTCCGTAAAACCCTACCCAATCGCTGAGTATACTCCCTAGCCGAACCCGTTCCCGATAAAATAATTGCAACAGTTGCCGCCGGGACATCAACACCTTCATTCAAAACATGAGAAGCAACCAAAGTATTATATTTACCCTCTCGAAACTTGGTTAATATCTCATGCCGTTCTTTCACAGGAGTTTGATGAGTAATTGCTGGAATGAGTAACTCTTGAGAAATGCGGTAAACCGTTGTATTATCCGCAGTAAAAATCAAAATTCGTGCTGGATAATGTTCTGCCAATAAATCAATTAGAATTCGCAATTTACCATCAGTACCTAAAGCGATATCTTTCGCTTCTCGATGCGCTAACATTGCCCTACGTCCAGATTGCGATCGCGCACTCATTTGCACGAACATTTGCCAACCTTGCAAACTCCCCAAAGAAATCTTTGATTGCTTCAAAAAGTCGTTGCGAGTTTGAATTAACTGGTTGTATCTTTCCCGCTCAAGTTGCGATAACTTTACCTTAATTTGGACAATTTCATGCTCTGCTAACGCCTTCCCCGCCAAATCTTCAGCGCGTTTGCGATATACTTCTTGACCAATGAGGATATTTAAGTCAGCGTGCTTGCCATCAGTACGTTCCGGTGTCGCGGAGAGTCCCAGGCGATAAGGTGCGATCGCATATTCGGCAATTACCCGATTAAAATCTGTCGGTAAATGATGACATTCATCAAAAACAATCAACGCATATTGATTTCCCAACGTTTCGGCGTGAATTGCGGCACTATCATAAGTTGCAACTAAAATTGCCGTTCTATCCCGCGAACCACCTCCTAGCAATCCCACCTCAGCATCGGGGAAAGCCGCCACCAAGTGTGCATACCACTGATGCATTAAATCCAAAGTTGGCACTACAATCAGCGTCGTGCGTGGCGTTGATTGCATCGCCATTTGTGCCAAATAAGTCTTTCCCGCCGCCGTGGGAAGCACAACCACCCCTTGTCTACCCGCCAGTTTCCAAGCCGCTAGCGCCTCAGTCTGGTGGGGATAGGGTTCCATTTCCAGAGTAGGAACCAAATCTACAGGATAAAATTGCTTGGCCTCATCGATAAAATTCACATCTTCCGCTTGTAGTGCTTCCACTAGCGATCGGTATCTAATTGCTGGGATGCGGAATTTTTCAACTCTATCATCCCACGTAGCGTAGTCCATCCAACCTTTACCGCGTGGTGGTGGATGCAAAATTAATGTGCCACGATCGAAATTTAATGTAGGGGTACGAGCCATTTGAGAGTGCTAAGTGCTGAATGCTGAGTGAGGAGTCAAGAGTTAGGAGTTAGGAGTTAAGAGTTATTTTCTCTCATTTCCCTTATCTCCCTCATCCCCCCACTCCCTTGATTACTAATAACGCAAAAAGTGCATGATTCATCCAACTAACTCCGACAAAACCCAACTAGATGCGCTCATTAGTCACGGAATGTCCTATCGGCAAACCAACAATAATCTGTCCGAATCCTACAAAGAACAGCGACAGAGCTTTTTGCTGAAACGGCTGCAATTGCAGGCGCAGATTATATTAATAGCTGGCTTGACTTTAATTGCTTTTTTTCTTTGGGTAAATTCACAATTAGAAGGCAAGATATACGCCTTTAAAATTGGTCTTGTAGTAGAATTATTCACTCTTGTTTGTTGGGGTTTATGCAAAACTTCTATTGGTCGCTGTTATCCTGATTTAATTTTTTTAAGTTTATGCTGGTCTGTAACTTGTGCTGTCCAAATTGATATAGCTTTGCTGTTCAATAATTTAGAACCGAGAAGCCATATTTGGACTTTGATGTTTCTTACTCAAGCTACAATCATTCCAGTCCAATGGTGGATGCATTTAATATCTCAAATCGGAACAATACTTTGCTATTTAACTTTATATATTGTATATAGCCCCATATTGAAAAATTCCTCAGCTTTTTATATTGAGCAAGGATTATATTTATTTTGGACTTGCATAATTTGTGTTTTCTCTGTTTCTTTATACGAACGCTTACGAAAAAAAGAATTTTACGCTCGTAAGGCAATGGAACTAGCACAGCATAAATCTGAACGGCTGCTACTAAATATTTTGCCAGAGATGATTGCAGAACAATTAAAACAACAGCCGGCAACTATTGCCGATAACTTTCTGGAAGTTACGGTGTTATTTGCTGATATTGTTGGCTTTACAGAGCTTTCATCTCACACCTCCCCGGCGGAATTAGTCGAGTTATTAAATACAATATTTTGTCTGTTTGACCAATTAGCAGAACGTCATGGGGTAGAAAAAATTAAGACCATTGGCGATGCGTATATGGCTGTTGCAGGGTTGCCAAATCAATCTAACAATCATGCTCCGGCAATAGCTAACATGGCTTTGGATATGCAAAATGCTGTAGCTACTTTTAACGAAGAAAATAACCAATTCTTTAGCATCCGTATTGGCATTAGTACAGGGCCAGTAGTTGCAGGGGTGATTGGGCTGAAAAAGTTTGCCTACGACCTCTGGGGAGATACAGTCAATATAGCTAGTAGAATGGAATCACATGGTATTGCAGGTAGTATCCAGGTTTGTGAAGCAACTTATCAACTTTTAAAGGATAAATACTTATTGGAAAAACGAGGTTTAATTAAAGTGAAAGGTAAAGGTGAAATGATGACTTATATACTAAAGGGAATTAATTTAAAAACTTAATAAATAGCAGTCATAATTCATAATTCAGAATATTTTACCATTGAACATTTGTTAAAACTCAGTTTTACTACTTTAGATAGATTTGCAGTCACTAACTGATTAGGTATGTATTTTTCCGATGCATAATTTAGGTGTTGAGCGAGGTCTAAGACGAGCTGTGACGCTCGATAACTCGCTAATGCTGCTATCACCCTTGGGAGAAGACTCGCTAATACGTCGCATTTTCTAGCTGATTTTGGGAATAATCCTTTAGCTAGCTGCATAAAAGGAGAAGCCACATTGAGAGGAACACGTTCCCTTCTAGCGCCTTATGCTGTGGCACTATTGGCTGTTGGTAGCGTATTGCTATTAACACTATTGCTACAGCCACTACTGAAACCAAGTATTTTTCTGCTGTTTTTTGCTGCCGTGGCGGTTAGTGCCAGGTATGGCGGCATGGAAGCAGGGTTACTGGCTACTGCTTTGTCTACTTTAGCCGTCAGCTACTTTTTCTTAGAACCAGTGTTTTCGCTCTTGGTTGCAAGTCTAGACAACATACTGCGCTTAGGCTTGTTTGTGGTAGTGACAACAATTATTAACTTGCTGAACTCAGAATTACGCACTGCCAAACAACATCTTCAAAAGAGTTTGCAGAAACTACAGGTGAGCGAAGCCAGATTTAGAAGGTTGGTAGAGTCCAACATCATTGGGGTAATTGTAGCCAATATGGACGGGGCGATCGCAGAAGCTAATGATGCTTTTTTACAAATGGTAGGTTATTCTCAGGAGGATTTGCTCGCAGGACGAGTCAGATGGCGCGAGATGATCCCACCAGAATATATTGAAACTAATAACAGTGCGATCGCAGAACTCACAACTAAAGGCGTGTGTCAGCCTTTTGAGAACGAATACATCCGCAAAGATCGTAGTCGCGTTCCTATTCTGTTAGGTTCTGCTTTGTTAGAAAATAACCAAGATGATATTATTTCTTTTGTGATTGATATAAGCAAACGCAAACAAGCAGAACTTGCCCTTTCCAAAAGCGAAGAACGCTACCGCACTTTTTTAGAGCAGAGTTCAGAAGGTATTTGGTGCATCGAACTGGAAGTACCAATTTCAGCAGATTGTCCAGAAGATGAACAAATTCAACATTTTTACCAATATGTTTACTTGGCAGAATGCAACAATGTTATGGCACAGATGTATGGCTGTTCTCGTGCCGAAGAAATTATTGGTATCAGATTAGGAGACTTTCTTGTTGCCTCCGATCCACATAATATTGCATACCTGCGTAACTTTATCCGTTCTAACTACCGACTAATTGATGCCGAGTCTCATGAAATAGATAAGCAAGGTAATTCCAAATATTTTTTGAATAATCTAGTGGGAATTGTTGAAAATGGGTTTTTAGTGAGAGCGTGGGGAACTCAACGCGACATTACAGAACGCAAACGAGCGGAAGCAGCACTCCATCAACGAGAAGATGAACTGCGCCTAATTACCAATGCTGTGCCCGTCAAGATTTCTTATGTTGATAGCGAGCAGCGTTATCGCTTTAATAATAAAGAATATGAAGACTGGTATGGGCTTCCTGCTTCCGAAATTTCTGGTAAACATATTAGAGAAATTTTGGGAGAGTCGGTTTATCAGTCTGTTCTTCCTTATGTAGAAGCAGTACTTTCAGGAGAGCAAGTAACTTACGAAACCCAATTACCTGATAAAGATGGCACAAACCGTTACGTAAATGTTACTTACATTCCCCAGTTCAGTCAGGAGGGGAAAGTTGCAGGATTTGTTGCCCTTGTCACAGATATTACACTTCACAAGTTAGCAGAAGCAGCTCTCAAACAAAGCGAGAAACGGTTAAAAACACTTACCGAAAAAGTCCGCGTGATTCCTTGGGAGGTAAATGCCAATACTGGGAATTTTACTTACGTAGGGCCGCAAACTGTTGAGATTCTGGGCTATCCATTGTCAGACTGGTACACCGATAATTTCTGGGAAAAAAATATGCATCCAGAAGATCGGGAGTGGGCTATCGAGTATTGCCAAGAATCTTCTCTATCACTAAATAATTACGAATTTGAATACAGAATGTTGGCTGCTGATGGCAGAGTTGTCTGGCTATATGACATTGTAAATGTAGTGCGGGATGAAAATGGGCCGCAGCTACTGCATGGATTCATGATTGATATTAGCGATCGCAAGCAAGCAGAGCAAGAACGCGAAGAACTGCTTAAACGCGAACAAGCAGCACGCGCCGATGCCGAAACTGCAAACCGGATGAAGGATGAGTTTCTCGCCACACTCTCCCACGAACTCCGTACACCCCTCAATGCTATATTGGGCTGGGCGCAGCTACTTAGAACTCGCAACTTCGATCGAGATACTACTGGACGGGCACTAGAGACGATTGAACGTAATACCAGATCCCTGGCACAACTAATTGAAGATGTTCTCGATGTATCACGGATTATTAGAGGCACACTTCATTTAAGTATGGAGCGGGTTGAACTTGTATCGCTTGTAGAGGCGGCAATTGATACTGTGTATCCAGCAGCCCAGGCTAAAGAGATTAGTATCAAATGTAAATTCGACCCGAAAGTAGAGATAGTTGTGGGCGATGCCAACCGCTTGCAACAGGTTGTGTGGAATTTGCTCTCTAACGCCGTCAAGTTTACACCCAAAGGCGGCAGAGTTGATGTGCAATTAGAGTGCATTGAATCTTACGTGCAAATTCGGGTGAGTGATACGGGAGCGGGAATTGCTGCCGAATTTCTACCCCATGTATTTGAACGCTTTCGTCAAGCTGACAGTTCCAGCACGCGATCGCATGGCGGACTCGGATTAGGGTTAGCGATCGTCCGTCACTTGGTAGAATTACATGGTGGTACAGTGTTAGCCGAAAGTCCAGGAATTGGACAGGGGGCGACATTCATTGTCAGTCTGTCGATGAAAGCTATTTAGGGTGGAGGCAGGGGGCAGGACAATACTGCTCGCTTTGTGCATTTTTAAATCGGAATTGGGTTTGGGGAAAAGGTTAAAGGGTAAAGGGTAAAGGGTAAAGAGTAAAGGTTTTTTCTTTCCCCTTTTCCCGACTTATGCAAGAAGTCTATTCTCAAGTGTTAGTGTTTCCCAATCTAAATCTGATGCTATTTGAGCAAGTTTATCTAAATCAGTCAGGTTATCTAGATAGGGTAAGCAGCCTAAAACTGGCGTGTTAGTGAGTGATTGAATCAATTGAGATGGTGTCCAGTCGGCTATTTCTGCATCCGTTCGGGGTTGTACGCAGTTCAAAACAATGCCTTTGAGATTGATGCGCGATTGTCTAGCTAATGCTACATTCGCTACTGCTTGAGCGATCGCACCCAATCTCACTGGTACTACCAATACTGTTGGTAAATGCCATTCCCCCGCCAAATCAGCTACCGTTAATTCTTCAGTTATTGGCGAACCTAATCCTCCCAAGGCTTCTACAAGTACAAAATCACGCTGCGATCGCAACTTAGACAAAGCTTGCCACACAAGTGCTAAATCTACTTGGCGATTTTCCCGTGCTGCTGCTATAGGCGGAGCCAGAGGTGCTTGAAAGTATAAAGGTGTAATTTCTTCAGCAGATTGTTCTAGCACGAATAGCTTTTGATACCACTCGCGATCGCCAATCCCCGATTGAATTGGTTTCATAATTCCCCAGCGACGCTGCGGGTAATATTTTTGCCAATAAGCTGCTAACGCTGTTGTTAAAACAGTTTTACCAGCTTCCGTATCAGTTCCAGTAATCAGTAGTGTGTTTAACATTAATTTCTTTGGCCAGAAAATGGTTGTGTTCCATCAGCCGGCGGCAAAGTCGGCGCTTCAGTAATGGTCGGAATTGGCAAGGGTGTTTCTGTGGGAATTGGCAAGGGTGTCTCTGTGGGAAGTGGCAAAGGTGTTTCTGTAGGAATTGGCAAAGGTGTCTCTGTGGGAATTGGCAAAGGTGTTTCTGTGGGAATTGGCAAGGGTGTCTCTGTCGGTGTTGGTTTGACTGGTTTTTCTAATGCAACATTGAGATTGTAATTGCTTTCGGCAACTCCTGAAAGCAGAGTTAACTCAATAGTATATCTACCAGTAGCCAACAATGTGCCTTGATAAAATGTGACTTGTTGGGCAGTATTCTCAATTGGTTGTCCATTGGGACTTAAGACTGTTAGTAGAATGCTGCTGCCTGGGTCAATAAACGTGTTTAATTTAGTACCTTCTCGTCCAAAAAAGTTGTACTGGATGATTTGATTTGCTTTGAGAGTACCTGCAACCGCGATCGGGTTAGATGTTGTAAGCTTGAGGCGCTTAGTAGATATAACTGGGCGATCGTTAGTAGGTGTGGATGTTGGTGTTAATGTCGGTGTTGGTGTCAGTGTGGGTATTGGTGTCGGTGTCGGTGTTAATGTAGTACCCCCAGAAATTACTGGTGAAGGGAAATTTTGTGGAAGCGTCTGATCTGATGTTTTTGACTGACTGCGGATGGAACTGACCAGTGTCCAAGAACCAAATCCTGCTACGATCACTACACCAATGGCAATTGCGGCGATCGCTAACGGATTATCCAAAATCGAGTTAGTTGAATTTGGTGGAATCACAGGATCGGGTTTCTTGGGCGAAGCTGCTGGTGCTACTAAGTCAGGACGCCGACTAACTGCCATTGTCTGCAAGTTAGACACATTTACATCCGGAAGACTGACTTCATGTAAAGGTTGTAGTGCTTGAGATACACTAGTAGCACTTTGATAGCGATCGCTTGGTATATGATTCAACATTCGATTCAACACTACAGCAAATCGTGGATTCACTTTTACCCACCGCTGCCAATTCCAAGTTAGTTGGTTTCGATCGAATAGATCCTTTGGTTCTTTACCAGTCAGTAAAACAATCGCGCTTACCGCTAATGCATACAAATCACTACTAGGATAAGCTCCCCCTGTTTGCATTTGTTCGCTGGGAGAGTAGCCTAATTTTCCGACGGTGGTTTGTGGTATGGGATTATCTGGCGATTGTAAACGCGTTGCCAATTCCTTCACCACCCCAAAGTCAATTAACACAGGTTTAGCATCACTATCTCGCAAAATAATATTTTCTGGCGAGATATCCCGGTGAATAATTCCTCGACTGTGAATATGCTCTAAAACAGGCAACAACAACTCTATCAGCTGCAATACTTCAGCCTCTGTGAAAGTTTTACCCACAGCTTGACGTTCAGCCAGCAGAGTGCGGTACGTCTGACCTGCAACGTAGTCCTCCACCAAAAATAAGCGTTGGTCTTGCTCAAACCTTTCCCGAAATTTCGGCACTTGTGGGTGTTCGATTTGATATAAAATAGCAGCTTCTCGGTGAAAAAGCTCTTGTGCCCTCTCCCAATCCAAAGCCGACCTTGCTGTTGAATTCAATTCTTTGATCGCACAAAGTTCGTTAAAGCGCCTCTGGTCTTCTGCCAGATAGGTTCTACCAAATCCTCCTTGTCCGAGAATTTGAATTATGCGGTAACGGTTTTGCAAGACAGAGCCAACTGTAATCGGTGGTTGCATGATCGGTTGATTGAGTGTAGTAGCAACTGAGGAGATCGCCCACAAAGATTAAGTCCAAGAGGCGACGGGACAGTTACCTGCGGCAATATTCTACTATACCCAACAAGTAGACTCCACCAGAGCAAGGTTGTTTCATACTGCATAACTTCACAATCCTCAATCCTGAATTCAATTTCTCTGCCTGGGAAAACGAGAAATTTTGAAATATCCAAAATCACCTTGAGAATCAAAGTTATACAAATCATTCATCTCTTTTTCAATCAATCCTGTGGAAAAAAAATTGCAATCGGCTAACTGTGCTTGTGTAAGCCAAGCTTTTGCACGATAAAATACCTAGCGAGCGTCTTTGTAAAGAATAATGTTATCTCAATCAATAATGATTTGTTGAGCGCTACAAATCTTGATTTTGTCAATTATTATTTGAGCTAGATGGCGTTTCTCTTCGATCCTAAATTTAGGCTACTACATCAAAAAATTTTAAAATTTTTCATCTGCAAAGTTCTCAAAATTCTGCCATTGGGCTATTTACCGAATTTATTCCCTTGGCGATCGCCCCAACATCCAAAATCACGATTCGTTTGAATCGCAAGGTAGAGGCAGTTCTCGCTGCACCCAACTGGAGCGATCGCAACCACCCAAAAATCAGAGCATACCCAACAGTACTCATTATCTCCGTAATAATACGCATGAAAACTAGTTCAGATGTGATTGGTAGCTCACACTTGACAGGATGTTCGCAGACAGATTAAACATTATTGATATTGAACAATTTTTTTATATTTAACTAAAACCCTTTAAGTAAAAATATTTATAAAAAATTATTTAAGTGAAATTACCCTTGTTAAGTAATATAAGGCATCAAAAAACACCTTTATTTTATCTTTATCTAAAAACTTTCTAGTGTGTGGATAAATTTTGTCCCCTGCCAGCTTCTTCTAGGCTGTATAATTGTCACTTTTGTAAATGCGTAGATTAGAGAGTAATAAGCTACCGTTTGACTACTTAGTTACAAGTGCTATACTGTGTGAGAACAAACATTTTAATATCACTAAAGTTGTCAATGCTTTACTGTCAGCTATGAATGAGGTAATTAGAAGAACTTAGCACACCAATAATGTTTAAGCGATTAGGCTTATTTACCTCAACCAAAAAATTGAACTATAGACCTAGTGCATGGACTTGATGTCAGTTAAGCTATGAATAGCTTGTTTGCCAAGAAGACTAGATAAGTAGCGAATAATAATTTTATGCAAAAATGTTTAAATTTTGTATGGAAGCTTCAACAAAACTTACAGATGTTTTTTTAGGCTATTTCTTGGTTAAATCTATTAAATCTCTAATGATAATATTGCTATGAATGCACATAGAGGATCTGCTGTGCTCAGTTCTGCAACTTTCAAAGTGCAACCATCTGCAACAGGACTGAATGATAATCATCGCCTGCGGCTGTTTTCTGGCTCTGCCAATTTACAACTGTCTCAAGAAGTCGCTCGTTATCTGGGCATGGACTTGGGGCCAATGATTCGCAAAAGATTTGCGGATGGAGAACTTTACGTTCAAATCCAAGAATCGATTCGAGGTTGTGATGTTTATTTAATCCAGCCATGTTGTCAACCCGTCAACGATCATTTGATGGAATTATTGATTATGGTTGACGCCTGTCGTCGAGCTTCTGCGCGACAGGTAACGGCAGTAATTCCCTACTATGGTTATGCTCGTGCCGATCGCAAAACGGCAGGACGAGAGTCAATAACCGCCAAACTGGTTGCTAACTTGATCGTGGAAGCAGGTGCTAACCGCGTTCTCGCAATGGATTTACACTCGGCTCAGATTCAAGGCTATTTTGACATACCCTTTGACCATGTTTACGGTTCACCAGTATTGCTAGATTATCTAGCCAGCAAACAACTCCCCGACTTGGTGGTTGTTTCTCCCGATGTTGGTGGTGTAGCACGAGCTAGGGCATTTGCAAAAAAACTGGATGATGCTCCACTGGCGATTATTGACAAACGTCGTCAGGCACATAATGTTGCAGAAGTGTTAAATGTCATTGGTGATGTTAAAGGCAAAACGGCAGTGTTGGTGGATGACATGATCGACACTGGGGGAACGATCGCAGAAGGGGCGCGATTACTGCGTGAAGAAGGAGCGCGTCAGGTATATGCCTGTGCAACTCATGCGGTATTCTCTCCTCCAGCGATGGAGCGCTTGTCTAGTGGCTTGTTTGAGGAAGTTATTGTCACCAATACCATTCCCATACCAGAAAACAATCGTTTCCCACAACTAGTGGTGCTGTCAGTAGCTAATCTGTTGGGAGAAACTATCTGGCGAATTCATGAAGATACTTCAGTTAGTAGTATGTTCCGCTAGACTGTTATTCGTGTTACAGGGATAAATTACCCACATTGACCCCTTGATTGGGTTCAGTGTGGGCTTTTGCTTTTAGTTATTACATCAACACTAACGTCCCTTGTGAGCGAAAGCACCCCAATCGCTGCATAAGAGCTTTTTTATATGGATGCAGCACTGCCAAATTAGAATACTTTGATTCAGTTTGGACAATTTGGGTAAAGAGGACAAAGGAATAGTTACAACTCCTAAAAAAGTGATTTCAGTTTTAGCTGTGGAAAATGGCGATCGCTTGTCTCGCCTTAAAGTTCGGCGCGAAATGGAAGAGTTACTACAGCTGTTTGTTCCTGACCCTCAACACCATCCGGCACAGTTTGCTTTCAACAAAAAGTTACAACGGCATGGAACAAATACGGGACTAACTTATTGCACTGCTATGATATCCCAGGCTTGCCGCCAGATAACTTGAAAATGGAAACGATGTTCAGCCATTTGCGTCGCCGTCAACGGCGAATTAGTGGGCACAAATCAACTCAACTGCCGAATTGCGCAATTTTGGACAATATCAAGTTTTATTCTTAGCCGAAAGGAAAAAACAGTTACTCGCACAAATTCAGCAAGTACTTATAACAGAGTATAAAACTCAACATCATAGATTAACTTTGGCGGCAGTTCTTCGCCAACAAAAACGTCGCCTTCATCGTAATCCAGTTAGCACAATACAAGATGTTAATCAACATCAGGAACTTCTTACTGTGCTTGAGTCTCAAGCCCTGAAATAGCAATTAGATAGCTAGTAGTTCGCCAAGTGAACTTGGCAGGGTAAAGGGTAAGGGGAAGGGAAGATCAAGAGGGGAAAAGGTTAAAGGGCAAAGGGGAAAGGGAAGAATTTAACCCTTTCCCCTGCGCCGTTCGCCAAGTGAACTTGGCAGGGTAAAGGGTAAGGGGGAAAGGGGAAGGGAAGATCAAGAGGGGAAAAGGTTAAAGGGCAAAGGGGAAAGGGAAGAATTTAACCCTTTCCCCTGCGCCGTTCGCGCAGCGATCGCACCAGAAGGCGCTTACCCTTTCCCCTTTTCCCTGCCGCAGGCTTCCTTTCCCCTTTCCCCTTTCCCCAGCCCTCACAAGCGCATTTTTGGGTTGGCAGACTACTAGGGCTTTCTTTGAGGGCATATTCTTCTTTCGACTGTGGTAGTTTGCAGATACCTATCTTTTCATCAGGACTAAGATTGTCTTGCTTGTGCGATCGCCTACTGTCCCTGAGTACGAGACTGTATTGGCTACAGCTATATATGCAATTCTTAATCTTATAGTCATTAACTCCGGTAACTCGATTGGTATATAGTAAATTAGATCCTAGCTGTTGCAAAGTAATGCTCATAGCTTTGCACCAGCTAGGCAGATCGAGTGTACAAGAAAAGTGCAAAGCCTCTGGTAACAACATTCTATTGATTCATTAACAATTAGCTAACACTACAGCCTCTGAGGACACACCAATCGAGCCAATTGCACTTCTTAACTGGCTGTAGAAATGTCACAACGTTATTAATTAAGTATCCCAACAAAAGTAGAGCAGACAGTATGATCAAATATGTAAATCTTGGCAAAACTGGACTCAAAGTATCGCGTGTCACCCTCGGCACGATGACTTATGGCTCCCGGAAATTGCGCCAATGGGTATTAGAAGAAGAAGAAAGTCGCCCATTTATAAAACTGGCTTTGGAATTGGGGATTAACTTCTTTGATACCGCCGATGTCTATTCGTTGGGCGCTAGTGAAGAAATTGTCGGGCGAGCGCTCAAAGACTTTGCAAACAGAGATCAGGTTGTTATTGCTACCAAAGTACATGGTAAAGTCGGCGATGGTCCAAACGATCGCGGACTATCTCGCAAACATATTTTTGATAGCATTGATGCTTCTTTGCGGCGACTACAGAGCGATTATGTAGACTTATACCAAATTCACCGTTGGGACTATGAGACACCAATCGAAGAAACCCTAGAAGCACTTCACGATCTTGTGAAAGCAGGTAAAGTCCGTTACCTGGGGATTTCTAGTGTTTACGCATGGCAGTTTGCCAAAGCCCTTTATACAGCGGACATTCACGGCTGGACTCGCTTTGTATCAATTCAAAATCACTACAACCTAATCTATCGAGAAGAAGAACGAGAAGTCATACCTCTAGCCCAAGATCAAGGGATTGGTATTATTCCTTGGAGTCCCCTGGCGCGGGGCTTTTTGTCAGGGAATCGCAGCAAGTCAGACTATGGTCAAACACTACGTGCAAAAACTGATGAATTCGCTCACAAGCTCTACTATCAAGATTCAGATTTTCAAATAGTTGAGCGCGTAGTTGAATTAGCTACAAAACGAGGGGTTAAACCCACACAAATTGCCCTAGCTTGGCTATTGCATCAACCAGGTGTAACATCTCCCATAATAGGCGCTAGCAAGATCGAACATCTCAAAGAGGCTGTCGAGGCGGTGGATTTAGAACTGTCCGATCAAGAGCGCAAATTCCTAGAAGAACCTTACACACCCCATCCGATCTTAGGGCATGAGTACCCTTGGGGAAATCGCCCATAGAGCAACTTATACCATTTTGGATTTTAGACTTTCCTGCGGAACGCTACGCGAACGGCTACGCTCAGTCGAACGATTTTAGATTTTGGATTGTGAAACATCCATTGGATAAGTGTTTCAGTTTCCCATCTGTCGCAATCATTTTTCAAATTGGTATTAGTAGTCTGCCAACCCAAAAATGCTAGGTGGAGGTTGGGTAAAGGGAAAAGGGAAAAGGTTAAGGGATTTAAACCCTTTACCCCTTCCCCTTTACCCCGCAAAGTTCACTTGGCGAACTATTAGTACTTGACCAACCTTTGCATTGCGATGTGTCGTGTCGTTTTTCCGTCTTATTCAGTCGGGTAAGCGTATTCAGGTTAAATGACATTACTTACGCGATCGCCTAGTAGTTTGCCAAGAAAACTTGGCGGGGTAAAGGATAAGGGGGAAGGGGAAAAGGGTTTAAATCCGAATCGCACTAATAAAAGATACAGCCCTTGCTCTGACTGGTTCCCAGCCTAGAGGCTGGGAACCCATTCTGAGAGGGTTGCCGCCTCCGATCTTCTTGACAAGAGGCAGAACCTCTTTTAAATACATTCCCAGCCTGGAAAGGGGGAATTCAAGAGACAGCCTCTCGTAGAGAAGAAAGCTAACAGAATTTAGGGTTACGAAAGCACTGTTTGTGGTTCCTTGGACTCAGCTTTCTGCTTGAAGACAGTTGGTACTTCTGCGTTGAACACCTCACCTTGAACCACTTGGGAGCGGAAACCATCAACTCCAACAGGAACATCACCAGTAATGGTGGTGCGATATAACAGACGCTCGACATCCAAATGATCTAAATCTTGAGGAGCTAAATGCACAGTAGCGCGGTTATCCCAGAACGCGATATCACCATTATTCCAACGGAAACGGGTGGTGTAGGCAGGTTTGGTAATTTGGTTGAAGAACAGCTCCAGCAGCAGTTTGCTCTCTTGTGGTGACACGTCAATAATGTGCGAGGTGAAGCCAGGGTTAACGAACAACGCACGTTCGCCAGTCTCAGGATGAACCCTGACTACTGGGTGGATTGAGACTAGTGGATTAACAGCAATGCGCTCATCGAATTTGCCGTTGCGAGGCTGATACCCGCCCCCATTAAAGCGATGTTCAGCTTTCAATGTGTCTGCTAGCGCCCGTAGGGGTGCTGACAGTCCCTCATAAGCCGCAACCAGATTGCTCCACTGAGTGTCACCACCGAAGCTGGGGACATTAACCGCGCGTAAAATTGAACCTGCTGGTGGATTAATAGCTGCCGTTACGTCTGTGTGCCAAGGGCCACCAGTACGAAAACCGTACTGCTTTTCATAGAGCTTACGATCTACGGGTTTGATCTGTGGGAATCCTGGGACTGGTTCAGGCTCTCCAAGTGGATGCGCGAAAGTTACTTCACCAAAACGAGATGTGAACTCAACCTGGGCAGCATGATCGATGTTCTGACCACGAAAGAACACAACTTTCCATTTCAATAACGCTTTACGGATTTCTTGGACTTGCTCGTCAGAAAGAGGACGGGAAAGGTCTACGCTACCGATTTCGGCACCGATGAAACCAGCAACTTGTTTAACTTCTATATGTTTGTAGCCCATGTAGATTCTCCAGAGTTTGATCTGTAGGGTGGTGTTCACACTCGCCTGTTTCCTTTGGAATTTTGCCAATATCCGATCGCAACATTCCTCTGCTGGGAGTAGAACTGAGAGCATCATACACTATTCCGATAAATTTACCGTAGTATTTATCGCTATTTAACACTCTGTAATCACAGCCCTAATGGTGGCGACGTTGCTGGAGTTGCGATCGCGGCATTCTTAAATGAGCCTTTGGTATTAATTTTTTTCAGATGACGATCCGTTTAGAGGTTAGTAACTTTTACTCAGCATTGGCTCAACGCCGTGCTATCTATGTACAGCACTCTAAAACACTGTTTGGCGCAGTTCTGGAAATACTTTGGAGACTTTATTCAGAAGATAATCGCCATAAGTCCCGCGAAATTCGTGGACACTGGCTTTATCCCAGCGATCGCTTTGATCGTCATTCACTACTATGCCGTTGAGTTCAATGGGTTTGACTTCAATGTTGAAATTGGGATCAAAGAAGAATGGAAATGACTTGCGACTACTTGTCGATCGGTTCTGAACGCGGTGGGGTGTTGAGCGATACAATCCTCGTGTCATACGATCGAGCATATCCCCAATATTGCATACGAATGAACCAGGAATAGGAGGTGCATCTATCCAACCAGACTTTAATTTGACTTGTAATCCACCGACATTATCTTGTTTTAGTATAGTTAATACTCCATAATCTGTATGTTCGCCAACGCCCCATTTAGATTCAGAGAATGATGAATTGGGAGGGTAATTGAAAATCCGAAATAATATCAATGGGTTTTTTGTATAAAGGTCTGCAAAGTAGGACTTTTCTAACCCCAAACTTAGAGCAATACCAGCCATTAGGATGTGTCCAAGTCTGGTCATTGAGTCGATATAATCCAGCACTGTTTCCCGAAATTGGGGAATATTGGATGGAAAAAGATTTCGACCGTGCATTGGTACACCAGTTTTCACAAGTGGGTGGTCTGATTCTAGTTCTGTACCGAAGTAAATACCTTCTTTTAAGTCCGGTTTACCTGATGTCAACTCATTACCCACGGGAAAATATCCTCGCCATGCTTTACCACCAAGAGCCATACGAATTTTCAGTTTTGTTTCTACATCCTGCGCGAAAAACTGTTGGCTGAGATGTTCTAACTGCTTTTGTAGTTGCTCATCAACTCCATGTCCGACAATATAGAAGAAACCGTAATTATGGAGAGCTTGTCTAATTTGGTCTGCAATTACATCAGAATAGTTGCTAGTTTGAGAAACCAATGGACTAATATCAATGATGGGAAGTTCTGAAAATTTTTTATCCACAACTTGTAAGATTGTCATACTCTTATTAATTTTCTCTTTATGATAGTCAATTTAGTTAAACTCAAGCTCTTTAAATAGTAATTTTTGCTTGAAGATTTATCTAAGATCGTAGACCATAAGCTTTTCTCTAATATGGCTTATGGTCTATGTTCCTAATCATCTATTTTTAACTATTTACTTTAAATTCTTCTGAGCTTGGATTCGATCGAAAATAGCACCTTCATTAAAAAATTGCTGCTGAATCTTGTTCCATCCTCCTAAATCTTCTGCTTTAAACAGAGTTTTAACTTTAGGAAAATTACTACCCAATTCTTTTGCTATTGTATTATTCACAGGACGAAATCCTATTTTGGCAAATTCTCGTTGTACCTCTGGGGTATAGAGATATTGCACAAATGCTTCTGCAACTTTCCGAGTTCCATGTTGCTCGACGTTCTTATCTACTACAGCAATTGGATTATCAATAGATATATTCACATCAGGGACAACGTATGAGAACTTTTCGCCTTTTTGTTTGGATAAAATCATTTCATTTTCATAGTTGAGTAAAGCATCCCCTTGACCTTGTTTAAAGAACAATTCGCTGGCATTACGAGCAGTCTTGGGCAGCACAAGTACATTTTTATAAACTTTAGAAGTAAAATCTAACGCCTGCTTCTCATCCCGGCCAGTTTTTGTTACGTAACCCCATAAACCTAAGAAGTTCCATCGCGCACCACCAGATGTTTTCGGATTAGCTGTCAGTATACTCACTCCTGGTCTTGTCAAATCCGTCCATGTTTTAATATTTTTGGGATTCCCCTCACGAGTAGCGATCGCACCTACAGATTGTGTCACAATTGCATTATTTGGTGCTTCTTTTTCCCAACCCGATTGAATAAAACCTGTCTGAACTAGTTTGTCAACATCAAGAGCCAGTGACAGGTGTACCACATCAGCCTCTAAACCATCAATCACATTTAGGGTTTGAGAACCAGATCCATCATAACTTTCAGTAAACTTCAGATTTTGGTTATGCTCTTTTTTCCATTTTTCTACAAATTGTGGAATAATTTGCTCGTATGCAGCCTTTGTCACTGAGTAAGAAACAAACGTTAGGTTTATATCACGGTCTGAAGTGGCGATTCTATTACCAGTGTTATCAATATTAGCTCCAGAGCAAGCGCTCATCATTATACTTAAGCTTACTCCCGCCAAAAATAGGGATATAAACCCCCAGTTTCTTATAGCTTGCCAAGCTTTAACAGTACGAGTGTGAACTTGTTTAGTGATATATCTGTTTAACTTCCAAGTATGCTGCCGCTTGTTTCTCAAAATTTTTCTCCTCTATTAAATTCGGTAAGCCGAGAGATTTACTGTAGTTTAGAGGTATTATAAGATAGTTGGCATTCATTAGATAACCTTTGGTTAACCTAAATTTAAACAAGCTATATATTGATTACGCATACAAAGAGGCTTAACTTTGCCAAAATAAGAGCCTTAGTGTTCGCACTTTTTTAGGGTAGTGACAGCGAGCGAAGATTGTTAAGGTTCTAACTTTTAAATCTTCTGCAAAACGTTTAAGCTGCCTTGTATAGCTAAATAAATATATGATTAGAGCCGTACTTTGTTGACGCGACAAAGGGTCAACAAAGTAGCCAGTATCAGCGATCGCAAAATCGAACTCAACATTATCATTTACCTGAATGACGATGCGATCCCTGGCTACCAGCGCCTCTCCACGGTGCGGATAGATGTAGGTGGAAGTTACAGAAAGCAATTACCCGCTCGATTGCATGTGGTGGTTTAGAGCCAACTTAATGAAAGCGCCAGACTTGGAACCAGCGAGCTGTATAAGGTAGTTGCGGATAGTTATAGTAAGCGCCAGCATAACCTCGCACGCGATTCACTGGCACAGATGACATCGCGGATGACATCTACACGGTTATTAATATAACGTGAGTTCGACGGAACTAAAAAACGGCAGGAGGTAGTGCAGGCAAACCTTTTGGGTAAATGTCAATCGAAGGTTTTTTGGGCAGATAGGTGTAAGCAGCCAAACCAGCCATCAAGTTGACTAAAAAGTTAAATACACTACGATGTCGGGAATGTTCTATTTGACACATATTTTTGAGATGGTCATTGACCGACTCAATTACCGCCCGTTTGCGTAAAAGAATTTTATCAATCAATTTTACCAAGCGGTTTTTCATATTCTTCTTGGATTTTGTAATTAACTCTAAGCCTCGCTCGTATAACTCTTCAAATAATTTTTGTGAAACATATCCTCTGTCCCCAAAAAGTTTACCAATCAAATCTTGAGTCATCTCAGGTACTGGCTTTCGGTCATCTACATTTGCAGGAGTTAATTTAAATGCCAGCAATTCTCCTTGGTCATTAATTATCAAATGAAGTTTACTTCCGTTATGCCAACCCACGGAATTTTTGCCCCATTTTACCAACCCTTTAAAGACTTTATGTGCATGAGCGCGGCAATTATGGCAAACATTGATTGGAGTCGAGTCAATAAAACTAATTCCCGTAATTTCTCCCGTTATTGTATGCAAAAAACAACACAACAACATCAAACACCTTCGCGCAGCGTCTCGAAGAGAAGGCATCAGTTCCACAAATCTGGTATAGCTCACCAAGTTGGGAAACGCTCCACGCCAACTTTGTAGTACATGCAACGTGTAGAACTCCTTGAAAGTCTTATAACCACTACCATGAAATGCGATTGCAATTGTCATCACCTCTCTCTAATGCATTTTTGATTTGCTGCGGCGCTCTCCCCTTGTGGATGGTAACTGTGGTACTTGCTGCCATAGATTTTCCCATTGATTACAGAAATCATCTACGTCGCAGAAAATTTGCGCTCTGGTCGAGGCGAGATACAATAGTGGACACAGCCGAGACCCTCATTTTTATTAGATATTCTTAGTCTCGGCATTTTTTTGTGACTTTTTTGCTGATTCTCAATCAATCGTAGCGTAGGCAAAGCCCGCCGCAGGCATCGCACTTCACCTGCCCAGTTAAGCAAATTCCTATCTAGAGGGCTTTTTGGGCTTTTCTATCCGTCGAACTCACGTTAATACACCCATTGACGTATTTATCAATAGTCAGCCAGCGATCCTCTTGCTTTGGTATCACCCCAATCTGAATTTCTTGTTCGCGCAGACGGTTGAATATATCTATACTCTTAACCAACTTTTAATTAGCTCGATAGACTACTAATTAGCACTGCCCAACCAGCTTCTACTGCTGCTGTGCAGCCTGCATTGTTGACTGCAACTTTATCATCTGTGATGGTTTTTGCTCCACCGTGAACAATGATAGTCGGTATCATATAATTCTATTCTTGTTAGTATGAATTTTGTAGGACTGCAATCGCCTTCACGGGTTCGTCAATTAGTTGTAGCGATCGCATTTAAAGTCTCTAAACCGAAGTGCTGGGTTGCTGATATAAACACAGCTTCGGGATAATCTTGTTGAACTCTAGCCCAGGTTTCGCTATCTACTTTGTCAACCTTGTTAAAAACAAGCAAACTTTTTTCTGGAATCTCAGGCATTTCTTCGAGTTGCAAAATTATTTGTATATTTGTAGGGGCGCACAGATGCACATTGGTGTCAACTTAACGTGAAACCGCTCGTCCGCCGGGAATTGAAATTCCCGTCTCATAGCTAAAGTCATCTTTAGATGACTAAAATATTGCCAAAAATCTCCACTCTACTGAAGTAGACTTAAGCTATTAGCCCGAAAATTTATTGACGGGCGGGGATGTCAGCCAACAGATAAGCTATTTCCAGCTTAAGTTGACACCTATGACAGATGCACGCTCCTATAGTCGGATGTTTTTTTACTATTTCGATAGTAAACATATCGGCGTAAGCGCAAAAAGCTCTATCTCCTAAAAGCACATCATTTGGTTTGAGAAAGCTGTACATTTTTCTAGCCAACTTAATATCATGAGTGTTCATAACGTTGATACATAAAGCAACAGCCGCTCCCGTCACCAAACTGAATATCACACCAATTTTAGCAATTGGAAAACCACATCCATCTTCTTGACTACTAGGTTGAGGGTATTCTTTTTGGTTCTCTACTGTGTCTGGCATAGATACGGTTGAGCCATCTATTACTTTCACATTTCGACCACACCATAATTTTTCTGTTGTTACTTTCTCTTCTAAGCTTTGTGCCGAATCATTGAAAAGTTT
>NZ_JBALDN010000078.1:0-97430 GCF_036917375.1 Nostoc sp.
CTTACCCTAGCTCGGATAGTGCCACTTTGTTTCCAACTTGATTGCTGATCGGGCAAGTCCGCTTGTCAATAGGGTTTGAGACGCGCTAACCCTGCGATATACCCCGTTCTCGCCAGAATTCTACAATTTCCTCAGAGAACTTGTTGTTAGATGAGCTAAACTCTTGTTTTTCAGTTGGATAAGGTTCATTTCCCAATAAGATACGGATTATATTAAAAGCCTCTGAATTTCTCTGTAACCTCTGATAATTGTCTGAGAGAAAGTCGATAATTTTTTCTAGTGAAGCGTAGCCAGTAATAATTAGTAGATTTTTTGATTGATTTAAATCGTCCTCTATAACTACTTTTACCTTAGAATCTATTTTTCTCTTAGAGTCTGTGTAGTTATAGGGAAATCGCTCGTAAGGAGGCCAACTATCTGCGTGTTCGCTCATTTTTTTTACAGATTCTATATTTTAAGCAATGCTATGTTTAACCCTGTTTTATCACTTTGGGGAAAGAAAAATAATTGTAGGTTGGGTTGAACTTTAGTGTTACCCAACATTTACCTTGGTTTTCGGATGTTGGGTTTCGTTCCTCAACCCAACCTACGCCTAAATTGATAAAAGTATTGAAAAATAAAGGTTTTAGATTTTTACCTAGCGAGAGTGATTAAAGAGGGTTAAGAAGGATTCTAGCCTCTGTAGCTGTAGGTGAGTTTTCGTTTCTCCTATTTATGAGCTATGTCTCTCACGGGCTATGCCTACGCCAGTTTAACAAAACCACTCCTGGGCGATCGCAGTCTTGTCTAAGACTGAAACACTAATTCTGTCGTCGCAAAGCTTAAAAACTTGGTTCAAAATCAGTGAACAGACACAATTATCATCTACTTCTCACATAATCAGTTGTCTATTTTCAGATTGACGTGAGTAAAATTCAGTAAATATTTTATTCTAGGTATAGAAAATATCAATAGTAGATCAGATGTAGTATCATCTACTAGCCAAAATTTCCTATTATCGCTCAATATTTATCCACACAGATTAAGGTAAAATCCAATCCTGCTGGTAGTTTTGCATTTTCAACTTGTAATTTGGCTTGGGAAAAGGTTACTGAGTTTGGGTTAAAGGTTTTTTATTTACTTAATTACTTAATACAATCTGTCAAATACTAAAGAGTGTTTGTTGCCTAACTCACAATATATTTCCTTGGGATGAATGCAGTTTCTCTCAAAGGCGGGATGGAATGCTTGAGAAAATCGCTAATGATGGTAGAGAAACGCTGTAGCTGTGCAGTTGTAAATTAAGTGGTATATGTTTTTTCAATTCCCAGGGAAATAACAGGAATTCCAACTTTGTTTTTGCAACAGCAAGGCTTTTAGCAAATACAGGTGAGAACGAAATCCAATGAACACAATATATAAAGAACGTAAAATAGTTTCGCGTCTATTTGCAGTGCTGCTTTCGGCATTGTTGATGGTGCCCTTGCTGAGTAGTTGCGGAGGCGGTTCCCAAAAGGCTAATGTGCCACCACCAGTGGATGATACCGTTGGTAGAACAGTGAGCGATCGCAAGACTACAAACCAAACCGAAGCTAAGAAAGGCTTATCTACAGGACAGAAAGTAGCGATTTTGGCTGGTGCTGCGGGACTTTATTACCTCTACAACCAACATAAAAATGCTCCACAAGAAGGAGCGCAAGGTAAGTACTATCTATCCAAGAATGGGCGTGTATACTACCGTGATGCTGAACATCGCGCTCATTGGGTAACACCACCAGCAGAAGGTATTCGAGTACCAGAATCTGAAGCACAAAAGTATCGGGAATTCCAAGGCTATAACCGGAGTACCACAGGTCGCGATCTCACTGGTCTAACTTCATCCGCAGCTCCAGCACTCTAGATCAGCGAAGCGTGTGTAAATAAGAAAGCGGGTTTCCCGAAGGATAACGCCGATCGCGCACGTCGGAAACACGAACTTAAATCAGGAGACAGATTATGGTAGATGAATTTTTCCGTAAGGCGAAGGACTTGCTTTTGGGATCGAACAGCGATCAAGGCGATCAAGATGCCGAATTCCGCGATCGCAATGTACGTCCAGCCAGCGAAGATCCATACGGCGATCCCGCAGACCCAGCATCTTACGGCGATGTCCGCCCAGCTAGTGAAGACCCCTACGGCGATCCCGCAGATATCTCATCTTACGGCAATGTTCGCCCAGCTAGTGAAGACCCTTACGGCGATCCCGCAGATATCTCGTCTTACGGCAATGTTCGCCCAGCTAGTGAAGACCCTTACGGCGACCCCGCAGACACAGGGGAGTTTGGTGATGTCCGCCCAGCCAGCGAAGACCCCTATGGCGACCCCGCAGATCAGGATTCCCGCCGTTAACGCAAAACCAATCTGGTGATATTGGTTTTCATAAGGTGATGAATTTTGGAATAACAAATAAGGCAGTGGGATTAGAACCTACTGCTTTTTATTTTGGCTACTATTTATACAAATTACGAACTTGTGCCGAGCGAAGTCGAGGTATTACGAATTATTTCCTGCGATCGCTCAATATTTTGACGCACAGATCGAGCCGAAGTATGCAAACCCTCTCTTTCTTCATCAGTCAGCGTCAATTCCAAAATACTCTCAATTCCACCGCATCCCAACCGACAGGGAACACCAATTACAACATCTTCTAAACCGTATTCACCTTGCAGATACGCCGCTACAGGTAGTAACCGCGACTGATTTAATAAAATCGATTCTACCATCACACTAGTAGCCGACGCCGGAGCAAAAAAAGCACCTCCCGTATGCATCAATTCCACAATTTCTGCGCCACCGTTGCGAGTTCTTTCTACCAAACGTTCAATTGTGACAGCATCCAGCAATTCAGTGATGGGAATGCCGTTAACGGTAGCATAACGAGACAAGGGAACCATTAAATCGCCGTGGCTACCCAATACCATCGCTTTGACATCGGCGGGTAAAACGCCCAATTCTAGGGCAATGAAGGTTTCAAAACGGGCGGAATCTAACACACCAGCCATACCCATAATGCGATCGCGTGGTAAACCAGTTGCTTGCCAAGCTAAATAAGTCATCACATCTAACGGGTTGGTGACAACAATAAAAATAGCATTGGGAGAATGAGCGATCGCATTTTTTGCTGCTTCCACCACAATCTTGGCATTAATTTTCAGCAAGTCATCTCGACTCATCCCTGGTTTGCGGGGAAATCCGGCGGTAATTACCACAATTTGGGAACCAGATGTATCAGCATAATTATTTGTGCCAATAATCTGGCGATTATGTATTTCAATTCCCCTGGCTTCCATCAAATCCAGCGCCAAACCTTGAGGCATTCCGGCAATAATATCTAGTAAAACGACATCTGCCAGGTTTTTCTCTGCAACGCGTTGAGCTAAAGTACTGCCAACTCTACCCGCACCCACGATAGTGACACGGGGTAAATTACAGACAATTGAGGAATTAGGGGAAGAAGACATAAATTAAGATGCGATTTTTCTCAGCAAAAATTCAAGAGTCAGAATAAAAGGGAAAAGGTTAAAGGTTAAAGGGGAAAGGGATGAACAGGTCGCGCCACTTGCGGGCGTTAGCGGAGCGGGACGCAGTACGGTTTTTACCTTCCTCATAAAATTTGGATTATTTCGCGCCACTTGCGGGAGAGGTTTTTACCTTTCCCCCTTTCCCTTTCCCCCTTCCCCTTCTTCATAAATGCTGAATTCTGAATTCTGACTCCTGAATTCTTTTTACTTATTTAAACTCTTCGAGTTGATCCACACGTAACCAAATATTAGGTGTTGGCACTTTCCCAAACTTAATCAGGGCGTAATCACCTTTGATATCGACAATTTCGCCCTTGGTTTCAAACAAATAAGGAGGAAAGCGAGTATCACTGGCTTTAGCCTCCAGACTGTTTTCTAGTTTCTCGCGCACGGCGCGAACCATATCGCCTTTTTTGACTGCCATGAGTTCCTCTCTCAAATTTGTAATGTCTTTCACCTGCATTTTAAAAGAGTTTCGACTTAGAACTCCTAACTCTTGTAAATAAGTGATTAATCGCGTCTCATGACTCCCCGTAAAGTTTGACACTCAGAGCAAAAATGACTAGATCGCCCCGCTAACCTGATCCGTTGAATTGATGTACCACAAACTCGACAGGGTTCCCCAGCGCGGTTATAAACCCAGGCTACACCACCATAATTGCCGTTAGTACCTTTAACATTTAAGAAATTACTAAATGTCGTACCGCCAGCCTCAATACTGGTTTCTAACACCTGAATTATCGCTGTTCGCAAAAGTTCAATTTGCTTGAGCTGCAAATCTATACACAACGTTTCAGGTAAAATTCCACTCTTAAACAATGCTTCATCAGCATAGATGTTACCTAATCCCGCCACCACTGATTGATCCAGTAGCGCAGTTTTAATCGGACGGCGGCGGTTTTGAAGTTTGCTTGCTAGATATTCAACAGTAAATTCTGGTGAAAATGGATCTGCTGCCAGTTTTGCCAAACCAGTCATAATACTTTCTACAGCAACACCAGGCGGAACCCACCATATTTTACCGAAGGTTCGCTGGTCAACAAAACGCAATTCCTGCCGATCCCCAAAGAATAATCTAACCCGCGTGTGCTTATGTAATGGTTCATCTCTATCCAGCCATAATAGTTGACCGGTCATTCGCAAATGAACCCCTAGCCAGCCGGAAGAGGAGGAGAGTTCGGCAAGAAGATATTTACCGCGACGATGCCAAGCAGCGATCGCATTTTTTTCAATTCCATTAACAAACTCACTAACAGAAAACGGGTAGGCGATAGTGCGATCGAGCAACACATCTCCTCCCGTGATTTCTTGGTTGAGGGTCAATTGATTTAGACCCCTTCGGACTGTTTCAACTTCAGGCAGTTCGGGCATTCAAGCTGAGTTAAGCAGGCAATTGTGATTTATTTGAGGGTTCGAGCTAGAAGAGATGGGGTAGTAACTTACATAGCCGTAGATGGCTCGTATTACTACCCAAAAGAAACCGTAAATACCCGCAGGGCGGCTCTCGTAGATTAGGGTAGGCTAGGACAAAGAATGAATGAACTGAAATTTTCAGACTTCATACTTCAGACTTAAGACTACCCTTCATCATCGCATCAAACAACCCCCTTGTAGCTTTGCTGCTATTTTTTCGGTGCTTTAGCCTTTGGTGCTTCAACCTCGACTAATTCATCCTGGGCAAAGTTGTTGGTATTGATACCAGAGTAATTGACCTTTTCAAAGCGGACAATTACAGGGTATTTGATGCCGCTTTGGTCGATGGAAGCCACAGTTCCTAGATCCTGAAACCAGTAGGATTCAGGGCGGAGAATACGTACTTTAGAACCACGTTGAACCATGATTATTTTCCCTTTTAGTTATCAATCGCCAATCTAGAGGGCTAATTGATTTCACTCTACAACCTCAAGGTCGCAGCAAGAGTCTTTGTTAAGTTATTTGTCTGAATTGAGGAGTGGGTATGGGGCATTGGGCATTGGGCATGGGGCACAAGAGGCAGAGGGGTAGAGGGGCAGAGGGGAAAGAACTTGTACAAGAACTCTCCCCTGCTCCCCTGCTCCCTTGTCTCCCTTGCTCCCCTGCTCCCCAGTCACATACCACATTCAAAATTGCAAAAGGTATTAGACCCTACTTGACAAGGTAGACGTTATAGTGTACCTTCATTCGCAAATAGGTATTTTGTAAAAGCTTATGTTTTAGTTAAGACAAACACACTTCCTTCATTACCTCTGGCGATCCGTAGGTCGTTATCTATATAAGTGATATCTAACCAGCCTTGCTGTTTGTCACTGTTTATGGCAACATCAATTCCGGGAAATTTTCTACCTGCTTCAATTTGTTGGATAAAAGTTACCGGAGAATTGTATTCTATTAAACGTTGTAAGCCGATAATAGAACGCTCAAATTTCACTTGGACACGCCGACCTGAAACTGGCTCAAATTTAGCAGCAACGCTGACTAATCCTTCTAAATAAGGTAAGCCATAAATCTCAGCTATGTTGTAAACACTGGTAGTATCTACCCGGATATACTGATAGATTTGACCCAGTTTACATAAAGGTAAACGATCTAAGTTTAAAAGAGCCTTGCTATTGGTGTATAGTAATCGCCAATTGCCATCTAGCAAATTACTAGCTTCCACCGGACGGGGTGTAGGATTAAAGTCTTCTAAATTGGCGATCGCTACTAAGATAGACTGTTTCTGTTCTTCGGTCGCCAGTAGACCGCGATTAGTAAGTGCGATCGCATCCATAAGAGCCGCTTTTGGCATCATCGCCTGTAACCTCAAAAATCACTCACTTTCCATCAGCATAAACAAGATATTAATGACATATATGTAGAGCCATAAAAATTACTAAGAATCGCTTGACTTAAGCCTTATGCTTATTAAATAAAAAAATTTCTATCTGAATGCGGATTTATCAACTAAAGGGTTGAAAAGATAACTAAATTAATCCGTGTCAAGTGATAGACTCTAAATGTCAACTTACGTAAACCTTTTCTTGTCCTCATTTCGATATGTTGAACTCTCCATTACGTGAAGAGCCCCGTAACCAGCGAGCCGATGTCATCCCCCTAAAGCCAGAGTCCTCTTTGTTGGACTGGTTACAAAACAATGGTCGCATTATCGCGCGTGACGTTCACGAACCGGATTTTCAAGCTGACGAAGAAGGAATAGACTCCCTAATGGGTGTAGATGATGGAATTGGCTACGACCTCGATGATGATGACGATGATGATGATATAGGAATCGCTGAGAATTAGCCTTTTCAGGCTAGGGACTTGGTAGTATCCCTAGTTACTGCTATTCAATTTTATAAGTGTGGAGTGAAGGGAAACTTCTGTGGACGCTAAATTATCTCCTGAGCAAGGATTAAACATTTCTGGAATCGCTCTAGCCTCTTTATTAGCCGTAGGGTTAGGTACAACAGCATTTTTCTTGGATTCGATGGCCAATCGGCTACCGTGGCAAAGTATGTCGCTAACTCTGCCATTACTGTTGTGTGCCTTGGGTTCAGGTGTGGTGGGCTATTGGGTAATACCTTTACTTCAAGCACTTAAAACTGGGCAAATAATTCGCGAAGATGGGCCTCAAGCTCATCTCAAAAAGGCAGGCACTCCCACAATGGGCGGTATATTTTTTATACCTGTGTCTGTGCTGCTTGCCTGTATATTGTCTAACTTTTCTAAAGAGGTGCTTGCAGTTTCTGCTTTGACAATCAGCTATGGATTGATTGGCTGGCTCGACGATTGGCAAATTCTGCGCCGGAAATCAAATAAAGGTATATCTCCACAAACAAAACTGGCTTTGCAGGTGAGTTTTGCGGCTATGTTTTGTCTATGGCTGATGTTTAATCAACCTTCTAATATTACAAATATTGCTTTGCCTTGGGTGAGTTTCACACTACCCTTAGGATTCCTATTTTGGCCTTTAGCAGGTTTTGTACTAGTTGCAGAAAGCAATGCGACTAATTTAACAGATGGTATTGATGGCTTGGCAGCAGGAACAGTAGCGATCGCACTTTTGGCATTAGGTGCTTTAGTCGCACCAACAGTACCAGGATTGATGGTTTTCTGTGCTGCTTTAAGTGGTGGATGCTTAGGTTTCTTAGCCCATAACCGCAACCCAGCCCGCGTTTTCATGGGAGATACTGGTTCCCTAGCACTGGGAGGAGCTTTAGCTGCTGTAGCACTATTGACAAACACCTTAGTAGGTCTATTTATTCTCAGTGGTATCTTCTTTGTAGAAACCCTTTCGGTGATGGCACAGGTAAGTTATTACAAAGCCACGAAGGGCCCTGATGGCAAAGGCAAACGCCTCTTTAAAATGGCACCTTTACACCATCATTTAGAACTTACCGGCTGGTCAGAATTGCAAGTGGTTGGGGTATTTTATATAATCGCTGCTATTTTGGCTACCATCTGTTTAGCGATCGCTCCATTCTAAATGTTTTAAAAACTGCTTTAATATAAAAAACAACTCCCACATCTTCAGGGAGTTGTTTTTTTATAGGTAAATTTATAAGTTTCTGATTTCTATGCCAATTGAAGCGCAAAGAATAAATATGGAGTCAATCTAAAATCTAAAATCTAAAATCTAAAATCTAAAATTGCTTAACCGCTTGCGGTGTTCTAAATTCTTTATTCTTCAATTATAAGTATTTACATATTCTCTAACTCGATTCTTCCCTGTTCGCTTTGCCTCAAGCATCGCTTGATTCGCTCGATTTAGAAAATCTTTAACCGTAATCCCTGGTTCTGATACAGCTATTCCAAAAGAAGCGGTGATGCTTTCGAGGAGGCGATCGCCATCCTTCAATTGCATTTGTTCAATATCTACCCTTAATTGTTCTACTCGCTTTCTGAGCGTTTCCAGTGTCATATTAGGCATCACAATCACAAATTCTTCACCACCCCATCTGCAAGCAATGTCAAAGGAGCGAATAGATTTTAACAGTAACTTTGCTAATCCCTGGAGAACAATGTTCGCAGTCACGTGTCCATAGCGCGAATTGTAAGATTTGAAGTTATCGATATCAAGAAAAATAATACTAAGAGGTTGTCCCGAACGTTCAGCTTCAGCTAGCCTTTGTTCTGTTATGCTTTCCATATAGCTTTGATTGAATAGTTGGGTCATCCCATCCCGCAAGTTTTCATGGGTTAGACGTTGTTTGATCGATAGATTATTCAGTGCAATGCCTAATGTTCTAGCAATAATCTCAGAAGTTTGTCGATCTTCTGGACTGATTTCTTCAAGCGCGTTGAGGTGTAAACTCCCAACTACTTCGCCTTGTGCAAACAATGGAACGCACAAATGTGTGCCGCTAACAGGCTGTATTAAGTGACTGCACATTAGTCCTGAATTACGAGGCGATAAAAGATTTAATTTTCCTCTCCGCAAAGCCCAACAATCAGATAGTGAAAATATTTCTTTACTCCTACTTTCACCTCCCCAAAAACTATTCATCTGAACATAATTTTTAGAATTAGCAATTATAGAAATAGAACCACTCATATTCGGAAATAGCTTGAAACACGTTAAAGCAACTACTTGATACACCTCATCTTCAGACTCGCAAGAATAAAGCATCTCCGCCATATCTGAGAGATATATGAGTTCTCGTTTTTTTGCTTCCAATTCCAGTGTTTTTTCTTCTAGTTGCCGATTTAAGTCAGTTAGCGATCGCTGTGCTTCTATAGATTCTGTAATATCAATACTGATCCCACCGATACGGTAAGCGCCCGTTGCGTAATCGCTAAACGGAAACTTAAATGATAGCCAGTAGCACGGCTGATTGTTACTAGATACTTTTACCTCTTCAATTAGCTTCAAGGGACGTAGAGTCTTCAAAACAACTCGATCGTTTTCCATAACCTGCCGCCCCTCTTCTGGATCTGGCAAGAATTCACTATCAGTTTTTCCCAACCATTCTTGTGAATTTACTGAAAATCTAGACTGGATTTCCTGGTTGTAGTAAAGCACTCTAGATTGCTCATCTTTGATATATGCTGCAAATGGCCCCTGTTCTAGAAATAGCCGTTGCATCTGCTGGCTACGTTGCAGTTCGCGTGTATCTTCTTGATATCTGGCGATTGTCTCTACAATTTGATAAGCGGTTGGCATTAGATAGAGTAAGGTAGATAAAGAAATAAATGCCATTACATCAAGCACGCCTAAATGCAGCAGGGAAACTGCCATATATGGCTCAAAGATCGCCAGAAGGTGATGAAATCCGCAAACTAGTACGAATCCACCTGATAAGAAAAAAGCTAGCCAAAACTTAGGAGGGATAGTTGCCTTAGTTTTAGCAAAGAAAACCCCTATTATTATGGGGATACCAAAGTATGAAAATGCAGTAATGCTATGAGCAATTATGCAATTCCAGTAAATAGGTTCCATTACTGACCTGATATTAAAATTTCATTCGTTTCACTATAATTCTGGGTAGTCTCAAGGTGTAAGTGGATAAAGGATGATTTTAGTGCTTCATACCTAAATTTTATGGTGGCTTTCTGAAAGGTTGCTCAATTCAACTCTTACAAACCTGACTTACCAAGTGAGTGAGTTCGGGTAAAATCAGTTTTTCCATCGCCAGTCGCACAGCATTACTGGAACCAGGAAGCGAGAAAATTAATTTATCTTGATAAACACCAGCCACAGCGCGAGAAGCGATCGCCCGCGAACCAATTTCTTGATAACTTAAAAAACGAAATAGCTCACCAAATCCCGGCAAGGTTTTCTCCAGTAACTTCTCAATAGCATCATAAGTGGTATCTCTTGGTGCAATGCCTGTACCACCACTGAAAATTACAGCATCCAAATTTGAGCTTTTACCCAGATTTTCTATCTGCCCTTGAATTTGTGTCGGTTCATCTTTGATAATCGTGTAAGCTCCTACAGCATGATTAGCATCAAAGAGTAACTGCTGAATTAGCTGTCCACTTTTGTCTGTTTCAAAAGTGCGTGTATCGCTGACAGTAACCACAGCACAATTTACTGTAATTCTAGGCGTATCTGGGTGAGGTTGTGATGTCATAAGTCAGTGATAAATTTTTGATCGTAGATAATCGGGAATGGCGCATTGGGCATGACAATAATTATCGATGCCCCATACGCTATGTACGATTCCCTATACCCTACGCCTGATTTTTGCTCAGTCCTAGATCGTTTTCTTCAGCATACCGCTCCATGAAGCGCATAAAGCGATCCCATTCTTGGGCAGATTTCATGACGTAAAGTGCTTCTAATTCTTCCGGTTTCCCGTTAATAAACTTAGCCTTAACTTCACGAGTAATTATCTCGCCTTCTTCGTCAATCAAGTACATCCCAGTAATATCTTCGGTAGTACCTTGATCTAAAATCTTCGGATTTGTAAAAATAAAGGTCGCTGTACCACTGTCGCCAGTGCGCGATCGCGTCAGACGCACATCTGGAGTTACCTCTTCGTCAAGACCTCTAGAAAACTGGATTTTCGCCATGATGAATGAATTTAAACTTTGGTGATGGTTAATTTAATATTCTCTCATCAATTAGAACACCACGGTCTAGAAGCTACTGTGATTCAGTTTTTAGTGTATATACTTAAATTGCTTATTTTTCAAGTAACAGAGTTACAGGGCCATCGTTTTCAATGATAACTTGCATCATTGCACCAAATTTACCAGTTTCTACCTGCAAGCCGCTAGCTCTTAACTTGATAACAAAACGATTATACAAATCTTCTGCGGATTGGGGAGCAGCTGAACGGTCAAAAGAAGGACGACGACCTTTGCGACAGTCACCGTAAAGTGTAAACTGACTAACTACTAACAAATCACCGCCAATTTCTTGTATAGATTTTTGCCATCGTTCGTCTCCTTCTTTGTCAGGAAACAGCCGTAATTCCAAACATTTACGCACCATCCAGTCGATTTCAGCATCAGTATCGGTATTAGCAATACCTACGAGCAAATTTAGCCCCCGCCCAATTTTACCGACAATTTCACCATCAACTGTAACTTGAGATGATTTAACTCGCTGGATAACAACGCGCATTTTAATCAGAACATTTATCAACGTTTTGATTTTAGAGTAATATATAAAAACTAAAAACAACGATTTTCCATTGCTCAAAATTGATGGCGGAGCCATTAAGAATGCATTCCCAGGTGGAACCTGGGAACGAGTATTAAAATTTTAACTCCTAACTTTTGTACAGACGCGATTAATCGCGTCTCTAACTTTTAACTTTTATTTGCCAAAGCCTTTACCGCGAGAGGTTGAAGGTAGACAAATACATTTTTCGAGTTGAGAAATTAAAGCCTCACGATCCAAATTTTGACCAATCAGCACTAGCTGATTTTTCAATTGACCTTTCCATTCATCATCATCCAAGGTAAAGCGTTTACCGCAAAGGTGGAAAATATGACGCTTCGGACTTTCATCAAACCACATAATCCCCTTGGCTCGGAAGATATTTGAAGGTAGCTGGTTATCTAAGAAATACTGAAACTTCCTAATAGAAAACGGCTTGTCACTTTGGAAAGATATGGAAGTAAAACCATCGTTTTCTAGATGGTCAGAATGGTGGTGATGATCGTGGTGATCGTGGTCATGGTCGTGATGAGCGTGACCGCATGTTGAATGGTCATGATCGTCATGATGATCGTGATGTTCGTGATCGTGATGGTCGTGTTCATCCACCACTGTGTCAAAATATTTATCTGACTCAAACAGACCAACACTGAGAATTAACGGGAGTGGCACTTGCGATCGCGTCGCGCGAATAATTCTTGCTCCTTCCTTAACTTCGTTAATTTTTCCTTCTAACTCGTTCAAAGTGGCTTCATCAACCAAATCTGCCTTATTCAAGACAATTACATCACCATAGGCAATCTGGCTGTATGCTGCTTCCGAGTTAAATAAATCTAGGCTGTAATTTGCCGCGTCTACCACGGTAATAATCGAATCCAAGCGGGTTAAATCCCGCAATTCTGTGCCCAAAAATGTTAAAGCTACTGGTAGCGGATCTGCTAATCCAGTTGTTTCCACTACTAGATAATCTAGATTTTCTTGGCGTTCTAAAACTTTGTACACTGCATCTACTAAATCATTATTAATAGTGCAGCAGATACAACCATTATTTAGCTCCACCATGTTCTCACCAGTGGAAACAATTAGCTCGTTGTCGATGCCAATTTCGCCAAATTCATTCACGAGAACAGCGGTTTTTAAACCCTGTTGGTTGTTGAGGATATGATTGAGTAAAGTCGTCTTGCCGCTACCGAGGAAACCCGTAATAATTGTTACTGGCATTCCTTGTTTGGGCGTATCCATTGCCGAAGATTCGGGTGTAACTGCTGATTGCATAGCGCTGTTATCAAATAATCAAAAAATAGTAATGTAGCGCAGATAGTCCAGAAAACACTAGCATAGGGATGCTGGACTGTCATCCCAGCTGCTTTACCCTATTATTACGTATCTCTCTATTTCAGCATTACTCTGTTATGACCCTAACCCTTTACAATACCCTCACCCGTCGTCAAGAACCGTTTGAAACAGTCGAAACAGGCAAGGTTAAGATGTATTACTGCGGCGTGACGGTATACGACTACTGCCATTTGGGTCATGCTAGAGCTTGCATCGTTTGGGACGTAGTACGCCGATACCTCCAGTTTATCGGTTATGAAGTCCGATATATCCAAAATTTTACTGATATTGATGACAAGATTCTCAATCGAGCTTGTGCTGAACATTCCTCAATGGAAGCTGTAGCCGATCGCTTTATCAAAGCATATTTTGAGGATATGGCGCGGTTGGGAATCAAAGAAGCTGATGAATATCCCCGCGCTACCCACACGATGAATGGCATTCAGCGATTAATTCATGAGTTGGAAAATAAAGGTTTTGCTTACCCAGCTGAAGGCGATGTGTATTATGCAGTGCGGCAGTTTGCTGAGTATGGCAAGCTTTCGGGACGCAAGTTAGAAGATATGCAAGCTGGGAAAAGCGATCGCGTCAACATAGAAGATCCAGAATATCAGAAAAAGAAAGACCCCTTCGATTTTGCTTTATGGAAGGCAGCAAAACCGGGAGAACCTGCTTGGGAATCACCTTGGGGCGCAGGTCGTCCGGGGTGGCATATAGAATGCTCGGCAATGGTGCGCGATCGCTTGGGTGATACTATCGATATTCATGCTGGTGGTGCTGACTTAATTTTTCCCCACCACGAAAACGAAATTGCCCAATCTGAGGCCGTAACCGGAAAACCCTTAGCGCGTTATTGGTTGCATAACGGCATGGTGAAGGTAGATGGTGAAAAAATGTCCAAATCTTTGGGCAACTTTACCACTATTAGAGACTTACTGGATCGAGGAGTTGACCCGATGGCAGTGCGGTTGTTCGTGCTGACCGCTCAATATCGCACACCCATAGATTTTACCGACGAAGCGATCGCCGCAGCAACCAATGGCTGGCACACCATTAAAGAAGGTTTACTCTTCGGCTACCAATACGGCAAAAAACTAGGCTGGGAAGTGGGAACTGCTTCACTACTCGCTGAAACTGTTGAACGCTTTCAAGAAACTGTAAATAACGACTTTAATTTTCCTGGTGGGTTAACAGTGCTGTTTGAATTAGCCAAAGAACTGCGCCGTGAGGGAAATATTATTGTGCATGAAGGGAAAACCGAAACTTCCCCTGAGGAGTTACAGCGTCAATGGCAAACTCTCGTCACATTAGCTGGAGTCTTGGGTTTAGAAGCCGAGATAGAAGCCGAAACTCAAACCAGTAATGGTTTAAGCGATGCGGAAATTGAGGCGAAAATTCAGCAAAGGCAAGAAGCACGTAAAGGCAAGAATTTTGCCGAAAGCGATCGCATTCGTGACGAACTCCAAACAGAAGGTATTACGCTAATTGATAGCCGTGATGGTACGCGCTGGCATCGGAATTAGGGAGAGTGGAGAGTGGGAGTAGGAGGGAAATTCCTCTCCTTTGTACCATTCCCCATTCCCCATTCCCCATTCCCCATTCCCCATTCCCCATTCTTTATTTCCCATTCTTTATGTGGTCTGAACTCAAAAAAGCGATCGCTAGTTTCGATATACCCGCTGATTGGATTGGTATTAGAGCCGTAAAGGAGACTTCTACTACCCGTTCAGTCCGTGACGCCTTACCTCAACTAAATGGCAAATCCTTCACTATTGGAGCCATGCTGGAAGTTTTGGTAAATGGCTGTCTGGGTTATGCAGCTACTAACTCTCTAGAACTGTCTTCCCTGCAAACTGCTGCTCAAACAGCCTATAACCAGGCACTAGCAGCCAGTGAGTGGTGGATACATCCCTTCCGTGAAAGTGAGCGCCCTAAAGTTGTTGGTGAATATAAATCTCCATTTCTTGAGCCATTAGACGCTCTGAGTCCAGGGGAAATCAACGATTTACTGGTTCGTATTTGCCAAACGCTCAAAGTTGACGACAAAATTGTGCAAACCATAGCTAGTGCTAGCACTATCGAGAGAGAATCTTGGTTTGTTAGCAGCAACGGCTCAGAAGTCTATCAAAAAATACTATCTATAGGCACTAATTACGGAGCCACTGCCCAAGATGGAGCAGTTGTACAACAGCGCAGCCACAACGGCTCGCAAGCAAACTGTTATCAAGGCGGACTCGAACTATTAAAACAAGAAAACTTATGGCATCGGGTGCGGCAAATAGGCGAACAAGCAATCGAACTCTTGACAGCAGAAGAATGCCCAACCACCCGTACCAATTTAGTTTTAGCCCCAGATCAAATGATGCTGCAAATCCATGAAAGTGTCGGGCATCCCCTAGAAATTGACCGAATTTTGGGAGATGAGCGTAACTATGCTGGGGGCAGCTTCGTTAATAAAAGTGATTTTGGCAACCTAGTATATGGTTCGCCGCTGATGAATATTACCTTTGATCCCACTGTCCCTGGTGAATTTGCCAGCTATGGCTTTGATGATACGGGTGCTGTAGCAACAAAGGAATATTTAGTTAAAGAAGGTGTACTGCAACGGGGTTTAGGCAGTCTGGAGAGTCAAGCAAGAGCAGGTGTAGCAGGAGTTGCCTGTGCCCGTGCTTCCTCATGGAATCGACCAGCGATCGATCGCATGGGTAACTTGAATTTAGAGCCTTTAAACGGCAGTTTTGAAGACATTATTGCTGAGATAGAACACGGCGTTTACATGGAATCTAACCGTTCTTGGTCAATTGACGATCGCCGCTACAAATTCCAATTTGGTTGCGAGTACGCTAAATTAATTGAAAACGGTAAACTTACCAAAACCCTTCGTAATCCCAACTATCGCGCCACAACACCAGAGTTTTGGCATAGTTTAATTAAAGTCGGAGATGCCACAAACTGGCAAATGTATGGTACTCCTTATTGTGGCAAAGGAGAACCAAATCAGGCCATTTGGGTAGGACACGGTTCACCTGTTTGTGTATTTGCGAATGTCGAAGTTTTTGGTGGAGGAACTTGAAAAATACAATAGTTAGGAGTTAGGAGTTGGTAGTTAGGAGTTTTGAATTAAGTAGGTAGGCATAATTAAACATAAAATAAAACCCTAGCTCGGAGTGAGCGATTCATCGCTCAAAAAGGATTATCAGGACTAAAGTCCTTACTACAAACTTTAATTTATTTACGCCTAGCTACTAATAAAAATTCTTTTAACTCCTAACTCTTAACTCCTAACTCCTAACTTTCTCCCTCTCTTTATTCCCTATTAATATTTAATATCCATGAAAATTGAGGAATTATCTGCGTTAGAAGTCAGCTTTAATCGACTGATTGAAAGTCTGCTGATTAAAAAAGCAGAAGATGAACAATTCACTGTGAGACTTAGCAGTGAAATAAGTCAATTTACTCGCTTTAATCATGCGAAAGTGCGACAAACTGGTTGTGTTGCTGATGGTTGGATAGAACTAACTTTGATGCAAAATCAGCGCAACAGTGTTCGGCAGTTTCCCTTTACTGGAAATTGGGAGGTAGACTGGCAGTTAGCATATACTGCTTTGCAAGAATTACGTGACGAACTTATTCTACTACCCGTCGATCCATATCTAGTTTTGCCATCAGGAAATAATCTCAGTCGAGAAATACATTCTGGAAATTTATTGGCAGCTGAAGCAGTAGTACCGACTGTACTAGAACTAGTTGCTGAATTGGACTTTACAGGAATATACGCAGGGGGAATGGTAATTAAAGCTTATGGTGATTCTAGCGGTCAAAAACACTGGTTTGCTACTGATTCTTTTACCTTAGATTATTCTCTATTTTCCCCATCTGGACAAGCAGTTAAGGGCACATTTGCCGGGAGTGATTGGGATGAATCTAAATATATAGCCAAAATTAGCGAAGCTAAAAAACAACTAGAATTGCTTGCTCACCCAACTAAAGAACTGCCACGGGGACAGTACAAAACTTATTTTGCACCTGCTGCTGTTGCAGATTTATTATTGATGCTTTCTTGGGGAGCGGTAAGCGAAGCTGATATCCAACAAGGAAACAGTGCTTTAGCTGCTTTATCGCGTCAAGAAAAACAACTTTCTCTAAGATTTAGTTTAAAAGAAAATTTTCAGCGGGGATTAGTGCCGCGATTTAATGAATTGGGAGAAATGGCAGCACCGGATTTACCTGTAATAGAAAAAGGACATTTGGTAAATACTTTGGTGAATTCTCGAACAGCTAAGGAATATCAAAAGATTGCCAACGGTGCTAATGGTTCAGAGACTTTACGAGCGCCAGAAGTAAGTCCGGGAAATTTAGTATTTGAGCAGATTCTTCCGAGTTTAGATACAGGATTATATGTATCAAATTTGCATTACTTGAATTGGAGCGATCGCCACACTGGTAGAATCACAGGTATGACTCGTTATGCTTGTTTTTGGGTAGAAAATGGAGAAATTATCGCACCCATTGAAAACTTACGTTTTGACGAAAGTCTCTACCGCTTCTGGGGAGAAAATCTAATAGATTTGACTACTTTTCAAGAATTTATTCCTGAAGTAGGTACTTATGAGAGTCGCCAACTAGGAGGTAGTTTAGTTCCTGGTATGCTGGTAGAAGATTTTACATACACTTTGTAGTTATATTGTGTAAAAATACTCTATTTTTGCTAGAGACGCGTTAGCGAAGTCCAGTCTAAGTTCACGTCTCTACAAAAAATTATAAAATCATCTATCTCTGTAAACTGCATTAATTACAATATCTTTGATACTTAGGTAAAGAATTAATAGCAACAATAAAAATTGCTCAAATTGAAGAACTGGATCTAAACGCCAACCTTGATAATACAAGATTACTCCACTTAATAACATTATAATTGGCGTAAATATAAGTTGAAGAATGTAAAGGGCTAAAGCCCAACCTCTAAGCCTGGTTCCACGTTGGGATAGCCAAGCTACTGTTAAAATTAAGTAAATAATTGCCCAAAGCAAATAAATAATTCCAATTAAACCAGCTATATTTAATCCAAAATTCACTTGAGCAAAAGTAAGCATTTATTAAAAATCCTGCTTAATAACAAGCGAAAATTTAAAATTTATTAGTAGGTAGATTCCCTAAAATTATTCCTTTATAAAAATTGTTGGGTTAAGCAATAGCGAAACCCAACCGAGAATTTTTTCTCATCTCTCGTTAAAACCTCTATCTTTTTTTACCTGGAGGTGAATTACGCTGGGTGAGGTTATCAATTTGCAATTGTTGCCGTCCGTTGGTGATAACTCGCAACATCTCTTTGAGATCCTGCTCGATATTTCCCAAAATTCCATCGGCATAAGCATCAGCACCATCTTCAATTTCTTGAGCATGAGCGATCGCGTTTTGTCGCATCAGCTCTAACTCTTGCTGACAAGCATACCGCTTGCGGTCAATCTCGGCGAGGGTTTCTTGCATTATTCCCTCACACTCTTGTTGCACTTGTCGCCGCAGTCGTTCAGCTTCCTGTTCTGCCTGGTGAATAATATCGCTTTCAGCTAAAATTTGCGCTCTTTTTGCTTGTGCAGCCTCAACAACCTGCTGCCCATACTCTTCCGCTTCTAGCAGAATTTCGTCCTTTTGGTCGAGAACTGCTGCTGCTTCTTGAAAAAGCGACGGCAAAGCCAGCCGGATGTAATCAAGCTGATCTAGCAGCTTTTCTTCATCTATGAGTGTGCGTCCCGTTAGCGGAATCCTGAGACTAGAGAGAACCATTTCCTCTAGGCGGTTGAGTTCCTGCTGAATATCTATGCTTCCCTCTCCACCGATATATTCTTGAGGGGGAGGATTGCTTCCGTTGAGATTGGGTTCAACATTGGAGATTTCTGATTGTAGCATTGGTATATATCTAGGGCAATGTGTGGGGGAACGAGATGATCGATAGAGCCACCAAACCTTGCAATCTCTTTTACCACACTACTACTTAAAAAACTATACTCATTTGAGGTTGCGAGAAAAACTGTTTCTATTTGGGTAGAAAGAGTTTTGTTGGTGTGAGCCATTTGCAGTTCCACTTCAAAATCTGACACAGCCCGTAAACCCCGGATCAAAACTTGTGCTTGTTGCATTTGAGCATAATTGACGGTAAGACCATCAAAGCTGTCTACTTTTACATTAGGTAGATGTTCTGTAGAAAGACGGATTTGATCTAGCCGTTGCTCCACACTAAAAAGTGGCATTTTGTTAGGGTTCCGTAGTACAGCGACAATCACCCGCTCAAACAGCCGACTACTGCGCTGGATGAGATCGAGGTGTCCCAAGGTGATGGGGTCGAAGCTACCAGGATAAATAGCAATCACAATTTTAAATATATCAAAGTTATTTAGGTGATTATATCGAAACTGTTTTGTGTAACTTACTCAAATCTACCATCTTGCGCTCTCGGTAAGGATGGTAAACTCAATTGTTTTAGTGGCACAAGTTATGCTCAACTAGGCGTTAGGAACTAGACTCCTAAATATGAATACTGGATTTTTACCTACGTCCCCACAATGTTGTGGAAGATTCAAGTGTAGTTCCAGTATTCAAGACACAAGAAACTCCGTACTTAGCAAAGTACGCGGGTAGTTAACGAACTTTTCTAGGTAATTTTTCATGGCACTGGATTTTCCCACTTTGCCCTTGGCGTTTCAATTTACTTCTCCAGGACCGATTCTGGTGAAAATAGGGCCACTAAGTATTCGTTGGTACGGCTTGTTGATTGCCACAGCAGTTTTAATTGGCGTCATCCTTTCCCAGAATTTGGCAAAGCGGCGCAATGTTAATCCTGAACTGCTAGGCGATTTGTTCTTTTGGTTGTTAATTGGGGCAATTCCTGGCGCGCGACTCTATTACGTTTTTTTTGAGTGGTCAAAATATGCCCCAACTCCAGGAAAAATTTTTGCAATCTGGGAAGGGGGTATTGCCATTCATGGAGCGATTCTTGGTGGCGTTGTGGCTGCGTTAATCTTTGCCAAAATCAAGCAGGTTTCTTTCTGGCAATTGGCAGATTTAGTAGCACCTTCACTGATTTTAGGGCAAGCGATCGGACGTTGGGGCAATTTCTTTAATTCTGAAGCTTTTGGCGATCCAACTAATTTACCCTGGAAGCTCTATATACCACCAGACCATCGTCCTTTAGAGTATGTTAATTCCGATTACTTTCATCCCACCTTCCTCTACGAATCTCTATGGGATTTAATGGTGTTTACGCTGCTAATAACGTTATTTTTCCGGTCTTTATCCGGTAAGCCACGTCTGAAGGTAGGCACACTGTTTCTCATTTACTGGCCAGCCTACAGCTTAGGACGCTTGTGGATTGAAGGCTTTCGCACTGATAGCTTGATGCTGGGGCCGTTACGGATGGCGCAAGTAGTCAGTAGTCTAGGAATTCTATTGGGATTAGTTGGATTAGCTTGGCTTTACTTACTCAAACGCCCTCTACCCGATGTAGTTCCTACTGCTAAGGGAAATGGAGAGAGGGGGGCATGAGAGGGACAAGGGGACAAGGAGATAAACAAAACTCCTAACTTTTAACTCCTAACTCAGCACGGGCTAAACGCCCCGCTTCCGCTAACAGCACTCCTAACGCCCTATGCTCAATTCCCAATGACTAAAAAATAAAAAATGCCCCAGAGTATTCTCTAGGGCTTAACCAGGGTGCATCTACCATTACTCTCTACTAGGGAAAGAGGGTGAATCCGGAAAGATACTGAGAAAATATCAAAAAGATTTTTTGAGGGATTGCCGTGTGTTCTT
Organism: Nostoc sp.; assembly: GCF_036917375.1. Classification (GTDB taxonomy): domain Bacteria; phylum Cyanobacteriota; class Cyanobacteriia; order Cyanobacteriales; family Nostocaceae; genus Nostoc. Next base: position 20,752 of record NZ_JBALDN010000078.1, read on the forward strand.
TTAAAAGTGAATATACAGAAAATGGGAGTGATAAAAAAACACTATATGGTATGGAACCATCTGTGTATATTGTCGGAGCAGGCCCTGGAGATCCTGACTTATTAACGGTGAAGGCGCAGAAATTACTGGCTGTTGCTGATGTAATTTTATTTGCTGATTCTTTAATACCCGAACAAATTTTAGAACTTTGCCGAAAAGATGCTGAGATAATTAGGACTGCGAATCAGACTTTAGAAGAAATTTTGGCTATTACGATCAATAGAGTGCGATCGCAACACAAATCTGTAGTCCGTCTCCATTCTGGCGATCCTAGTCTCTACAGCGCCATCCACGAGCAAATGCACCTCCTAAGAGAGGCAAATATTCCTTTTGAAGTCATACCTGGTATCAGCGCCTTTCAAGCTGCTGCTGCCAAACTCAAAGTCGAACTCACTGTCCCTGGTTTAGTCCAAACCATTATTTTGACACGCATCAGTGGACGTACAGAAGTCCCCGCCGCCGAAGAATTAGCCACTCTTGCAGCACATCAGGCTAGCCTCTGCTTGTATTTAAGTGCGCGTCACGTCGAAAATGCCCAAGCTAAACTACTCGAACACTATCCAGCCGAAACCCCCATTGCTATTTGCTTTCGCATTGGATGGCCCGATGAAAAAATCAAGGTTGTCCCTCTGAATGAAATGGCGGACTGCACTCATAAAGAAAAACTAATTCGCACTACACTTTATATAATCAGTCCAGCCCTCTCGACCACAAAAGGGCGATCGCGTTTATATCATCCCGAACATAGTCACCTATTTCGCTCATCTCATAACTAAATATTGGGCATGGGGCATGGGGCATGGGGCATGGGTCATGGGGGATAGGACATTTGAAAACTCCCCTCATCTTTTCTACGGTTCGGTAAACTTAACAGTGTCAATAGTTTCTAATTCGGTACTATGCCATTAATTAAAGTGCAAACTTCTACATCTGCTCCTCAAAAAGCTGAAATTGAGTCAATGCTTTTAAACCTCTCAGCCAAGTTAGCGAAACATTTGGGAAAACCAGAATCTTATGTTATGACTGCTTTTGAGCCAGGAATTCCTATGACTTTTGCAGGGAATACAGACCCAGTTTGCTACATTGAAATTAAGAGCATTGGCACGATGAAGCCAGAGCAAACCGCAGCAATGAGTCAAGACTTTTGCCAGCAGATTAACCAAACTCTAGGCGTGCCTAAAAATCGAATTTATATAGAGTTTGCAGATGCTAAGGGGGCAATGTGGGGCTGGAACGGCACAACTTTTGGTTGATTCCTCGTCTTCTTTGGTCAAGACTAACTCGATCTAGCAGGTGTAGGATAGAGATCCAACATCAACTCACGATCTTTTTATGTCTGCTACGCCTCTTGTATCTCAGGTTGACTTCAACTCAGAAAAATCAGAATTAATCCCTCCTCTTCTAGGTGCTTCTCTGGCGGAGTTAAGCACTTGGGTGCAACAACAGGGACAACCTGCTTACAGAGGAAAGCAGCTGCATGAATGGATCTATGACAAAGGGGTGCGATCGCTAGCTGATATTTCTGTATTCTCTAAGCAATGGCGGCAAGAAGTAGCAGAAGTTCCCATAGGGCGTTCAATTTTACATTACCGCTCTGAGGCTCCCGATGGTACGGTGAAATATCTTTTACGATTAACAGACGGACAGATTATTGAAACTGTAGGCATCCCCACCTTCGCAGAAAGGGGAGAAGGCCCAAAAGCCCGTTTGACAGTTTGCGTCTCTACTCAGGTGGGTTGCCCAATGGCGTGTGATTTCTGCGCTACTGGTAAAGGAGGCTATAAGCGTAACCTAGCACGGCACGAAATTGTCGATCAGGTGTTGACTGTGCAAGAAGATTTTCAGCAACGGGTTAGCAATGTCGTGTTTATGGGACTGGGCGAACCGTTGTTGAATACTGAGAATGTCCTAGCAGCCCTGAAATGCCTGAATCAAGATGTCGGTATTGGGCAGCGATCGCTTACAGTTTCTACAGTTGGTATTCGCGATCGCATCCGTCAGTTCGCGCAAAACAATTTGCAAATCACTCTGGCTGTGAGTCTCCACGCACCCAACCAAGCATTACGCGAAAAACTCATCCCCAGCGCCCGCGCCTATCCTCTCGAAGATTTACTAGCTGAATGTCGGGAATATGTGGAAATCACTGGCCGCCGCGTTACTTTTGAATATGTTCTCCTTGCTGGTGTTAACGATTTACCAGAACACGCATTGGAACTTTCAAAATGTATGCGAGGATTTCAAAGTCATGTGAATTTGATTCCTTACAATCCTATCCAAGAAGTAGACTACAAACGCCCTAATCGCGATCGCATTCAAGCATTTGTCAACGTTCTCAAGCAGCAAAATACTGCTGTTAGCGTCCGTTATTCCCGTGGTTTAGAAGCCGATGCTGCTTGCGGACAACTAAGAGCAAGTAAGAATTAAATCTGTTGTAGTCAGTAAATTTAATTACTTTTACTTACGTGTATCTGCACGTAAGTTGTAATTGTTGCAAGAGGGCAGCAGTAGAAATTGTTATATTAAGGTTAAGCGATCGCTCAACCCAACCGATAAAAATTAACTGTATGTTGAATCGATCATTGACGCTTAAACTATGGCTACTAGCGATTGTTCTTGCAAAAGCTCTGCCGATGAATTCTCCTGCTTATGGACAAATAATTCAACCGATTCCTCAGCAACCTGAGTCCTTTCAAGAAAGAATGAGACAACAACAAGAGGAACGAATTCAGCAAACACAAGAACAAATGAAGGAAACATGGCTACGCTTAAACCTTCAACAACAACAACTACAACAACAGCAAGAATTTGCACGACAACGGCAAGAACTAATACGCCAGCAGCAATTTAGACTACAACAAGAACAAACAAGACTACAACAACAACAATTTACACAACAGCAACAGCTGAGAATACAACAGCAACAACTTAGACAAGATCAACAAATTAGACAACAGCAACAATTTAGATTACAAGAACAGAGACGACAGCAAGAACTCAAACAACAGAAACAAAACCTGTGAAGTGTTCAAAATTTCTGTTGAAGAAGAATTCAGAATTCTGAATCAGAAAGTGAGGAATACCTGCGGCAAGCAAGCTACTCACTCGTTACTAATAGACCTGCCTTGAAAATAAGGCAGGAGTCAGTGTTTCGACTACGCTCAACAACCAGGCAGGAGGCAGGAGGAAAAGAGATTTTCATTGTTCCTTGTGGGCGCAGCTCATGAAATCTCTTGCAAAAATATATTTTTGCACTCTTAGGGTAAAGGGAAAGGATTTTGAGTTTCTTTACCCTTTTCCCATTCACCTTTACCCCGACTTTTGCAATAAGTCTAATGTAAACCGCTAAATCTTCTTTCTCAGAAACGTGCAAAAGACGATTTAGCGCATTCATTTTTTAAACTTACTTCTTCAGACACTCTCTATAAAACGCTGCACTATCCACTACTAGTTTGACCCTTCTCTACAATACGCTGCGCGTAGCTTGCTTCTTTGTTCGCGCAGCGTCCCATAGGGAAGGAGTACAACAAGCTCAGAGCATCGCAAGTTCAGTAACCTTCCGACTCAAATTCATACTGAATTCTTACTTCTAAATTCTATTTTTAGAAATAACTTTTTTATTACAAATTAGAGAAATATTCTCCAATTTTTAATTTTTTCTTCTTAGCTATCGGTGTGCATGAATGCCAGGAGCATACGCTTCAATTACTTTGCCGGTGCGAGTACAACTAATCATCAAATAGTCACAACTTGGGCATTGTGTGCGAGTTAATTGACTATCAGAAATATAATAACGCTCTGCATGACTACCACAATTTGGGCAGTAAATCTTTTGTACTGTCTGCATTTTAAAACCCCTGGTTGTAATTATTTTTATTTGGTAAAGCTACTAGTTAAACCAGAAAAAAATCTGGTTCGACCCAACTTAACAAACTGTCGTAATATTGGCTGATTATTTTAAACAAAACTTCAGGTTTGATAACTTTCCCATATCTTTATATATTATTCTAGAATTTCAGTGATTTTACCCTCTTACTTTAGATACATAAATTATTTTTCAATTAAATACTGCTTAGATATTTACTGATCCCTATGGCTAATGCCTTGAGAGAGAGTTGTTTATAGTCGTTCCAGACGAATACAAAAAAGGCCGTTCTTGTATTCAAAAATTAAACCACATAAATTACTGTATATTTAGTAACAAAATATCTATCTTAAGATTTAGTTAATATTTCCTGACAAGATTTATGAGGTCAAATTCCAATGAGATAATTTAAATAAAACTACCAAACTTTATAGGAGCGGCTTTCTTTGGTCGAAACTCCGGGAGCCGCTTAAGGTTCTCTCCAATGCCAGTAATTAAACCCGAATCTTAGTACAGCAAAATCTAGCATCCTTTTGATAACTGGTCTGTTTTTGACATCTTGGAGAGAACTAATGAAGAATATATCCGTTAAGTACGCACTAAAGTTTTCGCTTCTAGTAATCCTAGAACCGCTATAAAAACTCACTACCTTCTCATTACTCAGTGCCTAATACAACACGGCGTAAGTAAACGACCTCTGACGCTCGATGACTCGCTAACGCTGCGCGTAGCTTGCTTCTCTGTAAGAGTACGCAGGCTAGCTCTAAGCCAAGCCATGCCGTTGGCAAAGCCGCTCGTAGAGAAGGCTTTACGCTGCGCTAACGGCAGTTCCTCATGGGGGGAACCCCTAAGACCGGACTGCCTCACCATTCGAAACCGATGAAACGCTTAGGCTGCGTTCATTTTTAATTTTTCATTCCATCTTGCGCTTCTAGTCCCGAATCCCCAGTTAAGGTGACAATGAGAGTTATCACTTCAAGCAGGATGAAAATAATCGTAAATTTCTTGAGCCAAACGCGGCCCAATTCCTGCTACTTCAGCGAGTTGCGTGGTTGTCGCTTGCCGAATATAGTCAACAGAGCGAAAATGCCCTAGTAGCTGCTTTTGTCGATGATGTCCTAAGCCAGGAATTTCATCTAAACGCGATCGCTTCAATTTATCACTGCGCTGTTGACGATGGAAACTCACTGCAAACCGATGCGCTTCATCCCGCAGCCGCCGCAACAACTGTACCCCAGGTTGTTCTGCATCGGTTGTCAAAGGTTTAGATTCTCCCGGTAAAAAAATCTCTTCTCGCTGCTTTGCTAAACTTACAACTCGCAAGTCTTCTAATAAATTCATTTCTTGCAAAACGGCGACAACTGATGATAACTGACCTTTACCACCATCAATCATGATTAAATCAGGCCAGTCAGGATTACCCAAACGTTGTAATTGCTGATCTTCCGCATATTTACGGAACCGCCGCTGGATGACTTCAGCAAGACTAGCAAAATCATCTGAGTGTCCTGCTGTCACCGTGGGATTTTTAATTTTGTAGTGGCGATAGTGCTGTTTGGCGGGTAATCCGTCGATAAAAACGACTTGCGAAGCTACAGCATTTGACCCTTGAATATGGGAAATGTCATAACCTTCGATGCGGTGAGGCACATCTGGTAAATCGAGAATGGCGGCTAAATCTTGCATTGCTTGGTGATTGCGATCGCCAAATTTCTGCATTCTTTGCAATTCATACTGAGCATTTCGCTCTACCATCTCTATTAATTCTGCTTTAGTTTGGCGCAAAGGAGTCAATATTGTGACTTTTTTGCCTTTACGTTGAGTTAAGACATCTGCCAATATTTCCGTATCTGGTAAATCATGCTGTACCAAAATCTCTAAAGGGATTTCTACGGAATCAGCAGTTTGGTAATGTTCCTCTAAAGCTCGTTGTAAAATAGCTCCTGGTTCGGCGTGAGTATCCGCCACAAAGGCTAAACGTCCAACCAATTGCCCAGCGCGAATCTGGAATAGTTGAATGCAGGCGTGCTGTTCGTCGGCTGCCAGTGCGATCGCATCCCGCGAAACAGTATCATCTGGTAAGGAAACTTTCTGATCGGCTGTCAGCGACTTTAAGCCAGAAATTTGATCTCGAATCCGCGCCGCTGACTCAAAATTCAAGTTCTCAGCGGCTGCGTTCATCTGTTGGGTCAAAATATCAATCAGTTCCTGGGTTCGACCTTGAAAAACCATCGCAATTTTTTGGACAATTTTGCGATATTCTTCTGGTGAAATCATCTGTTGACACACACCAGGACAACGCCCTAAATCAAAATTCAAGCAAGGGCGGTCTTTAAAAAGTGGTTGAGGTCGTTGTCGCTGTGGAAAAATGCGCTTGCAGATGCGGACAATTTCTCGCAATAAACCAGCATCAGTATAAGGCCCGTAAAATTTATCCTTTTCTTTACCGAATTGGCGTTTACGGGTAATAAAAATTCGCGGATAATCTTCTGACCAAGTAATGCAGAGATAAGGATATTTTTTATCATCTTTGAGCAACACGTTGAAGTATGGCTGGTGCTGCTTGATCAAATTGGCTTCTAGCGCTAAAGCTTCGGCTTCAGTATCAGTGACGATGAATTCAATTTCTGTCACCAACTTGACCATCGTGGCGATACGTTCAGTCTTGTTGTAGCCATCCCGGAAATAGGAACGGACACGCGATCGCAACTTACGTGATTTACCTATATATATAATGCGATCGCTCTTGTCCCGCATGAAATAAACCCCCGGTTCCGGTGGAATTTCGGCTAGACGGTTTTCTAGTCGTTCTGGCTCTTTAACCAGTGGTAATATTTGAGTAGATATTGTCACAACCAAAATTAGGTAATCTTTCTCTATTTTAAGAAAAATTATTTTTTCGTGCCGATTTAATAAATTATTTATCAAGCAAATATAAAGTAGCAGTCATGAGTGGCATCTACCAGAACAGATGAAAAAGGGGCTGGGGACTGTGAGAGAATAATAACCCCTAACTTAGCACTCAGCACTCTTGACTCAGCACTCTCAAGTCAGGTAGGCTTTTAGTCCGCATAAAGATAAGTCTGTTGTAGTCACTTCTTTGGCTTCCAAGCTAGAGGCTCGCTCGCCAGAAAACTTACTGCAAGCAGTATAACTTTGAAGCGGACGAGAGTTTATCTAGTTGCGACCTTAGCCATTGGCTGCTACTGTCAGAATAAAAACTTTGCTTTTTGAATTTATAATTAATATTTTAAATCGATAATACTTTATTATTTTAAACTTTATCGTTTAGATTAGATGCTCGTATTTTTGTATTGAATTCGGTTTTCTAGTAATCAAGAATATGCTTGTATATTGCTTGTATAAATGTTACATGAAATTTTTATTTATTGATACTGTTTATGTTTATTTATTGAATTTATAATATTAAGCGAATTAACGGATTTAGTCAGTTAATTTTACGATTATGATTGAAAAATATTTATTATGATGATTTCATACGAGAGCTAAATTATGAACTTACAAGACTTTGAAATCCAGTATCGTGAGGCTATGGCTGAAACTCTTAATGAACTGCAAACAGCAGTTTTGTTATTAGCGCAAGTACAACAGAAAATTTCAACAATTGGCAGTTCTGTACAAAGTCTTAGCGAGTGCGTTGAAGAGTTTATTGCCGAACAAAAAGCGGAATAAACACACACCTAGCAAAAAAGTTTATCTGTGGCGACAAGTAAACTGTTCTTCAATTGCAAGGATGAGATCCTTGAGTTTTAAAGGTTTGACAAAATAGCTACATGCACCCAAACTCAGAGCTAGTTCTCGATCTGCTTTAAAAGCAAAGGCTGAAACCACAATGATAGGTATTTTTGACAAATCAGGTTTTTGCTGGACTTGTTTTAAGAGTGAATAACCGTCAATATCTGGCAATTTCAAGTCCAATAACATTAAATCAGGCTCGAATTTATCTATGGTTGAGAAAAAAGCAGAACCTTCTGATAAACTTTGGACTTCATAACCACAGTAACTTAGATAATCACTAAGTAACATCCGATTGAGGTAATGGTCTTCAACTAGTAAAATTCGTCTAACTTTGTGTGACTGCAATGGCTGATTTATATTGATTAATTGTACTGTCATTGCTACCTATTATCTGATTATCTTAATTAAAAGCTAGTAATTATTACCATAAACTCAAACAGTAGTGCATTTAAAGAGTGAAACAAATAGAAATTGTACTTGCGCGATTTAAATCAAAAGTATGAATCAATTAAATTTAGCTGCACTAGAGGAATCTGCTTTGATTTCTGAAATTATTTGCGTAGGGAGGGAACGGGGAACAAGGAATAAAAGTGTACTGAGTTTTTTTCAAAATTCAAACACGATTCCTATACAATACTAAAATGATAGTATTATTAAATGTATTTAAATCAAAAATTAATCTTTTTTTTACTAATTTTTTATAATCTAGAGTATTAAGTTAACTTCTGTTTTTACAAATTTAGTTGCCTAAATTTTATAAGTAAAACTACTTAAGTAATACTGGTACTAATATTATGGTAATAGCCCTTCCTGAAGCCGTGAGGGTAAGCAATACTATTGTGCAAAATCCATATTATAAACAAATTAACTTGCTAGGCACATACAGATGTACAATTTTGCAACCGATTCATTTGTTGCAAGTATTTTTAGAAATAGTATAACCTAGAAGATTAAATTTATTATAGCTGCAAGAAATTATTCATCAAAAAAGGGAGCTAACAGCTCCCTTACTTATTTTTTGGAATGGAAACCGGAGTTTCAACCAGATACTTTTTTCAATTTGCGTCGGGTAGCAAAGACACCAGCAACACCCATAAGACCAAGTATTACTGATGGTTCTGGTGCTGAGACATACTTAGGTGTTGACCAAGTATAAATTGCACTGTAGGATACGCCATCATCAGAAGCAGTAATACCGGATGCAGTGGGGTTAAAGCTATAGGCATAGTAAGTTTGACCACCAGTAACTACCTTAGCAATTTCACTAGCCGCAATTTCACCTTTATATGCATTTAATGCAGCTTGCAGAGTCAGTACATCTTTAAATGATGTGAGTTGAGAGATTTGACCTGGTAGCTGATTTTTGAGAGTATTCAGTTGAGAAATTTGACCTGGCAGTGTCTGATTTTTGAAAGTATTCAAGTCAGTAATTTGACCCGACAGTTGAGTTTTAGTGGTATTAAGTTGAGAGATTTGACTCGTCAGTTGAGTTTTGGTGGTATTGAGTTGAGAGATTTGACCCGTAAGTTGAGTTTTGGTGGTATTGAGTTGAGAGATTTGACCCGTAAGTTGAGTTTTGGTGGTATTAAGTTGAGAGATTTGACTCGTCAGTTGAGTTTTGGTGGTATTGAGTTGAGTGATTTGATTCGTCAGTTGAGTTTTGGTGGTATTTAGTGGAGTGATTTGATTCGTCAGTTGAGTTTTGGTATTATTTAGTGAAGTGATTTGATTCGTCAGTGTTTGCCTTTTTAGTGCATTGGCTGGAGTGTTAGGAGTTGTATCCAGTTGTTTTTGCAGTGATGCAATTTGTCCGGGAATTGCGTCCAGTTGTGTTTGCAGTGGTGCAATTTGTCCGAGAGTTGTGTCCAGTTGTTTTTGCAGTGTGGTAATCTGTCCGGGAATTGCGTCCAGTTGTGTTTGCAGTGTGGTAATCTGTCCGGGAATTGCATCCAGTTTTGTTTGTAGTGGTGCAATTTGTCCGGGAATTGCGTTCAGCTGTGTTTGCAGTGTGGTAATCTGTCCGGGAATTGCGTCCAGTTTTGTTTGCAGTGTGGTAATCTGTCCGGGAATTGCGTTCAGCTGTGTTTGTAGTTGTGGAATTGAACTTTCAAGTTGTGAAAGGGTTGGTTGAGTTGTTTGTTGAGGAAACTGTGATTTAATTGCATTCCACTTTTCATCAACCTTAGTAGAAATAGTTGTTGCAAGTTTAGTCTTTACATCCAAGTGACCAACTAACTTCAGTTCCACACCACCATTTTGACCAAATTGGAAACCACCAATGTTAGGATCTCCCATTCCCAAGGAAGGAAAATAATTAGTTATTAGTGATTTGCTGTCGGCTGAAAACCCGTTCCAAACTGATTGAAATGGTGTGTAGGTACTCAATAAATCGCCTAGCCATTGCGAACCAAAACTATTCCAGTCATTAGCAGTGACACTACTAACGGTGGCTTTATAGGTTCCTTTTGTAGCGGTAAAGCCAACATTAGAATTCGGGGTTTCGCTACTATACCAAAGCTCGACGTTAGAACTAGAGTCGTTGTCTGTCAAAGCTTTGATGGCAGATTTAGTACCACCTTTTACATTCCCTTTAATGAAGGTACCATTTGAGCCACCAGTGTAAGTGTTAATTTCTCCTGTATTATTGAATTCAAAGGATGTAGCCTGTGCTGGGGCAGTGGCAAGAGCGCTTACACCAATAGCCATTGAGGCACCAATTACAAGTGTCTGAAAAGTCGTTTTCATTGTTTTCAAGTCTCTGTCAGTTTGGAAGTTAAGTTTTAAACTACTGTCGTTTTTAGGCTTGGGCTGTCTTGACCACGGGCTTTTTGGCAATACTGCTGCTTAAAAGCACGACCTGTATTGTTAGCCGTCTTTGGTATCTGAGCGTACAAACCCAGTTTAAGAAACGGAGAGACCTGATTGGGTGAAGTTACTGCCGATTATCAATAAAAAGATGAAGAATGTTTTGACAGTTTTATACGTTTAATTACATATTTTAAGCATTTAGCATAGTTATAAAAATTACTATATAATATTTTCCAGTTCAGTACAATACGGTAGGAACACATAAATGTGTGCCCCCACCGTATGTTCCATTGGTAAACTTTGCCACTACAAATCTTTGGCGTTCAGCTTGAGAAGAAATTTAATGAAGAAACTCAGCCATTCTTTCTACAGCAATTTCTAACAAAGGTGGCTCATGCACCAAGGCAAAACGGACATACCCTTCTCCAGATTTGCCAAAGCCAGCACCTGGAGAAACTGCTACACCAGTTTGTTTGACTAGCTGGGTACAAAATTCTACAGAGTTTTCACTCCAAGGTGAGGGCAATTTTGCCCAGATGTACATTGTGGCTTCGGGAGTGGGAACATTCCAGCCAATACGGTGTAAAGCATTGATGAAAGCATCACGCCGCCTCTGGAAGGTGATAACAGCAGATTTTACGCCAGATTGAGGGCCAGTTAAGGCAGCGATCGCACCATTCAAAATTCCCCGATACTGATTAAAATCAACGGCGGCTTTTACCTGGCGTAAGGCGTTAATTAACTGGGCATTACCGATGGCATAGCCAATGCGGAAGCCACCCATATTGTAGGACTTGGAAAGGGTGAAAAATTCAATCGAGACGCTTTTTTCTGGATCGGCTTGCAGAATTGAAGGGACTAAGGACGGGGCATTGAGCATTAGTGATTCTCCTCTGCTCCTCTGCTCCTCTGCTCCTCTGCTCCTCTGCTCCCCAGTTTCCCCAAAGACCAAATCTACGTAGGGGAAATCGTGAACTAACACGAGATTGTGTTGTTGGCAGAAGGCTACAGCTTCTTGGAAAAAAGATAAAGGTGCGATCGCAGCAGTGGGATTATGAGGATAACTTAATACCATCATCCGCGACTGAGCCAAGACTGGGGCAGGAATATCAGCAAACACTGGTAAAAAACCATTTTCTGCCAGTAGTGGCATCGGGTAGATTTGACCGCTGGCTAGGTAGACTCCCCCCGCATGGGAGGGATAACCTGGATCGAGCAACAGGGCAAAATCTCCTGGGTTGAGTATTGCTAGAGGTAAATGGGCTGTGCCTTCTTGAGAACCAATTAGAGGTAGTACCTCAGTTTGAGGATCGACTTTGATGCCAAATTTTTGTTCGTACCAGTTGGCCGCGGCTTCGCGGAATCCTTGTGTACCGTTAAATAGCAAATAGCCGTGGGTACTGCGATCGTGGAGAGATTGGGCGATCGCCTCAATAACGTGGGCCTCGGCTGGTAAATCAGAAGACCCCAACGACAAATCAATTACCTCTCGTCCAGCAGCCAAAGCGACTGCCTTGGCTCTGTCCATATCAGCAAATACATTCGATTTTAGGGGTTGTAAACGTTTTGCAAACTGTATGTTAGTCATTAGTAATTAGTCATTAGTCATTAGTCATTAGTCATTGGTCATTTGCTATTGCTATGAACTATGAACTATTGACTAATTACTATTTAAGTGGGTATCTAAGAGAGCAAGTAATTTCTCTTTGCCGATGACTCCCTCGGTGGATATCAAAACTTCCTCGCCTTGAAATAGTCTGAGGGCGGGTACACCTTCAATTTGGTACTGCTTAACAGTCAGTGGGTTGGGGTCGATTTCCATTTTAACGACTTTGAGGCGATCGCTATATTCGCTGGCAGCTGAGTTAATCGCGGGCGACATCAATTGACAAGGCCCACACCAGGAAGCCCAAAAATAAACTAATACAGGCTGCTCGGCTTTTAACACTTCGGTTTCAAATTCAGCATCGGTTATGGTGATTACAGCCTTACTCATTGCAGTCTCCATCAGGTGGCGATCGAAGTTGGCACACACAATACTTTATCCCAAAGTCGTCAATAGTCCATAGTTAATAATTTATAGTGATTAGGATTGTTAACTATTGACTAATGACGTAAAATCCCACAGCCAACAGGTGTGGGACTATGCTTAAATAAATTTTCTGTCAATTTTACAGCTGATCCAATTGCTTGCGTAAGGAATCTAACTCAGCATCAACCACCTCATTAGATTTAGGAGCAGTGGCTTCTTGTTGTGGTGGCAGTTGGGCTTGATTTTGTGGAGCGGCGGGTGGTAACATTTGCGCTTTCAAAGCTGCCAATTCATCATCAACATCGCTACTACCTTCCAATCGAGCAAATTGACTTTCTAAATCAGCACCTGCTAACTCTTGCCCTGCCTGGGCCCGGGCTTCTTGCATCAAGACTTTTTCTTCCATCCGCTCGAAGGCAGACATTGCACTACTAGTATTCATCCCACGCACCATGCCTTCGAGTTGCTCTTGGGCTTTAGCAGTGGTGATTCTAGCTTTGAGCATTTCTTTCTTGGTTTTAGCCTCAGAAATTTTGCTTTCCAGCTGGATTAAGTTGCGCTTGAGAGTTTCAACTTGAGTGCTTTGTGTATCTAAACTAGCTTTGAGGGATGTGCTGCTGTCAGTATAAGTTTTCTTACGCTCTAGAGCTTGTCGTGCAAGATTCTCATCACCTTTTTGCAGCGCCAGTTGAGCATTGCGTTGCCACTTATTGATTTCATTTTGGGCATCATTATACTGTTTTTCACTGCGTTTTTGGGCGGCGATCGCTTGAGCTACTCCCTGACGCAGCTGTACCAAGTCTTCCTGCATTTCCAGGATGGCTTGCTCTAGCATTTTTTCGGGGTCTTCGGCTTTGTTAACCAGGTCGTTGAGGTTAGAACTAACTACTCGCTTAATGCGATCGAATAATCCCATAACTTTGTTTTTCCTTGTGTGATTTACGCTTTTTGTTGGACAGTTAGCTTTTTTACTTTTTTATAGCTACCGATTTCAATGTAATCTTTCCAGTTTTAACCAGTACCTCCTAACAACTCTTAATTGTTAAGATATCGCCAAACTGGGGTAATTAGTAGAACTTTAATAATCCTGAGTTTTGGGTAACTGCTGTTGGGGAGGCTGCTCTGTCTTTTGGCTCTCCTCAGTTAAGATTTTGTGCTGTGTGTTTTCTGACTGCTTGAAAACCTGCACCTTCATCGCTGCCAATTCGGTATCTACATCATTAGATTCTAAAGAAGTAAATTGTGTTTCCAAGTCGTCGCTACTAAGTTGAGCTATGGCTTCTGATTGAGCTTCTATCTGGGAAACTTTTTCTTCCATGCGCTCAAAGGCACTCAGACTGTTATTAGCAGAAACTCCGCCGAGCATTTCTTGGAGGCGATAAGACGCTTCAGCAGAACGGGCGCGGGCAATATACATATCTTTTTTAGTTTTCGCCTCGGAAATTTTTAACTCTAGCGATCGCATATCCTTTTTTAGCCTAGCAACTATCTCGTTTTGCTGCTCTATCTGCGAAAAGAGGGCTGTACTAGTTTCTTTATAGGCTTGGCGCTTGGTCAAAGCTTCACGTGCTAGAGGTTCATTACCTTGTTGCAGGGCCAATTGGGCGCGGCGATACCATTCTTCTGTTTGAGATTGGGCAGCCGCTGCTTGTCGTTCAGTCCGTTTCTGGGTAGCGATCGCTTGTGCTACACCCTGCCGCAACTGCACCAGATTTTCCTGCATTTCCAGGACAGCTTGCTCTAAAATCTTTTCTGGATCTTCTGCACCACCGATCAAACTATTGAGATTAGCGCGAATCACCCGCAGGATACGCTTGATTAATTCCATATCGGCTCTCCAAGGAAATCCAGTTCTGAGTGCTGAGTTCTGAGTGCTGAGTTCTGAGTGCTGAGTATAATTATTCTTTTTTGTCTTTGTCATAGGGTAGTTATGAGTTATGGAGTACTGAGTGCCTAATTAAAGTTTTGAGTATAATATTTTTTGTTGTGGGGTCGTAAACAAACAATATTTTGTCTCTTTGTCTCTACCACTCAGCACTCAGCACTCCCTACTCAGCACTCAATTAACTCAGGACTGTTATCTCATGGTATCGTAGATTTTTGCAATTCATGGCTGCTGAACTCGTGCCTTGATTCCCTTTGCTTCTAACAGTTTCATCTGTTGTTTTACTTGCTCTTTAGTTTTAAAAGCACCCAGATAAATCAATTCTTTGTTAGGCGATAAATAAGCATCAGGAATTACCTGCCGTGCTGAGGCAAAAGCTGCACCTTTATTATCTATCACTACATGATAAAACCCATCTGTTGCTGGCTTGATTTCTGCATCTGGCTTTGGTGAGGTTGCGATTGGCTTGGGCGAGGTTTTTGTCGGTGAGGTGGGAGGTAAATTTAGGGGAGGCAAGGATTTTAGTGTCGGTACTGGTGCTAAAGCGATCGGGTTAGTCGGTTGGGCTGTATTGGGGTTAGACAATGCCCCTTGAGGATTTGCGGGGTTTTGGGGAACAACTGGATTAGGCACTACTGCGGGGGTTGGTTGGACTTTGGGTTTTAAGCCTACTACATCATTGGGATCTCTGACTTCAGGAAACTCTTCAGTAGCTAGATTGGGATATTTGGGTATAGATGTGCTTGGTGGTTGAATTTGAGGTGGGACATTACTGCCAACTTCCTCGGAATTTTCTGGTGTGGGAGAGGAGTTGCCGTTAAATAAATTGCCTAAATTCCATTGTGGCAAGCTTTTGGGATTGAAGACTGCATAACCCAAGATCAGACTAGCCACCAATAGCAGCAACATGGAGCCAATACCCAAAGGTGATAGCAGACTGTCGTTAGAATTACTTGGTTTCTTGGTTTCTGGTTGTTCTTCTGTCAGACTTCGCAGCAGTGCTTCACTAGATTCTAAATAGTCATCTGGGTGCTTGGGACTATCATCTGCCTGCAAGTGATTTTCACTTTTAGTATTTTTAACGATCGCTGGCACAATGCTGCTACTAAAGTTGGGTGGGGGTGGTGGGAGTTGAGTTTGTGTTTTAGCTGCATTGGAGGTTGAAGGTGCATTAAGATTATTCAGTTCCTCAGTTTTTGCCGTAGCTGGTGCTGGGTTCATCTTAGGATTCACAGCTACAGATGCCGGGGAGACATCAATTTTTGCCGTAGCTGGCGCTGGATTCATCTCAGGATTCACAGCTACAGATGCAGGCGATACGTTGGTTTTAATTTCCGTTGCTGATGACTGAGTTGCGCCCAATATTGTCGAAATGGTAGTTAACGGTTGGGGTTGTCCGCTGATGTAACTTGCAACACGGGACTGCTTAGATGACACCAAACCAGTTCGCGTGCGTCGGTATCGAGCTAACTCTTGATCTAGCGGCACCTCTAAACTTGCTAGTGCTGCTGCTAGTACTGGTTTCAACCCAGGTGTTTTAGACGATTGATGAGTACTGGAGTCGTTCAGGGGGTTTTGAGTCATTGTCTTTGTGCCTCAAACGTAGATTACTGGAATCAACTTTTAGATATATTTTGTGACAATAGTAGCGGAAATTATTTAAATAGATAGAGTGGGCATTGGGCACAAGAGGCAGAGGTGCGGAGGAGCAGAGGGGCAGAGGGGAAAGACTTACTGCTACTTCTCCTCTGCTCCCCTGCTCCCTTGCTCCCCTGCTTTCCACTCTTCACTCCCCACTTTGAATAATGTCGTTGAAATCAATTAATGATGTTTTAAGGATTCTGGAAAAGCAGTCGAAATGGCAGGAGCAACCATTTCAACGCCTGCTCAAGTGTTGGGCAGAAGTTGTTGGCCCAGTGGTTGCCGCAAATACTCGACCATTATCGATTCAACGTGATGTTTTGTCGGTAGCAACTTCTAGTGCTGCTTGGGCACAAAACCTGACTTTTGGCCGCACATCTCTACTTTTAAAGTTGAATAAAAAGCTGCCAACGCCTTTGGTTGATATTCGCTTCTCTACTGCTGGCTGGCAGAATCCGTCGGTAGAAAGAAAACAGCAACAAACGGTTTCGCCCCATGAGCATCCCAGTTACCTTGGTGATGAGATTAACCGCCCTGATGCTATACCCGTTAAAGATGTGAATGCGGCTTTTGGACATTGGACGAAGATTGTGCGATCGCGATCGCATGGCTTACCCCTTTGTCCCCAGTGCCAATCTCCCACCCCACCCGGTGAACTCCAGCGCTGGGAAGTCTGTTCTGTCTGTGCTGCTAAACAGTTTTCAAAGCAAAATAGTTGAGCGATTATTCGTTGAGCAGAGTTTATCCTGAAATAACTTGCTGCCATTACATCAAATTTTTCTGATTCTTGAGAAAAAGTATAATTTGCCGATAAAATATGTCAAATGTGGTATGTCAAGCAGACTATTTATGCGAAATTCTATGCCTTAAGCCATCCTTAAGGAGGAATTTAAAAGCCTGAATAAATCAAAAGCTTTAGTTTTAGTCTTGATCCCTAATAAGTTTTAGACGATACCTATATGTAAATGCTCTAGGAATTATTTAAATATATAACAAGATTATAAAAATATCCTGAAGTTTATTTTTTACTTGGGATCGCTGAAACCTATAGAAAATAATGACTTTTTGGCTTTTCTCCGTCTTTATATATAGAAGCAGAATATAAAGATGAAATTCAGCCAGAAACAACATTAAAGATGAATCCGAATGAAACCCATTAAAGTTTTAGCATCTGCCTGTAGATATTGTCGTCATTACCAGCCAGAAGGTCGCCGTGGTGGAACGTGCCAGCAGTTGGGCGCACCAGTTCAAGCGACTTGGAAGGCTTGCTCCTTGGCGCTTCCACCTTTTGCACCTTCTTGGGAAACCTTAGAAGATGCTTGGGGTTTACCAGATGCAGCTCCAGTTTTAACATCTTGTCAATCTCTAGCCTCAGATTTAGATAATGTTGCTCTTGCCCCTCTAGAGGAAATAACGGCCTCTATATCTGAACAGGTAAAAACTAAAGCAGTGGTCATTTAGTTATCCTTTATTACTGGACTGAGTTTGTAGTCTGCTTAAAATAAGATTTGTTTTTAAGATTTTTAGTACTGTAAAAGTTGATATCTACAAAAATCGCATCTCATTGAAGGGTGCGATTTTTGCAATTTTAAGGCAACCAAGGAAAAGAGCGGAAATCTGGTGGACGCTTTTCGAGAAAGGCTTGTTTACCCTCAGCTCCTTCTTCTGTCATGTAATAAAGTAGGGTGGCGTTGCCAGCGAGTTCTTGTAAACCAGCTTGTCCATCACAATCAGCGTTAAAGGCGGCTTTGAGACATCGAATTGCGATCGGACTTTTTTCTAAAATCTCCTGTGCCCATTGAATACCTTCCGCTTCTAGTTGTTCTACTGGGACTATGCAATTAATTAAGCCCATATCTAGCGCTTGTTGTGCATCATATTGGCGGCAGAGAAACCAAATTTCTCTAGCTTTTTTTTGTCCCACAACGCGGGCGAGATAGCTGGCTCCAAAACCACCGTCGAAACTGCCGACTTTCGGGCCAGTCTGTCCGAAAATAGCGTTATCGGCGGCAATGGTAAGGTCGCAAATTAAGTGTAGGACGTGTCCACCACCGATCGCATATCCAGCTACTAGGGCAATCACTACTTTCGGCATCGAACGAATCAGGCGTTGTAAGTCCAGCACATTTAAGCGGGGGATGCCAGTATCGTCCACATAACCCGCATGTCCCCGCACACTTTGATCGCCACCAGAACAGAAGGCATATTTGCCATCAGTATGTGGGCCATAACCAGTAAATAGGACAACACCAATAGTAGTATCTTCACGAGCATTACAGAAAGCGTCGTACAGTTCAAAGACTGTTTCAGGACGGAAAGCATTGCGTTTATGGGGACGGTTGATGGTGATTTTCGCAATGCCATCGGTTTTTTGATACAGAATATCTTCGTAGGTTTTGGCAGTTTGCCAGTTAATTTGCATTGGTATGGAGTGCGCTGTTGTGCTTGAGAATTTTATCGCGGACGTAGGCACAAGCGATACCTGCGGTAGGCTACGCCTACGCTAAAATTAGTGTCTCAAGCCTTTACAATCTGGTGATTGTCTGGGTGTTGAGGAATAAAAATGCGACGTGACACCATCTTCTATAAATTATTTAAGCAATTTCCTGGTTTGCTATTTGAATTAGTAGATGAACCACCCCCAGAAGCGGAGAACTACCAGTTTGAATCAGTTGAGGTGAAAGAAACGGCGTTTCGGATTGATGGAGTATTTTTACCTCCCGCTAATGCAGTTTCCAAAACCGTCTTTTTTGCAGAAGTCCAGTTTCAGAAGGACGAAGACTTATATCACCGCTTCTTTAGTGAATTGTTTTTGTTTCTCTACCGCCACTCTATCCGCTACGATGACTGGTTTGGAGTCATAATTTTTGGTTCTCGCAGCCTGGAACCTTCTTCCTCTTCGATTCACCGTACTTTGTTGGAAAGTGGTCAAGTCAGGCGGGTTTATCTGGATGAGTTGGGGGATTTGCGACAACAATCTTTGGGATTAGGTTTGATGTTGCTGACAAATGTTACTTCTGAAACCGAAGCAGTGGAAGGGGCACGGTTTTTGCTAGAACAAGCACGGCAACAATCGGAGCAAGCGATAATTGATTTAGTGACGACGATTATCGTCTACAAATTTTCTAACCTGAGTCGAGAGGAGATTGCAGCAATGTTGGGACTGAATTTGGAAGAACCACGGGCGATTCGGGAAGCGAAGGAAGAAGAAGCGCGATCGCTCATCTTACGACTGTTAAACCGACGGGTAGGTGCGGTTCCTGAACAGCTTCAGCGCCAGATTCAAGTGTTGTCGCTAGAACAGTCTGAAGCTTTATGTGATGCTTTGTTAGATTTCTCTACTCTTGCTGATTTGGAAGGGTGGTTACAAGGTGAAGTAAGGGGGTAAGTTTCACCCACAGACGCAAAGGAGGAGAGCGATCGCTAAAATTGTTGGTAACGACGATTATTGTCTACAAGTTTTCTACCCTAAGTCGAGACGAGATTGCAACGATGTTGGGACTGAATTTGGAAGAACCACGGGCTATTCGGGAAGCGAAGGAAGAAGGAGAAAGAACGATCGTTTTACGGCTATTAAATCGGCGCGTGGGTAATATTTCTGATGCGCTTCTGTCCCAGATGCAAGGGTTATCGGTGGAACAGTTGGAAGCGTTAGCTTTGGTGTTTTTTATAGAGTTATGTGCTTTATAGTTAAAAGATTGTATCGATTATGGCATTGGAGATTGTCCTTTGATTTCATTCAGTAGCTACAAAGTAACTGCATCTAAGTGGATTACCATATTTGACTCACCATTTTACCCTGATTCTTTAGATGAAGCTAAAATGCTCTACGAGAAAGTTTTGGAGCGTTTCATAGAATTGGTAGACGAAGCAACAAACTCTGCAAATTTACTCGAAATCATTACAAAAGAGCCTGATCCTTTACGTATTCAACTTCTTAGAGTATTTCGGAGGTATGTATCACCAGATACGACAGTAGAAATGACCAAGAAAAAACGTGATATTCCTAATATAATTAACGACTTTGGTGATAGATTTCGTAGTTTAGAAGAGGTTAGAAGAAACTTGCAAAGTCGTCCTGTACCCGATGAAACTCTAATGGCTCTTCTTTTAGAACAGAGTAAACGGGGACAAAAAGGCTATGACTTGACAGAAGCGTTTTTCTTATGGTTTGACAGAGTATTTGGTAAAAACTATATAATTCGGGGGCCAGTTCGTGCTGGAAAAGATGTAATGCTTGATAAGGTTTTGGATAATTGGGAAGCTCAAACTCCAGCAGATATTTTTATATCTCGATTAGATGGAACCCCCTTAGTAGTTGGATTTGCTCGGTATGACTCTGATAGAGGAGGTTCTCAAGAAGATGATCGGACTGGTGGAAATCGAGATAAAGCAACTGATATTCTCAGATATGCTGATACATATAAAGTGGCTTTAAAAGTATTTTTTTTGAATGATGGGCCAGGATTACTACTAGGATCTATGTGGAATGATTATGCTCGTCTAGAAAGTTATGGTAGTGGCAAAATAATGGTATGCACTCTGAAAATGCTTGATGAGAGATTTACACAAGATTGGCTTGAAAGTTGAGTTTTCTATCCCACTCATGTATTACAGTATCAGAGATAAACTCTAATTCTGGTGTTTCTTCAATATATAAATCTAGACCACTTCGTAAAATTCTATTTATACCTATCAAGCACTTTTGTTCATGTTTAGGGGAACTATTTCCGTTAATGAAGTCACCCATTATTTCTGTTCCGTTAACTAAACGCTGAACTATTGTAGCTATAGCAAGTTGCGAATTATCAATAGCTATCCATTTTCTACCTAACTCTTCAGCTACAGCAGCAGTAGTACCACTTCCCGCGAATGCATCTAACACAATATCTCCCTGATTAGATGAGGCTAGAATTATTCGTTTGATCATATCTGGATTTTTTTCTGTTGGATAGCCAGTAATTTTAATATTTTGATTGTGAGCGTCCTTGAAGTCAAGCCAAATATCTTGGACTGAAATACCCTGGCTATTATCTAAATAAACTTTTCTTCTTGGGTTCCCTGTTGGTGACCAGTAAATCTCTCCGCGTGCATCCATTTCGTCTAAAGTTTCTGGAGTATATTGCCAGTGTTTACCTGGAGGAGGTAATATTCCTCTCCAGGGTTGACCTGTTGCACCTTTTCTTACACCTGGTGCATGAACAGGAACTTTCTTATAAACTCTTCCAGTCTCCTTTTCAACATATTGATACTCTTTCTTTGCAGTAGTTTCAGTCCAAGGGTTAAAAGGCTGATTCCATATATAATTATCTGTTTTTGTGTAAAATAGAATGTAGTCAGCGGTGTTTCCGTACTGTTTACGTGTATAGTTTTTTGGGTTACATTTTTTTCTTGTAATCAAATTGCGAAAGTTTTTAGAACCAAAAATTTCATCCATTATAATTTTGACAGCACAAGCCATCTTGTCATCTAAATGTATATAAATAGAACCTTCATCTGATAAAAGTTCTCTTAATAAAACCAGTCGTTGACGTAAAAACTCTAAATATTCTGCACCTTCCATTAGGTCGTGGTAAGCATGGTCTCTTTGACGAGACTCAAAACTACTCCCTGTTGCATAGGGGGGGTCAATATAAATCAAACTAACTTTACCCGCGATAGTATCATCGTTCAAGAATGAACTAAGAACTCTTAAATTCTCTCCATAGATGAGTCTGTTTCTTGGATGTTCATCTATACTGATTATGCGATTTAACTTGGCTACAGGAATTTTTAATATATCCTCTATAGGAATTTTCCCTTCATATTCCAGACGAAAAGGAATTACATTTTGTTTTTGACTTTTACGACTATTTCGACTAGGTATTCCTGTTGCCATTTGAGTTAATATTTTATTCTACTTCTTTTCTACTATTATTTATTTATAAAAACTTATCTAAGTCTTTTTGTCTGATACGCCAAATTCTTGACCCCACTTTTGTAGCTTTAAGATTATTTGATAATATCCATCTTTGCAGAGTTATTTGGTAAATACAAAGAAGTTAAGCTACTTCAATAGTTGTCAAAAACAAAATATCTTCTTCATTATTGTTATATTTTGCATTTTGTTGCATTTGTCGCTGAACTCGCTATTGTACTACTAATTCTAATACTTTGCAAGGGTGAGCAACGCTAGTAATTAAAACACTTGTGGTCAAGTGATTTTAAATTTGATGCCACAAATGCTGTGTTTTTATACTCCTATTCAGTAACACCTAATGAGATAGTTAAATTGCAATATTTGCAGCAAAATTTTTCAATTTATCTTGTCGCCACTTAGCATCTAGTTTCCGATTTGTCTGCAACTCTAAAACCCGAATTCCTGTAGCTGGTAGCGAGTTTAATCTTTGCTGCAACTGCTGCCAAGAAGTGATCAAGTCATGCTGCACATTATAAGTAGCGCACAACTGAGCAAAATCAATATCCTGGGGAGTGCCAAAAAACTCTTCAAATGGTGGGTCAAATTTGGCAATGGGTAACATTTCAAAAATACCACCGCCATTGTTATTGATTAACACAATCGTGAGATGTCCGACAAACTTATTGCGGATTAAATAACCATTGGTGTCATGTAAAAGAGCTAAATCTCCTGTTAACATCACACTACTTTGCTGGCGATGGGCAATTCCTAAAGCTGTGGATAATGTACCATCAATGCCATTTGCACCCCGGTTAAAGTGCGATCGCACTCCTAAATTATTCGGTTTCCAGAAATATTCTACATCCCGCACAGGCATACTATTGGCAATAAACAGAGGCGTTCCTGGCGGTAAAAGCTGAGAAATTAACCAAGCTGCTTTACTCTCAATGATTTCATCTATTTTCCCCATCGTCTGGTCAACAACTAACCTGACTTTAGCTTCCGCATCGCACCATTGCTGCAAATAGTCTGAGGAAAAAGATAAATTTATCTCCTCTGCTTTTATATCTTCTACAAATATCCGTAAATGCGTCGTCCTCCCGTGCAAAGGGTCGAGGTTTTGGTCGCTGGGATCAATTATCCAGCGTCGCGGTTGGGTTACATCTATCCAGGTACGTAATTCTTTACTCGTAGGCATTTCTCCCACCTGAATCACCATTTCGGGCGCTAACTGCTTTGCTAGTTGCTGATTTCGCAAAATCAGGTCATAGGTAGAAATTAAATAAGGATTGAGTTCGGCATAATTTCTCACTGGGGAGAGTCCCTCAGCTAGCACTGGCCATTTGAGAGTTTGGGAAAGTTGGGCGATCGCTCTACAATATTCCTCTGGTTGCGACGGTTGGGCAACACCTGCGATGATGATACCGCGATCGCATTCTTTCCATTCTTTGGGTATGGGGCATGGGGAACTTGTACTGAGCGCAGTCGAAGTATTGGGCATGGGGGATGGATTTGCTATTCCTGCGAAAAAGTCTTCTGATTCCAAGTGCGATCGCAAATAACTCAAGTCAGTTCCATCAGGTAGAGGCGCTAAAGGATCGCGAAAGGGAATATTTAAATGTACTGGCCCCTTTGTAGGAGTTTGCGCCCTTTCCCAGCTATGAATTACCGTTTGTCGCAGATAAGCTAGCATTCCCAGATCGGCGGAGGGTAAGGCTAACTCTGTTTGCCAATTTGGGTAGCTTCCATATAATCTCAACTGATCTATAGTTTGCCCAGAGTGACAATCTCGCAATTCTGGCGGTCTATCGGTGGTTAATATCAACAGTGGTACGCGACTATATGAGGCTTCTATGACTGCTGAATAAAAATTTGCTCCTGCTGTACCAGAGGTACAAACTAGTACTACAGGGCGACCGATTGCTTTGGCTTGTCCCAAGGCAAAAAAGGCGGCGGAACGTTCATCGAGAATGGAAATCGCTTCAATCTCAGGTGCTTGTTGAGCAAAGGCGATCGCTAAGGGTGTAGAGCGCGATCCAGGACAAATGATGGCACAAGTCAATCCCAACCGCTTTAGGGTCTCTGTTAAAATATAAGCCCAAAGTTGATTAACATTCCTATAAGCGATCGGCATTAAATCAAACATAGCTATAAAACAATCTTAAATTTTAGATTTTGTCTAGGGAAATTCAATTTAAAATCCATCAATGCGGTGTTGGGTTCAATCACCGCCACGCAAGTTTCTAGGAAGGAAAACCTCCTAGCAAACTTGCTCAACTTTCTACAAAATGCACAATTTGCTCTCAAACTTTTATGGACTGCATTCATTTAACGGGAATTCGCGGCTATGGCTACACTGGGTATCTACCAGAAGAACAGGTGCTAGGACAATGGTTTGAGGTGGATGTGAGGTTATGGTTGGATATCTCCACAGCGGCCAAGACTGACGCGATCGAAGACACTTTAGATTATCGCAGCGTCATTAGCTTGACACAACATCTGATCAAAACGTCTAAATTTGTTTTGGTGGAGAAATTGGTAACAACGATCGCAGATTCTATCCTCCAAGAGTGCGATCGTGTAACAAAAGTCCAAGTCACTCTCAGCAAACCTGCTGCACCTATTCCAGACTTCGGTGGCAAAATTAGCATTGAACTGACTAAAATCAAGTCCAACCTTTAATTCGCAAAATGTGTTTTTTTCAATATCTATCAGCTAGCAAAAAACTGGGGGTTTACGTGGAGCTTGGAAGTGTCTCACAATCAGAATCTTTCTTGCCATTGGCACCAGTACCTACTGATTAGATTACCAAAAAACTAAAAAATATCGCGAGCGGCTGATGATCATTTAACTTACATATTTTCAGAGGAGAGGAATTGTGATTAAGTATTAACCAAAAACTATAGGACTAGTATTTTATTTTTAAAATACGCGTAGTGGCGTGGCAAGGCTTAAATAGTGCATCAAAAATATCTCAAATATTAATATTTGAGAAAATAACTAATTTTATATTGCACATATTTAGGCTTACCATGCTATTACCATAATGCTGATTTTTAATCATGGTTGTTATATTAATATTTTTAAGTAATACGATTTTACTAATATTTCAGATAGCTTTAGACCGCAATCTAGACCTTATCTGATATAAAAGCTGTTTACAGGTAAAACAGCATTAAACTCATTAATTACAGATGAAGATTAATTATTATTAATAATTAAGTGAATGTAGATTAATATATTACATACAAGACTTTCTAGATTTTTTCAATTATATTAAAGTAATATACTATGCTTTTACGATAAATTTTTCTTGATTAATTTGTATATAGATATTATACTTAGTATTTATACTTTGCCAAAAAAAATTATTGTATACATTTTAAAATCAGTTTTTGAGTGCTTGATAATTGCATTATAATTTGATTTTGATGTTAGTAGCATCATATTAGCTATATGAATTAATCAAAATTAGTTTTGATAAACATAGAAATTTCCAGACATTAATAACATGATGTTATTTACTCCTTAGTCAGTATTAATATCAAGCAAGAATACAGGGTAGTTAGAAATTGTTTATGATAAGATAAGCACTTTTGACTTGAGTAGACACTGACAACAAGAATCTGAACCTTAGCAAACAGGTTATCGTAACATGTTCGCCCACAAAATCCTAGTTGTTGAGGATGAAAAAAATCTAACCTCAAATATTAGAAAAACTTTACAAAAATTAGGTTATCTAGTATCAGAAATAACTGAATCTGGTGAAGAGGTAATAAAAAAGGTAGCAGAAACTCATCCACATTTAGTATTAATTGATATCTGTTTAGCTGGAGAAATAGATGGTCTCCACGTAGCGGATATTATCCAGAATCAATTCCATGTGCCTGTAGTATATCTAACAGAGTGTTCGGAATATAAAGCATTACATAAAAATCAGCTAAGTGAGCCTTTTAGTTACATAGCCAAACCATTTCTTGAAAGTGATTTACATTTTGTGATTGAAATGACACTGTACAAACATCAGAGCAAAAAAACATTATACGAAGAAAAACAGAGGTTGATGACAATTATTAATAGTATGGGTTGTGCAGTGATTGTTACCTATGCAAATGGTTGTATTGAAATGATGAATCCCATAGCAGAACTAATCACTGGTTGGAAGCAAAGTGAAGCGTTGGGGAAAGATTTAATAGAAGTCGTTAACTTAGTTAATAAAGATGTAGGAGAAAAAATTGAAAATTTAGCCACTTATGTAATCGAAGCAGGTAAAGTTTTCAATTTACCAGAAAACTGTACATTAATTACCAAAGATGGTAAAGAAATAGCGATTGGGGATAATGTTGCACCTATCCGCGATCGAGATGGCAATATTACTGGCGCGGTTTTAGTTTTTCAAGACATCACTAAACGTAAGCAGACAGAGGCACAACTGATCCGCAATGCATTTTATGATGGGTTAACAGAATTACCGAATCGTGTTTTATTTTTAGATCGGCTCAGACAAACTATTGAACGTAGCAAACGCAGAAGCGATTATTATTTTGCAGTTTTATTTTTGGATTTAGATGGCTTCAAAGAGATTAACGATCGCTTTGGGCATGGAATAGGAGATGATTTTTTAGTAGCGATCGCTAGACGTTTAGAGTCATGCTTACGTAGTGGCGATACTGTAGCACGATTTGGTGGTGATGAGTTTACTGTTCTTTTGGAGGATATTAAAGACATAACCGACGCTACCAATGTTGCCAAACGTATTCAAGACTCCTTAAGATTGCCAGTTAACCTGAATGGATATCAATTATCTGCTACGGCTAGCATTGGTATTACTTGGAATTTTAATAATTATGAGGAGCCTGCAACTCTACTACGGGATGCTGATATTGCGATGTACCAAGCTAAACGCCAGGGAAAAGCTACTTATGCCATATTTAGTTAAGGATAGAATATGATACTCTAGGCGCTACTTAGGTTATGGTATACAACCGAGAAGCCCTATAATTCTGTCATGGAAAAAACCGAAAAACAGAAAATGCTTGCAGGCGAATTATATCTGGCCGAAGATCCAGAATTGGCTGCCGACATGAAGCGAGCTAGTCGTCTGTTGCGAAGATACAATTCTACAACCGAAGAACAGCAAGAGCAACGGCAGCAAATTTTGCAAGAATTATTTGGAAAAATTGGTCAAAAAGCAGCAATTGTGCCACCCTTTCACTGTGACTATGGCAGTAATATTTTTGCTGGCGACAAATTGTATATGAACTATGGCTGTGTAATTTTAGACTGTAATACAGTTCACATTGGTGAAAATGTTTTATGCGCTCCCTATGTGCAAATTTATACCGCTTATCATCCTCTAGAGCCAGAAATTCGTCTTTCTGGTAGAGAATTAGCTGCCCCAATTAACATTGGTAATAATGTCTGGATTGGTGGCAATGCAATTATTTGTCCAGGTGTAACTATTGGTGATAACACAACCATTGGTGCTGGTAGTGTAGTTGTCAAAGATATACCTGAGAATGTTGTCGCTGCTGGCAATCCCTGCCGTGTCATTCGGTATTTATCCTAGAGTTTAAAATTTATAACCTCTAGCAATCCAATAGAGCCAGTCTGCGATCGCTTCTTGAGTTTCACTGTCAGCATCAATGGCTGCTATTTCAGATAACTTTGCAGAATATACATCATCATCCTTACCATTAATATAAGCCACTTCTACAAACATATCTTTCAAGCACTCATCGTCTGGGGCCATTCCCAATACTTCCACTTGTTTCTCCTCGACAGCACCTGATTTGCGTCCCTTCTTCGTCCATGTAGCCAAAAAGGGAAAATTCAGAGCCTCTTCGAGGTAGTAGTACCAACCCATAGCCCGGTCTTCTTTGTCTTCAGCATCTACAATAATTTCTGTTTTAATGCGATGCTCTCGGTTTTCGTCGGCTTCAACACTAGGCATAAGATAACACTTTGCGTATAATTCATTTTGATAATACTACCAAAATGTTTCTAAAATCATACTTAAATATATCTATGATGTCCGCTTAATTACTTATTAACCTCCCATCACCCCACCCTTTAATCGCTTCTTTGCAAACTCTCCACAAAAAACCGCTTGTCAATGACAAGCGGGTTTCTAGTTATGGTTCTTAAGGGGAACTTATTCGTTGCACTAAGATGCAAAATTTTTCAGAGATTAAACAAGTCTTAAGTCAGGATAATTTGCTAACACATCATCAGATGTGAGAGTATCATTTTCAGCTTGAGGAGTCCAAAGAACTTCAATTGCTAGAAGCTTGTCGCTAGGGATACTACCAATTTGCCGCAAAGCTTGACGCAAATCATCAGCACTATTAATAGCTGTGGGGATGTCAAACTTACCTAGTGTCGCCGCCAGCAAGGTGACAACAATGTATTCGCCAGGGCCTTCGGTAAATAGACGCGTGGGGTTGTCGAGTTCGCCAGCCGGAGGTAAAGCATCTTTGGCAAGGGCTGCTCTTAGCTGGTTGTTGACATTAGAAAGAGTTTCTTCGCTAAACTTGCTGCGTTCTGCCAGTGACAGTCGATTAAACTGACTTTCGGCTGAATTCAAGCTGGCTTGTTGAGTGCCACCACCTGCATATACAAAGTATTCGGGATGGCGGAGTAAAGCTAGACTGGCTTCTTGGAGAATTTCTGCTCTGCCTTCGGGAGTATTAGTATCAGCAGTTTCAGCAATGTGGTTGAGTTCATTTTGCAATTCACGGGCTTGAGCTAACAAACCTACTTGCAAACGAGTTACAGAAACAGGAGAGTTACTGCTGTAATCTGCTTCTGGTGTTTCACCGCTAGAGACGCGGCGGAAAGTTTGCAATAAGAAATTAGCGATCGCAAAGAAGATTAAGATGCTAAACAGACCACCAAATCCTCCGCCAATACCCCAGAAGGGAAGTAGGAAGGGAAAGCCAAAACCACCACCAAAGCCACCACCATAACCACCCCCAGGATAGTATCCGCCTCCGCCAGGAGGTGCATAGGTGCGCGGTGTATAGGTGCGGCTAGAAGGCGCTCTAAAGGAGCCACCACCGATACGACCCCCACTGCGGGCTGCTAACGCGCCGTCAGCGTGACCAAGAGCCAAAGCTAACACCAAGCTTAGGGCTAAGAAGGTTTTTAACAGCGGCTTGATGGTTTGTTGTAGTTTTTTACGCATAAGACAATCGCTTGAAAAACGAAATTATTATTTATGATTTCTCCCGATGGTGGGAGCAGTGTTACAGGATGTTGCTAAGGCTAGCCCGTAACAAGCAAGTTTGTAGCATTCACGTAGCATTGCTTTTTAGAGACTACATATTCAATTTACCGCGTCTTATCTTGGGTAAGTAGCGATCGCAGGGGGGATTTCTCGACTGGGGAACCGTACCTGAAGACATGTTTATCCTCACAGAAATTGCGATGTCTACGATGGACTACGCCTACGGGCAATGGTTTGCTATGCCTTGGACTAGTTTCAGACTACAGTTTTGAATTATACAGATGATTTTAATTTTTAGTGATTATTTTGACTAATTTTTTAATCCTTCACTGAATAAGTAGTACTATCGAAATTTTTGTAGCAGCTGTTCACTGAGCAATTTCGCTACAAGTGTTAACTTTGATTTTTTGTTCATTATGCACAGAAACTCTCAAATAATGATAAATTTGCAACAAAAATAAAATCAACACAATAAAAAAACAATCTTTCTAGCTAATCTTCTAAAATAAGCTTCAAATTTGTCTACCAAATTCGTTTTAAAAGAAATAAAATAATAATGATGGCTTTGAAAGTAATTCTAATTGTAGATATTAAAAACTATTTGAAATATAGTCATCAACTTTATTATGGAACATATTTCTCAACTAACAGCCGAAATCAGAGATAAAGCTGCATACCCAGATATCCTAGTCATATCCCGGATCTTTCTGCCGAAAGAAGCTGTAATTGGGGAATATATCTACAATCGTTGTCTGCAAGATCCAGAACGAATAATTGTGCTGGCAGCTAGTTGCTCAGGAGATCGAGTATTTGACAAGAGTCAACAGTTTCCTGTGTATCGCTGGTATTATCCTAAATATTGGCGTAGTGGCTATATAGGAAATATCCTAAAGCCTTTGGCCAATATCGTCTGCTCATTTGTCCTAGCAATTAAACTCTATTTTCGCTATCACTATCGTTACATAGAGTGGGGCCACGGCTATGATTTTCCTTCACTGTTGCTATTGAGCTATTTGTTACCTATTCGCTTTTTTATCTATCTGCACGGCAACGATCTTCTTTGCACTTTACACAATCCCGTGCTGCGATCGCTATTTAAATTAACACTCAAACGCGCCGAAGGCATTGTTTGTAACAGTTCTTATACAAGAGATTACCTGAGAACTGCTTTCCGATTAGATACTCCTACCCACGTCATTAACCCCGTAATCAGACCAGAAAAATTTGGTAATAATGTAGCCAGTCCCAGTAGCCTGGATGATTTACGGGTTCGCGTGCGTCAGGCATACAACATTCCGGATTCAGCAATAGTTATTCTCTCCATCGGCAGACTAGTAAAACATAAAGGTTTCGACCGAGTAATTGATAACATCCCAATACTGCTAACTTTTGGGGTCGATGTTCACTATATACTTTGCGGTCAAGGGTCAAGTGAATCGGAACTGAAATCTCTGGCGCATCGTTTGCGGGTTGATAAGCGCGTCCACTTTGCTGGATATGTGCCAGAGCGAGAATTAGCAGGTTATTATGCAGCTTGCGACATATTTGCCATGCTGACTCTATCGGATACTAAACCTAATAATATGGAAGGTTTTGGTATGGCTTATTTAGAAGCAAGTTACTTCGGAAAGCCGATAATTGCCCCTCGTTTAGGCGGTGTTCTAGATACAGTTCAGCATGAAGAAAATGGGATACTGGTTAATCCCAATTCTGGTTATGAAGTTTTTCAAGCTTTCAATCGGTTGTGCAAAGACCAACAACTACGCGAGCAACTCGGTCGTAAAGGTAAAGAATTAGCCAAGCGTAGAACTCTTCATCGATCGCTTTATAAATCAGATGGGAAAAATGCAATTTTGTGAAATGATTTTATTAACTAAATCGGATTGAATCATAAAATTCAAAAAATACCAAAAAGGGTAATTTACTATAAGTCATATTTCTGCATAACCTTTAACAAATTGCTTCATAAAAGAGCGAGGCTACAGTGTAAAATCTCGCTGGTGATGCGATAAAATGTGCAATGAAAAATATCTGGTTGAACATAGATCAATTCCTTCGGCGTTACACAAAGCACCGAATGCAATCTTTCGTGTTTACAGTGATTGGATGTCTTGCTGTAGTTAATGTGATTACCTTTGGGGCAATGTATGTTGTGGCTCAACCTGCTTCAACTTCATCTGAACGTCCCGCTGTTAAAACGCCAAATTTCGGGCGACACTTTCAAGAATTTGGGCGTGAAGGCTCTATCTTGATTTACGACTCAAAAAATAACCGCATCTATGAACACAATCCTCAACGTAATGCAACTGCCATCGCACCAGCTTCAACATTCAAAATTTTTAACGCGCTGGTGGCATTAGAAACAGGTGTAGTTCCTGATGATGTGGCAGTTCTCACTTGGGATGGAATTCACCGAGATATTGATGCCTGGAATCATGATACAAATTTGCGTCAAGCCTTTAAGGATTCAACTGTTTGGTTCTATCAAGTATTGGCACGTAGGGCTGGATATGAACGGATGCAGCAATTTATTAATAAAGTAGGTTACGGGAACCGTCAGATTGGCACTGTCGCAGACATCGATCGTTTTTGGCTACAACCGCAGTTATTGCAAATTACACCCAAAGAGCAAATTAAGTTTTTGCAACGGTTATATCAAGGCGATTTGCCTTTCTCGCAACGGACAATAAATCTTGTCAAAGACATTATGATACGCGAACAAACTCCAGACTACACACTGCGAGGAAAGACAGGATGGTTAACGAGTACTCAACCAAATGTTGGTTGGTTTGTGGGTTATTTAGAGCAAAACAAAAACGTCTACTTTTTCGCGACAACCCTTGATATGCAAAAATCGGAAGATGCACCCGCTCGCATTGAGATTACACGACGTAGCCTCAAGGATTTGGGCTTGCTGGCTCAAATCAACTAACCACCACCGACAATAGTTACCACTTCTAAGCGATCGCCTGGCTGCACTTTTGTTTGCGGCCAAAACTGGCGGTGTAAAATTTCACCGTTATACTCCACAGCCACCAATCGGGGGTTAAAACCCAACTGTTGGAGTAAATCGGGTAAAGAAGTTTGAAATGAGCAGCTATGGGTTTCCCCATTTACCTGAATCGTAATCTCATTAGACATAAATGTGTGGGGCATTGGGCATTGGGAATAGGGCATTGGAAATTGGGTATTGGTTACTCACTTTAGACAAATGACAAATGACTATTTTAAAGTGCTGGTTTAATGCGATTGAGTTGAGAGAGCAAATATTGCGTTACTAGGGTAGGCTGTTCGGCTTGCATAAGCGATCGCACCACCGCTACACGTTCGGCTCCAGCATCGATCGCATCATTGATATTATTCGCATCTATTCCCCCAATCGCAAACCAGGGAATTGAGCAATTTTTGGCGGCATAGCTGACATATTCTAGCCCTGTTGCTGCCTTACCTACTTTCGTGGGAGTTTCATAAACTGGCCCCACGCCAATATAATCTACACCTTCAGTAATTGCTGCTTGCATTTCTTCTTTATTTGTGGTGGAAAGACCGATCAGACGTTGCGAACCCAGTAATTGCCGAGCAACAGCAATAGGCATATCTTGTTGTCCTAGATGCACGCCATCGGCATCGACAGCTAAAGCTACATCCACGCGATCGTTAACAATAAACAAAGCACCGTAGATGTGGCATAACTGCCGTAATTTTCTCGCTTGTTCTAGACGCAAAGAATCATCGGCAGTTTTGTCGCGGTATTGTAAAAGTGTTAATCCGCCTTTGAGTGCAGCTTCAACAGTGTTCAACAAATTTTCACTAGGGGAAGTCACAAGATACAAACGCGATCGCCACAACAATTGATGGCGCTGATGACCCATTAAACTACTTTCTAGGGTATAAACCTGATAGCGCATCTGCTTACAAGCTTTAGCCATACTTGGTTGGTAAAGCTTGCTGTATTCTTCCAACACCCGTAATGCTTCTTCTATCCGGCAAAAGTTAGCTTGCAAGACCGATTTTATACTAGCTCGTTGTTCTTCTTGAGGATGGGTTAACTCAGTCCCAAGATCGCCTGGTGTATCTCGCGCCGCCCGTAATTCTGGGGTATGCCACTTAGCTACCTCTTGTCGCAGCCGCTTGCATTCAAGAGCCAACTGGGCATCATTCAACCCAAATCGGCACCATTCCTCGATAATTCGCAAGCCCTCACGAGCGCGGTCTAAATTGGCATCTAAAATGCGGTAAACAACTTGCTGTGTTTGCTCTTTTTGGCTGTATGGCTCGACCATCACAACAACCCCATTAGTGCTTTCATCGAAGTGTGAATTATCATAAGTCCTAGTAACCATAAGTTAATTAATTTGCTTTTTTTTACTAATTTTTGCGGAATCTACGCAAAACAACGTAGTAGTGAGGGTTACGGTAAATTATCCCATGTTCCTATAGACAGTGATAAGGGTAGTTTGAGGCTACAGTTTCGCACTGAGCTTAGTCAAGTGTTTTACGATAGACAACGAGCTTACAAAAGACTGACAAAAGAGAATACACCAGAAAATTCACAATAGATATGTAGCACTATCCCGCCTCGGAATAAATTCCGAGTCTCATAACGAAAGTCCTCTAAAAGAGGACTAAACTAAATTTCTTGTTTAGTCCTCTTTTAGAGGACTTTAGCTATCAGCCCGGAACTTTAGTTCTGGGCAGTATATTTGCTCAGTGTGGGACTTTCACTTGAACAGAAATTTTGGGTGGGTAGGATTTTTAGAGATGTGTGTACACCGTAGCTTCTTAAGGACTTCCAAATTAAAAAATATCCAATTAATTCTTGTGGGGTGGGTAACATGATGTTACGTCTCTACAAGGGTTCTGGATAACGCATATTTAATTTCACTCTTATATCTAACTCTTATATCTATTAGATAAATGATATAGGCACAATTCATGAATTGTGCCTACAAATTATTTTGGGCAATGCATAATTAATTTCTGGAGATGTCTACTATCGTTTATTACTATGTATTAAATATGGCTAATCGGTCAATATATGGGTAATATTATCGACATAATACTCTCTAGAGAGTATAAGAATTTATGATTACTTATAAGGAGTAGTGTTAAATATGATTCTCGCTCGTGTGTTTCCTGAGTACCGTAGAGTAGATGTTTTATTTGCAAAGCTGAAGTTTCTGAAATCAGCAAAGCTTTTATTTTTTAGTTTTTCAGTCTTATCTTTTACTGTAGGGATGGGGGCGGCAAGTATAGTGTTCCTGGTTACAAGCCTGGATAGTGCAATCGCTCAAATTCCATCGACACCAAATTCAGCGCCTCTGAATCAGAAAACACCTTCTCAGGCTAATGTGCTATTTGTCAATCCTGGTGTTGGAGATGACAAAGCAGACAATGGCAGCGAATCCGCTCCTGTAAAAACGATTACCCAAGCGCTGCGATTAGCTAATGGCAATACTGTAATTATGCTCTCTACGGGCACTTATAGCGCCGAGACAGGAGAGGAATTTCCCTTAATACTGAAACCGGGTATTTCAATTCAAGGCAACCCCAGCAATCAAGGTAAAGACATTATCATTCAGGGAGGCGGTGATTACCTGAGTCGGAGCTTTGGCGGTCAAAACGTCACAATTGTTGGAGCAAACCAAGCCTTGCTGACTGGGGTAACGGTGACGAACCCTAATCGCCGTGGTTACGGTTTATGGATTGAATCTAGCAATCCGGTAGTTGCAGAAAATACATTTACTGGTAGTACTCAAGATGGAATTTCCGTTAGTGGTAATGCCACACCTACCATTAGCAAGAATTACTTCGATCGCAATGGAGCCAATGGCATCACAATTGCTGGTAATTCTAATCCCCAAGTGAAAGAAAATATCTTTCACCAAACGGGTTTTGGGATTAATATTGCCCAAAATGCTGCTCCTATAGTCATAGGTAATCAAATTCAAAACAATAGATCGGGAATTATTGTACAAGCAAATGCCCGCCCGATTTTGCGGAATAATTCTATTCAAGATAATAAAGAAGATGGTTTAGTAGCGATCGCTCAAGCAATGCCAGATTTGGGTAGTGCATCCGAACCTGGGGGTAATACATTTCAAAATAATGGCCGCCACGACATTAACGCCAGCGCTGCTAAACAGGTGATTTCTGCTGCTGGTAACAACCTTGTAAGCGATCGCATCATTGGCAAGGTAGATATTAACGGGACAACAGCACTAGCAACTCCAAATTCTCAACCAGTTCCCAACAACGTATTACGACAAATACCATCAACTGGAGAAATCACCTTCTCGGCTCCTGAAATCTCTGAAACTACTAATGGGCAAACCAGCAACAGCATTTCAGCAAATAATCCTGTTTCTGGGCAATTAAACAGTCAACTGCTGCCATTAAGGCCAGCAAATAATGTACCGCCTTCGCCGCCTATATCCAAACAACCACCCACTTCTAAAGTCGCCGGATTTCCTACTCCTAGCAGCTTGTCAGGTAGACAAATACCAATTAACGCACAGCCACCTGATACACCACAGTTAAATTACGTGCGGATAGATCCTAATACCGTTGAGTTTACTGCCCCTGAGTCTTCATCCAATTCAGTTGCACAGCCACCAGTTTCAAGTATGAAGAATCAAACACAGCAGCCATTACCAATACCAGAAACTACTGCCCCAGGTGCTTCAGAACTTTTACCACTTCCCGATCGCAATATCCCTATTGTTAATACTCGCAATCTGCAAACAAGTTCTGCAAGTATTCCCTATGGTGGTAACTCTGCAAGACAATTTGGTATACGTTATCGCGTAGTAGTGCCACTTGCAACCGATCGGGATCGAGATTTAGTAAGATTCCTTGCTCCTGGTGCGTTTCCCACAGTTTGGGAAGGTCAAAAAGTTATGCAAGCAGGAGTATTTAGCAGTGAATATAACGCTAAAGAAATGCTCAAAACACTCTCTAGCAATGGTTTAAGAGCCATTATGGAGCCGTTGAATTAATTGGGCATTGGGCATTGGGAATCAAGACTTTTCGGGTTTTGGGGGAAAGGGTTTGAATTTACCTTTCCCCCTTTGCCCTTTAACCTTTTCCCAGACCAAAAGAGAAATTGTTAGGCTTATCCGAAAAGTATTGCATTGGGAATTAGGCATTGGGCAAAAGGGGTCTTTTTCCTCAATTTTGAATTTTGATGTAAGGGCGATCGCGGGTCAAAATGAAATCAATTGCTTTAAGAGAGCGATCGCTTTTCTAATGTGGAGAAGGCAATCGCAGTTTAATCAAAGGAGCGATCGCACACCCTTCCCTTATATCTGCGCTGATTTGGCGACTTGCGTCTGGATACAGCAGGCTCAGTTTTTTTATTTTCCCAATTACTGAAAAGTGATTGCCCTATTAGACTTGCCCCTTACCCCCATTAATCTATGATGGCGGATTATTTTCGATAAGCTCGCTGCGCGAACCGACGAAATGTAAACCGTTCTAGAGATGTGTTCCACCTTATAGCCCAATCGTGTAATGCTGGATGACTCAAAAGGCGTAACAATGAGCTAACTACAAATTTTTACCTTAATTGCGAAATTTAGCCTAGAAACCATGTAGTAATAGGTAAAATAGGATGCCGCGCTTACGAGGTAGCACATGGAGCCATTAACAGCTGGTGCGATCGCTTTCACAACTTGGGTAGTGGGTAAAATCATTGACTGGTCAACAGACAAAACCTTCGATATAGCTTCAGAAAGGCTGATGCAACTCCTGAAGCAGAAATCGCCAGATACAGCCAAAGCCTTAACGTTAGCTAAGGAAAACGCCGCCTTACCACTAGGCGAACGAGAAGATATTGGTGAAGCTGTTTTGGTAGAAGAAGTGAAAAAGGCAGCAGCCACAAACCCAGAAATTAAAGCAGCAGTAGAAGCTTTAGGAAATGATATAAATCTTGCTGTAACTGAGAATCCCGAAGTAGAAAAGCGGTTAACAACTGTGATTGAAAATTGGCAAGGGATAAATATTAAAGGCGGAAAGCCAACTATCAAGAACAACACCCTTAACTTTGGCAGCAAATGACTAGCGAAAATTGGCAAGGGATAAATATTAAAGGCGGAAAGCCAACTATCAAGGACAATACCTTCATCTTTGAGTCGCCTAAACAAAATTCCCCAAACAATCTTCTATACTCCGGCTCTGCTAACTTTGTTGGTAGAGAGTATGAACTCAGCCAAGTGAGTGAAAAATTACAAAAACAAGATTTTGTAGCAATTTCTGCTGTGTCTGGTATGGGTGGAGTTGGCAAAACCGAATTAGCACTCAGATATGCACGTCAGCATGAAGCTGATTACCCTGGTGGTATTTGCTGGTTAAATGCGAGAGATTCAAATTTAGCTGCTGAAATTGTGCAGTTTGCCCAAATTTACATGAAACTGGAAGTACAGCAGCAGGATTTTCGTGGAAGGGCGCTGAGTCTAACTGAACAGGTAGCTTGGTGTTGGCAGCATTGGCAGCCAGCAGAGGGACGGGTGCTAATTGTACTAGATGATGTGACATCTTTAGAGGGTTGTCGAGATGTTCTACCAAGGGCTAACCGTTTTCGGGTGTTGATGACAACGCGATCACGGAATCTAGACTCCAATATTGAGGAAATTTCCTTAGATGTACTCTTACCAAAAGAAGCTTTGGAACTATTGACAGTACTCGTGGGTACTAAACGAGTACAAAAAGAACTCTCAGTAGCTAAACAATTGTGTGAATGGTTGGGATATCTACCTTTAGGGTTGGAGTTGGTTGGGAGGTATTTGGCGAAAAAACCTCCCAACTGGTCTTTAGCTCGTATGTTGCAACAACTCAAAGAACAACTGCTGGAAAATGTTGCCCTCAAATTGTCGCAACAGCAAACCCTAAGCACTGCACAGCGAGGTGTTTTAGTAGCATTTGAATTAAGCTGGCTTGAACTTTCTCATACGACGCAGCGTGTTGCCGCATTATTAAGCTTATTTGCAGCAAATATTTTTGCGATTGAATGGGTAGAGTCTGCAACTGGATTACTCAATTGGACGAGTGATGATGTTAAGACAGCTAACGACCAACTATATGAACTCCATTTGATTCAATGGGTAGAAGATACAGAAGGTGAGTCTAAAATTAGAATTCATCCCTTAATTCGGGAGTTTTTGAAAGTTAAACTAGATGCTATTGAACAAGCTTTTCAATTCAAGCAGGCTTTTGCAGAGACTATTGTTGCGATCGCTCAAGATATTCCCTATTCACCAACTCAGGAGTTGATTAGGCGTGTCAAAGATGCTATCCCACATTTAGCAGAGGTGGCACAAAATCTGACTGATGCAGTCAGTGATGAAAATTTACTTTCGGTATTTGTTGGATTAGATGGATTTTATTCTGGACAGGGATTATATGCGCTTGCTCAATCTTGGTGTGAGCAGTGTATATCAGTACTACAATTCCGCTTGGGAGAAGACCATCCCGATGTCGCCGACAGTTACAACAACCTGGCAGCACTCTACGAATCCCAAGGTCGGTACAGCGAGGCAGAGCCACTGTATGAAAGAGCGTTAGAACTATGGCAACGGATCTTCGGAGAAGAGCATTCCTATGTCGCCACCAGTTACAACAACCTGGCTCTACTCTACTATCACCAAGGTCGGTACAGCGAGGCAGAGCCACTGTATAAAAGAGCATTAGAACTATGGCAACGGATCTTCGGAGAAGAGCATCACTCTGTCGCCACCAGTTACAACAACCTGGCTCTACTCTACTCATCCCAAGGGCGGTACAGCGAAGCAGAGCCACTGTATGAAAAAGCATTAAAACTCCGGCAACATCTGCTGGGAGAAGAGCATCCCTCTGTCGCCACCAGTTACAACAACCTGGCTCTACTCTACTTCTACCAAGGACGGTACAGCGAAGCAGAGCCACTGTATAAAAAAGCATTAGAACTCCAGCAACGGCTGCTGGGAGAAAAGCATCCCTCTGTCGCCAACAGTTACAACAACCTTGGAGGACTCTACAAGAATCAAGGACGGTACAGCGAAGCGGAACTACTGTATAAAAAAGCATTAGAACTCCAGCAACGGCTGCTGGGAGAAGAGCATCCCTCTGTCGCCACTAGTTACAACAACCTAGCAGCACTCTACGACTCCCAAGGACGGTACAGCGAAGCGGAACTACTGTATAAAAAAGCACTAGAACTCCAGCAACGGCTGCTGGGAGAAGAGCATCCCGATGTCGCCAACAGTTACAACAACCTTGGAGGACTTTACAAGAACCAAGGACGGTACAGCGAAGCGGAGCCACTGTATAAAAAAGCATTAGAACTCCGGCAACATCTGCTGGGAGAAGAGCATCCCTCTGTCGCCACTAGTTACAACAACCTGGCTCTACTATACTCATCCCAAGGACAGTACAGCGAAGCGGAACTACTGTTCCAAAAAGCTTTGCAACTTTATGAGCAACAGTTAGGTGTAGGTCATTCAGAAACAATAATAGCTAGAAAAAATTACGCAGAGTTTTTGCGTGATTATGCAAATTTTTTAAGGAGCAAACTAAGTGGCAGTAATATTCCACCTTTGAGCCATTACGTGTAATGGGGGGCGAAAAGTATTATTTTCTCCTGGTTGTGAGCAGCGTCACTAACCTTGAGTATTTTCCCAACTTAGGATCATAAGTTGGGATTTGAGTTCTGACTGGATTAAATAGTTGAATTATATTTATGATACTTTTGAGCGCGATCGCCTTCGCCGTAAATCGGGTTAAGGCAAAAAAACTCATCATCTAATACCTCAAAACGACTTTCAGGTACCTCAAAACGACTTTGAAGTACCTCAACACGACTTTGAAGTACCTCAAAACGACTTTGGAGTACCTCAACACGACTTTGAAGTACCTCAAAACGACTTTCAGGTACCTCAAAACGACTTTTAAGTACCTCAAAACGACTTTGAAGTACCTCGAAACGACTTTCAGGTACCTCAAAACGACTTTTAAGTACCTCAAAACGACTTTCAGGTACCTGTTGCTTACTTTAATGTTATTTTTTTTGACAAATTTAATAAAAACCTCAGTACAATCAACTAAAAATAATTAGGTCGCTCTTAGTTTGCTTTAATTTTTCCGAATTATCTCTCAGAGAAGTTTATTGTTGCATTGGCTAGAGTACATGCAGTAATCCTATAACCTCCTTCAGGAGCGCATTTTATGGCACGACTAAAACGCAGTTCACCCACTCTCGAAAACGCTCTCCGTCGAATTGCAGGAATGCGATCGATTAGCCCAACGCTAGAATTTGGCAACGGATTAAATTTGACAGACTACGACAGCCGCATCCAAACCTTGCAAACCCAGCTATCTACATACAACACTTTACTCTCTACTCTAGATGAAATGGCAGGTCGTCTCTCTCTAATTGAAGAAGAATTGCGCGGCTACTCTGAAAAGATGTTAATGAGTGTGGCAACCCATTATGGCAAAGACAGTTTGCAATATATCCAGGCGGGAGGCAAGCCACGCAAGAAATTATCACGCCGTTCGAGCAACACCCAATCCCCATCTGAGAGTACAGCTACAACCTTGAATGGTGCAAACAATGGTAAAAGAACCTCTATTGTTTGATTTTAATTATTTAACTGCATCATGCTAATGAATCCTTAATTACGAATTACGTAGCTTGCTTCTCGCCTTTAGTGAGTATTACTAATTACGAATTACTAATTATTCGATCGCTGGCTCTGCGTCGGAAAACGCCACCTGATACTCCTTATACCAATTTGAAAAAAATGCGACAGATACATAGGGACATACGTTTGTTCTGTCTAGCTTACCTAATTTTGAATTTTGAATTTTGAATTTTGAATTGGTATTATTTCCCTACTGCTTATCCTGGCTTATGATCCAATCGGGTAGCTTGCTCTAGGGCAGATTTTTCTTTGGCTCGGCGGACATAGGGTTGTAATTGGGTGCGATCGCAAGCTGTAAAAATACTCAGGTTTTCCAAGGTAATCCCCCGCATTAACATTTCTACGCGCCAGGTTTGTTGTGCTTGGGCGATCGCTGGCGTTTGTCCTTGGGGAGTCAACAATCCTTCACTCCATACTTGCCAACGTGTCTCAAGTTCTGATTCTGAGATGGGTGTACCTGTTTCATTCAGAAACATCGCTGTTTGAGCATCTTTACGACTTTTCAGCCATTTGATTAAGGGGTTATTGGTAAAAGAACCATAGCGTTTGCCCAAAATCCATTGATTCACAGGCACTTGACGAACAAATCCGGGGATTGTGATTTGTAAGAAGTGCCCTTGAGTATCGTAAATTTGGTGCGATCGCTCCAAGCTAGTTATTTCTGTAGCGGATAACCCAGCCCCAAATAATACGTAAGCTAAGGCATAATCTCGTACTCCAAATTTCCTGGCCTGTTGCAGAATTTCGTGAACCAAACTAGCTGGTAAATCAGCTATTTCTGTGGTGGTGAACCCTCCCTGTAAGGAGTTTATTGCTGATTCTGTTGAAGATGACATGGCTCCATGTAAAAACAACTCCACCAAATTTTCGAGAAAATCATCCCGATCCTCCCAAAGTTCGTGAAATTCGCTGGTGAACTCAATTACGGCATATCCCAAAATCATCCCATTCAGCAAACTGGCTAATTTTTCTGCGGGTAAATAGGTATTTAGGTGTCCTTGCTGGATTACAGTAGCTAAATACTGAGCTACATAACGGTTTGCCTCTGTTACTCCCCTGCCTAGTGCGCGGCGATTTTCTGCCGGGAATTGGTCGGCTTCACCTACCACAGATCGGACGAACTCTGGTACTCGTTCTAATGCATGTAAGCTATCACTTGCATAATCTTTAAGAGCTTGGTAAACATTGCCGGGAGGTGTTGCTCGCCGTACCAGCGATTCACCTAAATCCTTGAAAGCTGCGGACTCTTCCAGCACAGCTAAAAGTAATCCATGCTTATTGCCAAAATTCCGAAATAGAGTCACTTCATTTACTTCGGCTTTTTCAGCAATTTGGCGGGTTGTGGTAGCGCTTACTCCCTGAGCAGAAAACAACTCAAGTGCAGCTTGAATCAGGCGTTGACGAGTGGAAATGAGTTGAGACGACATAGAAAAATGCAAGTGGCACTTGCAGAAAGTATCAGAGTTCTGCTAGCATAACAAATGTAAGTGATACTTGCTTTACTCTACTGTAACGAACTAGTATACAGGGCGGGTAAATCCTAGTGGGATTATGCCCAAGAAAAGGTAAATCGCTTCATCATCCATCAACAGGAATTTTTATGACCGCAAATTTTGGGGCGATCGCCCCTGAGAGAGGCAACTCACCTCAACTCAGTTGGACGAATGTAGTATTTTTTGCTACATTTCATGCCTTAGCACTTCTGTCTCCTTGGTTTTTCTCCTGGTCAGCATTAGGTTTGCTAGTGTTTCTCCACTGGTTATTCGGGAGCATTGGTATTTGCCTGGGATATCATAGACTACTGAGCCATCGAAGTTTCCAAGTTCCGAAGTGGTTAGAGTATGCGATCGCCCTCATTGGAGCGTTGGCTTTGCAAGGGGGGCCAATTTTTTGGGTAGGTGGACACCGCCAACATCACGCCCACACAGAAGATATCAATTTAGACCCCTATTCTGCTCAAAGAGGATTTTGGTGGAGCCATATACTGTGGATTTTCTACCCACGTCCAGAATTTTTTGACTATGACACCTATAAAAAATATGCCCCTGACTTAGCCAGACAACCCTTTTATTGTTGGCTAGATCGCTACTTCTTGCTATTGCAAATACCCTTCGGACTGCTGCTTTATGCTCTAGGAGGATGGTCTTTTGTATTCTACGGAGTGTTTCTCAGATGTGTCTTGCTTTGGCACTCAACCTGGTTTGTAAACTCAGCATCACACCTGTGGGGTTATCGCACCTTTGATGCTAATGATGGCGCTCGTAATCTTTGGT
The DNA here is from genome assembly GCF_036917375.1 of Nostoc sp. Taxonomy (GTDB): domain Bacteria; phylum Cyanobacteriota; class Cyanobacteriia; order Cyanobacteriales; family Nostocaceae; genus Nostoc. The sequence continues at coordinate 63,856 of NZ_JBALDN010000078.1, forward strand.
GGGTATCTCTCGTCACTTATGGAGAAGGCTGGCACAACAACCATCATACTTATCCCCACATGGCAAAATCTGGGTTCTCTTGGTGGGAGATTGATGTTACCTGGTGGAGCATCCTAGTTTTGCAGACTTTGGGTTTAGCTAAAAAAGTTGTCTCGCATCCTCCTCAAGGTGCAACTCACGGCTAAATTGCAACTAAACGATCGTGAATTTGCGATGCCGATTGCTTCTTGCAGTCGGCTTACTAATTTTTATAAAGAAGGGGAAGGGGGACTGGGGTTGGGGGAAAGGTAAAAACCTCGCCCGCAAGTGGCGCGACAATCATCATCCCTTTCCCCTTTAACCTTTTCCCTTTTATCAGTAGTATTTCACGGTAAAATCTAACGGATTAAATCACCGTAGTGCATCAAGCGTGAAAACTGACAGCATTTTTTATCGTCTTTTTCAAGAACTTCCTGGCATCTTTTTTGAATTAATTGGTAATCCACCCCAAACGGCAGAGGGTTATAAATTCTCCTCAATTGAAATCAAGCAAACGGCATTCCGTATAGATGGTGTTTTTCTCCCAACACAAGGAGAAGAAAATCCGATTTATTGTGTTGAAGTCCAGTTTCAAACTGACACAGAAATTTATTCACGTTTATTTTCAGAAATTTATTTATACTTACGCCAAAATAAACCGAAAAATTCTTGGCGAGGAGTAGTTATCTATCCCAATCGCAGTTTAGATACAGCAGATATCAAGAATTACAGTGAAATTTTCACCAGTCAGCGCGTCAGTCGCATTTATCTTAATGAATTAGGTGAAACTGCATCATTGCCAGTTGGAATTGCTACGATGAAATTAGTGGTCGATGAAGAGGAGACAGCAATTCTAGCTGCTAGGCAGTTAATAGAAAGAACCCAGCAAGAAATCAACATCGAACCACAACGGCGACAGTTACTAGAATTGATAGAGACAATATTAGTTTATAAGTTTCCGGCAATGAGTCGAGAGGAGATTGAAGGTATGTTTGGGTTAAGTGATTTGAAACAAACACGAGTTTATCAAGAAGGCAAACAAGAAGGCAAACAAGAAGGCAAGCAAGAAGGAGCGCGTGAAGAAAAGTTTAGAATGATACCTTTGTTGTTGAGATTGGGATTGAGTTTTGAAGAAACTGCGAAAGAGTTAGGTTTGAGCCTAGAAGAGATTCAGCAAGAAATGCAAAAACAGCCTCCAAGTCAGGATATGTAACCTACAATTAGCACCAATCACAGATACCTCTAAATATTCCTGCTATTTTCCATTACCATTAATTTTTAATTTTTTGTATGATTTCGCTCTCTCCTATTCTCCAAGCTAGACTCTCGCAACCCCTCAAAATTGGCTCGTTTGAGGTAAAAAGTCGGGTTCTCCAGTCGCCTCTATCTGGAGTGACAGATATGGTGTTTCGCCGTCTCGTGCGTCGCTATGCACCAGATTCAATGATGTATACCGAAATGGTGAATGCTACGGGGTTGCATTATGTAAAGCAGTTACCCAAAATCATGGAGGTAGACCCCAACGAACGCCCAATTAGCGTTCAACTATTTGATTGCCGTCCAGATTTCTTAGCAGAAGCAGCAATAAAGGCAGTTGCCGAAGGTGCTGATACTGTTGATATTAATATGGGTTGTCCGGTTAATAAAATCACTAAAAATGGTGGCGGTTCTTCATTGTTGCGGCAACCAGAAGTAGCAGAAGCAATTGTACGGGAAGTGGTGAAAGCTGTTGATGTACCTGTGACAGTAAAAACCCGTATTGGCTGGAATGACAACGAAATTACTATTCTCGACTTTGCCAAGCGGATGGAAGATGCTGGGGCACAAATGATCACAGTCCACGGACGCACCCGCGCTCAAGGCTACAATGGCAATGCCCGTTGGGAATGGATTGCCCGTGTCAAAGAAGTGCTTTCTATCCCAGTGATTGGGAATGGAGATATTTTTTCCGTTGAAGCGGCGGTGAGATGTTTAGAACAAACTGGCGCAGATGGCGTTATGTGTTCTCGTGGAACTTTGGGTTATCCGTTTTTGGTGGGAGAAATCGATCATTTTCTGAAAACAGGGGAGATGTTAGCATCACCAACCCCGATTCAGCGCTTGGAATGTGCAAGAGATCATTTACAAGCCTTGTGGGAATATAAAGGCGATCGCGGTGTACGTCAAGCCCGTAAGCACATGACTTGGTATGCTAAAGGTTTCGTTGGTGCTGCCGAACTCCGAGGACAGTTAAGTTTAGTTGAAAAAGTAGATCAGGGTTTGGCAATGATTGATCGAGCAATTGAAAAATTGGCTAATGGTTATGAATTAGAAGAAGAAGCAGAAGGTAGTTTAGTAATGCTTTAAAAAGTTGATTTTAACCTAGCTTGGGGTGATATTGCTGGTTGCTAAAAGTGACGCGATCGCTTGGATACCAATATTTCAATTAGGATTTAAATCTCCTGATGTAACTCTCTTGAATTTTGAATGTTTAACTAGCCAAAATAGAGGCTCACAATGTTAGTTTCCAAACACAACGATGTTGTAACCGTCCCCGAAATCCTTTCATTAGAAGACTTCATGGCAAATCCTCCAGAGGGCATGGAGTGGGTAGACGAGCAATTAGTAGAAAAAACAGGGATGACATTAAAACATAGTGAAATTCAATTGAATATTGGTTTTTTCTGGAGAAGTTACATCAATTCCAATCAACAAGGTGGGAAAGTTTACACTGAAGTACCTTGTCGTACATATAAACAGGGTCGTCGTCCTGATGTAGCTTATCTAACGCCTGAGTTGGTAACTGAGTTTGGCGATCTTCCCACTTTGCCACAGAGTTTCCCGTTGATTGCTGAGATAGTTTCACCCACCGATTTAGCTGAAGAATTATTTCTCAACGCGCAGGAGTATTTGCAGTCTGGTTGCGAGGAAGTTTGGCTATTATTTCCTGAAAGCCGATTAGTTTTTGTAATGACTGATAATCAGCTTTTGGGATTTAAAGCTGGTGATGTGGTTAGTACTCAAAAAGTATTACTCGGTTTTAGTGTAGCCATAGATGAATTGTTGGGTTGAAAAAGCGATCCATCTAACTAATAACCTGCAACTTGGGTTAATAGAGATTTTATCGAATTTAGTTAATTGCAATCGTTAGTAGTTTCAGTAGACCGAAAACTTTTGCGATCGCCCAACTGACAGATAATAATACTTATTGCCAGAAGCTACTTCATGTAGAGAAAGTTACTCCTATGCAATAGTGCTGCACGTCAAGCTTCCAGATTGAAGAAGAGTGATTACCGCCAAGGCTATCTTGTTCAGAGGAGAAACTAAGGATGTAATTAACTCAGAACCAGCGGCTTCCTTCAATCCGTTGCACCGCAATTGTTATGCAGCAACCGAGCACCGTCTTAACGATGCTGCCTCAAGCAGACTCCAAGAGCGCGATCATCTTCTCTGCGACACCTTTGGCAGAAGCAGGATTCTGTCCGGTGACAAGATTTCCATCAGCGATGCTGAATGCCTGCCAGGGTGCCGTCTTGTGGAAGAGTGCGCCTTGTTTGGTGAGCGCCGTTTCCAACTCGAAAGGCACATCAGCTTTTGCGTAGTTTTCTTCCTCGTCGTTCGTAAATGAACTGATATTCTTCCCGGCGAGCAGGAGAGTGTCGTTGCTCAGTTTGACGTTCAGCAACGAAACTGGACCGTGACAAACAGCCCCAACAACAGCGCCTCGCTCGTATGTCTCTTTCACAACCTTTTTGAGAAGTGGATGCTCAGGCATATCGACCATCGGTGCCAAACCGCCAGGCATAAAGATCGCATCGTACTGGCTAACGTCCACGTCTGAGAGCTTCTTCGCTTTCTGCATTGAGGCCCACCCTTTTCCTACCAAGAAGGCTAGGTTGTCAGGGTCGTCAGCAAGATTGAGCGCATCCAGAAACGGCGTATCTCCTGTGAGACTTGCGAAATCAATTTGGTATTTTGCTCTGTCAAATTCAGCATAAGGATGTGCAACCTCTGGCAGGAAATTTCCCGTCCTGCGGTTGTTCGGACCAATAACGTACGCGTTCGATACGATAATGAGAATCTTCTTTGACATAACTTCTCCTTAGTACGGTTGTTTGGTTCGGGACAGAGCTTTAAACAAGCTTCTTCACCAATATCACCTTGCGGCCTTCAAGATGGGGGATGATCTCTTCTGCGACGATTCTTTTATAGTGTTCCGATCGCCTGTGAGATTCTGCGGCAGAGGTGTCGGTGTAGTGTTCGCAAAGAATGAGTTCGCAAGGATCGCTTTCCGACTGATAAATCGTGTAGGAAACGTTGCCTTCCTCCGATCTGGTCTTCTCGGCCAGTTCCGGTAGCAATTTCAGTATCCGGGACGTTTCCGACTCCTTAATTCTCCATTTCACGATAACGATCTTTTCCATGTGCTTACTGCTCTCTTACAAGACAAGCGTACTAACACCCCAGTAGCTTGCGAAACAGTTGTCGTGCCGTCTGTAAACGCTTAACTGCGATTAAGATATTCGGCCTTTTATCGCTGGATAATTGGGTATTATACCGAATTTTTCCGTATAATCACCTTTTACTGAAGGATTATCAAGAATTTTCCGTATAACAAATTTCAGTAGATCGAAAAGATTTCTAAAAGCCTTACCAACGGCTCATTTTTACCAGTGTATAGAATTCGCTGGAATCCTCTTATAATCTGCTGTTTGAGTAATGCTGTTGTCAATTAACTCTGCTGCGTACAATTGCTCGATTCTTTGATAATTGCAAGAACAGTTCGAGTAATGCTGTTGTCAATTAACTCTGCTGCGATCGCAAATGAACGCTTGTGTTAGTTCCAAACCATCGGATGAAACCCTTATTTTCCCTTCAACTTACAAAATTTTTCGATCTACTGAGTTTGTTGTTTTAGGAAGTTTGAGAAAGTTTCAATACCTAATAGGGATTTTAGTTAATTGCAATAATAAGTACACCCTAAAAGAACATCTTCAATTAGGTTTCAATCCCTAATAGGGATTTTAGTTAATTGCAATTCGGTGGGAGCAGCAGCATCAGCTTGTTCAGATGCTAAAAGGTTTCAATCCCTAATAGGGATTTTAGTTAATTGCAATGCGAATGAACGAATCATAACACAGGGGATAGTGATATCGCAAGATACAAATCGCTGAAACCCAGTCCCTATAAGGTGCGCGGATGGTTGGAAAGTACCATTGCCCTCAAAGTCTTGTATAGATGGAGCATACAGCTTTTTTCGCTCCTTCTCATTTTGTACACCTACCCATCCGCGCATTTGGTAAGAAAATTAGTCTGATTGGCGATCGCTATCACCATTAAAATAAGCGATCGCCTAATCCTTGCACATCTTAATTTACCAAATCAGGGAATACCTCTTGTACAGCAGGATGCACTAAGCGATGATTCTGCACATTCACACCCTTAGCTAATGCTGGGTTAACCTCCAGTGCCAAAATTCCCAAATTCGCCAACTGGACAACATAAGGTAATGTACTATTATTAAGTGCCTGAGTTGCTGTCCAAGGTACTGCTCCTGGCATATTGGGAACGCCATAATGCACTACACCTTCTTCAAGGTATACCGGATTTGTATGGGATGTAGGGTGTAAGGTTTCTATACAACCGCCTTGGTCAACGGCTACATCAACTATTACCGAACCAGGACGCATTTGTTTGACCAATTCGCGGGATACTAGTATTGGCGCTCTACGTCCTAACACTAAAACTGCACCGATGAGCAAATCGGCTTCTTTGACTGCGGCTTCAATATGAGCAGAGTTGCTGTAAAGCAATTCGACTCTAGAGCCAAAGAGGGTTTCTAAGTAAGATAAGCGCTCGACACTCACATCTAAAATCTGCACGATCGCACCCATGCCTACGGCAATTTTAGCTGCTTCTGTGCCGACAACGCCGCCACCTAAAATTACTACCTTGCCCGGTTTAACTCCAGGGACACCGCCTAAAAGTACGCCTCTACCACCTTGCTGACGTTCTAAGAATCTCGCCCCAAATTGTACTGCAAGCCGACCGGCAATTACGCTCATGGGGGTGAGCAAGGGTAATCTGTTAGCACCAGGTTGTTCTACAGTTTCGTAGGCGATCGCAGTTGTGCCACAATCAATTAAATGCTCTGTCAACTTGCGATCGGCTGCTAAGTGTAAATAAGTAAATAATACCTGCCCTTTTTGCAAAAATTTATACTCAGATGTCAGCGGTTCTTTAACTTTAACAACCAATTCCCGATTCCAAGCTTTTTCTGATGTGGGGACAATTTCGGCTCCAGCACTTTTGTAGTCATCATCGGAGAATCCAGCACCATTACCTGCTTGCGTCTCGACGAAGATGCTATGACCATTTTCTCGCAGCACCCGCACACTAGAAGGACTTAACCCTACCCGAAATTCTTGATCCTTATTTTCCTTGGGAACGCCGATTTCCATATATCGCCTCTGATAATTTTTTTGTTTAACTGTACTCTTCCAATCTCAAGCTTGCTACTTCCGTCTTGCTAGTTCCGTATTAGAGATAGCTGGATTAGAGATACCTAATCTCTGTTCTAACTTTCTTAATTCAATCTGAGTAGCCCAAACTCTTACCCTTGACTATTGCCCCAGTATTTATACAATATATAAAGAATAGTAACAATTTATTAAAAAGAGATTGTATAGCTCCCTACTAGGAAGCTCTTGCTGAATTTCCAAGTCATCTTGGCATTCCAGCATTGCAATCAGCTTTTAAGTTAACCTGACTTTTCAATGTCATCTGAAAAATTCAAAGTCCTCTCCTTCTAAGAGAGAGATTTAGAGAGGGGTTTTCCAGATACCATGAAAAGTAAGTAGCGATTATCCCCATTTTCCGCGACTTCTACCAGAAGTTTGATATCAAGTCCCGTTTGCCAAAAATAAGGTTTCTTAAAAAATGACACAAACACAACCAACAATTACACCTAAACTAGAAGAGCCTAAGTTTGGCTTTAACGAATATGCCGAACGCTTGAATGGTCGAGCTGCAATGATTGGCTTTGGTTTGATGCTGGTGATTGAATATGTCACTAATCAAGGAGTGCTATCATGGCTGGGTCTGAAGTAGTACAAACAAGCACAATCTTGAAGTTGTAAGCTAATAATTAAAAGAGTTTCAACCAGCTGGAACAACCAGTTGGTTTTGACTTCTATAATTAATAGCGGAGTACTTCGCCCTAGATAGATTAATTATACTTCTTCATAAATAACTGCCCTAGAATGTAAGCTAGAGAGGAATCGAAATACCTATTAGCGATTGAAATATCATAGACTTGCAACTAATATGTGCAAGGCGATTAATGAATAAATTTCCTCCCCCTACTAAAAAAATCATAACTTAGTGTCTGCCTTGAATGAGAAAGGCAAATTATGGGTGAGGTATTCTTGGTAAATATACACAAAAGGTGAACTGGAACCAACCAAGCTGTGATGAATGCTGTATTACCTCGTTTTTTGAAGTCAACCTACCGAAAAGAGCCACTAATCAGTGTATTGATGACGATGGGCGTTATGGATGCCCTGATTGGCGGATTGAATGATAGCTGGTCGTTGTTTGCTTTTGGTTTGGGAACGGCAGGGATAGCGCTAGGCTTTAAGCTGTGGCGTTTTCAGCAGCGTCGTCCTTTACCAGAGGAGCCTGTAGTGCAACATTATTTGCCTTCTCGTTCTTCTAGTGCGCCTTTACCAATGTTAAGCGTTTCTAAGAAAAAACCACCTCTTTAGGATGTGCAGAGTTATGACTTAAAATAACTCTGCAAAATTTATTGGGTTTAACTGTATCAATAAAAGTGAGGAAAAAGAGTGAGTAGTGAGGGAAGAGGTGGCGGTAATTTTCTGCGGCCGTATATTATTCTGGCATTTATGGCAGCTGTTGCCCTTCCAGTGAGTACCTGGGAAGGGTTTTATATTCATCAAGCTAATGCTGCCATTGAAGTAACGCCAAACTCCCCCCCAGCTAACACCAACTTTGCTAATGCTCAACTACTTTACACACTCATCGGACATAACGGAACCATTAAATCCCTCGCTTTTAGTCCAGATAGCAGAATTCTTGTGAGTGGAGGTGCAGAAAACGAGGGTGTAATTCGCCTGTGGAATTTAGCAAAGGGCAAAAAGTTGGCGACTATTAACAAAGCACACAAAGCAGCCGTAGAATCTTTAGTGATTTCGCCAGATGGACAAACCCTCGCTAGCTGTAGTGATGACGACACGATTAACCTCTGGAGTCTGAAAAATTTAAAATTTAGCCGCTCTTTTGTCGGACATACCAGTAACGTCTTATCTTTAGCGGTGTCTCCTGATAGTAAAGTTCTCGTCAGTGGAGCTTTAGATGGGATTCGGATGTGGGATTTGCTACAGCAGCGCCCTCTAGGAATTATAGTACGCTTTGATAATTTGATTTATACTCTCGCTATTAGTCCTGATGGACAGACCTTAGCTAGTGGTGATAATAAGGGTGTAATCAAGCTGTGGAATTTGAGTACTGGTAAATTAATCAGTGAATTGGCAGCTCATTCTAGTGCTGTTAGCGCTGTGCTGTTTACACCAGATGGACAAACATTAGTTAGTGCTAGCCACGATCGCACCATAAAATTGTGGAATATTAATACTAGAGAATTAGTCCGCACCCTTACAGGACATAATAACTGGGTAAATGCGATCGCTCTTAATCCCGATGGACAAACCCTTGCTAGTGCCGGTAGAGATGGAATTAAATTGTGGGATTTAACTACAGGTGAGTTAATAAATACACTGAATGGACATACAGACTGGGTAAGTGCGATCGCTTTTAGTCCAAATGGTAAAATTCTTGCCAGTGGTGGATTCGATCGACAAATCAAGATTTGGGGGATTCCAATTAAACGAAAGTAACAGCGATCGGACAAAATATATCGTCAAAGAGTAGACTATATCCTCGACTTCTTAAAAGAAATCGGGGATATCATTTTGACGCTCCTTTCAAGGCTTTGTGACTTGCCATAGCTCAAATTCTCACTTCATGTAAAAAGTCAGTTATCGCTAACGCCGAAAAATTCCCCCAATCATTTCCTGTATCTGCTAAACTTTGGTCTTGCCTTTTTAAAGTTTTTGTAGTAGAAAATCAACCAAAGCTCAGATCGAATTTTGCTATAACTAGTCAAAATCAATGATGGTAGCAACCAATAGCGACCCAAAATCTTGAAGAACTGTGAATACTTGATGAAAATACACCCGAACTAATATCTTATCCAGCAAATTACTGTAAGTATAAACATAGGTAATTTCAAATTATCTGTGCAGTTACTTGCCCTCTAGATCGGAACAATTTCTGAACTTAGACAATCTTAGAAATGGTCATCGTCAGTAAATGCACTCAGTTAAAAGTCACGAACTCGTGTGAAGCCAAGGTTTGTAGCGTTTAACCGCTATTTCGCAGGTAGGATAACTTGCTACTTAAATGATGTTTAATTTTCCCGAACTGCTTTTGATCCCCATTTCGATAGAATGACTAGGCAGAACCCTAAAACTAAAAACCGCTTTTGACTGCGACGCTCATGAATCAACTGAACAATGGTTTTACGCTATTTTTAAGTCTGCTAGTCGAGGCGATGCCTTTTTTGCTTCTTGGGGTTTTATTCTCCAGTTTGCTGCTGTTTTTTGTTGATGAGCGCAAACTAGTAGAAAAAATGCCCAAAAATCCGCTGTTGGGTGCTTTAGTTGGCAGCACGATCGGCTTTTTGTTTCCAGTGTGTGAGTGCGGGAATGTACCGGTAGCGCGGCGATTCCTGATTCAAGGAGTACCCACACCAGTCGCAATTGGTTTTTTGCTAGCAGCACCAACAATTAACCCAGTTGTAATTTGGGCCACTTGGACAGCATTTCGAGATCAGCCAGAAATAGTAGTCTTACGAGTCGTATTTTCCCTAACAATTGCCACAATTATCGGGTATGTTTTCAGTTTTCAAAAGGACTTAAATCCCATAGTCCAACCTGCGATCGCTCGTTATATGAAGTTTAATTCACCCGCGCAGCCCCAAACCAAACGCCGTGGTAAGGCTTACCAAGGACAACAGGAAGAAACAGTACCGAATCTGTTGCAATCCGGGACTTATATCTTAGGAGGAAAAGCAGGTATACCTCTACGGATAGATCCTAATTTAGTACTGCCTACCTCAGTTTCTACTGCTGATAAACCGCTAGCAGCTAAACTGCGCCTAGTTGTGGATAATAGCATCCAAGAATTGCGGGAATTGGGCGGAGTGATGATTTTAGGAAGTGCGATCGCTGCTGCTATTCAAGTCCTAGCTCCCCGTGAATTGGTTCTCAGTTTGGGTGCTGGGCCCATTACCTCAATTGTGGTCATGCTGATATTAGCTGTAATAGTATCAATTTGTTCTACAGTCGATTCTTTCTTCGCCCTATCTTTTGCCTCAACCTTTAGCAGCGGTTCATTATTGGCATTTCTGGTATTTGGGCCAATGATTGACATCAAAAGTGTTGGTTTAATGTTATCTATTTTTAAACCCAAGACCATCTTTTACTTATTTGCTTTAGCAGCACAATTGACATTTGTATTTACTCTTTTCCTGAACTTGCACGTCTTTTAAGAAAATAATTGTCATTAGTCATCTGTTCTTTGTCCTTTGTTTAATGACCAATGACTAATGACTGATGACTAATGACCAATGACTAATGACTAACAAAAATCCCAAATCTAAAACCCCAAATCTATTACTTCCTTGGCTGGATGCTCTAGCAATTACGGCTTGGGGCATTTTGATGCTGAGATATTGGCTAACTAATAAGCTGAACCTGTTGATTCATCCAAATTACATTTGGTTGGTGATTGTGACTGGTATCAGTTTCATCATTATTGGTTTGTTCAAAATGCAGGAACTTTGGCAACGGCGTCGCCGTGATGTTACGCCACCAAACACCCAGCATATTAGTTTATTTCCCCCTGGTTGGGGCAGTGCTTTATTGTTGACTACAGCGATTCTAGGTTTTATGATTACACCGCAAGTTTTTGCTAGTGACAAAGCACTCCAAAGGGGCGTGACGGCTGATTTATTGGGAAGCACACGTGTTAAACCCCAAGCCTTTCGCGCTACTGTTCGTCCAGAGGAGCGATCGCTTGTCGACTGGGTACGCACCGTCAATGTCTATCCTGAACCAGATACATATACAGGGCAAAAAGTCAAGGTGCAGGGATTTGTGATTCACCCGCCCGATATAGGAAAAGAATATTTGTTTTTAGCACGATTTGTCTTAAGTTGCTGTGCGGCAGATGCTTACCCTGTGGGATTGCCCGTCAAACTACAAAATAATCAAGAGCTTTACCCTGCTGATACATGGCTGGAAGTAGAAGGACAAATGGTGACAGAAAATTTAGCAGGTAAACGCCAACTTACCATTGCCGCTACCTCTCTTAAAAAAATTCCTCAACCTCAGAATCCTTATAGTTATTAATCATTTGTCCTTTGTCATTAGTCATTTGTAGATAACTAACGACCAATGCCCCATACTTCGACTACGCTCAGTACAAGTGCCCAATGCCCTATGTCCCATAACCAATGAGTAAATCTAAAGCATTCCAACCACTGGATCGTATAGCGATCGCCCTAATGTTACTGCTGAGTGTGCTGATTGGGTTAATCATCTTGCAAGGTGATGTGGTAACTGCTCGTGTCCGGGAATTTACCTGGCAAAATCAACAGATTGGGGCAGAAGATAATTCCTTCACCCTCACCTTCAGCCGCCCAATGGAAACAAAAAGCGTCGAGGATAACTTGAAAATCGAGCCACCCCTAGCAGGTAAATTCAGTTGGGCAGGGCGGCGGATGGTTTATACATTGGTGACACCAGCACCTTATGGCACAAATTATAAAGTGCAGTTACAAGGAGCTAAAGATAAATTTGCAGAGCAAGAAGGTACAAATCGCCTGATACAGCCCTTTACAGGTAGCTTCCGTACACGCGATCGCGTTATCCTTTATATCGGAACCGACAAAGAAGAACAGGGACGATTAGTTCTTTACAACTTAACCCAAGAGCAAAAAAGGATACTTACTCCCAAAGACCTGATCGTAATCGATTTTGAGTCATTTCCTGATGGGGAGAAAATTTTATTTTCTGCTCGCGCCGCAAACAATCAAGACTTACTTTCAGCCCAACTGTATACAGTGACAACAGGTGTTTCTGCTAAATCTGGACAAAAAGCAGAACCAGAAGGCAAAGTTGACTTGACTTTAGATAGTAAAGATTATCAAAACCTGAAATTTGACTTATCACCTGATGGGCAAACTATTGTCATCCAGCGGGGAAATAAAACTAATCCTGGTGACTTTGGACTATGGTTTATGCCAGCAACCAGTGATGGTTCCGCAGAAAAACCCACCCCGAAACGTCTAAAAAGCCAGCCGGGGGGAGATTTTATGGTGACACCAGATAGTAAAGCCGTAGCAGTTGCCCAAGGACAGGGAGCAGCAATTTTACCACTGCAAGGTGATGCCAGTAAACCTTTGGATTTTCTGCCGCAGTTTGGTTTGGTACAAGCTTTCTCCAAAGATGGCTCTCAAGCCGCGATGGTAAAGTTTAATACAGATTACACGCGGGATTTGTTTTTGGTAACAAACCAAGGCGTGCAGAAACAGCTATTAAAAACAACAGGTTCAATTCTCAGTTGCCAATTTGACATCGCCTCACCCACCCTCTACTGTTTGCTAACACAGCTAGTATCCAAAGAACAATACATAGAGCAGCCCTATGTGGTGGCAATTGATTTGAAAACCGGGCAACAGAAACCATTGTTAGTACTGCCTCCCGCTCAACGAAATGTGCAGATGAGTTTATCTGCTGACGGTTTGGGCTTGTTATTTGACCAAGTAGTACCGCAGACAAATCCCCCAGCATCATTACCCCCAAACACTTTAAAAACTGATGATGGAGATACGATCGCTACCAGTAGCCTGTGGTTAATGCCTCTGTTGCCCATCGCTGATGCTACAACTGTTGAAATTAAACCAGAACAACTCCCCTTAGCTGGGTTTCATCCCCGATGGCTACCTTGAGAGAATAATTCGTAAGTCGATTTCGGAAGGTTAGTTAAGGTGTCGCCACCAAAACTCGATTTCAACCTAATGGAGTTCAGTTCCATCTTTACGGAGCAGATTTTGAAGCTAAAGACTCATAGTCGTCTTTAGCTTCAAAAATAAAGCATAAATCTAATGTGTTGCCACGCTAATAGGGTGCATTAGCCTGGGTCTTGGGGTTTAATTAAGTAATCAAACAAACCTGATATTACGAATTATGAATTGATAATGATTTGTTGATAATTTATCCAAGCTTCCCAAAAAATATAAATTGATAGTATTCCTAAGAAGATACGAAGCACTAAGCTCACAGTATAATCTGGTAGTTTTGGCAATGTGCGAGTACTCATTTGAACACCTAAAAGACCGCCACATCCCAAAACTATACCTTGAGCAAACAGAATATTCCCCTCTAATGTATGTCCTGTACAGGCAGCTAAAGCAGTGATGACAATCACGCCCAAACTAGTCTGAATTGCTACTTTAATTTCTTCTCCCAGTAATAACATTTGCAGTGGCACCATAATCGTACCGCCACCTAAGCCGAATAAACCTGCTAAAATTCCTGCTGCTCCCCCAGTGCCAATTTTAGAAACTAATGGGTTAAATATTGGGGCTGTATCCTCTTTTTCCTGGAAGGACAGTTGCTTGCGAAGCTCAATCAAATAGATGTTAGCAAGTAGGATGATGCCAAATGTAAATAGTATTATATAAGATGGAATTTTATTGGCGAAATATACACCTATTCCAGTAGTTAAAAAAGCTGGAATTCCTAAATAAATTACTCGTTTAAAGTCAAAGTAGCCCATCCACCAATTTTGCAAACTTCCAGAAATTGAAGTAATCACAATAGCAAGGCTACTAGTAGCGATCGCCTGAACGGGAGTATAACCTAGTGTGACTAAAAGAGGAATTGTGATAATACCGCCACCTATTCCTAAAAGTCCAGCTATGACTCCAGATATTAAACCCCCACTCACTAAAATCAACCAACTAAAATCAATCATAAATAATTCTTTTTCTAGAGACTGACTTGGTGTGATTAACCTTGTACTGTCACTGGATGGCTAACAACGCCTCCGTAGAGCAATCCAGAATCATTCCACGGAACTGTACTCGGTTGTGTGTTACCTAAATTGTCAGTAGCACGAGCCTGGAGAAAATATTCCCCAGGAAGTGGGTTCCATTCAATGTCCCAGCGTACCCACGCAAATGGAAAATTTGGTTCTCTCAGTCGTGCAAATTGCCAAGTTTTACCGCCATCTAGGCTGACTTCCACACGGATAATTTTTCCTTTCCCAGACCAAGAACGTCCGCGTAGTAAGTGGGTTTTAGCAGAAAGCGTAGCAGGCCAAGCTAACTCGAAAGCGCTCTTAACATTTTGATAGGTAATCAGCTTACCTTTATACGGTGCGATCGCTGGGTAGTCTGCACCAACTAGCACCATTTGCTCCGTCACCCACTGGGTATATATCGGTGTTTCAGAAACCTCAATCCGCTCAATCCATTTAACGTTGGCGTTTCCTCCCCAACCAGGGAATAAAACACGGCAAGGTTGACCATGATCTGGAGGTAATGGTTCTCCGTTCATGGCGTAGACGACGAGCGAGTTATCTGCTAATGCTTTGCTAATAGGAACTACACTGCTGAACTTGGATTTATTTGTCTCCTTTGAGTCCAACGAATCCACATCTGCACCCTCAACGAGTACATCTTGTGCTGTGGATTTCAATCCAGCTCGCTCTAATAACATACCAAGTGGTACACCAGTCCACTCAGCCACACCAATAGCCCCAAGTCTCCACCGCGTTCCAGGGAGTGGTGTGTTGTAAGCCTCTTCAAAGAAGCGCCGACCGTTAGCAGCACACTCAATGGCACAAGTGACTGAGATGGATGGCATGGCGATGATTTGATCGTAAGTAAACTCGCAAGGTGCAGAAATGCCAGTTCCATAAATTTGCAAACGCCATGTAGATGGATCAAAGGTCGGTGGTGCGCTGCGGTTGTGAACATAGAACCAATCATTTGGTACTAAGTAACCACGCCCATACATCGCTTCCCAGTTCATCTCTAATGTGCCCTTGCTATGAGAGATGTACCCTGGTGGCAATGGCTTAAGTATTTTGCTGCCTTTAGTTTTAATAGCTGTCTGACTGTGAACAGGCGCAGGTTTAGCTAATCCCCCGATGGCTGTGGCGCCAACCATAGTAGCTAGTATTTTCAGAAAGCGCTGGCGCGAAATACCCGCATCTGTACTTTTTTGCCAAATGCACTGTTCAACCCGTGCCTGTAAATAATCCTCTTGCTCAAAGAGGTTTTCATCGCTCAAGCTTACCCCCTTGTAATTTATGATTCGTAATTCGTAATTAAGACACAACCTTTGTTTGGATTGACTGGTTCCCAGCCTCCAGGCTGGGAACGAGATAATAAGCAATGCATAATGCCCTGAAAAAACTAGCTGTTTATTGCTGTCCAAACACCAGTTATCCGATCTTGTGTGTAGTTGGGCAAATAGTGAGCCAATCCATTTTTAGCTATTTGAGCGATCGCATTTATAAAGCGATCGCAGTCTTCTAATGTATTATATACAGCAAAGCTAGCTCGGATAATACTAGGAATGTTCCGTGTAATTCCTCTGTCTACTTCTTGAGCAATCTCACAGTCTTGTTCGTCTGAAACATTCTTGAGTTTGCGAATGTATTCATAAGTGCAGAAAGCCCCAGCCCGAACGCCAATACCGTATTCTTGTGCCAAAATTTCTGCTACTAAGCGTCCGTCAAATCCATCAATATCAAAGGGAATAACATGGGCTAAATTATCTCCGGGAATATGTATTTTGACACCAGGAATCAGCCCAAGCCGTGTATATGTAAATTCAACTAGAGAGTGTTCATACTGAGCAATGCGATCGCGCCCTACTGCTTCGATAATTTCAATCGCTTTGGCAATAGCGATCGCACCCATTGCGTTTGGTGTTCCAGGATCGTGGGCCCGTTCTGTATAAAAACGCTTAATCTCTAAATTTCTGGTGATATAAGGCAGGTTTCCACCCCCAATTTGATAAGGGTAGGAACTATCAAAAAATTCCTTTGGCCCCAGCAAAACCCCGGTTCCATAAGGGGCATACATCTTGTGTCCAGAGAAAGCTACAAAATCTAAATGACATGGATCGTCATCAGCACGCATATCGACTCGTTCATGCTGAATTAACTGACACACATCGGCAAAAATCTTCGCACCATACCGATGTGCTAAAGCTGCAATTTCGTAAATTGGGGGTCTGTAACCTGTAATTGTCGAAGCACCTGTAATAGTTACTAACTTAATTTGCTCGGCTGCGGGGAGATTTTGATGTGCCTTGAAAATATCTTCAATTTCTGCAATATTTACACTCCCATCTGGCTGCGTTCTGTACTGCACAACTTCGTCTCTAGTAACCCAAGGCAGCAGGTTAGATGAATGCTCAATATCAGAAACTAGGATTTTCCCAGGTTTTTTTGCCCAAAGTGTGGCAGCTCCATTAATTGCTTCTGTTGTATTCTTCGCAAAGATTACATAGTTGTCTGAAGATGACCCGACAAAATCCCGAATGATGTTTCGACTGGCGTCATATTCTCGTGTAGTGATGATGGATTTTTGCCCAGAACCTCGATGTACGCTGCCATAGGTGTCAAGCATTTCGTCCACGTACTGCTTGAGGGTTGCAAAGGGTGTCGTTGTAGCTCCATTATCCAAGTTCGCATACTTGACATAGTTTCCGTTAAGAGTTTTCACCTTGAAAGATAGAGACTCATCTGTAAATAACGGTCTAATTTCTGTGTCCCAAAAGCTGTCACAATTTTCTACAAACAGCGGTAATTTAGCAGTCTCTTGCTTGATATTTGCGCCCATTGCAAGTATATCAGTCATCTTTAGCACCCCGATTTTAAATTTTGATTTTTTTGAAAAAGCCTAACTGTCGCAACACTTTATTTCGCGCTGCAACCAGATTAATTATCAGTAATTATTGTCTTTATAATTACTTTATTTCTAGTAGAAACTGCGGTTATTACAATTATTCTTTAATAAAATTATTAAAAATAGTATCCGCATTAATGCCTAATTTATATATTTTTATTGTAAACTAATATACAGTGTAAATTATGTTATTAAGTAGTAAAGTATACTTTAAAAGATTTTGTTCCAGTCATTAAACAAACTTGACGTATTGAAGATAAGTCGCTCGAAAAGCTTATAACTAATAAAACCTGCAATTGCTTACTGGCAAAGTATTTATCGAAAAAAAAAGCCCTAACTAAGTTGAGATTACTCTTTAAAAAAGTTTTATATTTTACTTAAGCAAATTGTTACGTCTTTATTAAGACTTTATAAGTATTTACTCGTATTGATCGGGATCTCTTAAGATTGCAGTATAGCGAAAGCTCTTAGTTGTTTGCTGACATTCAATAGCGATCGCTTCAAATGAGAGAATTATCATTGAAGAGTAGATACTTGTACGGACATCTATATCTAAGTACTCAATCAGGCATTACAAAATGTATTTCAGGAGAAAATCACAATTTATATCTTAAGACAGATGCGATTTTAAAAAATAAAGTATAAGTTAAGGCAGTTTTTTCATGTAAAAAACTTCATCAGCCAGCCAATACAGTTTAATTTTTAATGTATCGGGTTTCTCCTCTCTCTCGCCTATCTTCAAAGGCGGCCAGAGTTCCCCTTGTACCTCTTCTTGACGGGGCAGAGCATCATAGTGTTATAACGGCATCAGTCTAGATACAAAATGGGGAACACCAATTGATGATTAATTGCTGGTGCTTGGAGAGAGTTAAACTTAGCTTCTAGAGCAAACCCTGATTAGACACAGTTGATAAGCAATGCTAATGCCAGCACTGCTAAATATTTTTAAGCAGGTGAGTCAAGAGTGATGAATGAAGCTGACACCTCAAACAAGGGGGCTGTGATGGAATCCCTAAATTCTGCTAATTCGCCACAATCAGAGCAGGCGAGTTGTCCCTTTTACTCAGTTGTGCCTAATGACAATATGACAGTTAAAAAACTGCCACTCCTCATGCCAGCTGAAGATACACAATTTTTACAAGATACCACCCGGCAGGACTGGGTTGCAGAACCTGAAAGCGGCAAACAAGCACTTATTGACTCGGAATTTCAGAAACTGCTGGCATTGAACGAAGAATTACGTGCGGCTAACAATAAATTGTATGAACAAGTGGAGCAGCTAAAAGACAATCTAGCTGAGTCAGAAAAGGTTTTGCAGTGGCAGAAAACGCGTTCTAGCGTTAGTGAGTCGATGCTCAACCAACACACTCAAGAACTAGCCGCGGCTCAAGAACAGATAAAATCTTTATTTCAGCAATTAGAAACTGCTGTACAAACTGTTCAACGTCAGGAAATTTTCACTGATACTTATAAAGCACAGCTACAAATTAGCCAACAACGCCTGGCCCAGTTAGAACGAGAATGTACGTTGCTACACACTAATAACAACGAACAATCTCAGCAGTTATTGCAATCAGAAAATGTTTGTCGGGAGTTACGTACTAGACTGATGCGACAACAACGCCAGACGCTGCAATTCAAGGCAGCTTTGGAAAAATGTTTAGATACCTCAGTTCCTAGCTATGACTCCTTAGAGGATGCTGCAAAACATCCTAAAGATATAACTAGTAGCCAAGGAAGATTTTCTAGAAAAGCTCGGTCTTTGTTTCCTAACGCCCAGCCAATTCAACCTTGGTCAGTAGAAGAAGAATCATTAAGTAACGATCTAGATAATTCTTGGGGTGAACCTTCAGCACCAATCCCATTCCAAAGAAATGAAGCCTCTACAACACCGCCATCATCTCCTTGGAACTGGACAGTTAAGAAAGACACGCCAACACCAACACAACCCGCGTCATCTCCAAAAGTTGATGATTCTCCAGATACAAGTGAAGCGGTTTCACCTTCGGGTTCATCAAATTTAGATCGGCAATTAGATAGTTTAATCCAAATGTTTTTCACCTCCCAGCCTGCCTCGACATCACCACCACCTGCTGCGAAAACGGATGTTAGTGATGTTCCTATTTGGGAGACTTTAGCAACAATCTTAGAAGACGATGAGGAACTAGAAAATCCACAGGAGGAAAATTTGGAGGCAGAAATTAATCCTCCTGCAACTACCTCTACTTCTTGGACGACGGATTCTGTGCTTTCACCAGCCAATAACTTACTGCTTTCCTCTAATCCATCTCACACCGAAACACCTGTTGGAGAAACTGAAGACTACTGGTCAGAATCACAATTGTCAGCAGGTGATTTGTCCTCAGAGTCGTTAGGCGATCGCACCAATGATGACAATTCACCTTCACCAGTAGTTTATCCCCAGCGTCCACCCAAGGGGCGTAAGTCATTGGCATCTGTAGAACTGCCGAATTTTCGCCCCAAGAGTTAGAAGAGACGCGATTAATCGCGTCTGTACAAGTGATTAATGCCCTATGCCCTGCCCCATTCCTAATTCAGAATCCTTGCTTCTGACTTCGGAATTATGGCTTCTGGGTTGGATTTTGCCACCTGACTTGGCGATCGCGGTTTGCCTGTGGCGATCGCATAATTAATCGCCAATAGCCACAGCCATAAGCCGGGATTTCGTGGTTCTAGCCAAGAACCTACCCGGTTCAAGAAGCGTGAGAACCACGGACTCAGTAAAGCACTAATCAGGGCATGACGACCGAAGGTGAAATAACTACCAAGCCATCGCCCTAAGTCTTTAGGGCCAGCAAGTTCCCAAATCCATAAAAGCAAGGCAGGATTTTTCCTAGCTGCTTTCAGTGCTAAACGGTTAAAGGTTAACCAATCACAGCGATCTTTGATAAAATTATCTGCCACCTCTGGCGGTTCGTCTGCTAACAGCCCAAAAAAGGTATTGAGCATGGAGTTAATCCGCTGCGGTGGTAAAAATTTCCCTGTGGGAACCATCATGCCTTTGGAAAATAGCCAAGTCACCGAAACGTTGCTTTGGTAGGCGCGAATTTGGTTCAGGTGGCGGAAACTCAACAAGTCATGTTTGAGGGCAGTATCCAACAGCGTTGTTAAGCGCTCTAAGTTGCGAACTAGCGAACCAAAACCGGTGAAAACAAGGGGAGACTGGAGTGATGCCGCATCACCGATCGCAATCAATCGATCGAAGGCAACTGTGCGATCGCGACTTCCCACACTAAAATGCCCTGGTATATACCCAAATGTCGGCTTCTTCCACACCAATTTGTCCATATCGCACCTGCGATACTCTGGCAAAATCGTGAAAAAGTCCTCGTACATCTCCAGTAAGGAACCAGGATTTTCAGCATTGACTTCGTGGTAATGAAATAAATAAATCGTCAGTTCCTCATCTGCTGCGGGAAACAATTCCCAAATCAACTGCCTTCCCCGCGAAATATCCCCATGACTGTAAAGAACGTCCCCATATTGGGAATCCCATACTCCCGGCTCAAATCCGCTCTCAATTGCCGCTCCCACCGTTGGACAGACACTATCAAAGGCACGACCACCGTTTAATTGCCAAGCAATGGGTGACGCAGTTCCCATTGCATCTATTAGCAGTCGTCCACTTACTTGCTTCTCAATTTGACTGGGCAAGTGCTTGACTTGCAAAACTACCTGTGATATATCAATATCTGCACGGATAAATTCTGTTTCATCCCAAATTTCACCGCCTGCCGCTTGCAGTTTTTGCCCACACATTTGGAGCCATTTTTCGGAATCCAAGCCTAAATTTAGGACTGTGGGTGTGTGGAGGACGGGCGATCGCAGTTTGGCTGGATTATTAGCATCAAAAAACTTATTGAATCCGTCTTTGTATTCTCTAGCAATGATGGTTTCTAACTCAGCGGGGGTGACTAAACCCAAGTTAACCAAGCTTTGAATCTCGTCGCGCGAAATATTCCATTCTCGGTTCATCCGCCCAAAGGGCATTCGTTCCACCAGCAAGACTTTATATCCGAGTTTTGCCATCAATGCTGCATGGATTGCGCCTAATGCACCGCCAATGTAGATGATGTCGTACTGGGCATGGGGCAAAGGAGTGCTGACTATTGAGTGCTGAGTGCTGAGTTTATCTCCTTGTCCCCTACTCCCCTGCGAAAACACTACTTGACGCGGCTGCTGCGGATTCCGCACCCCTTCGCGCCATCGTTTTTCCCACCAATAGGCACGAGTTAGGTCATATTCACCGTTGGGCATTTTCTGAAAATACTTGACGGTAAGGGGGTAAGTCGAGCCTAGTGCGGCAAATATTGATTGCTGGGATAAATCAATTGCTGGCGGTTCTGGGTAATGATGCGGAAAACGGCTTCTGATTTCCCTGGTCAAGCGTTGCAGAATTTGTCTTTCACCGGGAAAGGGTTTTTCTGCCCAGCGAAACACTTTCAGATAGGTAGTTCGTTGCACTGACCAGATAAATACCGAAAGTTCTGTAGGCAAGTTTTCGGAAAGATTCACTCCAGCAGCTGTAGTAGCACTGGGTATTTGAAGGCGAAAACCTTCCGAGGTAAGTACTTTTTCTCCATTTCCAGGTTCAAAATCTGTTTGTAACCAACTACGCACAGTTTCTATATCTGGAGTTGGAACTTCTAAATAAAGGATTTCTTTCATGTTTTGCTGACATCTCCCATCAATCTACTCACTTAGACAGATTTTCTTAAGGCACGAAGTAAGGTAGACTCCGCCCTATTAGTTTCATAAAGATTCAGTGAAGAAATTTTAAGAGTTTGTCAAATTTATTGTTCATTTTGTATTTCTGTAAACCCACGCCATGAATTATCCCATCCCAGACAGTCCCCAAGAAATTATTGCTCTGCGACAACAGCCGATTGATGAAGAACTAGTTGCCAGTGCGATCGCTGGAGTCATTAAAATTGTCCGCGCTCAGGGTCAATCTTTGGAAGAATTAACCGCTCAGTTGTTAGCAGACGATCCACTGTTGGATCAGCAACAACGTCGCTGGTTAAGCCAATTGGTTGCCCAATCCTGGGAAAAGTTCTCCTAAAACCTTGTATAAGATGAAGTTTTGGTCGCAGTATTAGATTTCTAAATCTGTACCTAAATGTTGGCGATTGCATTTTCGGTATAGGAGTAATAATAATGGTCAGTATGGGATTGGCAATTGGGTTGCTATTTTTGTGTTCATGGCATAGAAGCCACTAAATTACCCATATCAGCGTTTTACGTTGCTTATGAATTTTACAACGTTCTGAAACGGAAAGACCTCTGCTTTGCGCCAGAGGTCTTTTTTTGGGAGCAATTTTTATGTTTATGCTGTTTGAATAACGCCTCGGCAGATAATTTTGTTGAGCGATCGCTAACTAAATAAGTAAAAATAAATACATTTGAAAGCCTTGACAATGAATAATCGTAGTCAGCGGCTCTAGCCATTTAAAATCTTATGCAGAGCGATAAATCGCTCACTACGAACAAAAATTTTATCTTAGATTTAATTATGTCTACCGACTTATCCAGTGGCGATCGCTTTCAACCCATCAACCTTTTTGAGTATGAAAAGCTAGCAAAAGAATATCTATCTCAAACGACACTTGATTACTACAGCAGTGGTGCTTGGGACGAAATCACATTGCGAGATAATCGTGCTGCCTTTGAGCGAGTCAAACTGCGACCTCGGATATTAGTCGATGTGAGCGATCGCAATCTAAGTACCTCTATTTTAGGACAACCCCTGCAACTACCTTTGTTAATTGCACCGATGGCTTTTCAATGTCTAGCCCATCCAGACGGAGAAGTTGCTACGGCCCTAGCTGCTGCATCAGCTGGGGTGGGTATGGTGTTAAGTACAATGGCAACAAAGAGCATTGAAGAAGTGGCGACTGTATGTAATCAGTTTCCAGATTCTCTGCGGTGGTTCCAGCTTTACATCCATAAAGACCGGGGATTAACTCGTGCTTTGGTAGAAAAAGCCTATAAAGCAGGCTACAAAGCACTTTGTCTCACTGTGGATGCACCCGTTCTCGGACAGCGTGAGAGAGATAGACGTAATGAGTTTGCCTTACCTCAAGATTTACATCTGGCTAATCTTGCTAGCATCTCAGGACTAGATATTTCCCATGAAAAAGGCGAATCTGGATTATTTACTTATTTTGCTCAACAACTAAACCCAGCAGTCACTTGGGACGATTTGGAATGGTTGCAGTCTTTATCTCCATTACCTTTAGTTATCAAAGGAGTTTTACGCCCAGATGATGCTGTGCGGGCTGTAGAATATGGAGCCAAAGCAATTGTTGTTTCTAATCATGGTGGCAGACAACTCGATGGTGCGATCGCTTCTTTAGATGCCCTCGCTGAAATAGTAGCCGCAGTGGATGGTAAGGTAGAAGTGGTATTGGATGGCGGCATTCGTAGAGGTACAGACATTCTCAAAGCTCTGGCATTAGGAGCAAAAGCAGTACTAATCGGACGACCTATTTTGTGGGGACTAGCGGTAGCCGGGCAAATCGGCGTATCTCATGTTATCTCACTCCTACAAGATGAGTTAAATGTGGCAATGGCACTTAGCGGCTGTGCCAAGATGCAGGATATTGAGCCTAGTTTATTGACCCTGCCAGGCTTTAAGTCGGAGAACTGTTAGAAATGTGATTCCAGCAAAACTTTGAGAAATAATTTTCAGACTTGTTACAAAATCTTTTAATTAGAGTATACTAGTTAAGGTTAGATACAAGGGCGGGTGGCGGAATTGGTAGACGCACCACACTCAAAATGTGGCGGCCTTACGGTCATAGGAGTTCGATTCTCCTCCTGCCCACTACCAACCAAGTGCTAAAGAGGTTAAAAACTTATGCGCCTAAAAAGATGGGAATCTCCCCGTAAAGAAGGCAGAAATGATAAAGGTAGAGGCGGTTCTGCTAGGAAGCGTCAACTGAAAAAACAAAGGCAAATGTTACGCCAAAGACTTAAAGAAAGTAACAAGCAAGACTTTAACAAAAATGAAAGAGCAGGGAAAGATAAATTTATCTTTCCCTTTTTTTTGGGGCTTTTATTTCAGAAAAAAATAACATTTAGAGATTTTTCAATACAGACAATACATTAAATCTGTAATAAATTTGGAAATCATCAGAAAAAATTATTAGTCATTAAAATATACTAAATTTTAATTCCACCTCTTAAGCGCATATTGACGTATAAAACCCGCAGATTAAGTGGTTAGCATTTGGACATTTATACTTAAGCAATTAAGTAGTGTATACTACTTGTTATCGAGCTTTTTTCTAGGAATTTATCGCAATTATAATGCTTGGATGAACTAACCAAAAATTAATTATGAAGGAACTATGAATTTTGTCAAGCAGTGTCTAAAATCCTTAACATAAAACAGTAAGCTAGGACACAGCAGTAAATAATTCTAGTATTACCGATTAAGCCAAAAGTATACTAAAAAGGCAATTGCACCTCCACGTGTTAACTTCCAACAATGACACAAGCCTACAAAAAGTTAGGAGTCATCCAATCCGAATATTAAATCATTGGGATTGGTCTAGGTAATCTATGAATTGTTTTCTTGGATACAGGAGTTATTGATGGTGGCCAGAGTGCTTCTACCTACTAAAAAAGTGCTTGATTTTCCTATTACTGCTTTACGGTTTGACGACCAGATACAAACAATAGTGAAGTGGGCGAGTAGGCGTGAGAGTAAAACTGTATATGTAGCCAATGTACACATGCTCATTGAAGCCCATTGGAATCCAGAGTTTGCTACCATATTGCGAAATGCAGATATAGTTACTCCTGATGGTATGCCTCTGGTATGGATGATGCGAAAAATGGGAGCGCTTTACCAAGACCGTGTGGCAGGGATGGATATTTTTCTCGCATTGTGTCAGCTAACTCAAACACAAAATCTGAGCATTTTCTTTGTAGGTTCCCAAACAGAAATTCTGTCTAGGATGCAAAACAGGTTAGAGAAGGAATTTCCGCAGATAAAGATTGCGGCAATGGAACCTCTACCCTTTCGTCCTCTAACTGAAATTGAAGACGAAGCCTTAGTTAAAAAAATTAACTCTAGTGGTGCAAGCGCTGTCTTAGTGTCTTTGGGATGTCCCAAACAAGAAAATTGGATAGCTCAACATAAGGGCAAAATACAAGCTGTAATGATTGGACTGGGTGGAGTTTTCCCAGTTTATGCCGGAATTCATAAGCGCGCACCCCGCATAGTTCGAGACTTAGGGCTTGAATGGCTGTATCGATGGATTCAAGAACCGCGCCGACTTTGCGGCCGCTATGGTAAGACTATTCCACTCTTTATATGGTTGGCTACTAAGCAGCTACTATCATCAAGTCGGATTGCAGGGGTCTTTCTTCACGAGACTGGGGATTAAAGAAAAAGATAATTGGGATAAGACAGACTCTAAACGGTTCATCATCAAGAGAACCAGATTTTAGATGCTAAGGAAAGAATTTTCTGCCTGAAGCACGAAGATTCAAGGATTCAACTGAAAGTGATGAAAGAAGTCAAGTACAAGAATTCCCACCAATCACTATCCAGCTGTAAAAACCAATTATCTGAAATCAACTATTAAAGTACTTGACATTAACCCAGGCATAAGTGTTATATTAACCATAGTTAAATTGTTGGGGCGTCGCCAAGTGGTAAGGCAGCGGGTTTTGGTCTCGCCATCCCTGGGTTCGAATCCTAGCGCCCCAGTTAATCTGAAGACAGGCATAATAGCCTGTCTTTTTGATTATTTAATTGCATTTTATAAGATATATCTTAATGCATATAATTCTGTAAATGTTACTTATCGGGAGATTTAAGAGCTTGGTCTAGAGTCTTCCGAGCCAGTTCTGCTTTAGCTCGCGCTTCCTGGTAACGCACATTCGCTTGGGCAAAATTTTTGAGAACTTTAAAACCTTCCTTGAGTCGAGTAATTTCCTCTTCTGTCACCGAGTCATCGGTAAACAGAATATCGACAGCTTTGCGAATTTCCAACGCTTCAGCTCGTGATTCCTGAACTTTCAGCTTGAGCGTCGCCAAGTTACTCAGAATCTGGACAGCTTGTGTAATCGTATCCTCACCACTACCAGTATCAATAGTTGACTCTTTTACCTCAATCAATTGTTGAGGGCCAAATCCTTCTTCCAATTCTGTGGGTAACTTACCTGCATCCATCAGTTCCATTAGCTGATCCATTGCTTTATCACGGGCTTTGGCTGAATCTTTTCCAGAAACAGTAAGGATAATTTCTGGGCTTTGAGCGAGAGTATATTGAACCATATTTGAGCAGAAAATTTGCTGATTTAACCAAGCTGAGGCAAGTAATTATATCATTTTGCGTGTCCGATCGTTTGTTGATTGTCTAGTCAATTAAAGAGTTTAAGACCAAACGTCAACACTTTAAATTTTGAATTGTTACCTCTATCCCAGCTAAGTCGCTCAAAATAAAACTTTATACTTAAGAAAAGGAATAATTTTCAATAGGAGGGGAGAGCAATGGCTCCCAGTCCCACCATCATGCAGGCTGTGGAACAACTGGGCTACCGTGTCACTGTTGGTGATGTGGCAACTCAGGCAGGATTGAACGTCGCTGAAGCTAATCAAAGCTTGTTAGCCCTGGCATCTGATGCTGGCGGACATTTACAGGTAGCGGATTCAGGTGATATAGTTTTCCTCTTTCCACAAAATTTTCGAGCAATTTTGCGTAATAAATACTTCCGGCTACGATTGCAAGAATGGTGGAAAAAGGTCTGGAGTGTTCTGTTTTACCTGATTCGCATTTCTTTTGGAATTTTCTTAACTGTTTCCATCGCCCTGATAACTGTTACCATCTTCATTATCATTACCTCTATCAATTCAGATCGTGACGGCGACAATCGGGGTAGTAATTCTGGCGGTGGGGGCTTCTTCTATTTTCCAAATTTATTTTGGTATCTTAGCCCAAATTATGACACCCACTACCAAGAACGACGACGTGAAAGCCCGGAAGAAAGCAATCTGAATTTCTTTGAAGCCGTGTTTTCGTTTTTGTTTGGCGATGGTAATCCTAATGCAAACTTAGAAGAACGTCGCTGGCAAGAAATTGCTACGGTGATTCGGAGTAACCGTGGTGCAGTAGTAGCAGAACAAATTGCCCCATATTTGGATAATATTGGCCAGGGATACACAAGAGAGTACGAAGATTATATGCTGCCCGTTCTCACGCGGTTTAATGGGCAACCAGGGGTAAGTCCAGAAGGTCAAATTGTTTATTACTTCCCAGAGTTGCAGGTGAGTGCAGTTAAAAAGCGCCGTTATGCAATATCAGATCATTTGGAGGAATTTCCCTGGCGTTTTAGTGCCGCAAGTTCTGGGCAAATTATGCTGAGTGCTGGGTTAGGGATACTAAATTTTGTTGGTGCTTTAGTACTGGGAAGTTTATTGAGAGATGGAACTGTTGCCATCCAATTAGGCGGACTGGTAGCTTTTGTACAAGGAATTTATTGGCTGC
The DNA here is from genome assembly GCF_036917375.1 of Nostoc sp. Classification (GTDB taxonomy): domain Bacteria; phylum Cyanobacteriota; class Cyanobacteriia; order Cyanobacteriales; family Nostocaceae; genus Nostoc. The sequence goes on from NZ_JBALDN010000078.1 coordinate 91,447, forward strand.
TATTGGCTTACGGAGCAGGTTTTTTAGGTATACCGTTATTGCGTTATTTCTGGATTGGGTGGCGTAACCGCAAAATAGGCGATCGCAACCGCGATCGCCTTTCCAGAGCAAGGGTATTGGCAAGTCCTGATGCACTTTTGCAACAAAAAATTAACTATGCCCAACAATTTGCAACAGAAAAAGTTATTGGCAACGAAGATTTAGTGTATTCCAGCGAAACTGACTTACTCGACCAAGAAGTTGAGCGTTCTGCACAAATTGATGCTGAGTGGCAACGGCGCTTAGAACGTGGGAGTGGGGAATAGGAAGCAGAGGGGCAGGGGGGGGAGCAGGGGAGCAGGGGAGCAGGGAGTGAGGGAGTGAGGAAGTTAGGGGACAAGGAGATAAACAAAACTCCTAACTCTTAACTCTTAACTCCTAACTCAGCACTCCTAACTCTTAACTCCTAACTCAGCACTCAGCACTCAGCACTCAGCACTCCTAACGCCCAATCCCTGATTACTTCGCCTGAATTGGTGTTAGAGCTACACCTTGATAATAATGTCCCAAGATTTGCAGATGGTTTACTCCTTGCCGAGCCAGATTGTACGCCCCCCACTGACTCATACCTAAAGCATGACCGTAGCCAAGCCCTTGCAGTACAAAACTACCATCAGCGCCCTTAGTGACGCTAAATTTGGTACTTTTTAACTTCAGGGCTGTTCGCACTTCTTCGCCCTGTAACACCTTCGTGCCCTTGTTGCCGACAATTTTTAAAACTTTAACACTGCCAAAAGGTGAGTATGTCTCTGGAGTCATGGCCGTCACGCTACCCACCTCTGGAAATTTAGCGCTAATTTCACTAGGCGAGAAGGTTTTCACCCAATTACACTCGCGGATATTTTGATCGTAGTCTTGAACAGCACGTAGATAAGGTTCGCTGCTTCCCCAAACATCTTCTACGTTTTCGGTGTGTCCCCCAGAACAAGCGTGAAAGACTGAGAGAATAATCCGGTTTTTGTAAGTTAGTACCTGCCCTAGTGTGGAATCCACTGCGGCGTAAGTCGCTGGAGATTCACTGATGACACCTTTGTAAATTTGCCAGCGATCGGGGGTATTGCCTAAATCGTAAACGGGATTATTCCGTTGTCTTTCTCGTTCGTAGAGGGCGTAAGTGCGGGCTGCGATCGCTTGGGCTTTTAAAGCTTCTTGGGGCCAGCTAGCATCCATTTCCCCACCAAGAACGCTGTAGAGATATTCTTGATCGTCAACCCAGTTAACAGCGGTTAAGCCCTTCTCTGTGGGGACAACCAGAGTTCTGCCTCGATACCAGCGATCGCCAATATAAACAAATCCTTTACCAGTTGGCTCAATCCAAAACAAACCAGACTGCCACTTATCTAAAGCAACACCGCCAGGAACGGCTTGGGCATAATATGCACTCATCGCTGGTAACTGTCCGAGAGTCCGGCCAGTACTATCCTTAACGATGCCAGTGGTGGAACTGCCCACTTTTACCTGATTAACACCCCTCTCAATTGCCACGCGCAGGATTACAGACGCTTGGGCTGGGGCAACCAAAGCTATCCACAAAAATATACTTACCCACCAATAACGTACTTTAATCTGAGAAAATAAAGAGCCTAAGTAAAGTTGGAATTTCATACCGATCATCTAATCACACTAGTATCTAATAGACGCTATGGATTATGGCGTCTACTACTTTAAGATGAGACAGTTCTCCAACGCAGGAGGTTGCCACCTCCTACTAATTATGCATTTTACTTTAGCTATCAGGTAGAAATCAGAAATTAGGGAAAGTGAATCGTCCAAATCTTACTGCTGTGGAAGAGAAACTTTTATTCTTCGATTTACGATGCCAACACCTTTTGAGAATTGCTCGCTTCATTAGCGATAATTCCAATTAAATTCAACTTACTCAAAATTTCTGTTGCTTGAGTCAGTTCAGTTCGAGTCACTTTCCCCATACGCTCTACCATGACAATAGCACTGCAAAAAGATGCCACAATCCTGGCATCAACCGTGCCTAAAATAGATGGAGCATCTATGAGTACTAGGTCATAACTTTGCTCAAATAGCTCTATTAGTTCTTTCATCCGTTGAGAACTGAGCAACTTCACCGTGTCTTCTGGTTCTGGCCCAGCAGTCAAAATATCAATAGAGGGGTGAATCGGCTGGATGTAATCTTGAAAATGAGTAGTTGTCTCATCAACTAATAACAGAGAGAGTCCCCAATCATTGGATAGTTCCAATATTTTGTGTAGGCTAGGATTATGTAGGTTGGCATCAATTACTAATACCCGTCTATGCATCCGCGCAGCGCTAGCTACAAGCCCTAATACTAAGGTTGTCTTTCCTTCCCCTGGTAGTGCGGAAGTAAACATCAGCGACTTGAATGGTAAGGGATATTTTAATATTTGAATATTTTGGTAGATCATATCCAAAGTTTCATGGACGGGCAATTTATGACTAGCTTCTATTACAGAAGAATCTGAGCTTCTTCTGATATTCCAAGGCAGCCCTATGCGCCGCTTTTTGATGCCACGTGAGGGTAGTTTTGGTACCGATCCCAATACACGTAGGTTAGTCAGTTTCTTTAAATCTCCGGCACAATAAATAGCGTCATTAAACTTTTCCAAAATCAGGGCTGCTAAAATACCTAAAATCGGTCCAATTACTGCTCCTCCAACCAAAAAGAATAATCTGTTGTTACCCATATAAATACCAGGAGAAGGTTCTGCCAAAACTTGCCAGTTATATCCTTCCTGAGCAATTTTTAGTCCTAATGACTGTTGCGCTTGGATTAGTTGTTCAAGGTTTTTGCGACTAGTTTCTACCTTTGACCGTAGACGATTATACTCTGCTATTAAGCTTGGGTATTTGTTTAGCTCAGAGCGTAGTTGCTGTTCTGACTCGACTAGATTTTTTTCATTGGCGGTTAGCCCTAAAACACTTGTCTGTACCAAAACAAACTCATCTAAAAGCGCTGGATCGACCCCTAGCATTTGTCCTTTGAATAAGGGTTTTTCCATACTGCTATTAGTAATAGTTTTCACCTCTTCTCGTAATAGAGACAGTTGACTTTGGCGTTGCTGTTTTAATTTTTGTACCGATGGATAATCATCTGTATAGCGGAGCCGCTCTTTAGCCAACGCTAGTTCGGTCTTTTGAATTTCACTTAATAATGCTTGATAGCGGCTTGACTGATTTAAACGAGAAGATAGTAGTGTATTTTGCTGGGACGAAGACGCTATTAGTTGCTCTAGATTATCGTAGCGAGCGTTTACATCTTGAAGGTTGGCACGAGTGGTTTGTAATTGTTGTTGAATATCGGCTAGAGATTCTAGTAGAATTTTACTTTGGACTTCGGGATCGAGTAAGTTATGTTTTTTGCGAAACTGTTCTAAGTTTTTATCAGCTTTACTTACTTCTTTTTTGATTTCAGGTAGGCGAGTATTTACAAAAGCTAATCCCTGATTCAGACGTTCTTTTTGCTGCTGTTTGTTGTAGTTTTGATAGACTTTCTGTAGCGCTTGAAGTACTCTTTGTGCTTTTACTGGATCGTCATCATGAAAAGAAACTTTAAATGCCTGATTAAAAACTTTATTTGCTCCTATGCCTCCCGCTTCTGGAGTTACTTCTAAAGGTACTTTTTGATTATGGTCTTTTTGACCATTGATGTCTTGTAAGGTAAGATTGGGATAATCAGAATGGAGTAAATCTACAGTTTTCTGAAGCAACTTAGAACTCAGCATGAGTTTCATCTGAGTAGTGGAATCAATAACTTGAGAATTTGAATTAGTAACCTGAGTATTTGACTGGGCTCCTTCAGATAAATTGGAATTCACCAATATCTGCATATTGCTCTGGTAAGTGGGTTTGGCATTGATAGCCAAGAGGCTAGCAACTGACATAACTACACAGGAAACCCCAAAGATCAGAAAGCGTCGGCGAAGCAAAATAGTAGATAGTTGTCTGATGTCAACTGCGCCTTGTGTTGAAGTAGTAACCTGTTGCTCTTGATTCAGACTAGTCTTAGCCACTATTAAACTCCTCTAATATCGAAACACTATATTTATTTGGAAGATTTATGAAAAATATGAAATGATTTTTTACACCTAATAGCTGCGATCGCATACTTAATTCTTCTTCCAATAATGACAAGCTAATTTGGCACAACATTATGCCAACTGGCGCTTTCATGTTCATCAATTCATACATATAAATTCTGAATCAGTGTTAGAAGGATAAATTTTTAATAAATATTTTATTTAAGGAATAAAAATCTTGACGAAAAATTAATTATTTTTCCTAAGTATTTGAGTATAAAACTATCTAACTCACAATCTTACTAGATATATTAAAGTTATTTTGATAACTTGTAAGAGAAAAAACACATTGATAAAAATATTTAAACCATACTATTTGTATATTCTTGATACATCTAGTTAACTGTAAATTGTTGGTTAAATAATTGACTTACTCGGAAAACAAAGCTACTGTTTATTTGCTTGATTTTATGATTGGGACTTTTAAAATTTAAGATAGAACCTAGTTATTTTAGATTTTAGATTAGAAGCGTTCAATAAGAAATCTCAAATCTAAAATCGTTAGACTGAGCGTAGCCGTACCCTTCCGGGAAAGCAAGCTACGCGTGGGTTCCGCAGGAAAGTCCAAAATTTAAACGCCTACCTTGGTTAACTCTACTTCCCGCCGTCTGGGTACTTCATGAATCATAAAATCGTAAGCCATATCAGTACGGGGAAAAATAGCACGAGCTTCTTTGAGGAGATCCTTCAACTCTAAAGTATTTCCGGGAGCATAGCGGGGACTGAAATGACTCATAATCAGTCGATGCGCCCCAGCAGCTAAAGCTGTTTGCGCTGCCATTGTGGTTGTGGAATGTAACCGCTGGAAAGCCATATCTGCATCTTGATGGGCAAAGGTTGCTTCGTGAATTAATACATCGACATCATGAGCTAATTCCACTGCACCATCACAATAAATTGTGTCTGTACAATAGGCAATCTTCCGACCAATTTCTGTAGGGCCGCACAATTGAGTGCCATCAATCACCCGTCCATCAGTAAGCGTAACTGTTTCACCCCGCTTGAGTTGACCATAAACTCTACCAGGAGGAATTTGCAACGCCTTGGCTTTTTCCACATCAAAGCGCCCGGCTCGGTCTTTTTCGGCTACACGGTAGCCAAAAGCTGTAATCCGATGATGCAAATTACCGCAGCTCACGGTGAAGTCATCGTCTTCATAAATTATCCCTGGACGGATGGCGTGAACTTTGATTGGGTAAGAAAAATGCGTGTAGGAATAACGTGAGGCGGATTGAATGTAATCATTTAATCCAGGTGGGCCATAAATATCAATTCGTTCCACATTGCCAGCCAAGCCGCAAGTAGCAAGAAGTCCCATCAAGCCAAAGATATGGTCGCCGTGCATGTGGGTGATAAAAATTCGGGAGAGTTGACTGATTTTCAGTTCACTCCGCATAATTTGATGCTGAGTACCTTCGCCACAGTCGAATAACCACAGTTCTGCCCTTTGGGGTAATCTCAGAGCGACACTGGAAACATTGCGCGATCGCGTGGGTACACCGGAACTCGTCCCTAAGAATGTTATCTGCACAGTGTTCTTTAGTCTTCCTATTGCTCAATTTGCAGCTCTATTTTCTATAGTGGCACGGTTATTGAGCAAAATACTTAGGAATTTGAGCATTGGGCATGGGGTAAAACAGTTCAAAGTTCCGTTAGCGCGGCATTTAGCCCGTTCTCAGTCCTGAGTAAAAAAGTAAGATTTCCCACTCAACACTCTTGAGGAGCATGGGGCATTGGTTACTAGTTATTCTCGCAATTTAGTATCAGTAAGTAACTAAATACAATACTCCGGACAATTTTTAGTTGAGGGAATAGACAAGAAAGCTATCGAGCCATTAAGGTGCTGATTAGAAAAAACTTGCACCGACTCGATAG